>NZ_LT906447.1:1959953-2613271 GCF_900186985.1 Staphylococcus piscifermentans | reverse complement strand
ATAAACTCCATCTTTCTATAAATTTTTTTAGACTTATTCACAAAATCACATCCAGTGGATAATCCAATACACAGCATGTTAATAATTATCCACAAGTTAATCACAATCAGTGGATAACTTTTCACGAAGCTTAATTAAACACAGGAAAAATGTTAATAAATAAACGTAATAAATAGAGTCCTAGCAAAGTTTACAGGACTTATCCACACAATTATACTTATTAACATTATTTTCTGTCAAACCTATGTGGATATGTTGGTTTTATGTGTAAGAGTCTGTGTATCGTAACATATTTATCCACAGAATGTCACGTTTATATTGTGTATAAGTGGATAACTTTATTGAGAGATGACACTTAAAATGTACTTGCTTTATAAGGTTGAATTTGTTATATTTTAGTAGTTGCTTGAAATATGACTAAGATATTTATTAATTTAACTAAGCGAGGAGGAACTTTCAGCTAGTTCTGACCTCTCAACGACACCGTAGATTCATACGGAGCAGCTTGGCGGAAAGTCTGTAATATCTCAGTTATATGTAAATAGGCTGAAGATGCAGATCTTTTTCCAAGAAATCTCATTAATGTAAATGTGAGAAAGCGACTATAAATGAAAAGAAGAATCAATATGGAGGTGTTTTTACATGGTAAAACGTACTTATCAACCAAATAAACGTAAACACAGTAAAGTTCATGGTTTCAGAAAACGCATGAGCACTAAAAACGGACGTAAAGTATTAGCGCGTCGTCGTCGTAAAGGCCGTAAAGTTTTATCAGCATAAGATCACTGACCTATCAGTGGTCTTTTTTTTGCTTTAAATACTAAAAAGAAGGATAGGTTAGAACCTTTGAGGTGTGTTCCTTGAACTGCAGGTGAGCAGCAGGGTAGGGGAGTAAATAAGAATAAATTAAGTGAGTGATGGAAGTGGAAAAACCATACCGTATTAAGAAGAACAGCGATTTCCAAATGATTTATAGAAAAGGAAAATCCGTAGCAAATCGTCAGTTTGTTATTTATATGATGCCGGATAAGGGATTGACTCATTTCAAATTAGGTATTAGTGTTTCAAAGAAGTTGGGTAATGCGGTTACACGCAATCGTATTAAAAGGGCAATCAGAGAAAATTTCAAAGTACATAAAAATGATATATTGCCTAGAAATATAATCGTTATTGCGAGACATCCCGCTAAAAATATGACGACATTAGAAATTCAAAAAAGTTTAGAACATGTGTTGAAAATCGCAAAATTATTCAATAAGAGAATAAAGTAGACTAACCGAAGTCTTAGGTTAGACAAACGTAAGGCTAACTTAAAGAAATTCGAACACATATGTAGCAATTTACAATAAAAGTCTTTACAATTATAGAGTTAGAAAATTAAGCAGAGGAGGCGAAGCAGCATGATGGATTTAGATACGATTACAAGTATTTCTACTCCAATGGGTGAGGGCGCAATCGGAATCGTCAGACTTTCAGGTAAAGAAGCTGTCGAAATTACGGATAAATTATATAAAGGTAAGAAACCGTTAGCCGAGGTTGAATCTCATACTATTAATTATGGGCATATCGTAGATCCGGAAACGAATGAAGTAGTGGAAGAAGTTATGGTATCTGTGCTGCGGGCACCGAAAACATTCACCAGAGAAGATATTGTTGAAATTAACTGCCACGGCGGTATTTTAACTATCAACCATATTTTAGAATTGACGATGTCATATGGCGCAAGATTAGCTGAGCCTGGTGAATATACAAAACGTGCATTCTTGAATGGTAGAATTGACTTGTCTCAAGCTGAAGCAGTAATGGACTTTATTCGTTCTAAGACTGACCGGGCGTCTAAAGTTGCGATGAATCAAATTGAAGGCCGTTTAAGTGATATGATTAAACGTCAACGTCAATCTATCTTGGAAATCTTAGCTCAAGTTGAAGTGAATATTGATTACCCAGAATATGATGATGTGGAAGATGCGACGACTGAGTTCTTATTAAAGCAGTCTAAAGAAATTAAAGCAGATATTGAGAAGCTGTTAGCTACTGGAACTCAAGGTAAGATTATGCGAGAGGGATTATCTACAGTAATTGTAGGTAAACCGAACGTAGGTAAGTCTTCTATGCTTAATAATTTAATTCAAGATAACAAAGCGATTGTTACAGAAGTTGCTGGTACTACAAGGGATGTCTTAGAAGAATACGTCAATGTACGTGGTGTACCATTGCGTTTAGTAGATACGGCAGGTATTCGTGAAACTGAAGATATTGTAGAAAAAATCGGTGTAGAACGCTCACGCAAAGCATTAAGCGAAGCTGATTTAATCTTATTTGTACTTAACTATAACGAGTCGCTGACAGAAGAAGACCGTAAATTATATGAAGTGATTAAAAATGAAGACGCGATTATCATTGTGAATAAGACAGACCTCGAACAGCATTTAGATTTAGAGGAAGTTAAAGCAATGGTTGGTGATATGCCAGTGATTGAAACTTCTATGTTGAAGCAAGAAGGTATCGATCAATTAGAAGAACAAATTCGCGATTTATTCTTTGGCGGAGAAGTACAGAACCAAGATATGACTTATGTTTCTAATTCACGCCATATCTCATTGTTGAAACAAGCCAGAAATGCCATACAAGATGCAATAGATGCAGCTGAAGCGGGTGTGCCTATGGATATGGTACAAATTGACTTAACAAGAACTTGGCAAATATTAGGAGAAATTATCGGAGAAAGTGCAAGCGACGAATTGATTGATCAATTGTTCAGTCAGTTCTGTCTCGGAAAATAATAAGGAGGTCAAAAAATGAGTTTGGATTATGATGTAATTGTCATCGGTGCTGGACATGCAGGAATTGAAGCAGGTTTAGCTTCTGCAAGACGTGGCGCTAAAACTTTAATGCTGACAATTAATTTAGATAATGTTGGATTTATGCCATGTAACCCATCAGTAGGCGGACCAGCCAAAGGAATTGTAGTACGTGAAATTGATGCACTTGGCGGTCAAATGGCTAAAACAATAGATAGAACACATATTCAAATGCGTATGTTGAACACAGGTAAAGGTCCTGCTGTGCGTGCATTGAGAGCACAAGCTGATAAAGTGTTATACCAAAAAGAAATGAAACGCGTATTAGAAGATGAAGAGAACTTGCATCTGATGCAAGGTATGGTAGACGATTTAATCATTGAAGATGATGAAATTAAAGGTGTGCGTACGAATATCGGTACAGAATACCGCGCACAAGCAGTGGTTATTACTACTGGTACGTTCTTACGCGGAGAAATTATTTTAGGAAACTTGAAATATTCAAGCGGCCCTAACCATCAATTACCATCTGTTACTTTAGCAGATAACTTACGCGAACTTGGATTTGACATTGTACGTTTCAAAACTGGAACACCACCACGTGTGAATGCTAAAACGATTGATTACAGCAAAACAGAAATTCAACCAGGCGATGATGTAGGTCGTGCATTCAGCTTCGACACAACTGAATATATCTTAGATCAACTTCCATGCTGGTTGACTTATACGAATGCTAAAACACACCAAGTAATTGATGATAATTTACATTTATCTGCAATGTACTCAGGTATGATTAAAGGCACTGGTCCACGTTATTGCCCTTCTATTGAAGATAAATATGTACGTTTTAACGATAAACCACGTCATCAGTTATTCTTAGAACCTGAAGGCCGCGACACTAATGAAGTTTATGTCCAAGGCTTATCAACAAGCTTGCCTGAACATGTACAACGTGAAATGCTTCAAACTATAGAAGGTTTAGAAAAAGCAGATATGATGCGTGCAGGCTATGCCATTGAATATGACGCGATTGTACCGACTCAACTATGGCCGACATTAGAAACTAAGAAAATTAAAAACTTATATACGGCTGGTCAAATTAACGGTACTTCAGGTTATGAAGAAGCGGCTGGTCAAGGTATTATGGCTGGTATTAATGCTGCCGGCAGGGTGCTCGGAGAAAACGAAGTAGTCTTAAGTCGTTCAGATGCATATATCGGCGTACTGATTGATGACCTTGTTACTAAAGGTACAAACGAACCTTATCGTTTATTAACTTCACGTGCCGAATATCGCTTATTATTGCGTCATGACAATGCCGACTTACGTTTAACTGACTTAGGTCATGAAATTGGTTTGATTTCAGATGAACGTTACGCACGTTTCAATGCGAAACGAGATCAAATTGAAGCGGAAAAAGAACGCTTAGCTAACGTTCGTATTAAACCTAATGAGCATACACAAGAAGTCATTAAAGCTCATAACGGTTCACCACTTAAAGACGGCATCCTAGCAATTGAATTATTACGCCGTCCAGAAATGGATTATCAAGCCATTTTAGATATCTTAGAAGAAGAACACCAAATTTCTGCAGATGTGGAAGAACAAGTAGAAATTCAAACGAAATACGAAGGTTATATCAATAAATCATTGCAACAAGTTGAAAAAGTAAAACGTATGGAACAGAAAAAAATTCCGCATGATTTGGACTATAGTAAAATTGACAGCTTAGCAAGTGAAGCAAGAGAAAAATTAGCTGAAGTCAAACCATTGAATATTGCACAAGCTTCACGTATTTCAGGTGTTAATCCTGCTGATATTTCAATTTTACTTGTATATTTAGAACAAGGAAAACTTGAAAGGGTGAAATAGATGAGTGTTGAATGGCTGGCTGAGAAGCTTGAAGAACATGACATAACATTAAGTGATAAACAAAAACAGCAGTTTCAAACTTACTATGAAAAGCTTGTAGAGTGGAATGAAAAGATGAACTTAACAAGCATTACTGATGAAGAAGGCGTTTATTTAAAGCACTTTTATGACTCCATCACTGCAGCATTTTTCATGGACATGAATCAAGAATTGAGTATTTGTGATGTCGGCGCAGGTGCCGGCTTCCCAAGTATTCCTTTAAAAATTGTATTTCCGCAATTAAAAGTGACGATTGTAGATTCTTTAAATAAACGCATTCAATTCTTAAATCATCTTGCTGATGCTTTAGATTTGCACGGTGTCTGTTTTGTCCATGAACGTGCAGAGAATTTCGGCAACTTCAGAGGAGACAACCGGGAGTCTTATGACATTGTCACAGCGCGTGCTGTAGCGCGTCTTTCAGTCTTAAGCGAACTATGCTTGCCGTTAGTGAAGACAGGCGGTCATTTTATCGCGATGAAATCTGCTAAAGGTGAAGAAGAATTAGAGGAAGCTCGATTTGGTATTGGTGTGTTCGGTGGAAGAGTAGAAGCGGTTGAAACATTTGAATTACCTGGTGATGCAGGAGAACGTCAAATGATTATTATTGAAAAGCGTAGTAAAACACCCAAAAAATATCCACGTAAAGCGGGCACACCTAATAAATCTCCTTTACTAAAATAAAAATAAATATTACTATATAAGTATATTTAGAGGGAGAGAATGGACTATGAAGAAGCCTTTTTCTAAACTATTCGGTTTAACAAATAAAGATGAAGATCTCACAGGCTACACAGAAGAAGAACGTAAGAATAACGTTGAATCCATTCAAATAGAGCGCATTGTACCGAATCGTTATCAGCCAAGACAAGTTTTTGATCCAAATAAAATTAATGAACTTGCTGAATCAATTCAAGAACATGGACTGCTTCAACCCATCGTTGTGCGACCAATTGAAGAAGGTATGTTTGAAATCATTGCGGGCGAACGACGTTTTCGTGCATTAAATGCAAATCAGATGGCATATGCAGATGTTATTATTCGCGAAATGACAGATGAAGAAACTGCTGTCGTGGCACTGATTGAAAATATTCAACGTGAAAATTTATCAGCTGTTGAAGAAGCTGAAGCATATCAAAAGCTATTAGAACTTGGTGATACAACGCAAAGTGAATTAGCCCAAAGTGTCGGTAAAAGTCAAAGCTTTATTGCTAATAAGCTGCGTTTGTTGAAACTTGCACCTAAAGCGAAACAGAAACTTTCAGAAGGTAAGATCACTGAACGTCATGCGAGAGCATTACTCAGTTTGTCTTTTGAACAACAAGAAGAAATGGTTCAAACAATTGTGGATCAACATTTGAACGTGAAACAAACAGAAGCAAGAGTTAAGTCAATGGTTGGTCCTGAGAAAGTCAAAGCTCAGCCATTTCAGTTCGCTAAGGATTTAACGAACGCACGTGAAACACTTCAAAATAGTTTGGATAAAATAGAACAAAGCGGTATTCATGTGGAACAAAAAGAACGTGACCACGATGATTATTTAGAAATAAAAATTAAAGTTTATAAACGTTAAAAGTCATTCGCTATTAGGCGAGTGACTTTTTTATATTTATTTTAAAAAACTTAAACGGGGGTACACAATACGTCCACCCTTTTATATATAATGAAAGTGTATGTTAACAAATAATAAAAGGGGAGAAAAACAATCATGAAAATCAAACATCTATTTTCTGCTACAGCAGCACTCGCTATTTTATTAGCAGGATGCGGATCACAAGAGAAAGCAGACAACGATACTAAGCATGAAGAAAAGACTAAAAAAGATGATAATCAAAAAACTGAGAAAAAAGAATCAAACTCAAAATCTACATCAAGCTCAACTGGTACAAATCAAACTAATGATAATTCTGAATCGAAAAAAGAATCAAACTCAAATGTTAAACCTGTAAGCCAACTTACACCTCAAGAAAAGGTCGCTTTAGCATTATATGCACCTAAATCAGCTGAATTTACTGTTACTCCAAGTGAGTTATTGAATCATAGTTATGTTCAAAATGGAAATGGAGGAAATATTCAACGTACGATTCAACAATTAAAATTATCAAAAGTTGAAGATGTACCTCGGTATATTCCAAATGCACCTCAAAATATGACTTTTTATGATTCAAATGATTCTAAAGCGGCTTCAGTTGTTGTTATTGGTATCAGTGATACACAAGTATTGATTTCAGGCACACAAGGGATTAATCCGTATCAACAGCTAGTAAATATAGGTGGATTATATGATGTGAAAGATCTTTATAATCAATATAAAGACCGAAATTTCCAACAAGTAGCAAATCTTATTACCTTTAGAGAATCAGCTGAACCTGCACCAAAAGAGGATAATTCAAGCAGTGACAACGAAAGCAGTTCATCAGATTCTGGAGAAAAAGTAACTCGTGCTAATGTAATCGATAAAGTGGAAGACTACGAAGGTCACAAGTTAGATACGAGTACTTATACGTATAAAGAGCCTGAACAAAAGAGTGATGGAAGCTGGGGCTTCTCCTTTGTGGATAAGTCAGGTGATCTTGCGGGATCTTATATAGTACATTCAGATGGATCGGTAGAAAAATTTGATGCAAAAGGTCAACCTGAATAGGGGGACAACAAGAGATGAAATTAAAGTATTTGTTTGCCGCTTCTGCGACTTTAGCACTTTTGCTTTCAGGATGCGGACATGGCGATAATAAATCATCAGACAACAAAGAAGACACTCAACAAGAAACAAAGCATAAAGATGACAAAACTTCTGAAAAACAAACCAATAAAGAAGGATTTTCAGAAAAGAATAGTGGGAATGATAATTCCGAATCAGAAAAAACATCTGATAATTCTAGTAATACCAAAAGTTTTAATCAACTCACTAACAAAGATAAGATTGTACTCGCAATGTTTGCAGTGGGACATTCAAAGTATGCAGAAACAACCGTTTCTGCAGAAGAACTATTAAATCATAGTTATGAGAAATGGGATGGACTTGATAAGGCGCAAAAATCAATCCAACATATTAAATTCCAAAGAACATTTGATGGTCAAGTACCAGGACAGCCTTCTAATATGGATGTTTATGAGTCATATGAATCAAAAGGCAACTATCTTACGATGATGGCTATGACAGATTCGCAGATTATTATTATGCCTGAAAAAGGAACAAATACGTATCAACAATTACTAGATTACGGTGCGATTTATAATCTTAAAAATTTATATGAAAAATATATGGATAATCCAAACTTTTCAAAAGTGGCAAACATGACTTCGGTTAGTGAAACGCCTGAAGTAGGGACAAGTAGTAAGTCAGCTGCTAACTCGGATAGCGATACCAAACAAAGCACAAGTTCAAGCGGGACAGTGACGCGTGCTAACGTTATTGATAAAGTGGAAGACTACGAAGGGCACAAGCTAGATACGAACACTTATACGTATAAAGAACCGGAGCAATTAGAAGATGGCAAGTGGGGCTTCTCATTTGTTGATAAGTCTGGCAATCTTGCAGGTTCGTATATCGTTAATTCAGACGGTTCAGTAGAAAAATTTGATGCTAAAGGACAACCTGAATAATATTTATAAGACTCTGCAGCTAATGTGCTGTGGAGTTTTTATACATGTTACTCCTATAATTGATAAATGTCAGAATTTTTAGTACAATAAGAAACGTTAATTATATTAATCAGACTTATCAAGAGAAGCAGAGGGAATTGGCCCTATGAAGCTTCAGCAACAGAAGGTTATTAAGACTGACCTCACTGTGCTTCATCCAACAAGTACAACTTGAAAGATAGGTGCATATACATAGTGGGCTATATGTTGCTTATGCAGTGACATATAGCTTTTTTTGAAAAAAGTATGACGTATCTATCATTAATAAAAGGGGGACTAGGAATGGTGATGTCAAGAAGATTAGCGAAAATACCGGATAGTTATTTTGGAAAAACAATGGGAAGAAAAATTGAACATGGACCGCTTCCTCTCATCAACATGGCAGTAGGTATTCCAGATGGAGAAACACCCAAAGGAATTGTCGATGAATTTGCGAATGCTTTGCGTGTTCCTGAAAATCAGAAATATGGTGCGTTTCATGGAAAAGAGACGTTCAAACAAGCGATTGTCGATTTTTATCAACGTCAATACGGCGTTGAATTAGATAAAGATGATGAAGTATGTATCTTATACGGTACTAAAAACGGTCTGGTAGGCTTGCCGAATTGTATTGTAAATCCAGAAGATTATGTGCTACTGCCTGATCCTGGATATACAGATTATCTGGCAGGTGTTTTATTTGCAGATGCGCACCCCTATGCTTTAGAGTTGGATCCGCCGAATTACCAGCCAGATTGGGATAAAGTACCTGAAGATATCTTGAAACAAACGAAGCTCATCTATTTAACTTATCCGAATAACCCGACAGGTTCCACAGTGACCCAAGAAGTGTTTGATGAAGCGGTTCAAAAATTCAAAGGAACACAAACTAAAATCGTGCATGATTTTGCTTATGCAGCCTTTGGATTTGATCATAAGAACCCGAGTATCTTGCAGTCAAAAGATGGAAAAGAGGTAGCTATAGAAGTCTACTCTCTGTCTAAAGGTTATAATATGTCAGGCTATCGCGTCGGATTTGCGGTAGGGAATAAAGACGTTATACAAGCATTGAAAAAGTATCATACACATCACCATGCAGGTATGTTCGGTGCATTACAAGATGCTGCTACCTTTGCTTTAAATAATTATGATGATTTTTTAGAACAACAAAGCGAAGTGTTCAGAAAACGTCGAGACCGCTTTACTGCTATTTTAGATGAAGTTGCTATTCCATATGAACCTATGACAGGCGGTATTTTCTTATGGTTAAAGACACCTGAAGGTTATACTGGAGAACAATTTGTGGAATTTCTATTACAAGATCAGTCTATATTAGTTGCACCAGGTATCCCATTTGGTGATAATGGCAATCATTATGTACGTGTCTCCCTTGCATTAGACGATGAACAATTAGATGAAGCGGCGAAGCGGTTGAAATCACTTAGCACTATGTATAAAAAATAACTATAAATTAAGATCAAACAGAAACTACATTTTAGGCGGTTTAGCCACATATTATAATTGTAAGAAGTTATAAAAGGTGCTATTATATAGGTGTAATAAAAAACACTCAGGCATCCTGGTAAAGAAGACTGAGTGTAAAAATGTTAGGCGTATGGTCTGAGCCATATTCTACCTTAGGCTTATTGAAATAGTCGATTATGTTCTCAGCATAATCGGCTATTATTTATTGTGTTTTTTTAACAACAAATAAGCAGTAACTGTTAAAGTTACTGTGTAAATCACTTTGAAAGTTATAAGCAACTCTACTTGTAAATTCACAACTATGTTCATAGGATCACCTCAGATCTACCACAGGCGTTTAGTTAAGCCCTTGAGGTAGAACATAGGCACCAACAAGCACGAACATTTTTATGGAAAAATTATACCACATTTTAAAAGGCAGAGTAACACTTTATATTTTTATTGTTGATTAAAAATATATTTGTATGGATGATAGAACTAAAACGAAAGATTAGAGTTCTTTTGTTTTTGGATTCATATAAAAATATATTTTTTGCAACCAAAATAAGCGGGTGGTATTATATGAGTATAATAGATTGATTTGTATATTAATATTTTAATAAGTATATGGAATCATCTTATCTTATTGAAATAGTCGATTATGTTGCGAGCAAAATCAGCTATTTTCATGTCTTTCTTTGACAATAAATAAGCAGCGACTGTTAAAATCACTGTGCAAACTACTTTGAAAGTTACAAAAGCACAACGAAAAAAATGAGAGGCGAGACAACGAAAGTTGTTTCATCACTCATTTTTTTACTACATATAAATTTTAGAAATAATCTTCAAAAAAAATAGAACACTGGATATCAGGCTTCAACACTCACGGGGTGGTGGGAGGTGCTGCTTGATATCCAGTGTCTTCTTTTTATAATTAGTAAAAGGAGTTATGTTATTGCCGTTTATCGGGAAATGGCAATAAAATGAATTTCAGTATACATCCCTATCGGGTGAAGATGCATACCAGATAATGAAAAGATGTTCTTAATCGGGTTTAAGAACAGTGGCGATTCATGCCCCAATTCCTGTGGACCCAGGGCATGTAGCCAACATATTAAGTTCACTCATAATGGCTGCATATAATGGATGATCGCGTGTCCATTATTGCTTATCTGGAGTGATCGCAAATGCTCGGACAGGGAATCCGGGAGCATCTGCGGGTTTAGGGCTGATTGTATAAATTACCGCACCTCTTTCAGGGAGTTGATCAAGGTTTGTTAATAGTTCAATTTGGAAAGTATCTTGTCCTAAGACATACCGTTCGCCGATTAAGTCGCCGTGTTTCGCTACATCAACAGATGCATCAGTATCAAATGTCTCATGACCTATGGATGTCACACCACGTTCTTCAAGTAAGAATTGTAATGCATCTAATGCCCATCCTGGAGAGTGAGGATTGCCTTCAGCATCTTTATTCTCGAATTGTTCAACGTTCGGCCAACGTTTCGACCAGTCACTGCGGAACACAACGAATGAATCAGGTTCGATACGGCCATGTGCCTCTTCCCAGTTCAATAAATCTTCACGTGTAAGACGGAAATCAGGATTTTCGGCTACTTCTTTAGAATAGTCGAGCACGATGAGGGGCAATACTAATTCTTTTAAATCGAGCTCGTGCAAATAGCGTTTATGTTCTACAAAGTGGATAGGAGCATCAATATGTGTGCCATATTGCGTCGCAACACTCCATCTTTGTACGAAAAATCCATCTTCAGGTACTGTACTGATTGTATCGATATATGCTTCTTCTAAAGCGCTGAAATGTGGACTCTTTGAATCAAATGTATGTGTCAAATCGACCCATTTATTTTCTTTCAAAGTTTTCAGCTGATCCCATAAAGGATAACTCATGATAAACACCTCGCTGCAACTGCATTGTTGTTATTAAAAAAATAGTAATACTTTACATTGAGTTGGCAACATGATTAGGGGAAGGAGAGGCCTAATCATGTATTACCAGTTCAATATCTATTGATTTATGCTGTTTCTTGACCTTGTTCTTGACGTAATTTTTTAACTGCTGATACTAAGACAGATAATGCTTCTTTTACTTGATCTTCGTTACGTGTTTTCAAGCCGCAGTCTGGGTTAACCCAGAATAATGAACGGTCGATTTCTTGTAATCCGCGATTGATAGCTACTGTAATTTCTTCTTCAGTCGGGATACGTGGACTGTGAATATCATACACACCTAATCCGATACCTAAATCATACGTAATATCCTCGAAGTCTTTAATTAATGCACCATGGCTGCGAGATGTTTCGATTGAGATAACATCTGCATCTAAATCGTGGATAGTATGGATGATTTCGCCGAATTGAGAATAACACATATGCGTATGGATTTGCGTAGCATCCGCCACAGAAGATGTAGCTAAGCGGAATGAGCGCAACGCTTGTTTCAAGTACTCTTCATGGTATTCTTTGCGAAGCGGTAAGCCTTCGCGCAATGCTGGTTCGTCTACTTGGATAATTTTTATGCCAGCGTCTTCTAATGCTAATACTTCTTCATTGATAGCTAAAGCGATTTGATCTTGAACTTCTTGGCGTGGAATATCTACGCGTTCGAATGACCAGTTCAAGATGGTAACTGGACCTGTCAGCATTCCTTTTACAGGGTGGTCTGTTAAACTTTGTGCGTATGCTGTTTCTTCTACTGTAATTGGTTTAGTCCATTTAACGTCTCCGTAGATTACTGGCGGCTTAACGGCACGAGAACCGTAAGATTGTACCCATCCGAATTTAGTAACTAAGAAACCTTGCAGTCTTTCACCGAAGAATTCAACCATGTCGTTACGTTCGAATTCACCGTGTACAAATACATCTAAACCGATATCTTCTTGGATTTGAATCCAACGTGCGATTTCATCACGCAAGAATTGATTATATTCTTCATCGCTGATGCGGTGGTTTTTCCAATCTGCACGTTTCTTACGTACTTCTTTAGTTTGTGGGAATGAACCGATTGTTGTTGTCGGCAGCTCTGGTAATTTCAAGCGTGCATCTTGTACTCTTTTACGTTCAGGGAAAGCTGATTCACGGTTGGTACGTACGCTGTCGAAATCGTATTCAAGATTTTTGAATGCTTGGTTTTGGAAGCGTTCGTATTGTGCTTTCAATTGATCGTATTTTTCTGTATCTCCATTATTGATAAGACGTTTTAAGGCATCTAACTCGTCTAATTTTTCAGTAGCGAAGCTTAAACCTTCTTCAATCGTTTCATCTAGTACTTCGTCATCTAAAGAAACTGGAACATGGAGTAAAGAAGAAGACGGTTGGATGACTAACTCGTCTGTATATTGTTGTAATTCTTCGATTAAATCTTTCTTCGCTTCGATGTCTGCAGCCCATACATTACGGCCGTCAATAATACCTGCGTACAAGGCTTTGTCTTTAGATAATTTGCCGTCTCTGATTTGTTGTAAGTTAACGCCGCGATCATGTACGAAGTCTAAGCCTAAACCTTTAACGGGTAAGCTGTTCACAAATTCTAAATCTACATGTTCGAAGTAAGTTTGAATGACTAATTTATCGCTTAAACCTGCTTTATCAAAGTAATCGTAGACATGGCGTGTGATATCTTCTAATTCTTTAGCGTTGTCTGTGACTAATACAGGTTCATCAATTTGGATATATTCAGCACCTGCATCTACTAATGATTGTAAAACTTCTTTGTAAAGTGGCAATAATGTTTCTACTTTTTCCTCAAATGATTGTTCGCCGCCACGTGATAATTGTACGAATGACACTGGTCCTAAGAGAACTGGGTGTGCCGGTACATTTAATTGTTGTGCGAATTGGAATCTTTCAAGTAAAACATTACGATTTAATTTAGGTTCTGCATGGTCCCATTCAGGCACGATGTAGTGATAGTTAGTGTTGAACCATTTAATTAGGGCGCTAGCGACATTATCTTTCGTACCGCGAGCGATATCAAATAATAAATCGTCGTTGACTTCTTGACCTTGGAAACGTTCTGGGATGATGTTGAATAATAATGATGTATCAAGTACGTGATCGTATAATGAGAAATCTCCGACTGGTACGCTATCAATGTTATAGTTCTTTTGTAAGAGTAAATTTTCTTTATGCAAATCGTTAAGTGTTTCTGTTAATTCATCATAATTTGTTTTGCCTGCCCAATAACTTTCGATGGCTTTCTTCCATTCTCTTTTACGTCCTAAACGTGGGAATCCGATATTAGCTGTTTTAATTGTCATATTATTGCCTCCTGGTTACTTTCAGTTTTAGATTTAAAATAAGTTGCAAGTTCTAATGAATAATCGACTTGTTCAAATGGGGTGATGAGGTATAAACCGTTAAAGTGTTTGGTTACTTCATCTACTAGCTCTCTGCAAATTTTCAAGCTGAGTTCTTTTGTTTTTTGCTTATCATGTTGAACCGCTTCGAATTGTTCTAGTATTTCTTCAGGTAAGGTAATGCCTGGTACTTCATTGTGTAAAAATTGTGCGTTTCTGTAACTGGTAATCGGCATAATACCGATGAAGAAAGGGGCATCTAAATGTGCTGTCTTTTCAGCAATTTCTTGAATCCTTTCTACCGTGTATACAGGCTGTGTAATAAAATAATTCATTCCGCTGTCGACTTTCTTATCCAAACGTCGTACGGCTGCTTCCATCTTGCGGACATTCGGGTTGAAGGCTCCTGCAATGTTGAAGTTGGTAGTCGTTTTCAAAGCGCCTCCGTCGATGTTCAAGCCTTGGTTGAACCGAACAGCTAATTCTGTTAATCCTTTAGAGTTCACATCGTATACATTAGTAGCACCTGGCAGGTGACCTACCTTTGAAGGATCACCGGTAATAGCCAGAATTTCATTGATGCCTAACAGTGATAAACCTAATAAGTGGGATTGCAGCCCAATTAAGTTTCTGTCTCGGCAAGTGATGTGTACTAAAGGTTCAATATTATAGTTTTGTTTAATAATGCTGGCTGCAGCAATATTGCTGACCCGTACTGTTGCTAATGAGTTGTCGGCTAAGGTAATCGCATCCACTTTCGCTTTATCAAGTTTCGTCACATTAGCAAAGAATTTCGTAGTATCTAAATGTTTCGGTGTATCAAGTTCTACAATGACGGTAGGACCTGCTTTCACTTTCGTTGTCAGGTTGTCTTTTTGAACCGGAATGGAAGGGTGATTGCTCTTGCGTCTGATAGGAATCACTTTCTTCTCATTAATCGGTTTTAATCCTTCTACCGCTTCTTTAATGTAATGAATATGTTCAGGTGTAGTACCGCAACAACCGCCGATCAAGTGCACGCCTTCTTTGACGAGTGACTTTGCAACTTTACCGAAATAAGTAGCGTTGTCGCTATATTTGATTGACGAATTTTCAAAGTCTAGCAAACTTGCATTCGGATAGCACGATAATAAGGCATGTTGCGGAAGTTCGATATGGGTAAAGGATTGCTGCATATGATGTGGACCATGATGACAATTCAATCCGATTACATCTGCGCCTTCCGCTTCTACTTGTTTCAAGGCTTCATTAATTTCAGTGCCGTCTTGTAAGTAATTCGTGTTGGAAGCGGTAAGTTGTGCGATAACTGGGATATCGTACTTTTTCTTGGTCGCCCTGATGACTTGCAAGAGTTCATTTAAATCATAATAGGTTTCAAATAGCAGGGCATCTACCCCTTCATCGATTAAAGTTTCGATTTGGATATCTGTGTGATAAAGAATGGTAGATAAAGATAATTCATTTTGCTGCACACCTTTAAATCCACCTACAGTACCTAGAATGAAAGTATCTTCGTCAGCGGCTTTCTTCGCAATTCTGACGCCAGCACGAGTGATATCTTTCACTCGATGTTCCAAGCCGAATGTTTGGAGTTTCTCAAAATTAGCACCATACGTATTGGTTTGGATGACATCTGCGCCTGCTTGAATGTATGAACGATGAATCCGTTCGATTTTATGCGGGTGTGTCAGGTTATAAGCTTCGGGACAAGTATCGATCCCTTCGGAGTAAAGAATCGTTCCTATTGCACCGTCAGCTACTAAGACGTTCTCTTTCAAAGTTTGTAGAAATCGGTTCATAGTATGCTTCCTCCAATGCTGCTTCAAAATCTGCAATCAATTCGTCAGGGTCTTCTAATCCAACACTTAATCTTAATAAATCGAAAGTAATGCCTCGTTCATTGCGTACATCTTCAGGAACTGAAGCGTGAGACATTGTAGCTGGATGAGAAACAATTGTTTGAATACCGCCTAAGCTGACTGCAATTTGAGGTATTTTCAGAGCCTTTGCGAATTCGGGCACTTTGTTAGGATCGCTTAAACGGAAACTTAAAACAGCGCCGCCATTTTCAGCTTGTTTTTGATTGATTTCATCATTTCCTGGGTAATAAACTTCAGTAATTTCTGGACGAGATTTTAAGAATTCAACAATTTTTTGAGTATTGTGTACGGATTGATTCCAACGTACATGCAATGTTTTAAGATGTTTTGTCAGCGTCCAGCTATCTTGTGCTGATAATCCGCTGCCTAACGTATTTTGAATAAATCTTAATTGTTCTGCGACTTCCGCATTGTTCGTTACCACGATACCTGCGATTAAATCGCTATGACCGCTTAAGAATTTAGTAGCACTGTGACTGACAATATCAGCGCCTAATTCTAAAGGTTTCTGTGATAATGGTGTTAAGAAAGTGTTGTCTACTGAAAGCAGCAAGTTGTGCGCTTTCGCTACATCTGCGATTGCTTGGATGTCTGTCACTTTAAATAATGGATTAGATGGTGTTTCAATATGGATTAATTTCGTATTATCTTTAATCGCTTTCTCTACTTCTGCAGGATTAGTAGTATCGACTGTAGTTACTTCGATATTCAATCCTGGCAAGAATTGTGTACATAAGCGATAAGTACCGCCGTAAACATCATTTGGAATAATGAGATGATCTCCGCTTTCGAGTAAAAAGAAAACTGCTGAAATTGCGCCAATGCCTGAATTGTAGGCGATGCCGTAATCTGCACCTTCAAGCGCTGCAACCTTTTCTTCTAATACTTCACGATTCGGATGACCTGATCTGGCGTAATCGTAAGCAACTTCTGAACCGATTAATTCTGTCGGAAAAGTTGATGAATCGTATAATGGCGGATTGGCTGCTAAGATATGCGGGAATTGGTGGTGCTTGATTAAATTTGTTTCTGATGATAGTGACATAGAATAAACACTCCTTTAGTTATTGAGATTGCTTTTGGCTGCGGAAGTTCTGGAACTAAGGAGGAAAGCTGACCACGAAAAAAAGCTTCCGTCCTTTAAACCCGAACTGAATCGGATGTAAAGGACGAAAGCTTGAGCTTCGCGGTACCACCTTAATTCGCTGCTTTATTGCTAAAGCAACCTCTTCCAGTACGCTAAATCTGTTGATGGCTCTGATACTGAATGAAGGCCCGCTATTATTGAAAATAACGTTTCGTTATCCAGTACGCCATTGTGCAAAAATGTTAATACTGTAGCGCTGTAACGGGCGCCCCCGTTGATGCCTCATATCGACACCACCACTCCAAGGCCATTTTCAAACTTTCTTTCTGCGCCTCCTTTCAGCAATTGGAGGCTCTCTGTGTCAGCAGTGTAAGTTCTACTTTCCTTATTATCGTGTTTAGGAACGGTATTCAATTGTCTTTCTTTGTGTAAAATGTTTTGTTTTTTGTTGATGACCACATTGTATATTGCTCTATATAGATTTGTCAACAGAATTTTCAGAATTATTTGTTAAAGAAATTTTGCAACATAACTCAAACCCTACAGCTTCAAGGGATTGAAGGAATCAAAATTTTTTGAATTTTTTATTTCGATTCTTCTCTCCAAAGCTTTCTTTTCCAAGTGAAAAAGAAAAATTGCTTTATTGCGAACGGTATTTTTCATACAATAGGAGAGGAGTATCAATGTGAAAGGTGGGCTGCGATGTGTCTGATGAAATGCATGATTCGCAAGCACAAGTTGAAGAGGTAAGTTTGGATCAGATTCGACCTAATCCGTATCAGCCGCGCAAGCATTTTGAAGCTGCTAAATTAGAGGACTTGGCTGCGTCTATTCGTGAGCATGGGGTCTTGCAGCCGATTATTCTGCGGAAAACAGTACGTGGTTATCACATCGTAGTGGGCGAGCGGCGTTTTCGTGCTTCTCAAAAGGCTGGGAAGACGCATATTCCGGCGATTGTGAAGGAAATGACGGAAGCGGAGATGATGGAGCTTGCGATTATCGAGAATTTGCAGCGTGAAGATTTGAATGCGGTGGAGGAAGCGGAAAGTTACCGTAAACTCATGGATGATTTGAAGCTGACGCAAAAGGAAGTAGCAACCAGATTAGGGAAATCGCGGCCTTACATCGCAAACATGCTGCGCTTATTGAATTTACCGTCGGCGATTACCGAATACATTAAAGCGGGCAAACTGTCCGGTGCGCATGGTCGAACTTTATTAGTGCTGAAGGATGAGCCGACGATGAAACGTACCGCGAAACAAGCCATTCGCGAAGCATGGAGTGTGCGCTATTTGGAGAAGTACGTCAGTGAATTGACTTCTGAGGAAAAGAAACCGTCTAAAGAGGAGCCGTCTCCTAAAAAGCCGCGCCTGATTCAAAGAGAAGAACGGCGCTTGAAAGAGCGTTATGGAACCAATGTCGCAATTACGACAAAACGCAATAAAGGACAGATTACCTTTGAATTTACTTCTGAGGAAGAATTCTTACGCTTAATAGAAGCTTTCAATAGTGAATCGTAAGAAATTGAGCGCAATTCATGGTAAAATATATATTTGATGTAAAAAAAGAATATTAAAAACATCTTGCAGTAAGACAGGAGGAAAACGGCTTGAACACGTTTTGGAATACTTTAAACGGGGTCTTCAATTCATTAATTGAACCTTTTACGAAGTCTGAAACCTATGCAGAACTCTTAAATAGGCTCATCATGATCCTGATTTATATTATTGTCGCGATCATTGTTATTAAAGTCTTGAATAAATCAATTGAACAATTTTTCAAATTACAAAATCGTACGAGTCATGGCAGAAAGCGTTCGATCACACTGACTGCTTTGGTCAAAAATGTCGTTCGTTATGTGGTCTGGTTTATCGTACTGACGACAATTTTAGGTAAATTCGGTATTAGTGTCTCGGGTCTCTTAGCTGGGGCTGGAGTTGTCGGTCTGGCAATTGGCTTTGGTGCACAGACAATTGTTAAAGATATTATTACAGGTTTCTTTATTATCTTCGAAAATCAATTTGATGTCGGAGATTATGTTAAAATCAATATGAACGGAACTCCGATTACAGAGGGAACAGTTCAGTCTATTGGTCTGCGTTCGACACGTATTCATGCTTATACTGGCGAGCTTACAGTTTTGCCGAATAGTGTGATGTCTGAGATTACCAACTTTTCAGTCTCAAACGCAAAAGCCTTGGTTGAAGTACCGATTGCAATGGATGAAGATGTGGATAAAGTTGAACAGAAATTAAATGATTTCTTAGCTACTTTACACTCAAGTTATTATATTTTTGTGTCGAAGCCTGAAATTCTGGGGATTGAGGATTTAACAGGAAATGCTTATATTCTTAAAGTAGCGGCTGAAACGACACCGAATAATGCAGTGCCAGGTTCACGTATTTTGCGTAAAGAGATTGCAAACTTCTTGAATAAAGAAGGAATCAAATCTCCTACACCAGTTATGATGCAATATAACGGTCAATTCGGGCAAAGTGACAATTCATAATGATGGAGGATTGTGTAAATGGCAGCACAGTATGGTCTCAATGATATTGTAGAAATGAAAAAAGCGCATGCTTGCGGTGCAAATCGCTTTAAAATTATACGCATGGGTGCTGATATTAGAATCAAATGCGAGAAGTGCCATCGAAGCATTATGATGCCTCGTACAGAGTTCAATAAAAAATTAAAAAAAGTACTTGTATCCAATGATACAAATGAGAAGGAGAATGAATAATGGCTTTAACAGCTGGTATCGTGGGCTTGCCGAACGTCGGAAAGTCTACACTATTTAACGCAATTACAAAAGCAGGTGCGCTTGCGGCAAACTATCCTTTTGCTACTATCGATCCTAACGTCGGAATTGTAGAAGTACCGGATTCTCGTTTGAAAGCACTCTCTGATATTGTGAATCCTAAAAAAATCATTCCGACTACTTTCGAATTTACAGATATTGCCGGAATTGTAAAAGGAGCGTCAAAAGGTGAAGGCCTTGGAAACAAATTCTTATCACATATCCGTGAAGTAGATGCGATTTGCCAAGTCGTACGTGCCTTTGATGATGAAAACGTAACACACGTTTCTGGACGTGTTGACCCATTAGATGATATTGAAGTCATTAATATGGAACTTGTTTTGGCTGATTTAGAATCAGTGGATAAACGTTTGCCACGTTTAGAAAAAATGGCGCGTCAAAAAGATAAAGATGCGGTTAATGAAGTACGTATTTTAGAACGTATTAAAGAAGCTTTAGAGGCCGGGGACCCTGTCCGCAGTCTTGAATTCAATGAAGAAGACGCTAAATATGTCAAACAAGCGCAGTTATTAACTTCTAAACCTATGATTTATATCGCTAATGTGGGTGAAGATGAAATTAATGAAGCGGATAATGAAAAGGTACAAACGATTAAAGAATACGCTGATAAAGAAGGTTCTGAAGTAATCGTTATCAGTGCAAAAATTGAAGAAGAAATTGCAACGTTGGATGAAGAAGATAAAGAAATGTTCTTGGAAGACTTAGGTATCACTGAACCTGGTCTGGATCGTTTAATCCGCAGCACTTACGACTTGCTTGGACTTGCAACATACTTTACTGCAGGTGTTCAAGAGGTGCGTGCTTGGACATTCCGTAAAGGTATGACAGCACCACAATGTGCGGGTATTATCCATACAGACTTCGAACGTGGATTTATCCGTGCAGAAGTAACAAGCTTTGAAGACTATGTAGAAAATGATGGGGAACATGGTGCGAAAGAAGCGGGTAAAATGCGCTTAGAAGGTAAAGATTATATCATGCAAGACGGCGACGTTGTACACTTCAGATTTAATGTGTAAATAAAGCTAATAAATAAACGGAAAAGTTCTTTAGTTAATCTAAGAACTTTTCCGTTTTTTTATATCATTTTAAATTTTGTAGTACAACCATACGATATTGCCATCCAATTGTTCAACGTGGTCGATTTTATAATTTTGGATGACATCACTTTTATCTTTTTCATTATTATCAAATAAATGTGGACGGTTAAAATGATCATCTACTACAGGCGCGATGATGACACTAATTTCATCAACTAGTCCTTGTTCAAAGAACGACCAGTTTACACCGCCACCGCCTGATAAAGTAAGTTTTTCTAAGTTGAATAATTGATTTAATTTAGAAACAACAGATTTTAAATCTAATTTTTTATCCGGGCCACCAAAAACATAAGAAATATTAAGGTTTCTTAAATATTCAAGGTAGGCATCAGATACCTTTTCTGAAAGTACTTCGATAACGTGCATTTTAGGTCTATCGCGGAATTCGATATAATTTTGTTCCCAAGCAGCTTTACCAGAAGGGTCAATAGAAATGACATAATGGTCTAAGTCTGTATTAGCAATAAAATCCTCATTTCTTGAATATGATTTAGGATTTTCAGGCAAGCTAGGCATTTCTTTACTTGTGAAGTTTTCTTCGATGGTTTTACGTCCTAATATCATTGCATTTGAATTGATTTTTTCATCTGCATATTCATAGGCTTTTCCTAAGTTTGCTCCGGCCGCTTTATTATAAGGGCCTGTGATATTACCATTGATTGATTCGGACATATGCAAAATTATTTTTGGTCTCGTCATCAAAATACCTCCTATTATAGTTGAAAGAAATATCATCAATCTCCTATTTATTTTTATATAATAAACGGTAACACCTGAAAGAAATATTACAAATAATAGATGTTAAAAATAGAGTAATAATACTCACATACGAAAAAAAGAGTTTAACTAGACTGAGGGAGGTCTAATTAAACTCTTTTTATTTTCGTTTCAATAATGAAATGGGACGAAACAGAAGAAAATTATTTCGTCGTACCTTCTTGCTTGGTAAACAATCATTAGAAATTTAGATTTCAGAGATGAAAAGAAGTGCTATTCATAATAATAAAATGATAAAATTGTGTAGAGTTAAAAGTGAAAGAAGGGACAACTTTATGTATCAACAACATTCAAATAAACTTTCTAGTAAAGGAGAAAGAAAGAACAAGTATCATATTAGAAAATTCAGTGCTGGAATTGCTTCGGTACTGTTTGGAAGCCTAGTATATATCAATTCAGGCAATATTGCAGAAGCTGCAGAAAATGAAATAAATCAAACCGCTTCAACAGGAAATCCAAGTCAGTCAACTATGGTTGAACAACCAAACGATAAACTTACGGCAGAAAATAATGACAATGCAACGCAGAATTCACAAGCTGTAAAAAGCCAAGAAACACCAATAGATGAAAAATTAGAAAATAAGAAAGATACAACTGTGAATCAACCTATAATTAAACCAAGAGCTGTGCCTGAAACTTCATCTGCTGCTCATCTGACAGTTGCAGCACCATCAGCCCCTGTGGAAGCGAAAAAGACAACTTATCATGCACCAGCTCCAGAAGCAAATGCTACAACTGTTGCACCGATTGAGGGAATTAAAGAACAAGTCTATTCCAAAGAAGTTGACTATTACCCAGCCTCTAAAGTAGCTAAAACTGCAGAGCAACAACGTGGTATTTATCAAGCACGTGAAAGTCTTGGACTGATAGTACCCGCAGGTAAGAATTTTTATATCCGTCAAGCACAAGGGAGCAATCAAACAGATTTGCGTGTAGATTTAATGACTGATGACAGTCCATTAATCAGAAATGCTAATGTTTCTAAAAATGGCAAGTGGACTCATATTTCCACCACTACAGATAGTACAGCTTTCTTAAGAATTCCTGCAGGATTAAATAAAAAACCAGTAGTAGAATACTACGTTGAAGGTGATTCGGGTATAACTTTGCCCACTTTCCGAAAGAATGGCAACCAACAAGAATTTGTGGAAGATTGGAAAAAACGTGATACTTCTTATGGATACGTAGATGGTGATAAAATTGCATTTTTAATCCCCCGAATTGATCTCGAGCGTATTGCTAATTTAGGTGCTAAACCTGGACGCTATAGCTTTCATAGCTTGGAAGAGATGATTGAATATTATGAGGATATTATTAATCATTATGATCGCTGGGTAGGTCTTAATGACGATATCAATTCGATTCACTATAATGTACCTCACAAATATTTTACTATTGCAGATAAACGTGGATTCGGATTAGCTTACTATTCTACAAACAACATGGGCTCAAATAGTCCTTCAATGTATGGCTATTTAGAAAAAGGATGGTTGTCGTTGCACGAAGTCGGTCATGGTTATGATGGTGCTATGACTGGTGATGGAAAGATGGAATTAATCGAAGTTGAAAATAATATTTTAGCTAACCAATATCAAACAACTGTAATGGGCATCAATGATGGATGGTTATATGAAGGCAGACAAGACAAAGTCCAAAAAGGTATCCATGACCGTATTATTAAAGCAAATGGAACATTCAAATTTGGCGGGTCAGGCTTTAGAGATCGACTTGATTTTATGACAAAAATGGTTAGATTAACCGGGATAGACGGATTCACAGATTTATGGAAAGGAATTCGCGAAGAAGAAGCTGCTTTAACGAAGTTGAATAAACCTTTTAACCAAGATGTACCACGCTGGATTAATACATTTTGGTTGGCAGAACATGGAGTGAACGGAACTGCTTATTTCGATTTATACAATATCCCAATCACACAAGATTTAAAAAATGAGCTTTCTACGTATAATAATAGTTTCGCTTATCCATTAGCAATGTTGATAGATAATCCAGAAGAACAGAAACGTTTAAAGGAAAAGTTAAACCTTTCTTCAATATACGAATTAGTGAAATCAGCTGATTTAGCAGATACTGAGCTATCTTCAAACGCAGAAATAATTTTGAATTTAAATGGACAAACATTGCCCGCAGATGTGAAAGTCAGCTTATTGGAAGGCGGAAAAGAAGTGACTCAAGCCAAAGTAGAAGACGGTAAGGCAGTCTTCCCTGCTGTAAAACCTGGCGTTTATAAGATTGCAGCCCCACTCTCTTTAGATAATGCCTTGCCGGTTAGTCAATATTTAATAGTAAGAGAGAAAGGTGATAATCAAGCTATTTTAGACTACCCTAAACATAATACAACACAAGCAATTATGACACAGCGAATATCTCTAAGAGGGTTAGGAAATTCAGAATTTGCTTATGTAGATTACAATCCTGAAAAGAAAACAGTCAAGTTTGTACAAAATAGCGGTCAACCTCATTTGTATTTTTCAGATGAATATGTCCATCTAAAAATCGAAAAAGCGGACGGCACAGTCTTATTAGACGAGTCATTTGTAGGTAATCATAACTTAAAAAGTAAAGTTCAAGATTTCAATTTAGAATATGGAGATAAAATTACCGTTCGTCATAGAGAATAAGCGGCAAGACGAGCAGTTGTACGTAAAGAAACTAACGAAGACATCAATTTACCGAATAAACATGATCAGACTGTGACTTATGTACTCACAGATAAAGGATTTACGGTTAATACAGAAACACAAGCAGATGCTGATCGCAGATACGATGAGGCAATTCAAGGGGATACAGAGAGACTTGTACTTGATATTAAAGCGCATCCAGAAAGAGATTATCGCACTAAATTATTTCATGTGATGCAAGGTGTGAAATTTGCGAGCCCAGATTTGAAGACAGAGTTAGAAATCATTTTAACTCCACTCGCTGAAAAGTATTATGTATCAACTCCGACAATAGAACCGATAGAAGCAGGTGCTGATACTTTAAGTGGAAAAGGTGACCCGGAAAGCACTATTACTGTGACGCTTCCAAACCGTCAAATCGTTAAAACCGAAGTTGATAAAGATAGCAATTGGAAAGTGCAACTTCCAGAAGATATAGTTTTAAAACATAACGATGTTACATTAGTAAAAGCTACCGGGGAATTAGGCTCAGTTAGTAAAGATGTAATTGTGACAGCGGTTGATACTCAGGCTCCTGCTCAACCAGTGATTAATCGTATTGAAGCAGGAAGTGCTGAAATTAATGGCACAAGCGAACCTGAAAGTCTCGTAATTATCACTCTGCCAGATAATCAAAAAGTTGAGAGTACAACAGATAAACAAGGCAATTGGAAAGTAACGCTTGGCACTCCATTAAATCATGGACAAAATGTTAAAGCAGAAGCTCAAGATGCTGCAGGTAATAAATCTATAATGTTATCGCAAATAGTTGAAGATACTATCTCTCCTGTGAAACCAGTAATTCAACCTATAGAAGCAGGCACAAATCATATTTCGGGAACAAGTGAACCGAACAGCACAGTAATTTTAAGTATTCCAGAAGGTAAAACATTAGAAGTACTGACAGATGCGCATGGCAATTGGGAGGCAAACTTGCAACAGATATTGAATTACAATGATGAAGTGAAAGCTGTGGCAAAAGATGTAGCCGGTAATACTTCTTCGGAATCCGGTATTATTGTCAAAGACACAAAATCACCGGCGGCTCCAGTGATTAAAGCAATTGAAGCAGGCAGTACAGAAATCAGCGGGGCAAGTGAACCGAATAGCACTGTAGTAATAACATTGCCAGATAATAAAGTAGTGGAAGTTCAAGCAGACGCACAAGGCAACTGGAAAGCGACTTTACCGTCAGTCTTGCATCATAATGGCGAAGTGAGTGCGATTGCAAAAGATCTTGCAAATAACGAATCATCAAAAGCAACGCAAATTGTTAAAGATACTAAGGCACCGACTACTCCAGCAATTAATGCAATTGAGGCAGGCAGTACAGAAATCAGCGGGGCAAGCGAACCGAATAGTACTGTAATAATAACAATTCCAGGAGATAAAATAGTGGAAGTTCAAGCAGACGCACAAGGCAACTGGAAAGCGACTTCATTGTCCGTCTTGCATCATAATGATGAAGTAAGTGCAATCGCAAAAGATATTGCGAATAACGAATCACCAAAAGCAATACAAATTGTTAAAGATACAATAGCTCCAGCCATTCCTAGTATTGAACCAGTCAAAGAATCGGATAAAAAAATAGTAGGACTGGCTGATCCATTTACAATAATTCATGTAGAATTATCAGCAAATAGTCCTATATTAATTGAAGCTGATGCATCGGGTAAGTGGGAGTACTATTTAAATGAAAAACAAAAATTAGAGGGCAATACATTAATTAAGGTATTTGCTACTGATAAAGCTGAGAATAAATCAGCTCAAAATGAAAGTTTGATTGAAGCTTTGAAATCTACTGTTGTGGAAGTGCCTGTTACAGAGGTTGAAGAAAATTTAAGTGAGCCAACATTTGAAGTAACCGAAGAAGAAATTTACGAACCATTAAAATTACCTGAAGAAGAAAATTTTGAGGAAGAAACAAGCGAAGAATTTGAAAGTACAGAAATGGAACAGCCTGAAGATCCTTTTGCTACTGCTGAAAATGAAGAAATAGAAAATGAGGAATTAGAAGCGGACGATGAGGTTAATAACTCTCAAACTGATACTTCATTAGTTTCTCAAAATACAGATGAAATAGAGGAAGAATTTGTTTCGATATCGCCGATTATTCTAGAAACAGGAGAGGAAGTTGATGCGGAAGAAGAGAATTTAAATTCAGAGAAAAATCCTCTTATTGAAAATGATGATATATATAAAGAAAATATAACATGTTCAGACAATGAGAATTTAGATATAGAAGAAAGTAAAGCGTCTATCACTCCAGTTGAGGAAGAACAATTGAAGGATGAAGACGATTTGATAATCAATAAAGAAGACAAAGAAATACTACTGGATAAGACAATAACAAAAGAAATAAGTGCAAATGTATTTAAAGCAGAAGAAAAAACTGAAGCTATTTCTCAGAGAAAAAATAAAAACTCTGTGCAAAATCTTCAAAAGGTAAAAAGTAAGTATATTGCTAAAAGAAGCAAGAGTGCGGATAAACAAGACACTGCAATCAATAAGAAACTACCTACGACAGGACAAGATAATAAGAATATATTAATAGGTGGATTACTTGTATTATTAGGAACATTATTCAGTAATAGAAGATTTAAACGTAACAATAAAGCCGAACGATAGGATATAAAAAGTACGCTAAGATATGGATTCTATAGATACCTGAGTGTATTTTATAATTTGAAATCAATGTTCGTGTTTAAAATCAGTTGTTTCTAATAAATAAGAAATTCAGAAGACTACTCGGTGTCTAAAAAGAAGAGCCACGACAAGACAATCTTGCCTTGTCGTGGCTCTTTAAGTTACTTAAAATTTATTATCCGATATCTCCTAAAGTAGCGACCATTACTGCTTTGATTGTGTGCATACGGTTTTCAGCTTCTTGGAATACTACTGAATGTTTGCCTTCGAAGACTTCATCTGTAACTTCCATTTCTTTCAAGCCGTATTTGTCTGCGATTTCTGCACCGATTTTAGTTTCATCGTTATGGAATGAAGGTAAGCAGTGCTCGAAAATCACACGTGGATTACCAGTTTTTTCAATCATTTCTTGGTTCACTTGGTAAGGTTTCAATAATTTGATACGTTCTTCCCAAACTTCGTCAGGTTCGCCCATTGATACCCAAACGTCTGTGTAAAGCACGTCAGAACCTTTCACACCTTTGTCGATGTCGTCAGTAACCAAGATTTCGCCGCCGTTTTCTTCAGCCAATTCTTTACAACGATTCAATAATTCGTCTGTTGGATTTAACTCTTTAGGACATACCAAGTGGAAACGCATACCCATAATTGCGGCACCAGCCATCAATGCGTTCGCTACGTTGTTGCGTCCGTCACCAACATATGTGAAGTTGATTTCGTGATAAGGTTTTTTCAATGTTTCTTTGGCAGTCAAGAAGTCAGCCAATACTTGCGTAGGGTGATCTTCGTCAGTCAAACCGTTCCATACCGGAACACCTGATTTTTCAGCCAATGTTTCAACAGTACGTTGAGAGAATCCGCGGTATTCGATACCGTCATACATGCCGCCGAGTACGCGAGCAGTATCTGCTGCTGTTTCTTTTTTGCCCATTTGGCTGCCTGTAGGTCCAAGATAAGTGACGTGAGCACCTTGGTCGTAAGCGGCAACTTCAAATGCGCAACGAGTACGAGTTGAGTCTTTTTCGAAAATTAATGCAATATTTTTTCCTTTCATCGTTTGTTGCTCAATACCTGCGTATTTCGCACGTTTCAAATCTTCTGAAAGGTTGAGCAAGAATTCAACTTCTTTCTGTGAAAAATCTAATAATGTTAGGAAATTTCTGTTTCTTAAGTTTTGCATTATACATACAACTCCTCTTTGTGATTGATTTCACTTTTATTATAAGCGCTTACAATTTAAAATCCAATTCAAAACATGTTTATCTACAAAACTTTCACAATTACGCAATAATTTAACAAAAAATATACTATTTTAATATTTATTTTTAACTCTTACATTATTGGTTTACCCTGCCTAGAAGTTTTAAACAAGAATTATATCAGAAGTTGCTTACTGAAATTCTATCCTGAGTATATTCGTAATAATGTCGTCAATTTGATGCATGACTTCGTGAGAAACGCTATCTACTATCCGAAAATGACGTGTACTTAAATCGAGGGTGCGGATTTGGCCGACATCAACTGTACCTTTGATATGATTTTCTAAGGTTTTCAAAGGAACATCAGTAGGGTATTTAACGGGACGGCTAGTAATTGGTGAAACCCACACGAGACTTGTTTTATCATTAAAGCTTGTACGGCTCAAGACCACACAAGGTCGGTATTTTCCTTTTTCTCGGCCTAGTATAGGATCTAAATTTACGTCGATAATTTTATATTGTTCTACCATTTTTCACGCTCCGATGCTTCACCCCATTGGTGAGTTTCGTAATCTTCATAACTACCGCCTTGTTCGAAAAATTGTTGCCATTCTTCAGAGAAATTGGGATGGCTTTCTTTTTTTAAAATAATCTGGTTGTTGCGTACTTCCTGGATTAGGACATCGCCAGGTTTTAAATTTAATTCTTTAATGACTGAATCCGGCAGAGTTACAGCGTGTGATGCGTCAGATTTAAAAATTCGTGCTTTATTTTCAGACATATTCAACACCTCTTTAAGACTATTTTAACTTAAGTGGCAAATAAAATCTGAATGTCTACTTCTTATAAATGCAAAGTAAAAAAATAATCATAGATTTATCAAAATTATAGTATAATAATGTCATAAATAAAGACATGGCAGAGGTGTACTACATAATGCAATTTTTGAGTGTGATATGTTTTATTGTATTTTTTATATTTTTAATTCGACTTATTTATTTGGCAACTACGAGAAAGCCTAAGAAAACGGCTGTTACTATCATTGCGGCCAGCCTCTTTCTAGGTATTCTTTTCACGGCAGTGAGCGGGGGAGATGAAGAGTCTTCTAAGTCTCATGAACAGAAGACGGCGCATCAAACGGATGAGAAGGCGAAGAAGTCACCGGAGAAGGATTCGGATGCTGAGAATGAAAAGGAGAAGGAGTTTAAGACTGCTCCAACGCAGAAACCTAAGGCTAAGGAGGCACCAAAAGAGGAGCTTCAGAAAGCTGAAAAAGCGGATTCTCAGAAGGAAGCGAATGGCTTGGTGCGAGAGGAAACGACTTATGCGAGGGCAGTTGATGGGGACACGGTACGTTTAATATATAATGGTAAAGAAGCTGTGTTTCGTTTGTTATTGATTGATACGCCGGAAACGAAGCATCCTACGAAGGGTGTGCAACCTTATGGTAAGGAAGCGTCGGCTTATACGAAGAATATGTTGGAAAATGCTTCGAAAATTGAAGTTGAGTTTGATAAGGGTGGTAAGACTGATAAATACGGTCGTTATTTAGCGTATGTCTATGCGGATGGCAAGATGGTTAATGATGCGTTGGTGCGTCAAGGTTTAGCGAAGGTGGCGTATGTTTATCCTCCGAGTGTTACGTACTTAGATCAATTGAAGGAAAGTCAGCGCTTAGCTCAAGAAGAGCATTTGAATATTTGGAGCGGCGATGTGCCTGCTGATACGGAGGCTCAGTCCAGTGCGCCTAGTGAAGCACAAACTTCAAAGCAGACAACAGGTCAGTCTGAGGGGAGTGTAAATTCTGGTAGTGCGACAGGGGCATCGAGTCAAAGTCCAAGCAGTAATGCAAGTGAAAGTTATGCTAATTGCACGGCGTTAAGACAAGTTCATCCTGAGGGTGTTCCGCAAGGTCATCCTGCTTATCAAGCTAAAATGGATCGTGACAAAGATGGTTACGCGTGTGAAGTGAACTAAGAAATCAGGTTGAAAAGTGCTGTAAAAAAGATTGTAAAAAGTAATTGCGTGTGCTATAATTCTTGATTGTGAGTAATGAAAATTATTCCTTGCTTGCTACATCAGATAGTAAGCCGCATAGACCACAAGGAGGTGCAAATATAAAATGAGAACTTATGAAATTATGTACGTAGTTCGTCCAAACATTGAAGACGAAGCTAGAAAAGCATTAGTTGAACGTTTCAACGGTATTTTAACTAAAGACGGTGCTGAAATCATTGAAGAAAAAGATTGGGGCAAACGTCGCCTTGCTTACGAAATTGAAGATTTCAAAGAAGGTTACTACAACATTGTACGTATCAACACTGAAGACAGTGAAGCTACAGATGAATTCCAACGTTTAGCTAAAATCAATGACGATATCATTCGTTACATTGTAATCCGCGAAGACGAAGATAAGTAAAAAACAGAATGGGGGCGTTTAAATGCTTAACAGAGTTGTATTAGTAGGACGTTTAACTAGAGATCCTGAATACAGAACGACACCCTCAGGCGTAAGTGTAGCGACTTTTACCTTAGCGGTTAATCGTACGTTTACGAATGCGCAAGGGGAACGTGAAGCAGACTTCATTAACTGTGTTGTTTTTAGAAAACAAGCAGAAAATGTAAACAATTATTTGTTTAAAGGTAGTCTTGCCGGCGTTGATGGTCGCTTACAATCACGCAGTTACGAAAACCAAGAAGGACGTCGTATTTTTGTGACAGAAGTTGTATGTGATAGTGTTCAATTCCTTGAACCTAAGTCACAAAATCAACGTCACGGCGGCCAACAATCTGGAGGCGGTAATAACCAATTCCAAGATTATGGTCAAAGTTACGGTGGACAACAACAAGGTCAAAATACGTCATCTTATCAAAATCAAAATTCATCAAAATCTGGACAATCTGACAACCCATTTGCAAATGCAAACGGCCCGATTGATATCAGTGATGATGATTTACCATTCTAATCAACGTGTAATGAACGTAGAAATTTGAAAATATCAATTAAAGGAGGCAGTTAACCATGGCAGGTGGACCAAGAAGAGGCGGACGTCGTCGTAAAAAAGTTTGTTATTTCACAGCAAACGGAATTACACACATCGACTATAAAGATACTGACTTATTAAAACGTTTTATCTCAGAACGCGGTAAAATTTTACCACGTCGTGTAACTGGCACTTCAGCTAAATATCAACGTATGTTGACTACAGCTATCAAACGTGCTCGTCATATGGCTTTATTACCATATGTTAAAGAAGAAAACTAAGATAAAACTTATAGATAAACCCCGTAGGCATCGCCTTACGGGGTTTTTTAATGTCTGAAATACTGTTGGGAGGGCGGAAAAAGGGCAGAGATGGTAGGAGAACGATGGAGAAAGACAAATTGAAATAGGAATGGCGCGAATATGATTGTTAAGTGTTAAGTGGGGATATTGGCCAAGATTGAGAGCAACGTGTCCAATAAATAGATATATTGGCCAAGATTCGAAGCAACGTGTCCAATAAACGGATATATTGGCCAAGATCGAGAGCAACGTGTCCAATAAATGGATATATTGGCCAAGATCGAGAGCAACGTGTCCAATAAATGGATATATTGGCCAAGATCGAGAGCAACGTGTCCAATAAATGGATATATTGGCCAAGATGGCGGTCAACGTGTCCGATACTTTCATAACAATTTTAATAATACAATAGTGATATGTGACTTATTTTGAAATATGGGAAGCGATATAAATGAAATAACTACTAAACAGACACATACGCACTCTTATAAATGTTTGACTCACTATACATAAAGGTAATTCAACTATTAATAGGGTTATTAAAATTAAATTATCTCGTTAGCGTATCTAATATCAAGGAGATGAACAGATATGAATGATGAAAGAAGATATGAGTTATTGAAGATGTTTTTACGACCTACTGAAGACGATGGTGAAACAACTTCTAAGAAGCAACTTAAAGAATTAAAAGACGATATTATCACTTTAAGCCACGAGGGATATGTAGATATTGATTATATAGATGGCGAAATTAATTCATGGCAAGTCACAGATGAAGGAAAGAAATTTGTAAATGAACATGGTAAATAAATTTGGAGAAGCTGAGGCAGAATTTAAAGTCTCGGCTTATTTTATTAATAGCCGAAAATGATTCGGATAAAATTATTTTACATCGAGTTTTCTCTGGGGTATTTTTTTCATTTAATAAGAAAATGAAAAAAAGGGGCTGGGACATAATAATAATAATGTCTCAACTCCTCTCTTTGAACTGGCAGTGGCTATCTGAATAGAAAATGCGCTTGTTCCTAGCTTTTTTCTATTCTAGTTAGCCTTGCCGGGGCAGAACAACGAAATAATTTTAATCAATGTTATTTCTGTTCTGCTCTCCTTCTGCAGTCATATTTAAATTATTACTATTTTTTAGGTTTGAAAGTGTCTACTAAGCTCACGATTAATTTGATAATACCACCGATAATATCTGCTACCATCATGATAAGTAACCTCCTTCGTTTTATCTTGATTTTATCGTACAAGATTTGGAGAAAGTTTTGGCGAATATTCCTTAACTCGAGGTATTATGTCCCAAAGTGTTGTGAAACGAATCTTAAATAACGGTTAAGATTCCTAACTGTAAGCGTTATTTTTTGGATGATAGTCATCAATTATATTGTGAACCGCGTTTAGCATAACTGCGTAGGGGTATACTTTCTCTGAGATGTATCCAAATACATTGGACAACTGAATAAACTCGATGGATGAAGGAGTTTTTAATTATGAGCAGAGAAGATATTAAAAAAAATGACCAAAATTATTATGACCATTTAGATCAAAGCGAACATGATGAAAGTCATTTCGACTTGCACAGAGTAGAAAGTTTACTTCAAGAATACAAAGATAATCGTGACAAATGGAATAAAGAAGAACGTACTAAAGAATTGGATATGATTGAAGAAGAAATTAAGAAACAAAAGATGCTAGTTAAAGATAGAGTGAAACCTGATAATATTCCTGAAAAAGAAAGATTGTCTAATATATCAGAAAAAGTAACGGATCAAGTGTTTGGTATATTTGAACATACCGATAGCTTTGATGAAGCTAAAAAATTCTTAGAATCATATTACCAACGCGGCAAAGTTGATATGACTTATGGTCGAGCATTTATTTTAATGTGTGAAGATTCATTACTTGCAAAAGCTAAAGACGAATATGGTAATAATGAAGAAAATGAAAAGTTGATTGACTTTATTTCTAAGAAAAATATTGAATTAGCTAAAGAAATTATGTCAGACGATTATGTTCATTTGTTAGAAGATGAGCGCGAATTTTTACTTATCTTAATGAAAAATAATAAATTAGATTTACTTTAAGTGAAACTTTAAAGTTGGGTGTGTAGGCACTCAGCTTTTTTTATTTTCGAGAAGATTTAGAAAATATTAAAATTACATAACAAAGTGACAAAACAATCATAAAATTGAATAAAAACATGTTATCATATTGTGGAATAAAATACATAATGGCGCCTATAACTTTATTATCAATAATATATTAATAAGGTAACTGGCTATAAAGGTAAGTAATAATTGGAGTGAGACAACATGGAGATTTATTTAATTCGACACGGAGAATCAACAGCAAATTATGATAATAGAAACGGAAAGCATTACTTTTGCGGTCAGCTGGATGTAGATTTGACTGAAGCGGGTATTCAATCAGCAGAAAGCTTGAAAGCGTATTTTTCAGACATACATATTGATCATATTTATGTTTCAGATTTAAAAAGAACAGTACAAACTTATGAAAATGGTTTTGATGAAACTATTCCTGTTACAATTACAGCGTTGTTAAGAGAGCGCTCTTTGGGGAAGTTTGAAGGGCATTCTAAGGACGCACTAATAAAGCAATCTGAATATCGTCCTTATTTTGAAGATCCGCTCATGTCAAATTTCAGGCATAGCTTCACACAACGTGCACCGGGCGGAGATAATTATAATGATGTGTTGGCCAGAGTGGATGAGTTTTTCTCTGAACTATTTGATAAGAAAGATAGCGTAGTAGTAATTGTAGCGCATTTAATTTGGATTCGGTGCTGCTTATTCTATTTAGGTATCATCACTGAAGAAGAATTATTTAATAAGAAAATCAAGAATACTACGCCGATTTTAGTTAATACAGACCACATCGTTTATTGATATAGTTAGGTAAAAAAAGAGGGGAGCAAGGCAATGCCGTGCTCCCGTTTCTAAACTGGCAACAGCTATCTGAATAGAAAATGCGCTTGTTCCAAGCTTTTTTCTATTCTAGTTAGCTTTGTCGGGGCGGAACAACGAAATAATTTGAACCAATATTATTTCTGTTCCGCTCCCAAGATTATTTTTGATGATCGAGATATTCTACAAACAAGGCTTCGAATAAGTCGATGAAATTAAGATAATCTTCTTTCTTTACATATTCATCAATAACATGTGCTTGGCTGGTTTCTCCAGGACCAAACATGATAAATGGGAAGTCTTCTCCTTTGTCTACTACTAAATCAGAAGCATCCGTGACGCCAGGAGAAGCTTTTTTAGGCACTTCTTTTCCTAAATATTGTTTGCTCAATGCTTGAGCTGCATCCACTAAACGGTTATCGCCTGTAGTAAATACAGGAGGGCGTGACATATACGTATCAATTTGCAAATCGCTATCTGGAGCATCGACTTTCACATTTTTAGCAATTTGCTCGAACAGTTTTTGATAACTCTCATTGTTTGCTTCGGGTATCGTTCTCACATTGAATTCTGCCTCTGCATAATCAGGTATAGAGTTGACCTGTGAGCCACCGTTAATAATAGTCGCATTTACGACGGAATCGCCTAGTAATTCATTGCTATCTTTAATTGAGTTATAGGCCTGGTTAATACGGTTGATAAAGTCCACTAAAGGATTGATTGCGTTATAACCTAAGTCCGGCATCGAACTGTGAACAGATTTACCATTTGAAGCAACGCGGATATCCATAGACCCTTTGTGCGCATAAATAATTTTATCTTGCGAAGGTTCTGCAATGACTAATGCATCCACATCGTTCATATAACCCTCTTTATAAAAAGCTTTAGCGCCATATCCCTCAATTTCTTCACCGACTGTAGCTAATAAACGAATCGTTCCGTTTTTCGGCAAGCCTTGCTCGTGCAATTCAATCATACTAATGACAAACGCTGCTAAGCCTGATTTCATATCGGCAGAACCACGACCGTGCAACCGTCCTTCATCATCTTCTGTCAATTTAAAGGGAGGTGTCTGCCATTTCGAAGCGTCACCCGGTGAAACCACATCCATATGTCCAGAGACAGCTAAGACAGGCGTTCCGCTTCCGATTTCCGCAACTAAGTTAGCACGCGAATCAGTAACTTTAATAATCGTTGACTGAATATCATGTTGCGCCAATAACGATTTCAAATATTCAGCGACTTCTAATTCATTGTCATTTACGGACTCAATACCTACTAAATCAGCTAATATTCTAATCTTCTCATCTGTACTTAATTTTCCCATAATCAACATCCCCTCATCTTATTTATCCTTATATATAATAGTATGTTCCGAAATCACATAATTCAAACAAATCACTCAACACGCATTCAAACTAATAAACACGAACATTAAATAGCGGGTTTTTCTTTGCTGTAAAAGACGAACTATGTGAGAGATAAAAACTTTTAAAGTACGCCCTGAAAAAGGGAGATTAAATCGGCATAATAAAAGCCCGCTTCACTTATCCTCAGAGTGAAGCGGGCATACATTTTTATTTATCTATTGCTTTGGTTTCTAGATTATGCGCCTTCAAGAAAGCTTTAATTTTCTTTTGCTGTTTATTATTGACGTCACCAGCATAGTTAGTTGGAACGTCTACCACATTGACTGTATTATTTGGACTGTAACTTAATTCCTCAAGTTGCTGATCTGCTTGTGCCGCTTTATGGTTAACCGCTTTGAAATATTTCTCGATACGCTTAATATCTTCTTTTTCATTTGCAGGCACTTTATTATCTTTAATATAACTTTCGAAGTTCATCTGATTCTTAGTCGCAATGTTTGCAAGATCACGTAAATCAGAATCTAACTTTTTAGAGACCTTTTGATTACCGTCATATTGTTCATCGAGTTGGTGCTGAAGCACATACTTGTTATCGATAATATCGTTGTTAGCTTTTAAGTATGCTTTCAATTTTTCATCCATTTCCTTTTCAGTCAGTTTTTTACCTTTCTCATCTGATTTGAAAATTTGGATTTTCGAAAGCGGGGTTGCATTTTTAGGTGCGTATTTTGCATTGTGGTGTTGTGAGTCGTCTGAATTCTGGCCGCATGCACTTAATACAACTGTCAGCACCAAAGCTAGTGTAATACTTATGAGATACTTTAATTTCATGAGATTTGAAACTCCTTTAATAATCTGCTTGCTCTTATCATCCATTATAGCCTATCTCTGTATCAGACCTTAAGTGTCGAAATTCTTACGTCTTGGATGACGTAAATAAGTTGTAAATGGGACATCTAAATGGTACTTCACTAAATAATGATGCGCAACTTGTAAACACAAAACTTCAAATACCAGGCTTGCAACGGTATCTGAAAAATAATGCGCGTGTAAGTAAATTCGCGAAACCATCATGATGAACACCATAATATACACGATAATATGCCAATAAAATCGGCGGAACAACATTAAGAATACTACGCCTGCTACGGCTATTGTCAACGTATGCAAACTTGGGAAGCTGTATCCTGAAATATATTCTACCGGTCTAGGACGGTGAATAAAATATTTCAAGCCGATTCCTAACAACAGAGTACAAGTCGCAAAGATAGAAGTAATATATGCGACTTGTCGATTTTTAAATAAGAGAATAAGAATGATAACGGCCATTACACCGACCATATGCCAAGGCGCAAATATCTCTGAGTAGTAGGTCAGAAATGTATGAGCATAAGGTATGTAATGGAGCAATCTCACTAAATGATAAACAGGTTCATCGATGAAGAGAATGAGATTCGATTTCACGAGAACCATTAAAGCAATTAAGATAATTAAAGTGGAAGCAATATATTTTCTGTGGATTGCTGACATATTAAAAACCTGACTTTCTGAATTAATAACTTAAATTATAGCGGATAGCACGCCTGTTGCCATCCTACTTTGGAACGAACTCATGTTTTTATTTTTGGTGAAATTCGATTTATTCATTTGTCTGATTGATATAATGCTTTACCTTTTTAGAAATGATAGTCAGGGAAAGTAAGTAAATCACTAACTCTACCAAAATCAACCAGGCATTGTGAAACTTCACTAAAGTGAAAATATCGATAATCATACATGAAAAGCTGAGATATAAAAGACGTTTGAAATACTTTAATTCGAGTACTTGGTAGTAGCGTTGAATTTCGCGCCAATCAATATGTTGCACGGTGTGATGAGAGTTGAATCCAAGGAAAAGATTTCGTGTGTTGGCAGAGGCGCTGGAAGCTTGACTGATATGAATGAGTGAAACAAGTAGTAAGAGCATAATGAACGCAAGCTCCTTTAGCTATAAAATAGAGTAACAATATATATTCTAACATAATTAAAATACAAAAAAAGAAACGGAATCCTCAATAATGTAGGGATTCCGTTTCTCTACTTTCCGTAATAATCAAAATGATAGGGAGAGATTAGTTACGGATAATATAGTCGAATGCATTCAATGCAGCATCTGCACCTGAACCCATTGCAATAATAATTTGTTTGAAGCGATCATCTGTTACATCGCCTGCAGCAAATACACCTGGCATACTTGTTTCTTGTTTACGGTCGACCATAATTTCACCATGGTCATTCGTATCAATAGCACCTTCTAACCATTCAGTGTTTGGTAATAAGCCGATTTGAACGAATACACCTTCAACATCGATTTGGTTTGTTTCGCCAGTTTTATTATCTGTATATTTAAGTCCGGTTACGTGATCTTTACCAAGAATCTCTGAAGATTGCGCGTTTTTCAAGATTTCAACATTCGGTAATTCACGTAAACGTTTTTGCAGAATTTCATCTGCACGTAAAAAGTCTTTGTATTCCACAAGTGTAACGTGTTTTACAATACCTGCTAAATCGATGGCTGCTTCAGCACCAGAGTTGCCGCCGCCGACTACTGCTACATTTTTGCCTTCGAATAGAGGGCCGTCACAGTGAGGGCAGTATGCTACACCTTTGTTTCGCAATTCATCCTCACCAGGAATATTCAGATTGCGGAAACGTGCACCTGTAGAAATAATCACTGTTTTACTTTTTAGTTTTGCATCATTATCTAAAGTTACAACAATACCGTCTTCAGTTTTCTCGATATGAGAAGCACGGATACCTTCCATTACGTCGATATCGTATTCATTAATATGCGCTTCTAAAGCAGATGAGAATTCTGGACCTGTTGTTTCTTTGACGGTAATAAAGTTTTCGATACCTGCAGTTTCGTTGACTTGGCCGCCGATACGGTCTGCAACGATGCCAGTACGTAGTCCTTTACGAGCAGTATAGATTGCAGCTGTACCGCTTGCAGGACCTCCGCCGATGACTAATACATCGTAAGGTTCTTTATTATCATATTCAGCTGGGTCTGCTTTGCTTCCTAACATGTTTAAGATGTCAGAAATACTCATGCGGCCATTACCGAATTCTTCGCCATTTAAGAACACAGCAGGTACTGCCATGATATCTTCAGATTCTTCTTTGAATACTGCGCCATCAATCATAGTGTGTGAAATATTCGGATTGAGCACACTCATTAAGTTTAGCGCTTGAACCACATCAGGACATTTATGACAGCTTAAGCTGATAAATGTTTCGAAATGAAGCGGTTGATCTAGCGCTTTAATTTGATCGATAACACTTTGTTCTTCTTTAGGAGGGCGGCCGCTGACTTGTAATAAAGCCAGAACGAGTGAGTTGAATTCATGACCTAACGGCACACCGGCAAATACAACACCAGTGCGCTCATCAGGGCGGTCTACACTAAAACTTGGTGTACGTTCTAGTGTATCCTCTTTAACAGTGATATGAGATGACATATCAGCAATTTCATCTAACAGGTCTTTCAACTCTTTAGATTTTTCGCTGTCATCATAGCTCGCTGTTAAAACCACGTCGCCTTCCATTAATTTAAGAAGTTGGGATAATTGTGATTTTAACTCTTTTTTCAGCATTTAAATGAATGCCTCCTTAAATTTTACCTACTAAGTCAAGACCTGGTTCTAAAGTTTCTCCGCCTTCTTCCCATTTAGCAGGGCAAACTTCGCCTGGATGTTGACGTACATATTGAGCAGCTTTGATTTTGTGTACTAACGTGCTTGCGTCACGGCCGATTCCGTCAGCGTTGATTTCAGCAGCTTGTACTACGCCGTCTGGGTCAACGATGAAAGTACCGCGTTGAGCTAAGCCTTTTTCTTCATCTAATACGTCGAAGTTACGAGTGATTGTTTGAGAAGGATCACCAATCATTGTATATTGCAATTTGCTGATTGCATCTGAATGGTCATGCCAAGCTTTGTGTACGAAATGAGTATCAGTTGATACTGAATAAACATTCACGCCTAATTTTTGTAATTCATCATATTGACCTTGAACGTCTTCTAATTCAGTTGGACAAACGAATGAGAAGTCAGCTGGATAGAATACTACAACGTTCCAAGAACCGCGTAATGTTTCATCTGAAACTTCGATAAATTCATCTTCTTTAGGGTTATATGCGTCTGCTGTGAATGGTAAAATTTCTTTGTTAATCAATGACATAAAATACATCCTCCTAGAAATATAAGTAGTTGATTTAGATTAGAATCCAATTAAGAAAGCTACATTGTCTTAATTATTTAATTATAATAATTCTAATCTCTTCGAAACCTATTATCACATTTACGGTATAAATAGTCAATATAAGAAACTCAATTTGAATATACCTTTATTTTCGAGGCAAATCTCTTGATTTATAAAGGTTTTTAGACCTTTCGTGCTCGTCTGCGTGAAATAAGATTTCTTAGAGATTGATACGTGCTGTGTAATATCAATTAGCGTTTCATTTTCTCAATAAAGAATAGTGATTATTAATCGCAATCACATTTCCATTATCATTATACCCACTTCACACCAGTGTATGTGCAGTGAGAAAACTTTGAAGAACTGTCTTGTTTTTGTGTTTATTTTTCAAAAGTAACTTGGATAGCGCCAGGATAACTATATTCAGCTGTATAAGTGCCTTCTTTGGCAGGGACAGGCGGTACAAAGGTACCTGATGATACGATTTCTCCTTTGTGGAGGTGTTTGCCTTGTTCATCAAGTTTGCGAATTAACCATTTCAATGCTTCAATCGGATTATCCAAGACATCAGAAGACACGCCTGTCGCAATTTCTTCATCATTATGAGAAAGTTTTAACGTAATCTTTGCAAAGTCTTCATAAGAAACGGGGTCTGCTGCTTCACCGAGTGCTACTAATCCAGAAGCGGTATTATCTGAAATCAGATCGCCTAAAGTGAAGTTAGGGAACCAGTCGATATAACGTGCATCAGGTATTTCAATACCAGGGGCTACTTTAATACTTTGTAAAATTTCTTCATCTGAAGCACTGATAGTTAAATCTGCAGTCAAGACAAAGACTAATTCAGGTTCAATCAACGGTGCGAACAGTTTGGATAAAGCCACTGTATCTCCGGATTTGACCACCTTGTTAGATAAGATAGTGCCATATGCAGGTTCATCTGTACTTGCATAGGCCTGTGTTTCAGCGCTGGTCATACTCACTTTATAGCCGGCAATTTCACTATTGTCAGCCTTTTTAAGTTCTGAAATCAATTCGTCTTGAATTTGATAAGCGACAGGCTCCTCTACTTCATAAGTTTTAGAAATAAATTCTACCGGTTCATGATTTTGTTGCGCTTTGAATAATGTGTTGACGATTTCTTTTTTGTGTTGAGTCACAAAAACCACTCCTTTTATCAGAATATTACTATTATTAGAATAACTTTAATTGAAAAAACTTTCAAAGCGTTTATTTTTATATCTGACTGAAGAGAAGGTAGAATAGGAAACAGTATGATAACTTTAACTATTTAAAGCTAATAAATTGGAGGCGGAATGTTTTATGTCAGATATGATTGAACAATTAATGAATCGACATCATTCAGTAAGAAAATTCAAACAAGAACCATTAAGTAAAGAAACTGTGAAACAGTTGGTACAAGCGGGACAAAGCGCTTCAACTTCTAGTTATTTACAAACATACTCAGTTATCGGTATCACTGATCCTGAGATTAAAAAAGCATTGCGCGAAGTTTCTGGACAAGCTTATGTAGAAGAAAATGGTTACTTATTTATGTTTGTAATGGATTATCATCGTCATGAATTAATTAATGAACAAATTGACGGAGACATGGAAAAATCATTCCAATCTGCTGAAGGATTGCTAGTAGGAACTATTGATGTTGCGTTATTAGCACAAAATATGGCGGTAGCAGCCGAAAGTTTAGGATTAGGTATCGTTTACTTAGGTTCAATGAGAAACGATGTAGCTCGTGTGAAAGAACTCTTGAAATTGCCTGAGTACACTTTCCCATTATTTGGTATGGCAGTAGGAGAGCCGGCTGATGATGAAAATGGTGCACCGAAACCGCGTCTACCATTTGAAAGTGTCTTCCATGAAAATGAATACAATCAAGATAAAGCAGATCAATTAGCTTACTTGAAAGAATTTGATACAGAAGTCAGTGAATATTATAAAAAACGTACTGGCGGACAACGTAGTGAAACTTGGTCACAACAAATTGCTGGTTTCTTAGGTTCTAAACAACGTGCAGACATGTTGGATGAATTGCATAAATCTGGATTTATTGAAAGATAAGAGTTTATTAGCGAGTGGGGTTCTCTTGAAGAGAATCCTGCTCTTTTTTTATTTTTTTTTCAAAAAGAAAAGTACTGACGGTAAGGTCAACACCTCAGTCAGTACTCTAACTCTGATTATCTTAATAATCTGTGCTTAAATCACCATATTGGTTTGAATTGAATTTTTCTTTATCAAGATTGTTTGTAAGTTTTGCTGTGCCTGTGCCTGCTAACATAGAGTCATTTACATTCAACGCTGTACGTCCCATATCGATTAATGGTTCGACTGAAATTAAGACCCCTGCAAGTGCGACTGGCAAGTTCAGTGTTGATAAAACTAAGATGGCTGCGAAAGTTGCGCCGCCACCGACTCCAGCTACACCGAATGAACAGATGACTACTACTGCTACTAATGTAATGATGAATTGGAAGTCAACTTGTACGTGTGCCACAGGTGCAACCATTACGGCAAGCATAGCAGGATAGATACCTGCACAACCGTTTTGGCCGATGGAAAGGCCGAATGAAGCGGATAAGTTCGCAATACCTTCGGGAACACCTAAACGTGATTTCTGCGTTTGCACGTTTAATGGTAATGCGCCTGCACTTGAACGTGAAGTAAAGGCGAAAATAAGAACTTCTGCTGTCTTTCTTAAATAACGCCAAGGATTTAATCCAAGCACTCCTACAATAATCAAGTGAATGATGAACATGGTGATTAAGGCTGCATAAGAAGCGAGAACGAATTTTCCGAGCGTCCAAATTGCGCCGAAATCACTTGTGGCAATTGTAGAAGCCATAATCGCTAAGATACCGTATGGCGTTAAGCGCAAGACGAAAGTAACGATAGACATGATTAATGAATAAACGGCTTCAATACCACGTTTAACAATATGTCCATTGTCTGGTTGTTTGCGTGCAACACGTAAGTAGGCAAAGCCGATAAATGTTGCAAAGATAACTACTGCAATGGTAGAAGTTGTACGTTGACCTGTGAAATCTAAGAACGGATTAGTAGGTAATAATTCTAAGATTTGTTGTGGCAAGGTACTTGCGGTCATTTCTTTAGCTTTTTGAGAAATTTCTGTTCCACGAGCATGTTCAGCGCTTCCTAAATCAATAGATGAAGCATCTAAACCGAATACTAGTGCTGAAATGATACCGATGATAGCGGCTACAGCGACTGTACCGATGAGAAAAACGAAAATGAAGAAACCAATTTTCGCGAATTTTTCACCTAATTGAATTTTAGTGAATGCTGAAACAATACTGATGAAAATCAATGGCATGACAATCATTTGTAATAAGGCGACGTAACCATCTCCGACGATGCTGAACCAGTCTGTAGTTGTCGTAGTAATCTTTGAATCTGATCCGTAAGCGAGATGCAGAATCGCTCCTAATACAATTCCAATGCCTAATGCTGCGAAGACACGTTTAGAGAAAGCCACGTGTTTCTTCGCCATGAAAAATAATCCTATGATGAGAAGTAAAAATACAATGATGTTAAGAATGATAAAACCCAATCGAATCGAAACTTCCTTTCTTCTGTTAATTTAATATTGTAAGAAGCACAATTATGAGTTTTAAATAGCATTTATGTAGAAAGTTCACGTATCCCTAGCCCAATTGTAGACATGAATAATTACAAAAGACAAATTAAGAGTAGATATCTATTGTTAAATGATTATTAATGCTATTTAAATCCTTAGTAAATATATCGTATTTATCAACACGGGTCAATGGCGGTTTTGATAGGGGGAGGAATAGAATTAACTGTGAGTAAAGGATGGTATATAGAAAAAGAACTGAGACCTCAATAAAAGTCTCAGTTCTGTATATCCTAATTAGTTACATTCCGAATAAACGTGCGAAGAAACCTTTCTTCTCTTGTTTATGCTGAGCAGAAGGTTGGTGTTCATTACGTGGAGCATCCACAGGAACTTCTGGCTCAGGTGTTGTAGTTTCAGGTGTGCCTTGTACTTCAGATGAAGGTACACTGTTTGAATCTTTTTGTTTTGAAGAAGATTGATTTTCAGTTTTAGACTTATCTTCTTTATCAGTAGAAGCAGCAGACGCTTTAGGTTTAGTTTCAGATTGAGCAGAAGCAGTTGTTTTGCTTTCTTCTTTCTTCTCAGGTTTTGCTGAAACGGCTGCACCTTTGAAATCTGCTGTAGAATTTGATTTTTCATTTTGAGATGTTGCTTTAGCAGGTTCAGATTTAGCGGAAGAAGCGGTAGTTGATTTTGATGCTCCAGGTTTAGTTTCTTGTTTAGCTTCTTGCGGTTGAGACAACACTTTAGCTGTATTTGATTCCACAGCTTTAGTATTATCTGCTACTGCTTTAGCATGTTCTTGTTGCGCTGTCTCGATCGCTTTCAATGTTTCGGCATGTTGATCAAGCTTATCAGTCAACTTTTGCTGCAATGTTTGCAAGTCCTTTTGTTGCTGATGTACTTGAGAAATCATTTGACCGAGCATTTGACGTTCTTCGCGCATTTTTGCAATGTCATTATGCAAGTCGTTTAAAATCTTAGCGAAATTTTGGTCGCTTGGAAGATTTTCTTCGTCTTCTTTAACAACAATTTGCAAGAAGTCGTTTTCTTTTTCTAATTCTTCAAAAGCTAATTCGTAGCTGTTTGTTTTTTTAACTTTCTCAGCAATTTCTTTAAATAGTTCGATATCTTCTTCTTGGAAGTCAGTCGCTTCACGGCCGCGATATTCTGTTTTATTTAAATGGTATCCGCGTTCTTCTAAATGTTGAACGATTTTACGTACTTGTTTCTCGCTCAATTCAACGCGTTGGGCAAATTCTTTTGTTAGCATCTAATCAGTATCCTTTCACTTCTATATTGTTTTAGTGAGACGTCTGTCTTCCGGCACACAAACGTCAGTCTAACCTCTATGCTAGTTTACCGTGATTGCTGCAAGATTTCAAGTTGTCTCAGGATTTTCGCAAGTCCATTTCTTCTAACAGAGGATACACTCTTTTTCGTGAAAGGTGATTCGCAAAAACATATTTTAAGATATAACATGACTTTACACTCGTAGCATAAATATCTTTCGTTAGAGGAATTCGAGTGTGCAAGAATAAATTTAATGGGACAGGCGGTGCTTCTTTTTCAAGCCCTGGACGCTTATAATCAATCTCAGTTTGTTCTTCAAAGCCGTGATCATTTAAAAATCGGTGACGTTTAAAGAGTAGGTCAGCGTCTTTCTCGTCCATAGAATCAGGTAACGGCAAGGCTTCCATCATAAAGAAATTTACTTCGCGATTATGAACACGTTCAGCCAGATGGTCCAATTCATTTTGAACTTGTGCGAGTGTGTCGGTTAAATATTGTTCACGTTCAGGTGTATCTACAGCTACGAGATAAATAATAAAGGCAGCATTGGTAGTGGCTTCATAATGAGCAGTTGCTAAACTCACAACTTTTCCTTTATCTAAACCTACTAAAAAGACATAATCATTTTTAGTCCTTTTATTCTCAAGAGATTGTTTGAAGACGTGGTGTTGTTGCATGACGTTGCCGAATTGGTAAGTATCATATAAGTTTAAGGCAGCTTCATATAACGGATCAGATGTTTGTTTTACTAGTTTAAATTCCATAAATTTTGCCCTCCCGCATTTTTCTTTTCATTATAGCATAGCGGAAATAATGATTAAGAAATAAAAAAATCGGCAGAAATACTGCCGATTTCATCACTCAACTAAGTATTAAATTTCATATTCTTTCTCAGGCTTTTTTTCATCGTGTTCTGCTTTGAACTCTTTTCTGCTGTGAGGATGTTTACCAGCTAAAATAATGATATTGCCATTTAAGATTTCACGTTTGCATACTTTTCTTTCTGTATCAGTTAAATCATAGTGTCCAAGTACGGCTTCTTCTCCATCCTCTCCAGTAAGGAGGCGGGCTACTCGGTCACTGAATGTACCGCTTGTTGATTGTACTTTCATATCTGTACTTTCAACGCTGTCAATGTGCAATTTGTTTTTGCTGATAACCGATAGCTCGTCTTTTGTGTAACCTTCATCTAATTTGCGTTTTAATGCGTCGAAAATCTCATCTTGTGATGTAAGAATAAGAATGTCTGCCATAGTAAAGCTCCCCCTCCGAAATGATTACTAATATAAAACTATTTACCCTATCTGATAATAATGTAAACGGTTCAATTATTATGGTACGTCTAATTCCAGAAGTTTTCAAGAAGATAAAGTTGAAAATTCTGAATAATAAAGGCGTCTATCGTATTTGCTTACAATGAAAATAGAATTTCTAGAAAATAAGAATATCTCTTTAAGGAATATTGAAAAATAGCGTCAAAATGTGGTATTATCAGTAAATAATTTAACTAACTCATATAATCTAGAGAATCAGGCTTTAGAAGTTTCTACCATGTCGCCTTAACGACATGACTATGAGTCACTTAAACAATACAACACAATGGTGCATTTTAGAAATACGGGAAGTGCGTGCAGGGCAGAGATTTATATGTGAGGACTATTTGGGGAAATGGGACATATACTTCATTGCTTGCAAGATAACATATTTCTATTTGCGAAATGGGAACATTCTAGCTTCTCAAATCATCATCTTTCATATTTTTGCTTTGGCACCTAGCTATAAGGGGTTTTTGGCTAGAGCTGATATGAAACAACAGCCTCAGCAGCTGTTAATTTATATGGAGAGACAAAGTCGGTTATCATTTTCATAACCTCCTTATTCCAAGCAAATAATAAAATGATATGTATTGCTTATGCCACTCATAGATCCTGAAACTAAGTTAGTAGTTTGGGATTTTTTTTATACACAAATTGAGGAGGGTGTTTTTACGTGGAAGCGTTGAGACAGAAAGTTAAAGAAGATGGTGTAGTCATCGGAGAAAAGATTTTGAAAGTTGACGGTTTTTTAAATCATCAAATTGATGCACAGCTTATGTATGAAATCGGAGAAACATTTTATGACCAGTTTAAAGATCAAAAGGTGACTAAAATTCTAACTGTAGAAGCCTCAGGTATTGCACCTGCAATTATGGTTGCTTACAAATTCGGAGTGCCTTGCTTATTTGCGAAAAAAGCAAAACCTAACACTTTGAATAAAGGTTTCTATCAAACAGATATTCATTCCTTTACGAAAAATAAAACAAACAGTGTCATTATTTCGGAAGAATTCTTAGATGAAAATGACCGTGTCTTGATTATCGATGATTTCTTAGCGAATGGAGATGCATCCCTTGGGTTGAACCGTTTAGTTCATCAAGCAGGCGCAGAAACAGTCGGTATCGGTATTGTAGTAGAAAAAAGTTTCCAACAAGGCCGTACAAGATTAGAAGAAGCTGGCTTAAAAGTATCTTCTTTATGTGAAGTAGCTTCTCTTGCGGGTAATAAAGTGACTTTGGTCGGAGAAGAATAATATGAAGAATTTCATTTTAAGTCTACAACATTTACTTGCCATGTATGCAGGTGCTATACTTGTTCCAATTATCGTCGGGACAAGCCTCAAATTCACCCCAGAAGAAATTGCTTATTTAGTCACAGCAGATATCTTCATGTGCGGGGTCGCAACATTTTTAGAAGCAAACAAGATTACAGGTACAGGCTTGCCGATTGTCTTAGGTTGTACCTTCACGGCGGTTGCACCGATGATATTAATAGGACAGACCAAAGGATTGGGCGTACTTTACGGCTCCTTGTTCCTTTCGGGTATCCTAGTGGTCTTAATCGCCCCTATCTTCTCATACGTAGTAAAGTTCTTTCCGCCTGTTGTTACAGGTAGTGTTGTCACAATTATCGGAATTAATTTAATGCCTGTAGCCATGAACTATGTTGCTGGAGGCCAAGGTGCTAAAGACTATGGGGATATGAAAAATATTATCTTAGGCTTTTCCACTTTACTGATCATCTTAGTTTTACAGCGCTTTACACGTGGATTTTTGAAATCTATTGCCATACTGCTCGGACTTATTGCAGGTACTTGTTTAGCAGGAGTATTCGGTATTGTAGATTTAAATCAAATCGGTACAGCGCATTGGTTTGAATTACCAAGACCTTTCCGCTTCTCTGGCTTCGGTTTCGACATAGGCGCTACCCTCGTATTCTTTATTGTTGCACTTGTCAGCTTGATTGAGTCAACTGGAGTCTACACAGCATTAAGTAAAATCACTGGCAGAGAATTGAATCGTAAAGATTATCGCAGAGGTTACACTGCCGAAGGTCTTGCGATTATCTTAGGTTCAATCTTCAACGCCTTTCCATACACTGCTTATTCTCAAAATGTCGGTTTGGTTTCCCTCTCTGGCGTGAAAAAGAATAATGTCATCTATGGAATGGTCATACTGCTCTTAATTTGCGGATGTATTCCGAAATTAGGTGCTTTAGCCAACGTCATACCACTTCCTGTACTTGGAGGCGCAATGATTGCGATGTTTGGAATGGTAATGGCTTATGGTGTAAGTATCTTAGGCGGTATCGACTTCAAGAACCAAAACAATTTATTAATAATTGCAGTATCAGTAGGACTCGGCACAGGCATCAGCGCTGTTCCTGAAGCATTTAAAGCAATGGGAGAGCAGTTTGCTTGGTTAACTCAAAATGGAATTGTACTCGGTGCAATTTCAGCAATTATTCTTAATTTCTTTTTTAACGGTATAAAGTATCAACAAAATGAGGAAAATGTGAAATAATGTAATTAATAAAATAAATGGAGGCTGTATTCAATGTGGGAAAATAAATTTGCTAAAGAATCTTTGACGTTCGATGATGTACTATTAATTCCAGCGGAGTCTAACGTATTACCGAAGGAAGTTGATTTAAGTGTTGAATTATCAGACAGAATCAAATTAAACATTCCAGTAGTCTCAGCAGGTATGGATACTGTTACTGAATCAAAAATGGCAATTGCAATGGCAAGACAAGGCGGTCTAGGTGTCGTTCATAAAAATATGAACATCGAAGACCAAGCGGATGAAGTACAAAAAGTAAAACGTTCTGAAAATGGCGTTATTTCTAATCCATTCTTCTTAACTCCAGATGAAAAAGTTTACGAAGCAGAAGCGTTAATGGGTAAATACCGTATTTCTGGTGTACCTATCGTAGATAACAAAGAAGACCGCAACTTAGTTGGTATTCTCACTAACCGTGACCTACGTTTTATTGAAGATTTCTCAATTAAAATTTCAGATGTCATGACGAAAGAAGACTTAATTACAGCTCCAGTAGGCACAACTTTAGATGAAGCAGAATCAATTTTACAAACACATAAAATCGAAAAATTACCATTAGTTGAAAATGGCAAATTAAAAGGACTTATCACTATTAAAGATATTGAAAAAGTTCATGAATATCCATTTGCAGCGAAAGATTCATTAGGTCGTTTATTATGTGCAGCAGCAATTGGTATTTCTAAAGATACTGATATCCGTGCTGAAAAATTAGTTGAAGCAGGCGTAGATGCATTAGTTATTGATACAGCACACGGTCACTCACAAGGTGTAATTGACCAAGTTAAACACATCAAAACAACTTATCCTGAAGTTACAGTGATTGCAGGAAATGTTGCAACAGGCGAAGCGACTAAAGCATTGTTTGAAGCGGGGGCAGATGTCGTTAAAGTAGGTATCGGTCCTGGTTCAATCTGTACAACACGTATCGTTGCAGGTGTAGGTGTACCTCAAATTACTGCAGTTTACGATTGCGCAACTGAAGCACGTAAACAAGGTAAAGCAATTATCGCTGACGGCGGAATTAAATTCTCTGGTGATATTGTGAAAGCATTAGCAGCCGGCGGACATGCAGTAATGTTAGGCAGCTTGCTTGCAGGTACTGAAGAAAGCCCAGGAGAAACTGAAATCTTCCAAGGCAGACAATATAAAACTTATCGCGGAATGGGATCATTAGGTGCTATGGAAAGTGGTTCAAATGACCGTTATTTCCAAGAAGATAAAGTACCTAAAAAATATGTTCCAGAAGGTATTGAAGGCCGTATTGCTTATAAAGGTTTATTACAAGACAACATCTATCAATTGATGGGTGGCGTGAGAAGCGGTATGGGTTACACAGGTTCTCACAACTTGAAAGAATTACGTGAAGAAGCAATGTTTACTCGTATGGGACCAGCTGGTTTAGCAGAAAGCCATCCGCATAACATCCAAATTACAAAAGAATCACCAAACTACTCAAGATAAAAGGAGAACAAGATTTATGGAAATGGCGAAAGAACAAGAGTTAATTCTTGTATTAGACTTCGGTAGCCAATACAACCAATTAATTACACGTCGTATTCGTGAAATGGGCGTATATAGTGAGTTGCATGATCACGAAATTTCTATTGAAGAAATTAAAAAGATGAATCCAAAAGGTATCATTTTGTCTGGTGGTCCTAACTCAGTATACGAAGAAGGCTCATACACAATCGACCCTGAAATTTATAATCTAGGCGTGCCTGTTCTTGGTATTTGCTACGGTATGCAATTAACGACTAAATTATTAGGCGGTAAAGTAGAACGTGCAAATGAAAGAGAATATGGTAAAGCTATCATCCATGCTAAAGCAGATGAATTATTCTTCGGATTACCTGAAGAACAAACAGTATGGATGAGCCATTCTGATAAAGTGATTGAAATTCCAGAAGGCTTTGAATCAATTGCAGATAGTCCAAGTACGCCATATGCTGCAATTGAAGATAAAGAGCGTCGTATCTACGGTGTTCAATTCCATCCAGAAGTACGTCATACAGAATACGGTAACGATATTTTACGTAATTTCGTACGCCGTATCTGTGACTGTACTGGTGAATGGACTATGGAAAACTTCATCGATTTAGAAATCGAAAAAATTCGTGAGCAAGTCGGCGACCGTAAAGTATTATGTGCAATGAGCGGCGGTGTAGATTCATCAGTAGTTGCTGTATTATTGCATAAAGCAATCGGTGACCAATTGACTTGTATCTTCGTTGACCATGGTTTGTTACGTAAAGGCGAAGGCGACATGGTAATGGAACAATTTGGTGAAGGTTTCAACATGAATATTATTCGTGTAAATGCCAAAGATCGTTTCATGGATAAATTAAAAGGTGTTTCTGATCCAGAACAAAAACGTAAAATTATCGGTAACGAATTCGTTTATGTCTTTGATGATGAAGCATCTAAATTAAAAGGTGTAGACTTCCTTGCACAAGGTACGCTTTACACTGACGTAATCGAATCAGGTACTAAAACTGCACAAACAATTAAATCTCACCACAACGTAGGTGGATTACCTGAAGACATGCAGTTTGAATTAATCGAACCTATCAATACTTTATTCAAAGATGAAGTGCGCGCTTTAGGTATTGAATTAGGTATTCCTGAGCACTTGGTTTGGAGACAACCGTTCCCAGGTCCAGGACTTGGTATCCGTGTACTAGGTGAAATTACTGAAGAAAAATTAGAAATCGTTCGCGAATCAGATGCGATTCTACGCGAAGTGATTCGTGAAGAAGGACTAGAACGTGAAATTTGGCAATACTTCACAGTATTACCAGGTATGCGTTCAGTAGGTGTTATGGGTGACTATCGTACTTATGATTATACGATTGGTATCCGTGCCGTAACTTCTATCGATGGTATGACAAGTGACTTTGCGCGTATCGATTGGGAAGTATTACAAAAAATCTCAAGTCGTATTGTAAACGAAGTTGATCATGTAAACCGCGTTGTTTATGATGTAACTTCTAAGCCGCCAAGTACCATAGAATGGGAATAATGATATAACTGATATATGAGGCTAGAAACGTTGATATAATGCGTTTTCTAGCCTCTTTTTTGATTATCAGCGGTTGTGTGACTACGTATTATAGACGTCTAAGTTATGGGTAGATTATTCATGTCATGGATTTTTGAGAATCTTTTTTTGAAACAATATCAGCCTAAAATCGTAATTACAATTTAGAAAATTCAAATTAAACAAAAAATTCATTGCAATTTTCCTTAAAAAAAGATAAAGTTGAGTCACTATACTTTTTAAGGAGCTGTGTAAAATAGATATTATAATTGGTACTGGCTTATTATTACTCATCTTAGTCTTTTTCACGTTATTTACATATTATGCACCAGATGGCCGTGCAGTAATGGGGGCTTTGGCTACTGCAGCAATTGCGACATTTTTAGTTGAAGCGCTTCAGGGATATGTTTTGGGAGATATCTTACATATTGAATTTTTGAAAAAAACAGGGAAATTAGCAGGGACATTAAGTGGTGTTATTGTAGGTTTTCTAGTCGCTTTATCTAGAAAAATAAACACACAAAATTCAGCTTTGCTTGCTGTATCATTTGCAGGAATCGGGTTAATTCCAGCATTATTCGGAGCTTATCTCATGACATTTGTTATTCGATTGATAGAAAAGAAAATTACAAATGGATTAGACTTTATCATAGTTGTGATTTTCTGTATCCCATTAGCGCGTCTATTAGGAGTAGGTTTTACCCCGTTAGTTGATGGGTCGTTGCTGAAAATCGGGGGTATCATTGATGCAGCGATGGCAGCAAGTCCATTGCTTATGGGCTTAATACTTGGCGGTATTATCACAGTAGTAGGTACTTCACCGCTGAGTTCTATGGCACTTACAGCGATGTTAGGATTAACAGGTGCTCCGATGGCAGTTGCCGCTCTAACAGCATTTGCTTCCAGCTTTATGAATACAACTCTCTTGCATCGCCTGAAAATCGGTAATTTGAAATCTGTGATTTCTATTGCAATTGAACCTTTATCAAAAGCGGATTTAGTATCATCAAATCCTGTGCCGATATATGTTACAAACTTTATAGGCGGCGGACTTGCTGGAATGGTAATTGCTTATTCAGGTTTAATTAACGACGCACCAGGCACTGCAGCACCAACACCAGGTATATTGGTAATGTTTGGATTTAATCCTGCATTAGAAGTGTTGAAATATGCTGCGATTGCTGCAATAATCTGCTTTATTGTAGGTATCGTTATGTCATATTTATTTAGAAATTATCCTATTCGAAATAGTGAGGTTACAGGATATCAATCGAAAATAAATCCAGAACTAACAAAAGTATAAGAAATTTAAAACACAGTAATCTTCTTGGGGTTACTGTGTTTTAGTGTATAAACTTGAGAGTATATAATTAGTAATATTAGAGAATGATTTGCGAAGCAGAAAAATATAGAAAACAATATTTGATACTAGGAAAAGTTATTTATTGGGCATTTAAAATGAAATTAAAAAAGGTTTCTTTTCCTCAGAAAAGCACAAACGTATACGTTCAGTAAAATTTCCCCAGGTTACTTTTTCCATTACTTCTGCATAAGTGAAGAAACCGACTTCTAAACTTTCGTCACTTATTGTAAGTTGACCACTGATATATTTACCTTTAAACAAGTTGTTGATAATAGAATGCTCTGTATTTTGAAAAACACCGCAGAACTCAGTCAACTCAACGTCAACGCCTGATTCTTCTTTGACTTCGCGGATGACACCTTCTCGAATGGTTTCCCCGTTTTCAATTTGACCGCCAGGAATTTCCCAACCGCGCAAGGGGCTTTTAATTAATAAAATTTTGTCTTCGTCGTTTAATACAACACATGAAGCAGACACTATATGTTTTGGTGGCATTACAATTCTCCTTTCATTGTCGTTCTTCTATACCCGATGATTATAAGTTTATCTCATCTATTCTTTGAATAAAATAATTAAAATTTAATAATTAGTTAATTCAATAAAAGTTATTTCTGACTTACAATTTGAGTATGTAAATTAAAGGAGATAACAACGATGAATTTTAAACAATTTTTACTCTCAGGATTAGCAGTAGCTTTACTTGGATCAGCGGGAGCGAGCGTATTTTCAAATCAAGCTGAAGCTGCTTCTTATGGGGCGTATGAATTCCGTGACTATAATGTAACAGCCAAAGAAAACTTAAAGAACTTACTTAATGCAAGTTCATATTATAAAGCAATGGCGAAAGAATCTGGCGCAACGCTTTATCAAAACAAATTAAATCAAGCGATTTTCTTTGCTAAAAAACAACAAAATGCCTCAAATGATTCACAAGTTGTAACAGCGATTAATAAATTATCAGTTGTCTATAACGAAGTATTCCAAATCTACTTACAAACTGAAAAGGGTAGTTCAGATGTTCAAGGTAAAAAGACAGAGCTACAAAATTTAATTATTAAAGCAAACAGTTTGTTAACTGAAAGTAGTCATTCAATGAATCAAGACGAAGCACAATTGAAAAGACAGTAGAGCAAGCACAAGTTGTATTGAACCAAGCGCAACCAGGCTATGAATTAGTTAATGCGATTAGCTCAGTACAACAAGGCATTCATAATGTTGAGCAATACAAAGCATTTGTAAACTATCGTTAAAAATATAAAGATAAGCAGTCTTTCTAATGTACGTTTATGTATATTGGAAGGTTGCTTTTTTAATTCACACGAGTCACAAGTCTTTTGTTTTTAAAAGTGTCCAATTAGTAACATTAAATAATCTAATTTAATATATGCATCCCATTTGTATTTACCTATGTAAGTACTTGGAATACAATTATTTTATTATACAAAAGGAGTGTTTTTGAATGCCTCGATCTTTACACAATATTAATTTGACGTATAAACGTACTTTGGGAGTAGAGGATTTTAAAGTTTTAAGTTTAAGCAATCAAACTATGAAGCTTTCAGGTTTGAAAATAAGAGATAAAGTGGAAATTCAAAAAAGTAATGACGAGATTCTTATTAAGAAAAAAGAGAATAATATGGAAGATAGAATTGAAAAATTTTATCAAAACGGCGGTAAATACACTGAATTAGAAATTGATTTCGGAAGAACTATTGGACGTGAGATGGAGATATAATAGTTAAATAAATCCTATTGATTTAAAATTCAACAATACCTTTAATACTATTTTTAGCCCTCCTCCCTTTGTAAACATGAATTTTTATGTAGCGGGTAAAAAATAAATAAAATATTTCAGAAGACCATGCAGACGAGGAGGGACTGTTGTGACTAAAGATTTAGCAATCATCGTTCCAGTTTACAATAAAGAACTATTTTTAGATAAAACAATGCAATCAATTGATAACTTAGATCTCGATAAATCTCAGATAGAAGTAATTTTTGTAGATGATGCTTCTACTGATCAATCTTTAGAAAAGATAAAAACATATGAAAATGAATATAACTATGTGAGTGCAACACAATTAGAAGAAAATACAGGAAGCCCTGCAATGCCTCGCAACGTAGGAATAGACGCTTCTGATAGTAACTATATTATTTTTTTAGATGCAGACGATTGGTTGGATGCAGAAGGTTTCCCTAAACTGCTGCAACAAGCATTAGGCACACAAAATGATATTTTATTTGGACAAAGTTTACGACACAAAAATCATTCTGTGCGTAAAATTGCTCGCTTCTCTTCATACGAAACAGCATCTAACCTTATTCCTTATGAAATAGATAAAATATTCAGAGCAGTAGGCCCGCCCGGCAAAATTATAAAATCCTCCGTTATTAAAGAAAACGATATCCGTTTTGAATACATGAAGTATGGTGAAGATAAATTATTCTTCACTGAAGTGATTGCCAAATCGGAAACTGCAGGAATGAATGAAGCGACTGCCTATCACGTCAATCGTTATGGTGCGAATCGCTCATTAATCAGCGAAACAGATATCTTTGAAAAGACGACTTGCAACTTACAAATCTTGAAAAAATTATTTGAATTAGACATCCCTGAGACGGCACGCCACAATGCTATCAGCCGTATTATAGAGATGGACTATTTATCCCGCCTCTTTATCAATAAACGTTTCTTAAAAAGTGAGGATAAACAAGCCTTTTATGACGCTTTTGCGGAAATGGAAACGGTGTTAAAACACCATCATCTCAATATTAGAGATTATCTTACTGAAGATAAATATGAAAAAGTCTACCAATTACTTAATCATTCTGATAAAGAAAAAGTTGTGAAACTTATTAAAATTCTGGTTAAAGGTGAACGTGCACCACGTTATGTGTCAAACGGTTTAGTCCACTTTGCAGTGCCAGAGGAATTACAAGAAGTTGCCCCTCTCTCTGAAGATTTCTTTGCCGTGTACGGCGGTACGGAAGAAGCGGATGGCCAATTCTATGAGGTGGTTTATCTTTATAAACGCATGTCTGCCCAAATTAGTCGTGTGCAGTTGGTGAAGCTGGGGGACGAAGCGGTGACCAGAGATGTTGGATATCAGGTCAGGGGCGGAAGATTGCGTATTCCGACGAAAGAGTTGGAGGAAGTGAATTTCAACTTTAATATTCAAATCACCTATAATCACTATCGTCCATGCACAGTTAATATGAATTTGCCAAGTGCTAGCCAGCATCCTGCATTGAAGCGGCAACAATTTAAAGCTGAATTTGAAGATAAGCGTTATCAAAAAGCAGCCGATCAACCTCAATTTGTTGATACTACTAAGTATTATGATCAAAATCCAGGTAAAGTTTATGCGATTAAGCAATTTAAAGTGTATGGAGATGTGGAATTTCAAAAAGAGGCTGCACGCGAAATTGAGGTTGGTGAATTGTTTGCGGTGAAGGGAAATCAATATACAGAAAAAGGGACGCCACGTCTTATTTTGGAAGACGGTTCAGTTGTGACTGCAAATAAAAAGTTCGTCGCTGTTTTGGATGATACGGTGGCAGATCAATATTTAATAGAAGTTCCTGCAAGCGTACAAGTGCTGAAAGTTTGCAAGGCCTATAATGACCGTAACTTTAAAGAGGAAGCAGGTTCGAAGTTTGCGAAAGGCGATGTTGTAAATATCGATAAAATCGTTTTCTCTTCTAATGGCACGCCGCGTTTGAAGACAGATAAGGGGACATATATGACTGCTAACCGAGACTTTGTAAAGCCGATAACCTAATTTAAGATATTGAAAGAGGAACTGAGTTTAACTATCGGTTCCTCTTTGATTTATTCATTTAATTTTTCAAGTATCGTTCTTTTTTCTTTCAAATATTCTTGAAACTGGGCATCAAGTTCATCTGAGGGATTGAGACTCAAACGACTTAAGATGTCTGAAATACGATTTTCTATTAACATGAGTTGGTTACGTAATGCTGTTTTGTCTTCTGTAACTTCAGGCTGTTCTAGTGTTTTAACGAAATGATGATAGTCTTCATTAAACAACTTTAATTGTTGATCGGATAAATATAATATCTTATTAGTAACGTTCGCTAAAAATTCTCGATCATGAGATACAATAATACTTGTGCCTTCATAATCTTTTAAGAGCTGTTCTAAAGCTTCAATAGATTCAATATCTAATGAATTCGTGGGCTCATCTAATATCAATAAGTTAAAAGGACTTAAAATCAACTGGCATAAAGCAACTTTGACTTTTTCACCACCGCTTAACACTGCAATCTTCTTATAAACTGAATCTCTACGAAAATGCATACGTGCTAATACAGTTCGAATCAAAGTTTCGTCGTGTTCGCTATGCGCTTTGATGAAATTCAAAATATCTTTGTCTTCATCTAATTCGCTTAACTTCTGACTTAAATACCCAATGCGTAAACTTGGAGACAGTTTTAGACCTTCTTCATTTTCTACAACTGCTTTTAGGAACGTTGATTTACCTGAACCATTTGCTCCGACTAAGCCGATTTTATCGCCGCCGTTCATGTAAAAATAAGCATCTTTCCACAATGCTTTATTACCAATAGATTTTGAAAAATAATCTGCGTGAATCACCGATTTATTTCTCAACTTGTCTGCAAAAGGTAAACTTAATTGAATAGATTCAACACTTTCCGGACGTTGTTTTACCTCCAGTTGGTCCAACCGCTTCTGCATTGTTTTTGCATTTTGATCTAATTTTTTCTGTTTCCCTTGATAGTGATGCTTGAAGTTAGCTGCTTCATTCGCTCCAATTCCCTTAGGCACCTTTGTGGCTCCTTGCGCACGTTGTTGTTTAGACTGAATTGCTTGTTCCAGTTGCTTTTTCTTCTGCTCATATTGATGATAATCATCCCACGCTTGCTTTTCCAAATCCGCTTTTTGTGCAGCATAAGCATCATAACCGCCATTAAATACAGCAACTGTCTGATTATTGATTTCCCATATTGTTTGGCAAGTCCGCTTTAAGAACGTTCTATCATGCGAAATAATCACACACGCACCTGTAAACTGCTTGATTTCTGACTCTAAAGCTTCAATTGCTTCTACGTCCAAATGCGTTGTCGGTTCATCCGCAAATAAAATATCCGCATTTTTCTTTAAAGCTTCAGAAACATACTTCCGCATCATTTCGCCACCGCTCAAGTGACTGTTCCATTGAGTAAATTGCGGAATGTGTGCAATTATACCCTTGCGATTAACATGTCCGCTGTCAGGCTCAATCGCTCCGCTTAAAACTTTGAGTAAAGTCGATTTTCCGCTGCCGTTTCTGCCCACAATCCCGATACGTGCACGTGGTTGCACACTTAAATGTGAGACTTCAAATAAACAGCGGGCCCCTATACTCAATGAAATATGATTCGCTTCAATACTTCCCATGATCCCACCTCTTTCGTTCCTCATCATAACACAACCCTTCACCCGCTCTATTCATTTTTTGAAAAAAGAACTGGGAGAGTAGTCTTAAAAATAAAATTATATACTTCCCGGAGTCTGACCGGTCTCTAAAGAGGGGTAAATAAGTATAAAAAGAGATGAGATATTAATTTTGTAAATGTTCCGATAATTCATTGACATGAATAAAAGAACGCGGTATGATTTTTAACATAATTATTTTCAGACAATTCATACATCGTTACTGTTTGAATTGTAACTCGCAAAATTTATATAATATGAGGGGAGAGTATTTATTTGGATTCTAAAATCACTTATACAAACTTCGCCTCACACCCATTTGATTCATTAAATATCTTTGATGAAACGAAGGGTGCGTATCAAGTCTTGAAATGGGCTTATGATACCTATGGAGATGAAATTGTGTATGCATGCAGTTTCGGAGCTGAGGGCATTGTTTTAATTGATTTGATTTCACAAGTGAAGCCAGATGCACGCATTGTATTTCTCGATACAGGACTCCATTTTGAAGAAACTTATGATTTAATCGAACGCGTTAAAGCAAAGTATCCAGAACTGAACATTGAATTAAAGAAACCAGACTTAACTGTAGACGAACAAGCAGAACATTACGGCGACAATCTATGGCGCAGAGACCCTAATCAGTGTTGTTATATTCGTAAAGTGAAACCGTTAGAAGAAGTCTTGACAGGACAAACAGCCTGGGTTTCAGGACTTAGAAGAGAACAGTCTCCTACACGAGCAAACACAGACTTTTTAAATAAAGATGAACGTTTTCAATCTGTGAAAGTCTGTCCGTTAATCCATTGGACTTGGGATAATGTATGGGATTACATTAAATCTAATGATTTACCATACAATGCGCTTCACGATCAGAATTATCCGAGTATCGGCTGCGCACCATGTACATCGCCTGTAGCAGCAGGTGGAGATTCCAGAGAAGGCAGATGGTCGAACAATATGAAGACCGAATGCGGACTGCATGTAGGCCGTAAGTCTTAAAGTTAAGTCGCGGCAAAAAATTTTGTTGTTAATTCTTAGTAATCCTATTGGAATTAGACCGGCGTAATAGTGATAAGCGTTTAGGTTCCGTAAAATATATTTTTTTAAGCATAATTCCTACTAAAAAACTAAGAATAAATTGAATATATAGGGGGAAGAGACTTGAACTTATCATCAACAAACAGTCCGTTCAACGATGAACAGGCACAACTTATTAACCAAGCTTTATCAACCTTATCCAACGACCAGAAACTTTGGTTGAGCGGTTATTTGACAGCTAATATGCAAGGCAGTGAAGCCGGTGCAGTTCCAACGCCAGCAGCTGGAGCTGTACAAGTACCTGAAACACAAGGTGCACAAGCAGCACAACCGCAAGTCATCGAGCCTAGAAAAATCACAGTATTATTCGGCTCTGAGTCTGGTAATGCACAATGGGTGGCTGAACTATTAGAAAGCAAATTGAAAGAAAATGATTTCGATGTCACATTATCTGAAATGGATCAATATAAAACGAAAGAACTGAAAAAAGTAGAAGATTTATTGATTGTGACTTCCACACATGGCGAAGGGGATCCACCGGACAATGCAATTTCATTTTATGATTTCTTATATGGACGCAAAGCGCCTAACTTAGAAGGTGCACGCTTCTCCGTATTAGCACTCGGTGACCAATCTTATGAATTCTTCTGCCAAACAGGTAAAGATTTCGATGCACGCTTAGAAGAATTAGGGGCAGATCGTATCTTGCCGCGTGTAGACTGTGATATTGACTTTGAAGAATTAGCGAATGAATGGATTGACAATATCATCAACGAATTAGGTGACCAAGAGGTAAAGCAAGTCGTTCAAGATGCGCAAAGTGAACCGATTCAAAATGATATAGCTGCCCCTGTTTACTCACGTACGAACCCGTATGAAGCTGAAGTATTAGAAAATATTAATCTTACAGGACGCGGTTCTGACAAAGAAGTGCGCCATCTTGAACTTTCATTAGAAGGCTATGGCGAAGAATATGCGCCAGGAGATTCGATTAATATCTTACCTGAAAATGACCCAGAACTTGTTAGTGAATTAATCGAAATGCAAGATTGGGATTCTGAACAAGAAATTGAAGTCGATACCCAAGGTGGAACAATGACTTTATCAGATGCATTGACTTCTTATTTCGAAATTACCAAACTAACGAAACCATTGTTGGAAGGCGCAGCTCAAATTTTCGACAACGAAGAATTGATGGATCGTCTTTCAGATAATGAATGGGTGAAAGAATATATTTACGGCCGTGATTTGCTGGACTTATTGGATGACTTCCCGACTGAAGCATTACAACCTGATCAGTTACATCAATTCTTGAGAAAAATTCCGGCACGCAGCTATTCTATTTCTAGCAGTAACCAAGCAAATCCAGATGAAGTCCACATTACAGTTTGCGCGGTCCGCTATGAAGCACACGACCGTGAACGTTCAGGCGTCTGCAGTGTGCAATTAGCAGAAAGAGTAGAACCGGGCGATAAATTGAAAGTGTACTTGAAGAAAAACCCTAATTTCAAATTCCCATTTGATGAAACAACGTCTGTCATTATGATTGGACCAGGAACAGGTATTGCGCCTTTCCGTGCTGTTTTACAAGAGCGTGAAGAGTTGGATTTAACAGGCAAAACATGGTTATTCTTCGGAAATCCGCATTTTACAACGGATTTCTTATACCAAACTGAAATTCAAGAATGGCTGGATAGTGGCGTCTTGGAAAAAGTAGATTTGGCCTTCTCAAGAGACCAAGAAGAGAAACGTTATGTTCAACACTTGATTGATGAAAATAGCGAAGAATTCTATGACTGGTTAAGAAATGGCGCAGCTGTCTTTGTTTGCGGCGATGAAAAAAACATGGCCAAAGATGTACACCAAGCAATTGTCCATGTTTTAGAAAAAGAAGGCGGCTTGACTGAAGAAGAATCAGAAAATTATTTAGCAGAATTGAAAAAAGACAAACGCTATCAACGTGACGTTTATTAATATTCAAGGGGGGACAGTCCAAGATGGCGAAAAATGATAATGAGTTATACAAAGGCTTAGATGATTTAGAACGTATAAAAGGAGAAAGTAATTATCTGCGCGGCACTATCGTGGAAGGGTTGAATAACCCTGTCACAGGTGCCATTGCAGATGCGGATACTAAACTGTTGAAGTTCCACGGCAGCTACATGCAAGATGATCGAGACTTGCGCCAAGAACGTCGTAAGCAAAAATTAGAACCGCTTTACGCTTTCATGATTCGTGTACGAATTCCTGGAGGCAAAGTTTCAACAGACCAATGGTTGAAACTCGATGCACTAGCAGATAATTATGCGGGAGAACAAATTCGTTTAACAACACGACAAACATTACAATATCACGGCATCTTAAAACGTAATTTGAAGAAATCTATGCAGAGCATTCATGATGCTGTATTAGATTCGATTGCAGCTTGCGGCGACGTTACACGTAACGTGATGTGTAATCCGAATCCTTATCAGTCTGATATTTACGCAGAAGTCAATCGCGCAGCAGACAGTATCAGTGAACATTTATTGCCGAAAACAACGGCTTACCATGAAATCTGGCTAGATGGCGAGAAGATTGTAGATACTAAAAAAGAAGACCATGAACCGATGTACGGCAAAACTTACTTACCACGTAAATTTAAAATCGGCATTGCAGTACCACCTTCAAACGATATCGATGTGTATTCACAAGATATCGGTTTAATCGGTATCGTAGAGAACGACGAATTGATTGGCTATAACGTCTCTGTCGGCGGCGGTATGGGAATGAAACATGATGATTTGAGAACTTATCCTCAAGTCGGCAAAGTGATTGGTTTTATCCCTAAAGATAAAGCAGAAGAAGTTTGTGAAAAAATCTTAACTATCCAACGTGACTACGGCGACCGTTCAGATCGTGCACAAGCTCGATTTAAATACACAGTTGACCGTAAAGGTCTAGATTGGATCAAGCAAGAATTGAATGACCGTTTAGGATGGGAGTTAGAAGAAGCGAAACCGTTTGAATTTGAAGATAACGGAGATCGTTTAGGTTGGACAGAAGGTTCAGGCAAACATCATTACACACTTTTCATTCAAAATGGCCGTATCAAAGACACTGAAGATTACAAGTTGAAATCCGCAATTAAAGCCTTAGCGGAAGTTCATAAAGGTGACTTCAGAATGACACCGAACCAGAATTTGATTATTGCTAACGTAGATGAAAAGGATAAACCAGAAATTCAACAGATTATTGATGAGTATGGTTTAACAGATGGCAAGAATTACAGCGGTTTACGCCGTAACTCTATGGCGTGTGTGGCCTTCCCGACTTGCGGACTTGCCATGGCTGAATCAGAACGCTATCTACCTTCATTAGTTAGTAAAATTGAAGATTTATTAGATGAATTCGGGTTAAGCGAAGAAGAAATTACAATTCGTATGACGGGCTGTCCAAATGGATGTGCGCGTCCGGCTTTAGCTGAAATTTCATTTATCGGTAAAGCACCAGGCAAATATAATTTCTACCTAGGCGGCAGTTTTAAAGGCGACCGTTTGAACAAATTATATAAAGAAAATATTGCAGAAAAAGAAATCCTAGAAAGTCTGCGTCCTATTTTGGAACAATATAGTAAAGAACGCGAACAAGGCGAACATTTCGGTGACTTCGTAGTACGCAAAGGTATTGTAGATAAAGTAACAGATGGACGCGATTTCCGCGGTTAATTTTTAAAAAAACAAACGGGGTGATCAGATGGGAAAAGTATATATAGTTGGAGCAGGCCCGGGCGATCCGGATTTAATCACCGTCAAGGGCATGAAAGCCATTGAGAGTGCAGATGTGATTCTATATGATCGCCTTGTTAATAAAACATTATTAGAATACGCCAAACCTAACACGAGATTTATTTATTGCGGCAAGGATCCGAATGGACCTTCCATCCCTCAATCAGAAATCAATCATTTATTGGTCAGCTTAGCAAGTAAAGGACATACCGTCACTCGTCTTAAAGGCGGAGATCCTTTCTTGTTCGGCAGAGGGGCAGAAGAAGCAGAAGTATTGGCAGACCATCATTTGCCATTTGAAATTGTACCAGGCATTACTTCCGGTATTGCAGCACCTGCTTATGCTGGGATACCTGTGACGCATCGCGATTACAGTTCTTCTGTAGCGTTTGTAACAGGCGTCAATAAATCACAAACCTTTAAACAAGACTATTGGAAACATTTAGCACGCGGTCCTGAAACTTTGTGTATTTACATGGGGGTCAGCCGTTTGCCTGAAATCAGCCGTTTACTGATTGAAAATGGCAGAGCTGCAGATACACCCGCAGCATTGGTTTATCAAGGTACATCTGATGTGCAACAAACTGCGATTGGAACTTTGGAAACCATCGTAGAAGACGCCAAAGATTTTAAAAATCCTTCGATGATTATCGTGGGGGAAGTTGTACGTATGAACAGTAAAATCAACTGGTTCCAAGAATATGCACAGCATCAGCAAGAAACAGAAGCAGCAGTGCAATCGTAATAAGTTGATGTAGGTTGAACAACAAAGAAAGTGAAATTTCTTCAACTATAAATCCTTGTAAACCAATAGGAATAGTAAAATTATTGGCTTAAAAGTCAGTTAAAATAAATTGAAAATTATGAAAATATCTACTCGAAGAAAGGAGCAGAGACAATGAAAAAATTAATAATAATCGCTTTTGTCGGTTTCTTTGCACAACTGATTGACGGGTCTCTCGGCATGGGGTTCGGTGTTACTTCATCATCTATCTTATTAACACTCGGACTCACTCCTGCCATTGTTTCAGCGACAATTCATTTTTCTGAAATTGCAACTACCGCAGCATCAGGTATTTCACATATGTCATTTGCAAATGCAGATAAGAAACTCATTCTAAGATTGGCGGTGCCGGGATCCATGTTCGCTTTCATCGGTGCAGCCTTAGTCAGTCATCTGCATGCTGGATTAGTCAAACCGGCCGTTGCTTTGTTCCTGATTTCGATTGGATTATATATTCTGTACCAATTTGCATTTAAAGGTAAAAAAAGCTACAGCGACGGTCCTCCACCAAGTAATAAGCTGTTAATTCCGCTTAGTTCTTTGGCAGGATTCTTAACAGCTGTCGGCGGTGGCGGTTGGGGACCGGTAAATACATCGGTATTAGTTTCAAGACGTAATGCGAACGTACGTCACGTCATCGGCAGTGTTTCAGTCAGCGAATTCTTTGTTACCATCGCTGCTTCTATCAGTTTCTTAATTTTCCTAAGATTAGATCAAATTAATTGGGGATTAGTAGCTGCATTGAGTATCGGAGGCGTGGCAGCCGCACCATTTGCTGCATGGATGGTAAAGGTGATTCCGGTAGAAGTACTTGGTATTTTTGTCGGCGGTTTAATTATATTTACTAATAGTAACACGTTGATGAATGCTTTCGGCGCTAATGCAGGAATCGCAGCAGTGGTAAGAATTACAGTAGTAGTCGCATGGTTAGTACTTTTAGTTTACACCTTGAATAAAGCTGGCAAATTGCCCAACTTTTTTCAGAAAAAGCAAACACATAAAGTAGGAAAAAATTAAACAAGGGAGATGGATAAAATGGCAACAGCAACTCAAATTATCAAGGATACAAGCACACCTCATGGTGGAGAACTGATTAACCGACAACTTGAAGGTTCAGAAAGAGAAGCATTTATTAAAGAAGCGGCTTCTTTCAAGAAATTGACGTTGAACGCATGGAGTTTATCTGACTTGGAATTAATTGCAATCGGCGGATTCAGCCCTTTAACAGGATTTATGGGAGAAGCGGATTATACGAATGTGGTGGAGAACTTGCATTTAGCTGACGGCACCTTATGGAGTATTCCTATTACTTTACCTGTAACTGAAGCACAAGCTGAGACTTATCAAGTAGGTGACAAAATTGCTTTGTATGGTGAAGATGACAAACTTTATGGAGTATTAGAATTACAAGAAAAATTTACTTACGATAAAGAAAAAGAAGCGCAGAATGTTTATGGAACAACTGAAGAAGCGCATCCAGGCGTGAAAAAAGTATATGAAAAAGGTAACGTTTATTTAGCAGGTCCGATTCAATTAGTGAACCGTCCTGACCATAGTGAGTTTGAAGAATTCGAATTAGATCCAATTGAAGTCCGACAAATGTTTCATGATTTAGGTTGGAAAACAGTAGTCGGTTTCCAAACACGTAATCCAGTTCATCGTGCGCATGAATATATTCAGAAAGCGGCTCTAGAAACAGTGGATGGATTATTATTAAATCCTTTAGTGGGCGAAACGAAAGCGGATGATATTCCAGCAGATGTACGTATGGAAAGCTATCAAGTTATTTTGAAAAATTATTTCCCGGAAAATAGAGCGCGTTTAGCGATTTATCCAGCAGCAATGCGTTATGCAGGACCACGTGAAGCTATCTTGCATGCCATTGTACGTTTGAATTACGGTTGCACACATTTCATCGTGGGTCGTGACCATGCTGGTGTAGGTGATTACTATGGTACATACGAAGCACAAGAACTCATTAGTCAATATGAAGATGAACTTGGCATTAATATTATGAAATTTGAACATGCCTTCTATTGCACAAAATGCGAAAATATGGCGACAGCTAAAACTTGTCCGCATGATAAAAAATATCATGTACATTTAAGCGGTACAAAAGTACGTGAAAAACTACGCAACGGTGAACCATTGCCGAAAGAATTCTCAAGACCTGAAGTAGCAGAAGTGCTGATTCGTGGTTTGCGCAGACATAGAGAACAAAATGGGGAGGCTTAAAGGAAATGGTTAAATCGCAAAATATTACTTGGCATGATTCAGAAGTAACAAAAGCAGAACGGCAAGAGAAAAATGGCCATAAGAGTGTGGTGCTCTGGTTTACTGGCTTATCAGGTTCTGGGAAATCAACCATCAGTGTTGCTTTAGAAAAAGCATTATTTGAACGTGGCGTCCGTTCTTATCGCTTAGATGGTGATAATATCCGTCATGGATTGAATAATAATTTAGGGTTCAGTCCTGAAGATCGAAAAGAAAATATCCGTCGTATTGGAGAAGTGAGCAAACTTCTAGCGGATGCTGGATTAATCACTTTAACGGCTTTTATTTCGCCTTATAGAGAAGACCGTGACCATGTACGTGAAATCTTAGAAGATGGCGAGTTTGTAGAAGTTTATACCAAAGCAAGTGTAGCAGCTTGTGAAGAAAGAGACCCTAAACAATTATATAAAAAAGCACGCGCAGGAGAAATTAAAAACTTTACGGGTATTGATGCTCCATATGAAGCTCCTGAACAACCAGAAATCATCGTGGATACTGAAGAAAATTCGGTAGAAGAAGCGGTAGAACAAATTATCCGATATTTAGAAGACCAAAAAGTAATATAATTTTTTAAATGAGAAGCACATACAGTAATGAGGGACTGTATGTGCTTATTTTTGTGGATTATTTTGAGATTATTCAGAAAATAAACTATAATATAAGTGAGAATTCATATTTCATACAACAAGGAGTTGGACATCAAGATGACAGAAGTAAAAGGACAAGTAGCATTAGTTACAGGTGGAGGGCAAGGTATTGGGGAAGCCATTTGCCGAAGATTAGCAGCAGATGGGTTTAAAGTAGGAGTTGCAGATTATAATATCGAAACTGCTGAAAACGTTGCGCAAAGTTTAAACGATGAAGGTTATGAAGCATTAGCAGTCAAAGTGGATGTAGCTGATCGTGATCAAGTCTTTGCGGCGGTAAAAGTAGTGAAAGAACACTTTGGTGATTTCAATGTGATTGTAAATAATGCTGGTTTAGGCCCGCAAACACCATTAGATACAATTACGTATGAACAATATCGTCAAGTATTTGATGTCAACGTAGGTAGTATCTTCTGGGGTATTCAAGCAGCAGTAGAAGCTTTTGAATCTTTAGGACATGGCGGTAAAATTATCAGCGCTTCTTCACAAGCAGGTCAAGTCGGCAACCCAGGTTTAGCTTTATATGGTGCTACTAAATTTGCGATTCGCGGAATTACACAAACTGCAGCACGTGATTTAGCAGACAAAGGTATTACAGTGAACGCTTATTGCCCAGGTATTGTGAAAACACCGATGATGGAAGATATCGCGCAAAAAACTGCGGATGAAGCGGGCAAACCTTACGAATGGGGAATGGAACAATTCTCTAAAAATATTGCATTGAAACGTTTATCAGAACCATCTGATGTCGCTGCATGTGTATCTTATTTAGCAGGACCAGATAGTGATTACATGACAGGACAAGCATTGATTATTGATGGCGGTATGGTGTTTAACTAAGCAATATAAGATGAAACGAGCTGGGACATTATAATGTCTCAGCTCCTCATTTGAAATGGCAGTAGCTAACTGAATAGAAAATGCGCTTGTCCCAAGCTTTTTTCTATTCTAGCTAGCTTTGCCGGGGCAGAACGACGAAATAATTTAAATCATATTATTTCTGTTCTGCTCCCTTATTTTTTACGTCTGATTCCAATTTGATGTCCTAATTGTTTCGGCGTTTCAAAATCCCCTTGTTCTTGATAATATTTTTCGATATTTCCATACACGAACTCAGGGAACTCAGCACTGCGACGTTCTTCGTTATTAATGCACATCATAATGACTTCATAAGCCGCTGTTTGTACACCATCTTGATTGAACATTTTTAAGAAGAAGTGCACACGTTTATGGTCGAAGTCATAAACATATACTTCCACTTTAAATTCTTCGTCTAAGACCATTTCTTTCATGAAAGTAATATGTGCTTCTAAATTAAAAATAGTTGTATCGTGGTTTTGACGATAATCAATCGAGAATCCTAAACTTGCAAAGAAGCCTACTACAGCATCGCTGAATATAGAGAAATATTGCGCGTCATGTAAATGTTGATTATGATCAATCCAAGACGGATGGACCTTATCTTCGTATGTATAAATTGTACCCATATCAAACATCTCCCTTTATTTGAACATATTTGAAGTTTAACATAATTTTGTACAATAAATAGTTTAGATGGTTTATAAATGAAATTTTCGACTTTCTCTTATTTTTTGTAGTGAATAAGTTGAAAAAGTACAGGAATACGGTATGATTATAAATGAATAAAATAGTTCTTATTAAGAGTGAGTGGAGGGACTTGGCCCTATGAAACTCCAGCAGCAACCGTTTTGCGGTATCGTGCTAAATCCAACAAGTTGATGACTTGAAAGATAAGAAGATGTGTTGAAGCGCTTCTTCTTGTAAGGAGGGCTATTTTATTTATCCAAAAATAATAAAGGTGGTAAATAAAATGAAACAATTCAGCAAACAACAAATTAGAGAAAAGATGGACGAACTCGAACACTGGGAAAATTATAAACCTATGAATATGGCGAGCAGCATGGGAAGAAAAGCACAAATCAACAATCTTAAAGCTTCAATCAGAGGAATGGTGCCTATTGAAGTGATTAAAGAATGGTTGAAGGAATAAGAATGTGAGATAAAATATTATGATAGCAATCAGTGCATGTTTAATTGGCGAAAATGTTCGTTATAACGGTTCAAACAAGTTAAATCAAGAATTGCAAGAGCTAGTCACACAGCATAAAGCCATCAGTATTTGTCCTGAAGTATTAGGAGGTTTATCTACACCTAGACCTCCTGCAGAAATTGTAGGTGGCGATGGTAGAGGTGTATGGAATGATAAAGCAAAAGTTTTAACCAATACTGGAGAAGATGTGACAGCACAATTTAAGGAAGGTGCTTTAAAGGCACTAGAAGTGCTTCAAACATATGGTTGTACTGCTGTTGTGCTTAAAGCTGGAAGTCCTAGTTGCGGCTCGAAAGTTATTTATGATGGTACGCTCTCTGGTGAATTAAAAAAAGGAATAGGAGTGACTGTCGCTTTATTTGAAGCTCATAACATTCGAGTTAAAGATGAAAATAATTGGAAAGAATTATTATAGAACCAAAGTTATAAAGAGTTTGTTGAAAATAGCAAACTCTTCTATTAATTTTAAAGTTGACAGAATATTCTTTTAAATATACAATGAGCATTAATCAAATAATTCGAAAAGATAAAGATGAGTAAAGTATATATTTAAAAATCTTCAGAGAGCTTTTGTGTGGTGTGAAAAAGTGATTTGAGAATATAGAAAATGGACTCTGAATCTGTTAGCTGAATGATTAAGTTGACACGTAGTGGCGCGCGTTATAATCGCCGGAAGTACTAATATTTAATAGTGCTTTTTCAGAGGTGTGCTATGATGCATACAAACCCGGGTGGTACCGCGTGGAAATAGATTCTTCGCCCCTATAGAGCTTTAGCTTTATAGGGGTTTTTCGTGTTATTTGGACAAGATAAATAAAACAGGGGGATTTAACATGAGTGAATTATTAAGATATGACATTGTAGGAAGTTTTTTAAGACCGGAAGCTTTGAAAGCAGCACGTGCTCAATTTGAAGCAAGTGAAATCGACCAAGATGCACTTTCGAAAGTAGAAGATGCAGAGATTAAGCAACTCATTACAAAACAAGTAGAAAATGGTTTGAAATCCATTACAGATGGAGAATTTCGTCGCAGTTGGTGGCATTTAGATTTCTTTTGGGGACTAAATGGTGTAGAGGCGATTAAAGATGCAGGAGGATTTGAGTTTGCGAATGTCCAATCTCGCTTTGAAACAGCAAGATTAAGCAATTACATAAGCGGAGAACATCATCCGTTTGTGGAACACTACAAATTTTTAAAAGCACACACACCAGAAGGCATTGAAGCACGACAAACTGTGCCGGCACCAGCGCGCTTATTCTCTGAACTGACACGTAAAGAAAATATTGAAGCGACTAGAAAATTCTATCCCACAGATGATGCATTGATTGACGCGATTGCACAAGCTTATCAAACTGTCATCCAAGATTTATATGACGAGGGGTTACGGACTATCCAATTCGATGATACTACTTGGGGCAGATTAGTAGGAGATCAAACAGAAATTAACGGTAAAAATGGAGATGCGAAAGAGAAAGAACGTTTGAAAGAAGTATTTGTAAAAGCGAACAACAAAGCCATCGAAGGATTGCCTGAAGATTTAACGGTACAAACACATGTGTGTCGTGGAAATTACCGTTCAACATGGTTTGCTGAAGGGGCATATGATTCCGTTGCCACTCCGCTTTTTGATAGAGAAAATGTTGATAATTATCTTTTAGAATATGATACAGACCGTTCAGGAGGGTTCGAGCCGCTAAAATATGTGTCCGAAGGTAAAAATGTGGTGCTAGGATTAATTACTTCGAAAGACGGCCAACTCGAAGACCGCGATGAAGTCATTGCACGAATTAAAGAAGCAAGCCAGTATATTCCGTTAGAAAATTTAGCCTTGAGTACCCAATGCGGATTTGCCTCTACTGAAGAAGGCAACAATCTTACTGAAGAAGAGCAATGGGCTAAGATCCGTTTAGTGAAAAGTATTGCAGAAGAAGTGTGGAATACTGAAAAAGTTGAAGGATAAGTAGAATAAGGGAGCAATCGTTGTTTTGGGTTAGCCGAAGCAACGATTTTTTAATGCTTAGAAAGCTTTAATAGCAGGGTTGATGGCTTAGACAGAATATCTGACACAACTTATACATATATTTATTAACCAGTACCTTGTAATGTTTAATACTGCATGCTATATTATAGATAACAACTAGTGAACATTACACAGTACTGAGTAATGTATATTGGAGGTAATGCGATGAATATACAATTTAAAAAAGGTGCATTGGAATTTCTAGTATTACTCATCATTAAAGGTGAAGATCAATACGGATATTCCTTAGTCCAAAAGATTACACCTCGCATCGCAATCGCGGAAGGTACGGTATACCCGCTTATGCGCCGCCTGGTAAAAGAAGGTTATTTAACCACTTATTTCAAACCATCCACAGAAGGTCCTGCCCGTAAGTATTACAAAATTACTGAAGAAGGTAGAGAGCGTCTTCAGTCGCTACTAGCAGAATGGAAAGATTTCACCGATGCTGTCAATTTGTTTATAAAGGAGAGTGAAACCGATGAGTAAACAAGAATATTTGAGATTATTAGATCGCTATTTAACAAGAGTCACTCCAGAAGAGCGACGCGATATTTTAGACGAATATGAAACACACTTTATCAGCGGTAAAGAAGCTGGTAAATCAGAAGATGAAATTGCTGAAGAACTCGGTAATCCTAAATATATCGGCCGTGAAATGAGTGCCACTGCCGCAATGGATAAAGCAGAGAGCTCTAAAAATCCTAATCATGTGACAAATGCCGTACTAGCAGTTATGGGTCTCAGCATTCTTAACTTCTTTGTAGTCATGGTAGTACTGACTACATTGATTGGTCTCCTTTTTGGACTAATCACAGCAACTGCCACGCTTCTGGTTTCGCCTGTTTTACTCTTAGTAAAAGGTTTCATAGACGGATTCGGTACCATCATTCCTTTGGATATCTACTCAGTCTTTGCTTTATTCGGTGTCGGATTAATGCTTCTAGTCATTACGTACTTAGCTTGTAAGTGGAGCTTCATCTTATTCATGAAATATCTCAGATGGAATATCGATGTTGTGAAGGGAAGTGCACGCTCATGAAAAAAATATTAATCATTTTATTTACAGTCGGGCTGCTCATGTTCATCGGATTTGGCTCAGCAACCTTTTTTGAAGCTAAAAAGATTGCAAATCAACCAAGAACGCCTGTCCACTACGTAAAGGATTATCAAAAAGAAGATGCTGCAATTAAAAAGTTGAAAGTAAATAGTCAGTTGGCTGATGTTAAAGTGCAACGTGGTAAACATTTTAAAGTTGAAGCGGCAGGCGGAGATAAAAAGAAAACAGAAGTAACAAGTGAAATTAAAGACGGTACATTGATTGTCAAAGAAAAACACAAAGGTTCAAAAATCAATTTCAACATCGGAGATATCAAGGCTTCAGACATTACGATTACAGTGCCGGATCGCATGCTAGAAACAGCAGAATTATATAATGACTCAACTGACATTACCGTAAAAGGATTGAAAGCTAAACAAGCCACTGCTAGCGCAAGTACAGGAGATATTGAATTTAGAAATAGTGATATCAGCCAATTGAACCTAGTCAATGATACAGGAGATATCGACTTGGCTAAAACGCATTTCAAAGATATAACAGCTGAAAGTGACACTGGCGACATTACTATTAATTCAATTAAGGGAGACGCTAATATTAAAGCAGACTCAGATACTGGCGATATTGAATTGAATTACACAGAACCACCTCAAAATACGAAACTCATTAATCATACTGATGAAGATAACGGCAGTGAAGTCAGAGTGAATCAACCTCAATTGAAAGCTGAAAAATATGGACAAGGCAAATATAAAGTTGAGGTAGATACAGATACGGGTTATGTAGAAATCAATTAATATTAATAGCAAGAGCGGGATTAAATTATGTCCCGTTCTTTTTTTGGTACAAAATTGTAATTATATGAAATGAATATTTATTTCGACTTTAAGTTTAATAACTTTGTCTGTGCTTTCTTATTCGCATCCTTATAAACCAGCGAAATTACAACAGATACTTTGTACACTTAAAAAAGAAACCTAGGAGGGTGGGGAAAAGAATAAAACTCCACTTTACCTAGGTTATTTGTATACACTCTATTAATTTTCAAGCTCGCTTCTACTAAAGTTATAGACGTTCTTATCGTTTTTCAAATCGTCTTTAGATAATGGAACCAATTTCTGATCTTTCTCTAATAAAGTAGTGAAACCTAATGATTTATCAGTGTCATCACTGCCAGTCACAACAGAAGGATCGAAAGTAAATGTGCCGTAAGTTTTAGGTTTGTCTGTAGGGTATTGAGTGCCGCCGCTGCTCGTTTCCGAGTATGCTAAGTGACTCTCGTTGTTACTTAAATCTTCCATAACACGGTCTACGGATTTTGTGTCGTGGTCCTTCATTCCTTTTTTATTGCTAATTACCATAGAGTGACAAGAGGTTTATTGTCGCTGTTTTCAATCACGATGTAGGCGGGGTCTTGCCATTTGGCTTCTTTATATTTAGAAGCGTTTTCTTTTTTCAATTTATCTTCTAATTCAGAAGGGGTATTACTTTCAAGGAAGGTTGTGGGCATTTCAGCTGATTGATTAATTGGAATGGATTTGATTTTGCCGTTCTTTGTAAAAATAATTTGCGAAACATATCCAGAATGCTCACCGCCACCGCCTGTTGCCCAAATCACATGTTCGTGTTCATCGTTGATAATATCTTTAATCGAAACTTCTTTTTTATCTTTAAAATCTTTTTCGCATCCTGTTAAAGTCATAAATAAAACAAGTGCAAATAGAATCGTAAATATCTTTTTCATTGTTGAGCACGCTCCTTTGATGGTGAAATTAAAATGGTGAAATTGTAGATAAATAAACCGATTGTTACTAATAAGAGCAACGATGCGATAGGGTTACCTGCACCGCTAGATACTTCAAAAAATGGCTCGATAGGTAAAATAAGACTTACCCAAATGCTCCACTTGCGCTTCTTTACATCGTTAAAACGTCGATATGTAATGGCGAGTTGAGGACAGAGTGTTACGATGATAAAGAATATCGCTATATATAATAGCGGAGACGCTTGTCCGGTTAATTCGTCTCTACCAGTAATACCGATAATTAATAATAGAGTTGTGATCAGAATATTAATAATCGTACTTACCCAAAAAGGTGTCCGTTTTGTCTTACCTTTAAAGTTAATAAAGTTTCGCCAAAAAGCTTGGTAATTCTGCCAAATATTAAGTTCAGAAGAAGCGGAAGACGTGGCGGTTTGTGTATTAGATGCGATAGGTGCACCACACTGAGCGCAAAATGCATCATTTGAATTTAATTTAGCTCCGCATTTATTGCAATACATTATGAGTAACCTCCTTATAAGTTATCGAATTCTTTTTCATTACTATTACTTTGGCCACACCCCGCTATAAGAAGCGGAGCTGCAATCAAAAGTGCAGGGATTAATTTTTTCAAGTTGTGCCTCCTGAATTTGTTTTGATTTCTTGATTTAAATATGTTTTTTGCATCTCTAACATCGCATCTACGACCTTCTGAAGAAGAGAAGCAGGTTCAATGACCCGAATACGAGAATGGTAAATAAAGACGAGAGAAAGTGCGTTCGGTTCGGGTATCCGCATCCGAACAAGTACCACATCCTCTGCTTTGTGTTGAATCAGTTCTGAGGTGTAATAAGGGCGGAGTTTATCAAAAACTTCTAATGTCATTTCAAAGGTGACAGAGATTTTAGGATAATGACGAAAGTTTTTAGGATTAATTAAATCAGGACGATTGAGATAATAACTCTCAGCTTTAGCATCATATAAAATCTGCGTTTGCCAAGATCCATTCTCAAACAAATAATTCCTTAAATTATCAATATCACGTTGAATTGTGCGCTTATTCACATCGAAACGTTCAGCCAAATCAGATTTATTTACTGTTTGTCGTTGTACGAGTCTTGTGTAAATATTTAAAATACGATATGCCTGTTCCGTAATCCTCACCTCAATTCGCTAACACTATGATACAAAAGAGATATAGGCACGAAAAGTCACTTTGAGGAGAATTTTGAAATTCTCTATAATACTTACTACAATAGGGCTTTAAACAATTTATTTTTAAATTTTTCTTTCGATAAAGACATCTCATGTCCAACCGACCTCCTTATTTAGATTCACGGCCGAACCTACACGTTAGGTCAACGTGTTTTAAAGCACCTTCATTTTTGGAAAAGAAAAGACGGGAGAGCGGGCACAAGCTTGAGAGGGCATTTTTTTCAGAGGTTTTGTAAAGGTTTTCAATGATAAAAAACGGCAGGGCTCAAAACGAAAGTTTTGAGCCCTGCCGGCGCGGTTTTTGTTTTTAAGGTTACTTATTTCACATTCAATAATTCTAATACTTTTTCAGCTACCGCTTTAGGCGATTGTGGATTTTGACCTGTAACGAGGTGGCCGTCTTGCACGACGTAAGGACGAAACGGCAAGAAACCTCTGCTGTAATCTGCACCCTCATTTTTTAATTTGGTTTCTAACATAAAGGGTACTAATTTTTTGCGGTTCGCTAATTTTTCTTCTAAATTAGAGAAGCCTGTTAAACGTTTGCCATCGACATAGTAACGTCCATCACGTCCTTTAAAGTCGAGAAAAGCACAAATACCATGACACACAGCTGAAACAACGCCGCCATTTTCTCTGACAGCTGCAATAACACGCTGAATATCTGGATTTCCTGGGAAATCATACATTACACCGTGACCGCCAGTGAAATAAACAGCGTTGTAGTCGGTAGGTGTCACTTCTTTAATAGAAGGTGAATTTTTCAATAATGTCATAAATGTATAATCATTTAAATATTTCTTGGTAAGTTTATCTAACATTAAACGTGACGTACTCACGGGATCAATCGGCGTTAAACCGCCTTTTATGTTCACGATATCAATTTGTACGTGGTTTTGGTGCAGTAAATCATAGAAGTGGACAAGTTCTCCTAACCATAATCCTGTTGGAACACTTGAATCTGCAAAGTAATCTGTACTTGTATTAACAATTAAAACTCTCTTAACCACGATCATCCCTCCATACTTTCAATAAGTATCTTCATTATATAGTATTCATACCCTTAAACCTATATGATATGCACTTTTGTATTTTTAAAAGGATATTAATCCACTCGGATTAGTTAACTTTAAATTTAAATTATTAACTATATTTAATTTTTTATTTAACTTTAATTAATGGGCATCGACGAGAGTTGCTAGTAAAATAAATGGTGTTGATAAACAAAGTTGAACATCCGTATACACAGAAATCATCATGACTTGCATCATAGACTTACAACAGAATAGTTATTACATCTATTGAATCAGCTGCTCATCTAGAAACCACCATAGTATTTTCATCTGTATCAGAGATTAAGCGTATTATCGACAGCGTAAGTTTTTCACAAGTAGATATTATTTCTTCACTTCCTAAAGAATATCGAGCATCGCTTGATAACAGTCACAATATTCTCCTAATAGAATAATATCTCTCTCAGTTGAATAAAATTGAGAATGACTCGTACAACTCCAAAGACGACACTTCAAAATTTCTCAATTCTTTACCGTATGCTCTTATGATGATTTTATCCCTATCTTCATAAATACATACGGTTTTTTATTTGATGGATCTTCTATAATTACCGTGATTTATTTTCTACTTTAATTCATCATCTGAAGTTCGATGGCATTTCTCTTTTTGATTTAATTCTATTAACTCTAGGTCCTATCTGGATTTTAAATATATTAAGCATCCCAATTACTTTTTAAACATTATTCCTGAATTAATCGGTGTGATTTTGTTGACGCACGCATACATTGTGACGCTGTTGTTAATTCCATATAGCAATCTGCGTATTCGCCAGGAAGAACAGGCAAAGTCGCATCTATATTAAAGTTAAGGGTATCTTTTAAGCGGTCAGGCGCTTTCTAGGTACTCTTTTTTTCATAAAAAAGGTTGTAAGATGGTGGAACTTCTGGAAAGGTTGTACAATAACAGATAAGAATACTCGGGAGTGAATTGTTATGTTGAATGTCAAAGCACCAAAAGATCTTTATTTGAAGGGCGGCGAACGTGCAGTGTTGCTGCTGCATTCGTTTACGGGTACGGTCCAGGATGTCAAAGCGATTGCTGAAACTTTGAATGAGGAGGGTTTTACGTGTTATGCGCCATGTTATTCGGGGCATGGCTTACCCGTGTCTGAATTTGTCCACCATGATATTTTGGATTGGTGGATGGATGTTGAAGCAGCGTATCAATTTTTGCGCAATGAAGGTTATGAGCAGATTGATGCAATCGGTGTGTCGTTAGGCGGTATCTTTTCTCTGAAATTGGCTGAGCGGTTTGAAATCGGTCGGGTGGTAGGTATGTCTATACCTTATGAGAAGAAAGAAGCGGGTGTATTGGAACGTTTGACTGCTTATGGCGAGCGCTTGCAGCATTATATTTTATGCACAGCAGAAGAACAGGAAGAAGAAATGGCGCATGTACCGGAGTATCGTTCGGGAGCGATACGTTTTGAAGGCTTTACGGATCAAACGATGCAGCAATTGGATAAAATTCAGGTTCCGACATTATTGTTATATGGCGGGAAAGATGAACCGTCTTATCGTGAAAGTGCCTTTAAAATAGAAGCGCAATTGTTAAATGTGCAAGATAAAACGGTCGAGTGTTTCGAAAATGCGGGTCACCTCATGCCGCACAGCCCAGATAAAACAGCCATTATCGAAAGAATTGTGGATTTTATGTGTAAAGGGTAATAATTTCGTAAAAATAATTTACAAAGATAGTCTAATAGCGTAATATGTATAAAAATAGTGATAAACAATCTATTTTTTAAATGCATTTAATTCATCTCATTATTCAATGTGAAGGCATAGCTATAAAATGATTGAGTTAAGTTAATGGATAAATAAAGAATTTCATATTTTAATGGAATTTTTATAATAATGGTAATATTTTTGTGTAAACATGATAGACTTGAAACAAGCATCATTTTCAAATCGAGAGAAGAGTGGGGGAATTCCGTATTGAGAAGTGAAATTATAGATAATGCAATTGAACTGTTTGCACAGAAAAGTTATTTCGGCTGTACATTAGATGAATTAGCTAAAAGTGTAGATATAAAGAAAGCAAGCTTATATTATTATTTCCCAAGCAAAGCCGCAATTTATCGTGAGTGTACTCAACGTTGTATTGATTATTTCGACCGTGTGATTAAAGTACAGAAAAATAAAAGCGCTTCCACATTGACTTTAGGCAATTTAAAACAATTTATCTTGGATACTGTATTTAAAACAGATATTAATTATTTACGTTTGTATTTGCAATTTACACAAGCGCCAGATGAATTTAAAGAAGAGTTATATGAAGGGGTTTCAGGTTTGCATGAAGAATTAGATGACGTTTTTAAACGTTATTATGAAGCGAATGATATTGAAGTTTCCTTTAAAGAATATCGTGAATTAGTATTGGGTGTCATGGAAAGTGGATTTATCCGCACGACGTTTATTAATTATTTTGATGAACTCAGCTATCGCCGTAAAACTTTAAAATTAGATGTTGCGAATATGTTAGATTCCTTATTCGAATTAAATGAAACTGTAAAAGAAAATCAATAAATCATAGCATTAATTTCATATAGATTAACCATATGGAGGTTGGCCAATTACTATGGCGCAATCTCTTTTATTTTGTCTGAGCCTTGTGATGACAGGAGGGAAGAGGATTCAGAAGCAAAAAGCACAGTTGCTGAAGTGCTGAAATTGTGATATAGTTTACTTAATTACTTAAACGCTTTAACGCTTTAAAGTAAATGTCGGGAAATCAACTTTTTAAATTAAGCAGTTCACAATCAGAACGGTTTAATTCTATTATTAATTCAACCCTAATGCGGATATCACATACAGAGAGAAAAGGATGAACGAAGTGTCTAAACAATCACAATGGAAAACGTCAACTGGTTTTATTTTAGCGAGCGCGGGCTCCGCAATCGGACTCGGTGCCATGTGGAAATTCCCATATATGGCAGGAGTATACGGTGGAGGCGCGTTCTTACTTATGTTTTTAATCTTTACAATATTTATCGGACTGCCTTTACTGATTATGGAATTCACCATCGGAAAACTCGGCCGTACTTATACCACTGCTATTTTTGGAAAGCTTTCCGGTAAGAAGTGGACCAATATTATCGGCTGGAGCGGGAATCTCGCAGTGTTCGTGCTCTTCGGCTTCTATAGTGTAGTCGGCGGCTGGATTATTATCTATATTGCACAAGTAGCCATGCAGCTGGTCGGATTGGGAAGCGGATTACTTGCAGATATTCATTTTGACCAAGTTATCAGCAATCCAGTGTATACTATCACGGGTCAAGGTATCTTTATTTTAATTACTATGGTCATTGTGATGTTGGGTGTCGAACATGGTTTAGAGAAAGCATCCAAAGTAATGATGCCCTTGCTCTTCATTTTCTTGATCTTGATTGTAATTAAATCATTATCACTAGATGGCGCAGCAGATGGCGTACGCTTCATCTTAGAACCGCGCATGGAAGATTTATCGATGCAAGGTGTACTCTTTGCTCTAGGACAATCTTTCTTCGCCTTGTCACTCGGTACAACCGGCATGATTACCTATGCCAGTTATGCACCTAAGGAAATGACTATTAAAACATCCGCGCTGTCCATCGTCATTATGAATATTATCGTATCCTTGCTTGCAGGCCTGGCAATTTTCCCGGCCATCAACGCATTCGGTTACAAACCAGAAGAAGGACCCGGATTACTCTTTAAAGTCTTGCCGCGCGTCTTCGAACAAATGAGTTTCGGAACAGGTTTCTACCTGATATTCCTAATCTTATTCTTATTCGCAGCCTTGACTTCATCCATTTCATTGCTCGAATTGAACGTTTCCAACTTTACCAAGAACGATAACCGCAAACGTACCAAAGTTGCAGTCATCGGCAGCGTGCTCGTCTTCTTGCTCAGCATACCCGCGACCCTGTCATTCAGCAGCTTAAGCGGTATTCATTTCGGCGCCGGCAGCATCTTCGACAACATGGACTTCCTCGTATCCAACATCTTGATGCCTTTAGGCGCATTGGCAACCACCCTCTTTGTAGGCCAGTTGTTGAAAAAGAAAGACTTGGAGAGTGTCTTTGGCCGAGATAAGTTGAAACTCTTTGTGCCATGGTATTACTTAGTAAAATATATTTTGCCCGCAGTCATATTGTTAGTCTTTGTTATGCAATTATTTAAATAGAAGCTTCAGAACAGAAGGGAAAACTCAACAACATTTCCTCTTCTGTTCTTTTTTTATAAGAGAAAATAAATAGAAATAGCTTAATTGCAATATGTGCCCTAATGGGTTATAATCCATATCAGTATAGTAGGAATAAAGGGAGAGTTTCAAAATGAGAATGGAATCGGGCCATTCTGCTTGGAATTCTCGGGGAGGACACTCATGATTGCATTTGATTTAATCGGCAATACCCCTCTAGTCAAATTGGAATCGTTCAGCGATGACAACGTTGAGATTTATGCGAAATTAGAACAGTACAATCCTGGCGGCAGTGTGAAAGACCGCTTAGGCAAATATCTGATCGAACAAGCAATGGAACGCGGACAAATTCAACGTGGCGATACGATTGTAGAAGCTTCAGCTGGTAATACCGGAATTGGATTAGCTATTGCAGCCAATCATTACGGTTTGCATTGTGTGATTTATGCTCCGGAAGGTTTTGCAGCTGAAAAGATAGCGATTATGGAAGCGTTAGGTGCAGAAGTTATCCGCACACCGCAAAATGATGGGATGATTGGTGCACAGAACGCTGCTAAAGCTTATGCGGCAGAACATGGCGCGTATTACACTAACCAATTCGAAACAGAGGACAATCCAGGTGCTTACCGCAACACGTTGGCACAAGAAATTTTGAAGGAATTACCGGAATTCGATTATTTCGTAGCCGGCGTCGGTTCTGGCGGTACTTTTACAGGAACAGCTGAAGGCTTATCAGAACGTCACGCTCAGAACATTCTGATCGAGCCTGAAGGGTCCATCTTGAACGGCGGGCCAAGACATCTGCATGATACGGAAGGCATCGGTTCTGAAAAATGGCCGGGCTTCTTGGAAAAAGATTTAGTCTCAGAAATTTTAACGATCAGTGACGCAGATGCATTCAAAAATGTTAAACAACTCGCATTGCAAGAAGGTATTTTAGCCGGCAGTTCATCGGGGGCTGCATTGCAAGGTGCTTTAGAAATAAAGCAACGTATCGACAAGGGGATTATTGTCACTATCTTCCCAGACGGCAGTGACCGTTATATGTCGAAAGCAATTTTTAATTATCAAAGCAAATAAAGTATTTTTCAAACCTATTGAATAAAGGAGTCGAAAGAGATAATGAAAAAGAAAACACAAATGGTTCATGGCGGACATACCACTGACGATTATACAGGTGCGGTAACAACACCGATTTATCAAACAAGCACTTATTTACAAGATGATATTGGTGATTTACGTGAAGGATACGAATATTCACGCAGCGGCAACCCTACACGTGCAGCTTTAGAAAGCACAATTGCTGACTTAGAAGGCGGACGTTTCGGTTACGCATTTGGTTCAGGTGTGGCAGCTATTTCTGCAGTTGTGATGTTATTAGACAAAGGTGATCACATCGTTGTAAACTCTGACGTCTATGGCGGTACTTTCCGCGTGTTGACGAAAGTCTTCAGCCGTTTAGGTATTGATGCTGATTTCGTAGATACAACGCACACTGAAAATATTGAAAAAGCAATTAAACCAGAAACTAAAATGTTATTTATCGAAACACCATCTAATCCATTATTACGTGTGACAGATATCCAAGCTTCAGCTGATATCGCACGCAAACACAACTTGATTTCAGTAGTGGATAACACATTCATGTCACCTTATTTCCAAAATCCATTAGCTTTAGGTGCTGACATTGTCTTGCATTCAGCTTCTAAATATATCGGCGGACACAGTGATGTTATCGCTGGATTAGTTGTGACTGATAACGAAGCATTAGCTGAACGTATCGGCTTCATTCAAAACTCAACAGGCGGTATCTTAGGACCTCAAGACAGCTACTTGTTGATTCGCGGTATTAAAACATTGGCATTACGTATGGATCAAGTGAGCCGCAACGCTGTGGCAGTCACTGAAATGTTATCAGAACATCCAAATGCGGAAGCAGTCTTCCACCCAAGCTTGAAAGATCATTTGAATCATGATGTGCAAGAACGCCAAGCTTCTGGACACACAGGCGTTGTTTCCTTTGTCGTGAAAGATGTCGACGCTGCTAAAGCAGTGATTCGTGAGACTGAATATTTCACATTAGCAGAAAGCTTAGGTGCAGTTGAAAGCTTAATCTCTGTACCAGCACTTATGACACACGCTTCAATTCCTAAAGATGTACGTGAAAAAGAAGGCATTGCAGACGGACTCATCCGTTTATCAGTAGGTATTGAAGATACAGACGATATTGTAGCTGATTTAAAACAAGCATTAGATAAATTGAACTAATATAGATAGGTAGAAATGCGCTTACCCGATGAGGTAGGCGCTTTTTTGATGCGAAATTTATTTTGAGAATGATTAGAAATTTGTGTAGAATAGAAAACAATTCTATCAAATAGGGAGATGTTTAGATTGCAGCCGATTATCCACGGATTTCTACTTGCTCTAGGTTTGATTTTGCCATTAGGCGCACAAAATGTCTTTGTTTTTAACCAAGGGGCCAATCAGAAGAAATGGATCCATGCCCTGCCGGTAATTATAACAGCTGGATTATGCGACACTTTGCTAATTGTACTTGCCATTTTAGGCATGTCGTTGGTTTTAATGTCGCTACCGGTATTGCAGCTGATTGTATACATCGTCGGACTTATCTTTCTGCTCTATATGGCTTGGTCATTATGGAGAGAGAAGCCTGACAAATTGCAGAACTTCGAGCCGATGAGCGCGCGAAAACAAGTCGGATTCGCGCTATCTGTTTCATTACTGAATCCACATGCCATTATGGATACTATCGGCGTAATTGGAACGAGCGCTTCAGTTTATAATGGACTCGATAAAGTCTTGTTCACAATAGCAACCGTCTCTGTCTCCTGGCTGTGGTTCATCTTCTTAGCGATTGCAGGCCGAATGTTAGGTTCTGTCGATAAAACAGGCAGATACATTGTGATATTGAATAAAGTATCGAGCGTTATTATTTTAATCGTTAGTTTTGTGATAGTGAAACATATTATTCAACTTTTGTAAGAGTAGAGAAAAGGGAGGCTTTGCGATGACAGATTTTCAACAGTTGGACCGTTATTTAAAGGTGGATACGAAACAGAAAGCTGCAGATTTAGCGACGTTAAACATGTTGATCCGCCACTATATGCTGCAGGTGCCGTTTGAGAATATCAATGTACAGAATGGCTGGCCGCTTGCGTTGACGGATAAGGCGATGATGCACAAGGTGGTGGATGAGCATCGAGGCGGTTTCTGCTATGAAATGAATTATTTCTTCAAACATTATTTAGAGTATCATGGATACAAGGTGGGTGCGATGTCTGCGACGGTCATGAGTCCGCATGGTTGGGCACGCGAGAATTCACATATGTCGCTAGTTGTGGCAGTAGATGATACGGAATATGTCGTCGATATCGGCTTTGGCGACATGCCGAAATTTGCCATGCCGCTACATACTTGTCCGGCAGAAGGAATGCGTGATGTGACTGGTCTTTACCGGGTACACTTTGCGGATGCACAGCATTATGATGTGCAGAAATGGTCAGAAGCGGAAGAGGAGTGGCACATACAATATCGAGCGTTGTATCAGGAGAAGTCGCTTGAAGATTTCGCAGACGGCATCGACTTCAACCAGTACCATCCCGATTCTCCGTTTGTGAAAGGCCTGCTCATCACGAAAGCCACTGAGACTGGTCGTCATACCATGACTGAGCGAAAGCTTACTATCTTGTCTAAGGGGGAAAAGAAAGCCTTGGATGTGAAACCTGCCAATTATGAGGGGCTCTTGTCGAAGTATTTCGGTATTCCAGAGATGCAGATAGCAACATTTGATGCGTGATAAAAGAATAGAAGCGGGACAATGTGATGTCCCGCTTCCATTATGCCGCTTCATCTTGTTTACGTTTTGAATATAAAACACCGATACCTAACAAGATAAGTGTTGTCGGTAACACAGGTGAATTGTACGTTTCAGATTGTCCTGAAGCTGGCAATTCACTATCTTTATAATGTGAAGCTGGCAAGGCAACAACATTATTAGTAGCGGTATGTTTGTGATTTAGGACAGCATGTGTCGTCTCGTCGTTTGATTTATGGCTCGCTACATGCGTTCTATCACTCACAGTAGCTATATTGCCGTCTGGAGAATGAGTTGTACCTGAGTTGCCGTTACCTGTCGAGCCAAGACTCACGCCAGACGCATTATTGTTACGCTTTAAGCTGTCTTTTAAAGTGACAACAGAGTTATTGCTAGAACTATTAGAGTTGCCAACAATACCTGTATTATCTGCAGTAGTTGGAGCTGATCCATCATCTTTCTTATTATTCTCGATGTTAGCATTATTAACATGCTCATTGTTATGAGCTGCTGAAGGATTATCCTCTGCGACTGGAGGATTTCCATTAATAATTCGTGTGGTATCGTTTGCAGCATATTGATCTAAATCTGCATGCTTCAAGTAATCCGCAAAGACTTTATCCAGAGAAACACCTTCTTCACGTGGACCGCCAAGCATATCATAGCCGTCACCGCCTGAAGCAGTAAAGTCATTAGTTGTCATATAATAAGTTCGCTCAGGGTCTAATGCTTCAAATTGATGCGTCTTTTTATTCAGAACTTCAATTTTCAATACGCGAGAACCTGGGTTTTTATGAATGTCATAATAGACGCGGATTGATTTAGAAACATGCAAGAAACCACCATTTGCTCCTAATTTGCCGTCTTGTACAGGGGCACTTAAACTATGCTCAAACATCTTTTGAACATTTGCGCCTTTCACTTGAATTTGAGAAATTGTATTGCCGAAAGGAAGTACCGTAATGACGTCTCCCAAGGTTACATTCTTACCTTTATCAATCGAAGCTCGAATACCGCCTCCATTGGTTACTGCAAAGTCAGGCGAGTGAGAGAACCCATCTTCACCATAAGCTTCCATAGCATCTGTAATCGCATTTCCTAAATTGGTTTCACGAGTACGTACATCATCACGTTCACCTGCAAACTGCACAGGATTATTCGGAATGACCACTTCTGAAACTTGATTATCAAATTTCGCTTTTGCCTCATCCATCAATTCTTGTAATTCAGCATCAGGCTTTACTTCGGCAGTATCTTTCACATTAATCAACGAATCACGTACATTTGAAACCACACCGTTTAAATAGTCGAACTCTACCTTGCCAATATTTTCCAAAGCTGTTCCTGTTTGAGCTAATACTGTATTTTGGTTGATGCGGCCATTTTGGATTACCGTATGCGAATGGCCATCCAATACTATAATTTCCTTACCTTTGAATCGTGCATCTTGAGCTAACGTATTGGCTAACGTGTCTCCGCGCCATGCTGTTTTCGTAGAATTATCCACTCCTAAGTGCGCCAACACGATAAAGACATCAGATTGATTATTGATTTGTGACAATGTATTTTGAACTGCTGGAATCGGCTCAGTAAATGTTACACCCTTAATATTATTAGGATGCGTTTTGACTGCCGTTTCAGGCGTCGTCACACCCACAATGCCGTAGCGGATACCATTTTTCTTCACGATTGTATAAGGGTCAAAGAGTAATTTTCTGTCCTTATATGTATTCGCTGAAAGAATCGGAAACTTTAATTGTGTTTTATATTTCACCGCTTGATCCAAACCAAAGTCGAATTCATGATTGCCGACTGCCATTGCATCATAGCCGACACTATTCATTGCTTTCGCCATATCTGCGCCTTTCGTATTATTCGAAATTGGCAGACCTTGGAAAGCATCACCAGAATCCAACATTAAATCCGGTTGTTCTTCCTTCTTAATAGACTTCAATTTAGACATACCTACTACACGGCCCTCCTCACCTAAAATCCGGCCATGCATATCATTAGTGTGCAGAATTTTCGCATGCTGAGCTGACTGTTGTGTCTGGACAGGCGGCTCAGAAGCTGAGGCTGATAATTGCTCAGTATGCGGCTGCTCTGTAGCGGGAGCAGATGTTGTATTCACACTCGGCTGCACTGCGGCTTCAGAAAAAGAAACCTCTGAAGAGAGCTTGGCTTCTGCAAGATTCTCCTGTTGAGAGGGCACAGTATTTACAGTGCTGCTTGTTTTTTGAGTGGTTGTCGCAGTGTTATTATCTGTCGTGTTCGCTTCAGCAGTTGTATCTTTAGTAGTAACTGTTGTCTTTTCCGAAGATGTGGAAGGTTGTACAGGTGCTGTCAAAGTTGACTGCTCTGCAGGCTGGACCGCATTCTCGGCTGCAAAAGCAGAAACATGGAACAATACAAATAAAACTGCAACTAAAAACAAAGTTTTTAGAAGTGCTTTTTGCATGAATATCCTCCTCGTATATTAAATTAATATACAATTCATCTGTATCGTATCATCATCGATTTTTCAGAAAAATTGTATAACTTCATTTTAACAATTTAACTGTAAATAAAAGGTATGCTTTTTGTAAAAATTATTAAAAAATAAAAGAGAAAGACTTTAGAAATTAAAAATAATACCTGATAATAAAGTTTCTCGACCGTTTATGAAACTTTCGAAGCGGCGCTTGGCAGGTACACCGTATAGTTGATTTAACACGTTTGAAAGCGCTTACTCTATGCGTTTTTTAAAGTAGAAAAATGAATTGTAATCTAAATGTCATCTAATAAACATATTAAGTAACACGACAATGTGTATAATAATTAAGTGTATAGGTGGAAAAGAGAGATGATTATCAGCAGGTTCATCATGCAAGGGCAAAGCGAGAGATGAACGTGAAACTGATAGGTAGAATATAAAATTGTCAGGAGGCATTTCCATTGCAAAAGAAAATTATAGCTGCCGTTGTTGGGACAGGAGCCGTTTCTGCAATAGCAACTGCAGGAGCAGCCGATGCAGCAACAACACATCGCGTTCAAAGCGGAGACTCTTTATGGTCCATTGCGCAGCGTTACAACACATCTATTGCGAATATAAAGTCGCTTAATAACTTAAGTTCTAACTTAATTTTCCCGAATCAAGTTATCAAGGTATCAGGGACAAGCACGTCAACGAACCGCAGCACATCTGGCAGTTCATCTGCATCAGGCGGTTCAACTTATACGGTAAGAGCAGGTGATTCTTTATCACTGATCGCTTCTAAATACGGGACGTCTTATCAAAACATTATGAAACTTAATGGATTGAACAGTTTCTTGATTCATCCAGGCCAAGTCTTGAAAGTATCTGGTACAGCATCTGCACCAGCAGCTTCAAACAATACAACAAGAACGCAAACAAATACAGCAACGGGTTCAACTTATACCGTTCAACCTGGAGATTCTTTATCTTTGATTGCTTCTAAATATAATACAACTTATCAAAATATCATGAATTTAAATGGTTTAAATAGTTTCTTGATTTTCCCTGGTCAAAAGTTAAAAGTTACAGGCTCTACAGCCGCAGTGACTAAATCTCCATCACCTGCAGCATCTACAGGTGCCGGTGGTTATTATTCTCCTGTCTTCAATCATTCAAATTTATATGATTGGGGTCAGTGTACATGGCACGCATTCAACCGCCGCGCTCAAACCGGTAAAGGCATTAGTACTTACTGGTGGAATGCGAATAACTGGGATAATGGTGCACGTGCAGATGGATACACTGTTGATCATAATCCGACAGTAGGTTCTATCTTACAATCAGATGCCGGATACTACGGACATGTTGCCTTCGTAGAACGTGTGAATGGCGACGGCAGTATAACTGTCTCTGAAATGAACTATTCAGCAGGTCCAGGCTTTGCAACTTATCGTACAATTCCAGCAAGCCAACGAGGCTACTTTAATTATATTCATTAATTCATAGACTTTGAAAAATAAGCCCAGAGGCGTTCTGCCTCTGGGTTTTTGAGTTTGGAAAAAAGAATGATGGATTTCGCTCTCAATAGGAAGAGTCGGGACAATTCTTATCTTTCAAACATTTATAATTGTGTATTTTTATATACGATTTCATCAATATCAGCGTTATAATCCACTAATAAATCAAGTCCTTTAAAGAACCATTCGTCAGATTCATTAATGTAAAAAGTAATTCTGTCAACAGTAATAGAAGCGGATGCATTTTTATCATGCGGCTCAACTTTGAAAGCAGTTGTAAAATGTTCATGCAACCCTGTGTGTACATAAGTTTGAACATAGAAATTAATTTTAGCACCCGGTTCTAAGTCCAATTCATCTCTAAACCATTTCAAAGCTTTGTCTGTAACTTCAATTTTCATAATGTTTCCCTCCTGGATGTCTTTTCATAGTATGCTTGAATATCCGATTATGAGTTTGTGAACTAATTCACTATCTAACGTGATTATATCAGATTTAAGCGGAAGTAGATATAAAAAGTTTGATATACTAGCTAAAAATAAGACCTAGAAAGGAGCATATTATAGATGATACGTTGTGTCTGCCTCGTAGCAGAAACTAAAGAACGAATTCTCTTAGTCCAAGCACATAATCGTGCAAAATATTATTTCCCCGGGGGTAAGATAGATCCAGGCGAAACGCAGATTGAAGCACTCATACGTGAAATATTAGAAGAACTCAACCTTGAACTTTCCCCGTCAGAAGTAGAATATATCGGGACAGTTATTGGGCCTGCGTACCCGCAAAAGAATGCACAGACAGAGCTGAACTGTTATAGAGTACTTCATGAAATTGATTGGGACGAACTCCGCCCGGCTGGAGAAATTACTGATTTGTGTTGGATATCAAAGCGCGATACTCAACATATTGCACCAGCTGTTTTAAAATGGATAGAGAATAATAAAACGGATATTTGACCTTTCTCAGTCAAATATCCGTTTTATGTTTATTTAAAATCGTAATCGATTTCGTCTTTTTCTTGATCATATTTAATATATAAATCGTAACCTTTGAAGAACCATTCGTCAGATTCATTAACATAAAAACTAATATCTTCAACAGTTATTTCAGCTGCAGCTTCTTTATCATTCGGATCAAATTTAAATCCTAGCATAAAGTTATCATGTAATTTGCTGTTTCCATATGTTTGCACAAAGAAATTAATTTTATCTCCAGCTTCTAAATCAACTTCTTCTTTAAACCAATTTAAAGCTTCATCTGTAATGTGGATTTCCATGATGTACCTCCTCGTTTTCTCTTTCAGTTTGCTTAATCATCATTATAAGTGGTTTATTTTGAATAAGAAATAGGCTGCTAGACTGATTATAAAGGAGTGTACTATAATATTGTTCAAATAGCTGCTGCTAGTTCAAAAAGAGGGACTCGGACAATATTATATCCGAGTCCCTCTTTCTTTCTCAATTCCTATCGCTTAGTTATTGCGCAATTCTTTGAAGCGATTATAAGATGTTGCGAATACTGCTATTAAGTTGCTGAATGAGAAGACTTTAGTTAAGAAGCGGCCTGATTTCAATGCTGTGTAGAAATCAAGAATGCCTCCGACCACATTAATTGCTAAGCCGACTTGTGATAATTTACGACTCTTAGAACGTGCAATATAAGTGTTATAAATTTCAATACCGAATCCTACTGTATTCAAAACGTTAGAAAGACGGCGTAATTTTGATTTTGGTTGTTTTGCCATGTAGAGTAAACCTCCTTGTGTAATTTTTTCAGTGTTATCTATTATAACATTACTTATTCTTTCGCACGATGATTACACTTGCGCACGCGCCGTTCGGTAGCGGCGGGCGATTGTGTATTATGTCTGTTTGTCGGATACCGGTTGTGTGACCTTTTTGCCAGAATGGCGGTGAATGAGCCAAGCGGTAATCCAAGCGGTAATTGGAATACTGAGTGCGACTGCGATGCCTCCGAAGAGGATGGACACGAATTCTTGGGTGAATATTTTGGCGTTGATGATGTGTCCGAATGAGTAATTGAGTTTGAAGAACCAAAAGAATAGTGTCAGTTGTCCTCCGAAATAGGCGAGGTAGATGGTGTTAGCTGAGGTTGCCAGGATTTCTCGTCCTACGCGCATTCCGGATTGGAAGAGTTCTGTGCGACTGAGATTCGGATTGGTTTCGCTCAATTCGTACATGGGTAAGCTGATGGTGATGGCTAAATCGACGACGGCTGCTATGACGGCGAGTACGGTGGTGAAGACCATGAATTGAATCATGTTGATGCCGATGTTCATGGAATACACATAAGTTTCGTCTTGTTGTTCTGTCGCGAAGCCTTGCAAGTGGCCGGTTGCGACTGCGAAGTAGATGACGCCTAATAGGATAGCTGTGGTTAGGCAAGTACCGATAAAGGCGGCTTGAGTCTTGACGTTATAACCGTTTAACCCAAATAAATTGAGGCTGGCAACTGCGAGACAGAAGAGTATTGCCACGATCGGAATCGGTAATTTCAAGACGATGGCTACGAGAGCGATGAGTACCATCAGGAAGTTCAAGAAGAGCATGCCGTATGAAATGGCACCTTTCTTGCCTCCGAAAGCAACCATCAGAATCAAAAGGATTAAAGCTAAAATTAATACTGCGCTCATGTGTGTTCACCTCGCAATTTAGCCCATACTTGCATGAGCAGTATAGTAATCGGAATGGTTAGAACGATGCCGATGCCGCCAATTAAAGCACGCGCAATTTCTAATGACCAGTTCATAGAAATGGTATAAGTAATCGTGTTGGCGTTTCTGAGATAAATCAACATCATCGGCAGACTGCCGGCTAAGTATGAAAAGAGCAGAATATTCGTCATCGTTCCCATGATATCTTGGCCGATGTTACGTCCTGCTAAAGCCCAGCGTGTCATGTTGATATTCGGTGTACGCTGCCAAATTTCATACATTCCGCTTGCAATCGTGATGGCAACATCCATGACAGCGCCAAGTGTACCGACGATGACTGATGCCATAAAGACTTCTTTAGGCGGTAAGGTCAGGAAACTCATGGTTTCGTATTTAATGCCGGCACCGCCAGTTGAACGTATGACGATTTCGGCGATACCAACACATAGGAAAGTGCCTATGAGCGTACTGACAATCGTGATAGCGGTTCGCCAATGCCACCCTGTAACCAGCAACAAGGTGACGGCGGTTGCTAGAATAACTGCAATGCTCATCAATAAGAATAAACTGGTTGCTGGAAAGGCATTATGAATCGCAATTGCGCCGATAACCGCTGCGGTGTTGAAGATGAGCGAGAGTATCGACTGGATACCTACTTTACGTCCGACCCATAATACAATGAAAATAAAAATACCTGTCATGAAAACGACTAAGGTATCACGTTTCTTCTCAATTATATTGGCATCGCTCGGATGTTTATTGATATGCAGCAGCACTTTGTCATGCGTGTTGAATTTTTCAGAGTCTGCTTGTGATGCGTAATACGTATTGCTGATGTGACCGCTTTGTCCTTTGAATTTACCATTCAATACACGGATAGTCAGCTTATCAGAATGCTTTGTATCTTGGTTGTGATGTTCATCGGTAACTTGTTCGGTCTTCAAATGTTGCACCTGTGTAATTTCACCAATAGGCATGCGATAAAAACGTGCATTATTCATGGTGAAAAGTAAAGCGACGAGAAAGAGCACTATAAAGGTAAGCAATACCCACGTAAAGGGCTGCTTGAATTTATTTTGATATGACATGATGTGAAAACACCTCATAAATTTGTATAGTTTCAATAGACAACGCGATTATACGCTTAATGAAATGAGAATTCCAATGATTGTGTGGAGAAGGAGGATAAGCAAAAGAGAAGAGGAACGAAAATAACTGGTAGAACTGGTAGAAGCGGTTATTTTCGTTCGGAAAGTGATTTGTAAACTAAGTCAACGGCTTAATGATAGACCGATGTATGTGATAATAAAGCGGTAATTTCGCTTTGTAATGCCTGTAATTCAGGCTTATGGTTATCTTTATGCACCACTACACAAATCGTTCGTTTGATTTCAGTATGAGTTAAAGATAAACGTTCCCAATCTTCGCTTTCTTTTAATAATGCATATTGCGGCGCAAAGACGTATCCTCTATTTTTCTTTAACAGATAAGCAGCTAAACGTGTTGATGAAATACGATGAATGGAATTTCGGGTCGTTTGCTCAATTTGTTGGATTAAGGCACCCGGCATTTCAGATAACGAAAATAGTGTGCATTGATTTAATTGGTTAAGCGGAGGTTGTGTCGCAGAAGCGAGCGGATCTTGTTTCGGCACATATAATGCATAAGCGTCTTCAAATAACGGCGTAATTTCTAAGTCATTACGGTGCTTTAAGTCGGCAGACAAATCCATAAAGGCTACATCAATTTCTCTTGTTAAGAGCATATGCAGCAGTGTTTCATTGTCTTTCATTAATGGTAACAATGTTGTTGGATGTTCATTTTCAAATTTTTGAACCAATAATGGCAGCAATTGCGCCACATAACTTTCTACATAGCCCATTTTAATACGCTTAGATTCAGCTTCTTGCTCTTGACGGAACATCTTCAAAGTTTGTTCGCTTTGCTCTACTATCTTTGCTGCTTCAGTCAAAAATCGCTGGCCTGCTTTAGTTAAATAAATATTTCTGCCTTCTCTTCTGAAAAGAGAAACATTGAGTTCGTCTTCTAATTGAGAAATTTGTCTGCTGATTGCGGATTGGGCGATGTTCAATTCTAAAGCTGCTTCGGATAAATGTTCACGTTTTGCAACCTCAATAAAATATTTGAGTTGTTTGAATTCCATTTTCTGCACCCCGCTTATTGTTCTAATAATTAGAATAATATCATCTAATTTCCATATTGAACAGAAGAATCGCCTTCTATATTATATTAGTTATCAAGAAAAATCTGAAAATTCATACAATGTATATAAAAGGAGGAGCAAGCATGAGCGCGAAAACACAGAATCAAGGTTTATATGATCCGCGATATGAGCATGATGCTTGCGGTATTGGTTTTTATGCCAACATGGATAATTTAAGATCGCATGATATTGTTATTCAATCACTTGAAATGTTACGTCGCTTAGACCATCGTGGGGGGATTGGTGCAGACGGCATGACAGGTGACGGTGCAGGAATAATGACGGAAATTCCATTTGATTATTTTAAGAAACATACTGATTTTGATTTGCCTGCTGAAGGTGAGTATGCAGTAGGATTGTTTTTCACCAATACACCTGTAGAAGGGTCGACACACGAAACAGTATTTCGAGCTTATTTTGAAAGTGAAGGGCTGAAAGTCATCGGCTATCGAAATGTTCCGGTTGAAGTATCGGCAGTTCCGCCGCATGTAGCTGAAACCATGCCTTATATCCAACAAATCTTTATAGATTTAAATCACAGTGCAGATGCTGAAAAACGCTTGTATCTTGCGCGTAAACAAATTGAATTCTATGGTGATGAGCAAGGATTAGAGCTTTATTTTACTAGCTTATCAACGAAAACAATTGTCTATAAAGGGTGGTTGCGTTCAGATCAAATTAAAAGCTTGTTTATAGATTTAAATCATCCAGATTATATTTCTAAACTTGGTTTAGTGCATTCTCGTTTTAGTACGAATACCTTCCCGAGTTGGAAACGTGCACATCCTAACCGTTTGCTGATGCATAACGGCGAAATTAATACGATTCGCGGAAATATTAATTGGATGCGTGCACGTCAAAAGCGGTTGATAGAAACATTATTTGATGAAAATGACCGTGCGAAAGTTCACGACATTTTAGATGTAGATGGCAGTGATTCTTCAATTGTAGATAATGCATTAGAATTTTTATCATTGGCTATGGAACCGGAAAAGGCTGCAATGCTGTTAGTGCCTGAGCCTTGGCAATACAGTAAAGCAAATCAAAGTTCAGTACGAGCATTTTATGAGTATTACAGTTATTTAATGGAACCGTGGGATGGACCGACGATGATTTCGTTCTGTAATGGAGATAAAATCGGAGCGCTGACTGACCGTAACGGATTGAGACCTGGACGCTATACTATCACCAAAGATAATCATATTATCTTTTCTTCTGAAGTAGGTGTGATTGATGTCGATGAAGCAGACGTAGCATTTAAAGGACGTTTGAATCCTGGACGTTTGCTGCTCGTAGATTTTGATAAACATGAAGTGGTACATAATCACATTTTGAAGAAAGAAATTGCAGGCGAATTACCTTATGAAGCATGGTTAGAAAAACATAAAGTAAATATCAATCTAGATCTTCCTTTTAAAGACAAAGCATGGAATGAAGATACATTGCAACGTTTGCAAAAGCAATTCGGTTATACGCGTGAAGAAATTCATAAGTATATGAAAGAACTGGTGGAAGGTAAGAAAGATCCAATTGGTGCGATGGGATACGATGCGCCGTTAGCTGTGCTGAACGAACGCCCAGAGTCGTTATTTAATTACTTCAAACAATTATTTGCACAAGTTACCAATCCTCCGATTGACGCCTATCGCGAAAAGATTGTAACGAGTGAGTTGACGTATTTAGGGAAAGAAGGCAATTTGTTGCTTCCTAATACTGAAGCCTTGAATCGTTTGCAATTGAAACACCCTGTTCTTACAGAAGTACAATTGCAAGCAGCAGAAGCTGGACCTTTCAATGCACAATATTTATCGACGCTTTATACCGGAAGTTTAGAGGATACCTTAGAAGATTTGAGAAATAAAGCAGTACAAGCAGTGAAACAGGGGCATGATATTTTAATTTTAGATGACAGCGGCTTACAAAATGAAGAAGGCTATGCAATTCCGATTTTACTGGCGGTAAGTTATTTGCATCAGGCGTTGATTAATGAAGATTTGCGTCAAGAGACAAGTCTTGTCGCAAAAGGCGGAGAAATCCGCGAAGTACATCATGTCGCATGTTTATTAGGATATGGCGCTAATGCAGTATTACCGTATTTAGCGCAAGAAACCGTTGCAGCATTAGTCAGACAAGGGGAATTATCTGGCGATGTTGCATCACAGGTTAAAGTTTATACTGACGTATTAGCTGAAGGTGTTATTAAAGTTATGGCGAAAATGGGTATTTCAACCGTTCAAAGTTATCAAGGGGCTCAAATCTTTGAAGCGGTCGGTCTATCTCAAGCAGTCATTGATAAATATTTCACAGGTACGCAGTCTAAACTCTCAGGTTTAACCATTGATTTGATTGATAAGGAGAATAAAGCACGTCAAAGTCGAGAAGAGAAACATCTAGACTCAGGCAGTACATTCCAGTGGCGTCAACAAGGGCAATATCATACTTTCAATCCGACGACTATCCGATTGTTGCAACATGCTTGCCGGGAAAATGATTATGCGATGTTCAAAGAATATTCTCGAAGTGTCAATGAACAGCGGACAGATCATATTCGCCAGTTGATGAAATTTAAATCTCGTAATCCTATCAATATTGATGAGGTTGAACCTATTGAGGCGATTGTACATCGTTTTAACACTGGAGCAATGAGTTACGGATCTATTTCGAGAGAAGCGCACTCTACTCTAGCTGAAGCGATGAATCAAATCGGAGGTAAAAGTAACAGCGGTGAAGGCGGCGAGGAACCAGAACGTTATCTTTTAGGCCCCGACGGAGAGAATTTTTCAAGTTCAATTAAACAAGTGGCATCTGGACGCTTTGGAGTAACAAGTGATTATTTGCAACATGCAACTGAAATCCAAATCAAGGTTGCACAAGGCGCTAAACCAGGGGAAGGCGGACAGTTGCCAGGTTCTAAAGTTTATCCTTGGATTGCTGAAGTTCGAGGATCGACACCAGGAATCGGTTTGATTTCTCCACCACCGCATCACGATATTTATTCAATTGAGGATTTAGCCCAACTGATTCATGATTTGAAAAATGCAAATCCGAAAGCGAATATCGCAGTGAAATTAGTTTCTAAAAGTGGTGTCGGAACAATAGCAGCAGGTGTGGCAAAAGCGTTCGCTGATAAAATTGTTATCAGTGGTTTTGACGGCGGAACGGGCGCTTCACCTAAAACGAGTATTCAACATGCTGGACTGCCTTGGGAAATCGGTCTAGCAGAAACGCATCAAACTCTCATGATGAATAATTTACGTTCACGTGTAAGATTAGAAACAGATGGCAAGCTCTTAACAGGACATGACGTTGCTTATGCTTGTGCATTAGGGGCTGAAGAATTCGGTTTTGCAACTGCGCCTTTAGTTGTGCTCGGTTGTATTATGATGCGTGTGTGCCACAAAGATACTTGTCCAGTCGGCGTGGCGACACAAAATGAAGATTTGCGCAAACTGTTTACAGGGCGCGCAGATTACGTGGTCAATTTCATGCATTTCATTGCACATGAATTACGTGAAATATTAGCTGAACTTGGTTTACGTACAGTAGATGAGTTAATTGGCCGATCAGATTTATTGGAACCTTCAGCAGAGGTTCATAATGAAAAAGCGCGTTCTCTGAATGTGATACCGCTTTTACATCAAGAAACAGGACCGCGTTTTAAAGAAATTGAACAACAGCATCACCTAGCAGAAGGTTTTGATGCAACAGAATTGATTCCAGACGCAGAAGCGGCCATTTCGGCTGGAACGAAATTCAGAGGACATTATCATTTGTGCAACGAGCAGCGTGATGTAGGTGTAACTGCCGGCAGTCTGATTACTCAAGCACATGGAGCGGAAGGTTTACCCGAAGATACGATTTATGTTGAAACTACTGGCCATGCTGGCCAAAGTATCGGTGCGTTTACACCATCTGGATTAACCCTTCACCATACCGGTGATGCTAATGACTATGTTGGTAAAGGTTTATCAGGCGGTAAGATTATTATTAATGCACCGAACACAGAACGAGAAGAAAATATTATTGCCGGAAATGTATGTTTCTATGGAGCAACAAGCGGTAAAGCCTTTATCAACGGTTATGCCGGAGAGCGTTTCTGTATTAGAAACAGCGGTGTACATGCAGTTGTAGAAGGAATTGGTAATCACGGATTGGAATACATGACAGGAGGTCGTGTAGTTGTCTTAGGAAATGTCGGAGATAACTTCGGTCAAGGAATGAGCGGCGGTGTAGCCTATATCTTCCCTGATGATGTAGAACAATTTAAAACTTACCATGCGTTAGACACATTGGATTTTGATACTTTATCTCATCCAGAAGAATTTGAAACACTGCGTAATATGTTGGAAGAACATGTAACGTATACAGGAAGTAAGAAAGCAGCAGCAGTTTTAGCTGATTTTAATAATATTGCTGACCATGTAGTAAAAGTAATTCCTAAAGATTATAAGCTTATGATGCATAAGTTGGAAATGCATCAACGTTTAGCTGAAGACAATGACAAAGCAGTTTTAAATGCATTTTACGATTCCAGCACTGAAGTGACAACATCAGAGGAACCATTTTCAGTTGTTTATTAACGGAAAGGAAGGAGTGTTTTCAAATGGGAGAATTTAAAGGATTTATGAAGTATGACAGACAAGCACTACCGGAACTTTCGTTAGCAGAACGTTTAACGAGTCATGCAGCATTTCAACAATGTTTTTCAAAAGAAGATGCGAGCATGCAGGGTGCGAGATGTATGGATTGTGGAACTCCTTTTTGCCAAGCAGGTCAACAGGTTGAACGTGATACAGTAGGCTGTCCGATTGGGAATTATATACCAGAATGGAATGATCTTGTCTTTCATCAAGACTATAAAGCGGCCTACGAACGTTTAGCAGAAACTAATAACTTTCCGGATTTTACCGGACGTGTTTGTCCGGCTCCGTGTGAACAAGCTTGTGTGATGAATATTAATCGTGATCCGGTCGCGATTAAAGGAATTGAGCGTACTATCGTTGACGAAGCATTTAAAAATGGCTGGGTTCAACCGAGAGTGCCGGCACAGCGTTTAGGGCAACGCGTAGCTATTATAGGAAGCGGTCCTGCAGGATTGACTGCAGCTGATGAATTGAATGCAAAGGGATATGAAGTGACCGTTTATGAACGTGCGCACGAAGCAGGCGGTTTGTTGATGTACGGCATTCCGAATATGAAATTAGATAAAGATGTGGTCCGTCGTCGTATTCGATTGATGGAGGAAGCAGGTATCCATTTTGTCACGGATACAGAAGTTGGAAAAGACATCTCTAAAGAGACGCTTGAATCTGAAAATGATGCCATCATAGTGTGTACAGGTTCTCAACAAGCAAGAGACCTTCCATTAGAGGGACGCATGGGATATGGCATACACTTTGCTATGGATTATTTAACAGAGCAAACGCAAATTGCAAATGGAGAATTAAAACCAGAAAATGCAGAAATCAGCGCCGAAGGGAAAAATGTAATTGTAATTGGTTCGGGTGATACCGGTGCCGATTGCGTTGCGACTGCTTTGCGTGAGAATTGTAAAACAGTAGTACAGTTCAATTATCGTACAAAGCTGCCTGAGCGTTATGAAATTCAAGGTAATCCTTATTGGCCATTGTCTATGCCTGTATTTAAAATGGATTATGCACATAAAGAAGCGGAAGAACGTTTCGGTTACGAACCTCGTGCTTATGGCGCGCAAACCATGCGTTATGATGTAGATCGTATCGGCAATGTTCGAGGTGTTTATACGCAAACTTTGAGAAAAATGCCGGATGGCAGTACACGAATTGACGATACCGAAAAACATTGGCCTGCAGATTTAATTCTACTAGCGATTGGATTTACAGGCACTGAAAATACCGTGCCGAATACGTTCGACTTACGCACAGAGCGAAACAAAATTGTAGCGGATGAGCACGATTATGCGACTAACCAACCGCATATATTTGCAGCAGGCGATGCGAGACGTGGTCAAAGTTTAGTCGTTTGGGCGATTAAAGAAGGTCGCGGTGTTGCCAAATCTGTTCACAGATATTTACAAAAGCAGCTTGTTTTAAATTAATAAAAATCAATGATAGAGGGGCATCTGTCCCTCTATTTTGCTGTAATATGAATTTGTCAACAAGGATTGTGTAAAATTTACTTAAAAAATTGATTGACTTTTATAATGGGGTATAATAAGATATTTATTGTGCTTATTGGAGGAATACCCAAGTCCGGCTGAAGGGATCGGTCTTGAAAACCGACAGGAGCTTAACGGCTCGCGGGGGTTCGAATCCCTCTTCCTCCGCCATTATAAATGAAATCCAAGACTAATAGATATAAAAAGGCAATCATTCAATTTCCTATTGAGTGCTTGCCTTTTTAATTTGTATTTTTTGAGATTCCAGTAATCTCTCTTAATTTCTCGTATTTCTAGTTTACTTTTTTAAAAAATAAGGAATGAAAGAACTAACTTACAACGGAGGTTATGCCCCATGGAAATTAAAGTCGCAAGTATATTTGTAGATGATCAGGACCAAGCATTAAAATTTTACACGGAAATATTAGGATTTCAAAAGAAAGCAGATGTACCAGCTGGAGATTATCGATGGATAGCTGTAGTTTCTCCAGAAAATCCAGAGGGCACACAGTTGTTGCTTGAACCTAACAACCATCGTGTCGCTCAAGCGTATCAAGAAGGGCTGAAAGAAGAAGGAATCCCTTGTACGATGTTTGATGTGGATGATGTACAAGCAGAATATCAACGACTTAAAGAGCAAGGTGTCGGATTTACGATGGCGCCGATGGATTATGAAAATGGTGTTAAATTCGCTATTTTCGATGATACATGCGGTAATTTAATACAAATTATTGAGCGTAAGGCAATTGAAAATGTACGATAGAGAGAGTGACGGAATTCAGCAGTTCCGTCACTTTTTTAGGTTAAATGAGAAAGAGTTTAAGTAAAGAAGTTATTAATTTTTCATGAAAGCCTTTACATAACTTGTCTAGACAAGTACAATAGACTCAAATATCAAACAAAGGGAGTGAGTCGGATGGCTGTGAAAGATAAAGACGTCAAACAGATTGTCGAGGCAATCGGAGGCGCTGAAAACGTAGAAACCGCAACGCACTGTGTGACACGATTACGCTTAGTATTGAAGGACGACGATAAAGTAGATAAGGATAAATTAAGTGATAATCCGCTTGTTAAAGGACAATTTAAAGCGGATAATCAATATCAAATTGTAATCGGACCTGGGACAGTCGATGAAGTTTACAAGAAGTTCATGGATAATATCGGCAAAGAAGGGGCTTCGAAAGATGAAGTCAAAGCAGCGGCAGCTAAGAAAGGGAATCCACTGCAACGTCTCGTTAAATTATTGGGGGATATTTTCATTCCAATCTTACCAGCCATCGTAACGGCCGGTCTGTTAATGGGGATATACAACCTCTTAACTATGAAAGATTTATTCGGACCGAAACCTCTAACAGAACAATTTCCGCAGATTCATGATTTCGCGGATATTGTGAACGTCATCGCAACTACTGCGTTCATTTTCTTGCCCGCATTAATTGGTTGGAGCAGTATGCGTGTATTCGGCGGAAATCCAGTATTAGGTTTAGTACTAGGACTTGTCTTGATGCATCCGCAACTCGTTTCGCAATATGATTTGAATCAAGGTTCAAAAATTCCAGTCTGGCATATCTTCGGTTTAGACGTGAAACAACTGAACTACCAAGGACAAGTATTGCCGGTATTATTAGCGTCATATGTGCTGGCTCAGATTGAAAAGGCCTTGAATAAAGTGGTTCATGATTCCATTAAGATGTTAGTAGTCGGACCTGTCGCTCTACTCGTAACAGGATTCTTAGCCTTCTTAGTGATCGGACCGATTGCATTGTGGATTGGAACAGGTATTACAGATGCTGTAACATTCTTATTCAACCGTGCAGGATGGTTAGGCGGCGCAATCTACGGACTGTTCTATGCTCCGCTTGTAATTACAGGTTTACATCATATGTTCTTAGCGGTCGATTTCCAATTAATGGGAAGCAAATTAGGCGGTACTTACTTATGGCCGATCTTGGCAATCTCAAATATCTGCCAAGGTTCAGCAGCATTCGGCGCTTGGTTTGTATACAAACGTCGTAAAATGGCCAAAGAAGAAGGACTTGCTTTAACTTCAGGTATTTCTGGTTTGCTCGGCGTGACTGAACCCGCTATGTTCGGGGTAAACATTCCAATGAAATATCCATTCGTCGCAGCGATTGTGACTTCATGTGTATTAGGAAGCATTATCGGCGCAAGTAAAGTATTAGGAAATGTTGGTGTCGGTGGTGTACCAGCTATCATTTCCATTCAGAAAGAATATTGGATTGTATATGGAATTTGTACCATCATTGCAGTAATTGTACCAGCTATCTTAACAGTCGTCTTTTCTAACTTCGCGAAAAATAAAGCGAAAGAGATGGTCGACTAAGCAGTAATATCAGTTAAAATAGAGATAAATGCGCGAATGATTTGATTGAATACAAAACAGAACATCACTTTCCAGATGTTCTGTTTTTCTATAAAGAGAGAGGAAAAGGTGGTCATATTATGCAACAGAATGATTGGAAAAAATCTGTAGTTTATCAAATTTACCCAAAATCCTTTAATGATACAACTGGCAACGGTGTAGGTGATTTAAATGGAATTATTGAAAAAATGGATTACCTTGAATATTTAGGTGTAGATTATCTTTGGTTAACACCGGTCTATCAATCACCGATGAATGATAATGGTTATGATATCAGCGACTATTTAAGTATCAATGAAGATTTTGGCACGAAAGAAGATTTGCGCCACTTGCTGGATGAAGCCCACAAGCATCATTTGAAAGTGATGCTGGATATTGTAATTAATCACACATCTACTGAGCATGAGTGGTTTAGAGAAGCCATTTCTGCTCCGGACAATCCATATCGTGATTATTATTTCTTCCGTAAATCTGCGAAAGATGGTGCACCACCAACGAATTGGGAATCTAAGTTCGGCGGCAACGCTTGGAAATATGACGAAGCCACTGATGAATACTATTTGCATCTCTTCGATGTGACGCAAGCAGATTTGAACTGGGAGAACCCTAAAGTACGTGAAGCGCTCTATGACATGATTAATTATTGGATAGATTTCGGTGTGGACGGTTTCCGCTTCGACGTCATCAACTTGATTTCAAAAGGTGAATTCCGTGATTCAGATAAAATCGGTAAAGAATTTTACACAGACGGCCCGCGTGTTCATGAATTTATCCATGAAATGAACCGCAATACTTTCGGTGGCAAAGATTTAATGACAGTCGGAGAAATGTCTTCGACTACCATTGATAACTGTATCAAATACACGAATCCAGAACGCGAAGAGTTGAATAGTGTTTTCAATTTCCATCATTTGAAAGTAGATTACCAAGATGGGGAAAAGTGGACAAAAGCAGACTTTGACTTTATTGAATTGAAACGTATTTTGATGGAATGGCAAATCGGTATTCATGACGGCAATGGTTGGAATGCCATTTTCTGGTGCAACCATGATCAACCTCGTGTCGTATCTCGTTTTGGTGATGATTCAACAGAAGAAATGCGCCAGAAGAGTGCGAAGATGTTAGCCGTAGCGCTGCATATGCTGCAAGGCACACCTTATATTTATCAAGGTGAAGAAATCGGCATGACCAATCCGCATTTTACCAACATTCATCAATACCGAGACGTAGAATCATTGAATGCTTATGACTATTTGAAAGCTCAAGGTGTTCCAGAGAAAGAAATATTGCAAATTCTAGCTCAGAAATCACGCGATAATTCACGTACCCCTATGCAGTGGACTGCCGGTGAACATGCCGGATTTACAAGCGGCACACCGTGGATAGACATTCCGAATAATTATCAACACATCAACGTAGAAGATGAAATCGAGAATGACCATTCTGTTTTGCAAACCTATCGCGAACTCATCCGTCTGCGCCATGAACATGATATTGTGACATACGGCGATATCCTTCCTTTATACATGGATGATCCGAATTTGATGATTTATCAACGCAGCTACGAGGGAAGAACATGGCTTGTAATAGCAAACTTCAACAAAGAAGCAGTAATGGTGCCAGAAGACCTAGATACCAACGGCGAAGTTATTCTAGAACGCGGCACTATCAATAATGGAGAAATCGCAGGCTACGGTGCCATCGTGATTGAACAGTAATTTACAGTAAAGAATCGAGTGAGCGCAATGTTAACGAAACCTAAGAAATTCACTAAAATCTACGACGATTTAAAAGCAAGCATTTTAAATGAAGAAATCAAATATGGAGAACAACTTCCCTCCGAAAACGACCTAGTCACCACCTACAAAGCTTCACGTGAAACAGTACGCCGAGCTCTAAATTTACTCGTCAGCGAAGGCATGATTCAGAAAATCAGAGGCAAAGGCTCAATCGTCATCTATCAAGGCGTGACAGAATTTCCCTTTTCAAAACTGACCAGCTTCAAAGAAGTACAAGAAAGACTAGGCATCGAGCTCGAAACCGAAGTGAAAGTTTTGGAAAAAGAAACCGCTGGAGAGGTGCCTAACGTGAGAGAAGCCTTGAACCTGAGTAACGAAGATAAACTTTGGCACCTCATACGTTATCGTAAAGCCAACGGGCGCGTGAAAATCATTGATGAAGATTATTTGGTGGAAGCAATTGTTCCAAATTTAACTGAGGATATTGTGTCTGACTCTTTATATAATTATATCGAACAAGACTTAGGATTAGATATCAGCTACTCACGCAAAGCCATTACTTTCGAGCCTTTCTCAGAACAAGAATATGAAGCATTCGGCGATATCAACCCGCCTTACACAGCAACCGTCCGCGGAGTCGTACATTTGAAAGATATGACAAAATTCCAATATAATGTCGCAAAGCATATTGCGACAGATTTCAGATTCGTAGATTTTTCAAGAAGATGAAACAAAGACCAATTCGTGAAACTTATCATGAGTTGGTCTTTTGCATATTCTAAATATACTTATCAAAAAATCGAGCAAACGAAATCTTAAATGGAGGTCAGCTCTTCAAAGCTTTCTTTTTAATAGAGGGAACTTAAAATTCACGAAATTTACAAATCGTTAAAGCTTGCATTACGACCTTTAAATATAGTATGATATATCTTGCCGTGCTAGGTGGGGAGGTAGCGGTTCCCTGTTCTCGAAATCCGCTTATGCGAGACTGAATACTTTGCCTAGGGTGTGTACTTGTGAAGTCTGCCCAAAGCACGAGGTGTTTGAAGATTTCGGTCCTATGCAATATGAACCCATGAATCATGTCAGGTCCTGACGGAAGCAGCATTAAGTGGATTCTCATATGTGCCGTAGGGTAGCCGAGATTTAGCTGTCGACTTTGGTAACGTTCATGATACACATTCGAAGCAAAGTTGCGCGGTATTTTTATATTCATTTTTATACATAGAAGCGAAGTGGGAAATTGAGGGAGCGCAACCCTTGATTTCCTTTTTTAATGCGAAGATTTATGGGCGGGTTGGTGAATAGTTAGGGAATCTAGACACAAGTTTTTGAGAAGTGTCCAGAAAGCACCCGAATCTAGACACAAGTTTTTGAGAAGTGTCTAGAAAACGCCAAACTTAGCACTCTGCCTCCCAGCTTTTACATCTACCTATCCGCAGCTTCCGCTAAATAATTCTTGAATTCTGCAATCAGTTTATCTTTATCAGAGTGTTGCAGGTGCAGTACGCCAAACTCAATCATTTGATTAAAAGGGGCGCCAATCGGTACAGTAGTAATCATATTGCGCTGATAAAAGGGCGTGTTTTGCACCATCAAGTCAGACAAGATACTGATTCCGAGTCCTTCAGCTACAGAGTTGAATAACACGCCGACATTATCGGTAGAAAATAACAAATTGATAGGACCATTGGCCGCTTCAAACTTCTGAATATTTTTCTTATAAAAAGTACGATCATACAAGATAAAAGGGAAAGATTTGATATCCTCTAAGGATAATTTTTTCAAATAAGCCAGTTTTGAATCTTTCGGAACAATTGCAGTGAAGGCACTTGAAAATAACGGCGTATATTGTGTGTCTGCTACCTCTAAGTCATCCTCGCTCAGTATTGAATACAAGCCGATATCCGCTTCTCCCGCGGCCACTAACTGTTTAATCTCATCGTTTTCAGCTTCTACGATATGCACCTCTATATTAGGGTTATCTTTTTTAAAAGCTGACAGCACGCCAGGGACAATCGTCATGAACAAACTAGGAATCGTCGCAATTGATAGCGAGCCTTCCATTTCAGCATTCAAGGATTGAATCTTATCATATAACAGCGTTTCTTGATCGATTAAATCCATCATAATAGGAAATATTTGGCGACCTTGCTCTGTCAAAGTCGTCCCGCTTTTTTGACGTTTGAATAGTTGAATATCTAATTCTGTTTCTAAATTTGAAATCGATTGGCTAAGAGCAGATTGCGTAATATGCAGAAGATGAGCAGCTTTCGTGATAGAACCGGTCTCATGTATCGTTTTGACATGATGTAGTTGAATAAAGTTCAATTGTTTTATCCTTTCATTACATAAGTATCTCTAATGTATTCATTAATAATCTCCATTATACATTAGTATTGTTTATCAATATACTAGAGATATTAAATTAATAGAAATCATTAAAGGGAGCGCGAAATGTATGTATCGCAATTTATGGACGAAAGATTTTATTTTCATTACCATCATCAACTTCCTCATGTATATTATTCATTACGCTTTAATCGTTACAGTTACCGCATTTACGATTAATACTTTTCATGCGAATGAAACGATGGGCGGTCTAGCAGCAGGTATATTTATCATTGGTATGCTGTTTGGACGTTTATTTACTGGGAAATATATTGATCGTTTAAATCTGAAGAAAACACTCTTCTTCGGTTTGATTTTCTCATTTGTAGCAATCGGCTTGTATTTCTTAATACACAGCTTGCTAGTCTTAATGATTGTGCGTTTGATACACGGAATCGCATTCGGCATGTCCTCCACCACTACCGGGACATATTCTTCTACCATTGTTCCCGATGACCGCAAAGGCGAGGGCATAGGTTACTACGCACTCAGTACGACGGTCGCATCCGCAATAGGTCCCTTTTTAGGCATCTTAATCAATCAGAAGTTAAACTTCCAAAGCAACTTTATTGTCTGCTTGATCTGCATCGTGTTAGCGGCAATTCTCGCGCTGTTTATCTCAAATATCAGACAACCTTCTGTGCAAAAGGAAGAACAGAAAGGAGCACAGCCTAAAGGATTGGCACAATTTTTCCAAAAACAAGCAGTACCGATTTCTATTGTAATCGTATTTGTGGGAATCGCTTACTCTAGCGTGCTGGCATTCTTGGATTCCTACGCAGCACATATCGGACTTGCGGCGGCAGCCAGCTTCTTCTTTGTCGTTTATGCCTTAAGTACCTTTATTGTACGTCCGATAACAGGCAAAGTATTCGATAACTATGGCGCCAATAAAGTCGTTTATCCTACACTGGTAATCTTCGTAATTGGATTGGCATTATTAGCAGTCGCACATACAAGTTGGGTGCTCTTAATCTCAGCCATTTTCATCGGCATTGGTTACGGCACTTTGATTCCATCCTTCCAAACCATTGCGCTGCAAGCCTCTCCTCCAGAAAAAATAGGGCTGGCAACTTCAACATTCTATATCTTTGCTGACTTAGGTGCGGGAGCAGGACCGACAATACTCGGAATTGTCATTGGCAGTTTCGGTTATCGCAACCTTTATTTTGCTATGGCCGTATTGTTAATTCTGGTCATCGGACTCTACTATCTCTTGCATGGACGTAAACAACGCAAAATGGAATATTAAATATGAAAGAAGCTAGGACAAAATAACGTCCTAGCTTCTTAAATTCGATATTCACTTTGTAATTCACGCTTGCGCAATTTGTCTTTTTGTATTTCTTTTTTATCTTTGAAGTGCAGACCGAATGCTAAGAAAAGGACACCACAGACAAATCCTGGAATAATCATCCAAACATTATGCATTGTGGCGAAACTCGCTAGGCACAACACCATAAACACTATCCCTAAAGTAGTATAAGTTTTATTTTTGATTATCATTTCGGTCGCCTCCTTAGCTGACTTGATTGTTTTTAATGGATTTAAATACTTTACCCTATTTTTTAACAATAAATTTACAAAATTTACATTTGTTGATAAAAGTCTAAAGGGTTTAAGGAAAGAATGCAAGAACAGAACCTTAATCATAAGCGAAAACTACAAATTGCGTTATAATGAACCTAATACTTTGCCCAATTCAATGGAGGGATTTTATGCAAATCTTACTAGGAACTGTGACAGAGAACGACTACGCGATTATCGCGCACTTGAAAGACAAGAAAGACAGCGAAGGTTTATTCGAAGGAGAATATTACGAAGACAGTCTGCGCAGATTGAGACGCATTCCAACCTACAACCCAGACTTCGAAATGATAGCACGCACAGATGAAGACGAAATCGTAGGTCATATACTTTTAATGGAAGAAATGATCGTGAACGGAGAAGACTTGCAACATCCGCTGATGATTAAATCCCTTTCGGTAAAAGAAGACTTTAGAGAGTACGGCATCGGTAAAGCGCTGGTTGAAGCCGCAGAGAGCCGGGCTAAAGAAGCGGGCTACAATGAAATTATAGTAGAAGGGGAGCCTGAATATTTTCAGTCTTTAGGATTTAAACCCCTTTCAGAGTGTGCAGTAGAAGTACCAGACAATGAAGATATCAATCAATTCAGTATCATATTATTATGGGAGAGTTTGGATACCTGCCCACAAGGCAAGTTGATTTTAGAGAATATCTAATAGATATAAATTGTATCATCGCGTTCAGTTAACTTGGCATGCTATAATAATGATGATTTGTATTCGGAGGTGCGAAAGTAAGTGAACTATCAAGCTTTATATAGAATGTACCGACCTCAAAGTTTCGATGATGTGGTCGGTCAAGAGCATGTAACCAAGACGCTCCGTAATGCTATTGCTAAAGGCAAACAATCGCATGCATACATCTTCAGCGGTCCAAGAGGGACAGGGAAGACTAGTATTGCGAAGGTTTTTGCGAAAGCCATTAATTGCCCTAATAGTGTAGACGGAGAACCCTGTAATGAATGTGATATCTGTAGGAGTATTACACAAGGTTCCAATTCAGATGTCATTGAAATCGATGCGGCGAGCAATAATGGGGTCGACGAAATTAGAAATATCCGTGATAAAGTGAAATACGCACCATCGCAATCAAAATATAAAGTCTACATTATAGATGAGGTTCATATGCTGACAACAGGTGCATTCAATGCCTTGTTGAAAACCCTAGAAGAACCACCAGCACACGCCATCTTTATTCTGGCGACTACAGAGCCTCATAAGATTCCTCCTACTATTATTTCAAGAGCGCAACGTTTTGATTTTAAAGCCATTGGTTTAGAGCAAATTATCGAGCGTTTACGTTATGTAGCAGAATCGCAGCATATTGAGTACGACGAAGAAGCAATTGCTTTCATTGCAAAAGCTTCTGAAGGCGGCATGCGTGATGCATTAAGTATCATGGACCAAGCTATTGCATTCGGCGATGAACATTTAACCTTGCAAGATGCCTTGAATGTGACTGGTAGCGTAGATGAAGCTTCATTAAATGCCTTGTTGAATGATGTAGCCCATGGCCAAGTCAAAGATGCCTTTGCGCGCTACCATCAATTTATCGCTGAAGGTAAAGAAGTGAATCGTTTAATTAATGATTTGATTTATTTTGTACGCGATACCATTATGAATAAAACAGCACAGCGAGAAACAGAATATGGCGCTTTGATGGCGTTTGATTTAGATACGCTATATAAAATGATTGATTTAATCAATGATACATTAGTATCTGTGCGTTTCAGCGTAAATCAGAATGTACACTTTGAAGTGCTGTTGGTCAAAATGGCCGAGTTGATTAAAGAAGATAATGCGCCTGTAGCGAACCCAGATATGCATTCTGCTAATGCACATCAAGCATCGGCTGAACCCCAACCTGTTCAGCAAAATAACGATGTGAACAGTGCGTTACTTCAACGCTTGGAACACTTAGAACAAGAGTTGAATGCATTGAAACAACATGGTGTGACGACGACTAATACTCCGCCTAAACAAAAAAGTAATTCACGCGGACGTCGCAGAAGTAAGAACTCTTATTCTATGACGCAAATTGCAAAAGTGCTAGATAATGCGAATAAAGAAGATATCAAGCTTTTGAAGAATCACTGGCAAGAAGTCATTGATCACGCTAAAAATCACAATCAAAAAGCATTGGTCAGCTTATTACAGAATTCTATTCCAGTAGCTGCAAGCGAAAAAAGCGTGTTAGTGCAATTTGAAGCGGAAATTCATTGTGAAATTGTGAATGACGATGATGAAAAACGCGGCAGCTTAGAAGAAGTTGTACGTAACATCATCAATAAAAATGTTTCGGTAGTAGGTGTGCCAGCAGACCAATGGTTGCAAGTACGTTCTGAATACATCAAGAACCGTAAAAGAGGCGGAAACAATCAAGCAGGAGAAGACGCTAACGAACCAGAGCAGCCCAAAGAAGTGGATATTGTGCAAAAAGCTAAAGACATGTTTGGCGAAGAGACCGTTCACCTTACAGATGAAGATTAATATTGTCGAAAGAGACTATGTCGATATGTTATAATTCACTATATCAATACTGATGTGAAATAAAGTGAGACGAGTTTCTACTATATAATAGTAAACTAATATTATTATGAAAGAAGAACAACTCTAAAGAATAAATATTTTCATATCAGCAGACTTAAGAACAATAAATTACAAACAAAGAATCAAGGAGGAAATATATTATGCGCGGTGGCGGAAATATGCAACAAATGATGAAACAAATGCAAAAAATGCAAAAGAAAATGGCTGAAGAGCAAGAAAAATTAAAAGATGAAAAAGTAGAAGGTTCAGCAGGCGGCGGTATGGTTAAAGTTGTTGTAACTGGCCATAAAGAAGTAGTAGACGTAGTGATTGACGAAGAAGCAGTTGATCCAGACGATGTTGAAATGCTTCAAGACTTAGTGTTAGCAGCTACAAACGAAGCGATGAACAAAGCAGATGAATTAACATCAGAACGTTTAGGCAAACACACTAAAGGCTTGAACATTCCTGGAATGTGATAACTGATGCATTATCCTGAACCGATTTCGAAACTCATAGATAGTTTCATGAAATTGCCAGGCATTGGGCCAAAGACGGCACAACGTCTGGCTTTTCATGTATTAGATATGCAAGAAGATGACGTCGTACAATTTGCGAAAGCTTTAGTAGATGTGAAACGTGAATTGACGTATTGCAGTGTATGCGGACATATTACAGAAGAAGATCCATGTTATATCTGCCAAGATAAACAGCGTGACCGCTCCGTAATCTGTGTAGTTGAAGATGATAAAGATGTAATAGCTATGGAAAAGATGCGCGAATATAAAGGCTTATATCATGTCTTACATGGTGCAATTTCGCCAATGGATGGGATTGGACCAGAAGATATCAATATTCCTTCATTAATAGAACGCTTAAAAGATGATGAAGTAAAAGAGTTGATTCTCGCAATGAATCCAAATCTAGAAGGTGAATCGACAGCAATGTATATTTCTAGACTTGTTAAACCGATAGGGATTAAAGTTACACGCTTAGCACAAGGTTTATCGGTTGGCGGCGATCTAGAATATGCAGACGAAGTTACATTATCGCGTGCTATAGAGGGCAGAACTGAGATGTAAAAGCAAGTAACAGTAAGGTATATAAACTGTAAAACACACAGTTTGATACTTTGCTGTTATTTTTTTAAATTTCTTCAAAAAAATTAAAGTTTGGTTTTTGAAGGGTTAAAAGAGGGTATATTAAATGAATGCGCTCACATTAACGTGATAAAGCGAACTTTATTACAAGTGTATTGTTAAAAGTCCGTTAAATCAAGTGTATCAAGGCTTCTAAAGCTATATAGTGTAATTTTTATGGGTTGCAAAAAACTTTGAAACCCTGTATAGTTAGTAACTGTTGAAAGGACGAAACAAACTCTTCAATAAATCTTCACAAAATTAATCTTAAAAAACTTTTAAAAAGTCCTTGACTTTAAGTTTTGAAAAGAGTATAATTAATTCTTGTGAGTCAGAAAAAATGAACATTGAAAACTGAATGACAATATGTCAACGTTAATTCCAATTAACAAACGTCTTGGACGTTTTAAAACAAATTAGTTTTTTATGAGCTAGTCAAACAAATCATAAACTTTTATGGAGAGTTTGATCCTGGCTCAGGATGAACGCTGGCGGCGTGCCTAATACATGCAAGTCGAGCGAACAGACGAGGAGCTTGCTCCTCTGACGTTAGCGGCGGACGGGTGAGTAACACGTGGGTAACCTACCTATAAGACTGGAATAACTCCGGGAAACCGGGGCTAATGCCGGATAATATGCGGAACCGCATGGTTCCGCAATGAAAGATGGTTTTGCTGTCACTTATAGATGGACCCGCGCCGTATTAGCTAGTTGGTAAGGTAACGGCTTACCAAGGCAACGATACGTAGCCGACCTGAGAGGGTGATCGGCCACACTGGAACTGAGACACGGTCCAGACTCCTACGGGAGGCAGCAGTAGGGAATCTTCCGCAATGGGCGAAAGCCTGACGGAGCAACGCCGCGTGAGTGATGAAGGTCTTCGGATCGTAAAACTCTGTTATTAGGGAAGAATAAGTGCGTAGGTAACTATGCGCACCTTGACGGTACCTAATCAGAAAGCCACGGCTAACTACGTGCCAGCAGCCGCGGTAATACGTAGGTGGCAAGCGTTATCCGGAATTATTGGGCGTAAAGCGCGCGTAGGCGGTTTTTTAAGTCTGATGTGAAAGCCCACGGCTCAACCGTGGAGGGTCATTGGAAACTGGAAAACTTGAGTGCAGAAGAGGAAAGTGGAATTCCATGTGTAGCGGTGAAATGCGCAGAGATATGGAGGAACACCAGTGGCGAAGGCGACTTTCTGGTCTGCAACTGACGCTGATGTGCGAAAGCGTGGGGATCAAACAGGATTAGATACCCTGGTAGTCCACGCCGTAAACGATGAGTGCTAAGTGTTAGGGGGTTTCCGCCCCTTAGTGCTGCAGCTAACGCATTAAGCACTCCGCCTGGGGAGTACGGCCGCAAGGCTGAAACTCAAAGGAATTGACGGGGACCCGCACAAGCGGTGGAGCATGTGGTTTAATTCGAAGCAACGCGAAGAACCTTACCAAATCTTGACATCCTTTGACCGCTCTAGAGATAGAGTCTTCCCCTTCGGGGGACAAAGTGACAGGTGGTGCATGGTTGTCGTCAGCTCGTGTCGTGAGATGTTGGGTTAAGTCCCGCAACGAGCGCAACCCTTAAGCTTAGTTGCCAGCATTAAGTTGGGCACTCTAAGTTGACTGCCGGTGACAAACCGGAGGAAGGTGGGGATGACGTCAAATCATCATGCCCCTTATGATTTGGGCTACACACGTGCTACAATGGACAGTACAAAGGGCAGCGAAACCGCGAGGTCAAGCAAATCCCATAAAGCTGTTCTCAGTTCGGATTGTAGTCTGCAACTCGACTACATGAAGCTGGAATCGCTAGTAATCGTAGATCAGCATGCTACGGTGAATACGTTCCCGGGTCTTGTACACACCGCCCGTCACACCACGAGAGTTCGTAACACCCGAAGCCGGTGGAGTAACCTTTTAGGAGCTAGCCGTCGAAGGTGGGACGAATGATTGGGGTGAAGTCGTAACAAGGTAGCCGTATCGGAAGGTGCGGCTGGATCACCTCCTTTCTAAGGATATATACGGAACAGTTTCAACAGAAACTGACGGAATAACGTGACATATTGTATTCAGTTTTGAATGCTCATCCGAGTATTCATGATTGTACATTGAAAACTAGATAAGTAAGTAAAAATAGATTTTACCAAGCAAAACCGAGTGAATTAGAGTTTTAAAAGCTTTATTCATTTAAATGAATCGCTAGTAATCGATTTGCCTACGGCAAAGAAGATTACTCACATAATTAATAACGTGATTAAGTTATTAAGGGCGCACGGTGGATGCCTTGGCACTAGAAGCTGATGAAGGACGTTACTAACGACGATATGCTTTGGGTAGCTGTAAGTAAGCGTTGATCCAGAGATTTCCGAATGGGGGAACCCAGCACAAGTTATGTTGTGTTATCGACATGTGAATACATAGCATGTCCGAAGGCAGACGCGGAGAACTGAAACATCTTAGTACCCGCAGGAAGAGAAAGAAAACTCGATTCCCTGAGTAGCGGCGAGCGAAACGGGAAGAGCCCAAACCAATGAGCTTGCTCATTGGGGTTGTAGGACACTCTACACGGAGTTACAAAAGAATTGATTAGACGAATCGTACTGGAAAGTCGAACCAGAGAAGGTAAGAGTCCTGTAGTCGAAAGTCAATTCTCTCCTGAGTGGATCCTGAGTACGACGGAGCACGTGAAATTCCGTCGGAATCCGGGAGGACCATCTCCCAAGGCTAAATACTCTCTAGTGACCGATAGTGAACCAGTACCGTGAGGGAAAGGTGAAAAGTACCCCGGAAGGGGAGTGAAAGAGAACTTGAAACCGTGTGCTTACAAGTAGTCAGAGCCCGTTAATGGGTGATGGCGTGCCTTTTGTAGAATGAACCGGCGAGTTACGATCTGATGCAAGGTTAAGCAGCGAATGCGGAGCCGCAGCGAAAGCGAGTCTGAACAGGGCGTTGAGTATTTGGTCGTAGACCCGAAACCAGGTGATCTACCCTTGGTCAGGTTGAAGTTCAGGTAACACTGAATGGAGGACCGAACCGACTTACGTTGAAAAGTGAGCGGATGAACTGAGGGTAGCGGAGAAATTCCAATCGAACCTGGAGATAGCTGGTTCTCTCCGAAATAGCTTTAGGGCTAGCCTCAAGTGATGATTGTTGGAGGTAGAGCACTGTTTGGACGAGGGGCCCCTCTCGGGTTACCGAATTCAGACAAACTCCGAATGCCAATCAATTTAACTTGGGAGTCAGAACGTGGGTGATAAGGTCCATGTTCGAAAGGGAAACAGCCCAGACCACCAGCTAAGGTCCCAAAATATATGTTAAGTGGCAAAGGATGTGGTATTGCCCAGACAACTAGGATGTTGGCTTAGAAGCAGCCATCATTTAAAGAGTGCGTAATAGCTCACTAGTCGAGTGACACTGCGCCGAAAATGTACCGGGGCTAAACATATTACCGAAGCTGTGGACTGTCCTTCGGACAGTGGTAGGAGAGCGTTCTAAGGGCGTCGAAGCATGATCGCAAGGACATGTGGAGCGCTTAGAAGTGAGAATGCCGGTGTGAGTAGCGAAAGATGGGTGAGAATCCCATCCACCGATTGACTAAGGTTTCCAGAGGAAGGCTCGTCCGCTCTGGGTTAGTCGGGTCCTAAGCCGAGGCCGACAGGCGTAGGCGATGGATAACAGGTTGATATTCCTGTACCGCCAATAATCGTTTTAAGCGATGGGGGGACACAGTAGGATAGGCGAAGCGTGCTGTTGGAGTGCACGTCCAAGCAGTAAGACTGAATGGTAGGCAAATCCGCCATTCATAAGGTCAAGCTGTGATGGGGAGAGGAAACATGTTTTCCTCGAGTCGTTGATTTCACACTGTCGAGAAAAGCCTCTAGCTAGAGATTTGGCGCCCGTACCGCAAACCGACACAGGTAGTCAAGATGAGAATTCTAAGGTGAGCGAGAGAACTCTCGTTAAGGAACTCGGCAAAATGACCCCGTAACTTCGGGAGAAGGGGTGCTCTTTAGGGTTCACGCTCTGAAGAGCCGCAGTGAATAGGCCCAAGCGACTGTTTATCAAAAACACAGGTCTCTGCTAAACCGTAAGGTGATGTATAGGGGCTGACGCCTGCCCGGTGCTGGAAGGTTAAGAGGAGTGGTTAGCTTCTGCGAAGCTACGAATCGAAGCCCCAGTAAACGGCGGCCGTAACTATAACGGTCCTAAGGTAGCGAAATTCCTTGTCGGGTAAGTTCCGACCCGCACGAAAGGCGTAACGATTTGGGCACTGTCTCAACGAGAGACTCGGTGAAATCATAGTACCTGTGAAGATGCAGGTTACCCGCGACAGGACGGAAAGACCCCGTGGAGCTTTACTGTAGCCTGATATTGAAATTCGGCACAGCTTGTACAGGATAGGTAGGAGCCTTGGAAACGTGAGCGCCAGCTTACGTGGAGGCGTTGGTGGGATACTACCCTAGCTGTGTTGGATTTCTAACCCGCGCCATTGATCATGGCGGGAGACAGTGTCAGGCGGGCAGTTTGACTGGGGCGGTCGCCTCCTAAAGTGTAACGGAGGCGCTCAAAGGTTCCCTCAGAATGGTTGGAAATCATTCATAGAGTGTAAAGGCATAAGGGAGCTTGACTGCGAGACCTACAAGTCGAGCAGGGTCGAAAGACGGACTTAGTGATCCGGTGGTTCCGCATGGAAGGGCCATCGCTCAACGGATAAAAGCTACCCCGGGGATAACAGGCTTATCTCCCCCAAGAGTTCACATCGACGGGGAGGTTTGGCACCTCGATGTCGGCTCATCGCATCCTGGGGCTGTAGTCGGTCCCAAGGGTTGGGCTGTTCGCCCATTAAAGCGGTACGCGAGCTGGGTTCAGAACGTCGTGAGACAGTTCGGTCCCTATCCGTCGTGGGCGCAGGAAATTTGAGAGGAGCTGTCCTTAGTACGAGAGGACCGGGATGGACATACCTCTGGTGTACCAGTTGTCGTGCCAACGGCATCGCTGGGTAGCTATGTATGGACGGGATAAGTGCTGAAAGCATCTAAGCATGAAGCCCCCCTCAAGATGAGATTTCCCAACTTCGGTTATAAGATCCCTCAAAGATGATGAGGTTAATAGGTTCGGGGTGGAAGCATAGCGATATGTGGAGCTGACGAATACTAATCGATCGAAGACTTAATCCAATTTCAAGTTTTGATTGGTAAATTGATTTTACTTACTATCTAGTTTTGAATGTATAAGCATTCTATTGTCTGGTGACAATGGCAAAGAGGTCACACCTGTTCCCATGCCGAACACAGAAGTTAAGCTCTTTAGCGCCGATGGTAGTCGGACTTACGTTCCGCAAGAGTAGGACGTTGCCAGGCAGTGCGAGACCCATTAGGGTCTCTTTTTTTTATACTTTTTTCTCTTAGCCCGTGTATTATTCTATGTTAGAATGAAAGTAATCTTTAGAAAAGGACGCAAGACTCATGAAGTTGCCATTAAACCATCAATTGAAAGCATTTTTAGATAAGACTCCTATTTCCTTTCATGTTCCAGGTCATAAGAATATGACTATCGGTGACTTGAAGCAAATAGGCTTAGATATGGATATAACGGAAATTACTGATTTTGATGATTTGCATCATCCGGAAGAAGTACTAAAAGAAAGCATGCAGCAATTAACTAAACATCCAGATTATGAGGCGTATTATTTAGTCAATGGCACTACTTCAGGTATTTTATCGGTTATTCAAGCTGCTGCACAAAGTTCCGATTCTATATTGATGAGTCGCAATGTACATAAATCTGTATTTCATGGTTTAGATTTAAGTACACAAGCTGCTCAAATTATGCCAATGGAAATGAGTAAGCAAACTAAGCACTATCGTGCTCCTGATATATCCGAAGCAGAAAATACGATGACAGACCATAGTCTTGCTATTGTGACCTATCCTAACTATTATGGAGAAACTTTTGATGTTCAACGTTTTATACAATCCAGTCATAAGCACCATATTCCAGTTCTCATCGATGAAGCGCATGGTGCCCATTTTGGATTAGAGGGTTTTCCAGTTTCTTCATTAGAATATCAAGCAGATTATGTAGTGCAGTCTTACCATAAAACATTGCCCGCATTTACTATGAGTTCTGTAATTTTTATACATAAAGATGCACCCTATCAAGCACAGGTCAAACAGTATTTGACTTATTTCCAATCATCCAGTCCTTCTTATCTGCTAATGGCGGGGCTTGAACGTGCACAGGCATTTTATCAAAATTACAACAGCACTCTTTTTTTCAAAAAAAGAAAGGTTTTAATGACCGATTTAAGAAGTAGAGGATTCTTGGTAGGAGAAATGGATGACCCGCTCAAGTTAACCTTAAAATATCCTGGACATTCAGGGTATGAAGTCCAAACCTGGTTAGAAGAACAAGATATTTATGTGGAATTAGCTGATGATTATCAAACCTTATTGGTATTGCCGTTATGGCATGAAGATGATACGTTTCCATTTGAATTATTGCAAGAACGCATCAAACAAATAGTGTTGCCTGAGATGCCATCATCAAATTACATAGACCAAGAGAATCTCTTGCCTACCGAGATGGGACACTATCAACCATTGCATTTGAAAAGTACGATTGAAGTAGAATTACAAAAAGCTGTCGGTAAACGACTCGGACAGCATTTGGTACCTTATCCGCCAGGCATCCCAGTTTATTTTAAAGGGGAAGAGGTAACTGATAATGTCGTCCAGAATGTAGAAAGCTGGATAGCTCAAGGAATTAGGGTAGAAGGATTAAAAGATAACAAAATTAGAATTGAGGATAATTAAAATGGCCGCATTTATTACATTTGAAGGACCAGAAGGATCAGGGAAAACCACTGTTTTACAACAAGTGTCAGAACGTTTAGCTAAAGAATTTGAAGTATTGAAAACGCGTGAGCCTGGAGGGGTTCCGGCAGCTGAACAAATTCGTGAAATTTTATTGGAAGGTGAAGCAGTAGATGACCGCACCGAAGCGTTGCTCTTTGCGGCATCCCGTCGTGAACATCTTGTTGAAAAAGTATTGCCTGCATTAAAAGCAGGCAAAATCGTACTGTGTGATCGCTATATTGACAGTTCACTAGCTTATCAAGGATTTGCACGTGGCATTGGTGTAGATGAAGTACGGGCTATCAATGAATTTGCGATTAACGGTCTATACCCTGATTTAACGATTTATTTAGATATTACGGCTGAGACTGGGCGTCAACGTATTGAAAGCAATGCTAGAAACATGAATCGTTTAGATCATGAGAGTATTGCCTTTCATCAACGGGTAATTAAAGGATACAAAGATTTAATCGCACAAGAACCGAATCGTTTTAAAGTGATTGATGCAAATCAAGAATTAGAAACAGTTGTAGAGGCTACATATAGCGCTATCAAAGAATTCCTGAATAAACAATAAACAGATGGATAAGGTATTGCACGCCATCGTATACTCGTAGTATAATTTGATAAATATTTGTTATATTCAACTCTGTTTTTATCCTTAAAGGCGTTCGGTCATTCAACCTGAAATTTTAAGACAACAGACGAATTCTCTTAAGATTCTAAACAAGCTGTGCCATCAGATATGCTATAATATTACAAAGAGGTGTTAGTTATGAAAATGGTAATTGCAATTGTTCAAGACCAAGATAGTCAAGAATTGTCTGACCAACTCGTAAAAAATAACTTCCGAGCGACGAAACTCGCTACAACAGGTGGATTTTTACGTGCAGGGAATACCACATTCCTTTGTGGTGTAGATGATGATAAAGTTGATGATTTACTAAGCGTTATTAATAAAACATGCGGTAATAGAGAACAGCTTGTATCACCTATTACACCAATGGGCGGCAGCGCAGACTCATACATCCCTTATCCAGTGGAAGTTGAAGTCGGCGGTGCAACAGTATTTGTAATGCCTGTTGATGCATTCCACCGATTTTAATAATTCAATATAATGAGTGAGAAAGTGAAGATAGGAGTTTATGACTCTGTAATCTCATCACTTTTTATGAATAGCGGGGGTCGGGACAAGTATGTAATCGGGTTTTGTAAGATACAAATCCTTGATTGACACGAGTTCCAGCCCCTTTTCATTACGTAAAAGGAGTTAAATGAATGGATGAATTATCAAGATTGACGAAAGCTTATCAATCTGGGAAACTTTCGCATGCCTACTTATTTGAAGGCGATGATGGCCAAACAATGCAACAAACTGCAATGGCATTTGCGAAATTAATTTTATGCAATGACAATGAAATATGCCAAGCGAAAGTTGATGAAATGAATCATCCGGACTTTAGATATGTTTCGACTGAAGAAACTAATATAAAGAAAGAAAAAATCGAAGCACTCGTGCATGCGATGAATCAGCTTCCAGTTGAGGGATCATTTAAAGTATATATTATTGATAGTTTTGAAAAGCTGACAGTGCAAGGTGAAAATAGTATCTTGAAATTTTTAGAAGAACCTCCAGAGAATACGATTGCAATTTTACTTTCTACTAAGCCAGAGCAAATCTTAAGTACTATTCATTCACGTTGCCAGCATGTCTACTTCAAACCCATGTCTCAAACGCTTTTAATCGAACGTCTGGAAGAACAAGCGATTTCTAAACCTATTGCAGAAATGCTCAGTACATATACAACACAAATAGAAGAAGCGCGTAACTTAAACGAAGAATATGATTTAGCGGCTTTAAGAAAGAATATTGTAAACTGGTGTCAACTATTACTTTCTAATAGAGCAATGGCACTGATTGCTTTAGTTGATTTAATGAAATCAGCTAAAAATAAAAAGCTGCAGCAACTGACACTGTCTGCTGTGAATGCTTTTTTCCAAGATATCATGCATGAAAAGGCTGAAACTTCGGGACACTTGGTTTTTTCGGAAATGGAAACAGATATTAAACATTATGCAGAGCACTTAAGTTATGCTCAATTAACGCATATGTATGATCATATAACGGAAGCACATAAGAAACTGACGCAGAATGTGAATCCGATGCTTGTATTTGAACAAATTGTAATTAAAGGGGTGGACTAAATGCCACAGGTTATAGGCGTACAATTTCAAAAGGCTGGGAAACTTGAATATTACGCACCCGTTCAAAATATTGCACTTTGTTGTGGTGACAGAGTAGTAGTAGAATCAAAACGAGGAGTGGAAATCGGAGCGGTTAAAGATGGCGCATTAGATGTAGAGGCAGAAGATGTTACCTTACCTCTGAAACCGATTATCCGTGTTGCCACTGAACAAGATTTAGAAAAGCATGCTTGCAATGAAGCAGAGGCAGAAGCAGCCATGCAATTTTGTAAAGAAGCAATTGAACAATTAGGACTGGACATGCGTTTAGTCAATTGTGAATATACATTAGACCAATCGAAAGTGATATTTAACTTTACTGCAGATGACCGTATAGATTTTAGAAAACTGGTTAAAATATTAGCCTCACGTTTAAGAACACGTATTGAATTACGCCAAATCGGCGTGCGCGATGAAGCCAAATTGTTAGGTGGAATCGGCCCATGCGGACGCTCTTTATGCTGTTCTACATTTTTAGGAGACTTTGAACCGGTTTCTATTAAAATGGCGAAAGACCAAAATTTATCTTTAAATCCAACTAAGATTTCTGGTGCTTGCGGTCGTTTAATGTGCTGTTTAAAATATGAAAATGATTATTATGAGGCAGCGCGTGAACAATTGCCGGATGTAGGAACTAAGATTGAAACGCCCGATGGAAAAGGAATTGTTGTGGGTCTTAATATGTTAGACATTTCAATGCAAGTTAAAGTGGATGGTCTGGAACAACCTTTAGAATATTCGGTTGAAGATTTAGAAGAGATATATTAAGGAGGCCCAATGCATTGGATCGCAGAGATTTAATGGAAAGACTCATGCGTCTTGAAAGCAACGTTCAAAATTTGTATCAAGAAATGGCTGAGTTAAAAACAATTGCTATGGAACTTGTCGAAGAGAACGTAGCATTAGAAGTAGAAAATAATCATCTGAAACGCTTGATCGGCCGCTCAGAAGAACATGAAGGCCGTTCAGAGACAGAAGACCGAAATGGCGCATCAGAATTCAAAGAAGAAACAGAAACGCATCCTCATAAAAAACATCGAGTGAGCAGTAAAGAAAATTTAGCGATTCTCTATCAAGAAGGTTTCCATATCTGCAAAGGAGACCTGTTCGGCAAGCATCGCCATGGGGAAGATTGCTTGTTTTGTTTACAAACTTTAGAGGAACAATCCTAATTTGTGGCGCGTTTCTTCTATAATATAACTAATTTAGAATAATATGTTGCAAGAGAATTATTCTTTCTAAGAGCGGGATATCGAAACTTACTTTAAGGTTTCAATCTCGCTCTCTATACATACTCAGGAAGGTAGAGATGAATCATGTTGCGAGATAATGAACGCTTGGACTGTCTCCTAAAAGAAAACTTAGAAATTATTCAGAATGATGAAGTTTTTTCTTTTTCTACAGATGCATTGCTGCTTGGACATTTTACCCACTTGCGTAAAAACGACAAGGTAATGGACTTGTGCTCTGGAAATGGCGTAATTCCTTTATTATTATCCTATAAAGGTCAGCAACCGATTGATGCCATTGAAATACAACCGCAACTTGTCGATATGGCAAAGCGCAGTATTTTGCATAATCACTTAACGGATCGCATTCATATGTATGAAATGGATTTAAAGGAGGTACGCCAGAACTTTACGCCTTCACAATATACGGTAGTTACGTGCAATCCGCCGTATTTCAAAACTACGCAGATGCATCAGCATCAAAAGGAAGCACATAAAATTGCCCGACACGAGGTATTATGTACTTTAGAAGATTGTGTGGAAGCGGCACGCCATTTATTGAAACAAGGCGGAAGATTAATGATGGTACATCGCGCAGAACGGTTAATGGATGTGTTATCTGCTTATCGAGCAGCACGGATAGAGCCTAAGCGTCTGACGCTGGTCTACAGTAAGCAAAACAAGGACGCCCATGCAATTATTGTAGAAGGACGCAAAGACGGCAAAGCAGGATTAGAGATTCAACCTCCCTTTTATATGTATCAAGGCCATGGTGAATATACACCGGAAATGAGAGCGATTTATTATGGAGACTAAACATTTTATTTATATTGTGAGATGTCGTGACGGCAGTCTGTATACAGGGTATACCAATGATATACCTGCACGGGTGGAAAAGCATAATTCTGGAAAAGGGGCGAAATATACGAAAACGCGCCGACCTGTAACACTCGTGTATCAAGAAACCTATGAAACGAAATCCGAAGCGATGAAACGTGAATATCAAATTAAAACATTGACTAGAATACAGAAACTACAACTCATTGAAAGGGGCATTCATTCATGACAGGCACACTTTATTTAGTCGGAACACCTATCGGAAACTTAGCGGATATTACGTACCGTGCAGTCGACACTTTAAAACAAGTCGATTTAATTGCTTGTGAAGATACGCGGGTAACGAAGAAGTTATGTAATCACTATGAGATTCATGTTCCCTTGAAATCGTATCATGAACACAATAAAGATCAGCAAACTGAACCTTTAGTGCACACTTTATTAGAAGGGCAAGATATTGCGTTAGTTTCAGATGCCGGCTTACCCTTAATCAGCGATCCTGGATATGAGTTAGTAGTGAGTGCGCGTGAAGCTGATATCACAGTGGTACCTATCCCTGGTCCGAATGCAGGTCTGACGGCATTAATGGCAAGTGGGCTCCCTTCTTTCGTTTATACTTTCTTAGGCTTTCTTCCCAGAAAAAATAAAGAAAAAGTCGCTGTGTTGGAAAAAAGAATGTTTGAAAGTTCAACTTTGATTGTGTATGAATCTCCTTACCGTGTCGCGGATACTTTAAAGGCGATTGAAATGGTGGATGCGGAACGCCCTGTGACTTTGGGACGTGAATTGACGAAAAAATTTGAGCAGATTCAGACGGCTTCGGTTTCGGATTTAGCAGCAGCGGTTGAGCAAGGAGAGGTGCCTTTGAAAGGTGAGTTTGTTATTTTGATTGAAGGTGCAGAAGCGACTGCTGAAACGCAATGGTTTGAGGAGTTGGATATTCCTGAACATGTCGACCATTATATACGCCAAGAGATGAGACCGAAAAAGGCGATTAAACAAGTGGCAGAAGACAGAGGTATGAAAACTGGTGAAGTGTATGATATATACCATCAAATCAGATAGTTTTAATAAGATTTAGATAAAAATATTTTTGTTTTTGTAAACTTTTATATAAAAGTAGATATATGAAATTAAACTGTGCTATTTTATAGATACACAGTTTTTTTCTTGAAATAAATGGGATAGCGTTAATTATTTTTCTTTAGTGAGAGACACCGAAGATAGGAGACATCTAAAATGAAGAGAAATAATAGTACAAGAAACAGATATGCAATTCGTAAATATACAGTGGGTGCTGCGTCTGCACTTGTAGCGACAGTGGCTTTCTTAACGGCAGGAAATAGCGCAAATGCGGCAGAGCAAACTGCAGAGATGGGAGAGAAAGTGACGTCTCAACCACATGCACAGACTGAAGTTGAGCTGCAGCCTACATCGTCGACACACAATAATCAATCTTCTGCAAACCAACAAGCGTCAACTCAGGTAAATGCGCAAGAGGAGGTTGCGACAAAGGTACCGGAACCTGCTTCTACTTCTACTGCGGAGGCGCCAGCACCTAAGATAAATCCTGCCCCGAAATCGTTTGAAGAAGATTACAGGCCATCTGAAACGATGCAAAAATCTACTGATGAACAACCGCAAACTGAATTACAGCCAGCGACACAACAGAACGATAAGAAGCAAGAAACGGATTCCACTGAAAGGGTAACGAACCAAACTACACAGCAAAGCCAAGTTTCGCCAGCAGCTGAAACTCCAGCACAAAATCAAATCTCTGAAAAAAGTACACCAGTTGAAAAGGCTGGAGCACAAGAAGAGTCGGTGGCTACAGAGAATAAAACCCAAAATGTTAAACCTGCTGCACTAAAAGAATCGAAAAACCAAGAAAATACAGTTGCTCCACCTATAGAAAAAATTAATGATGAATCAACGCAAGTGAATAAAGTGCCTGCACCAACACCACCTATTAAAGAAGTCTCACCTCAGACAACAACCGATTCATCCGACAATATCTCTTCAGTTTCAGTGACTGATAAAAAGAAGGAAGCGGTTGATAAGGAGCAGACCCCTGTGAAGGAAACACCTCAGACAAAGCCGCATGTAACTACAACTTCTGCCCCGGGGCTCCCTACAGAAACAAAACAACCTAATGAGAAGAAATCACCGAAGTTATCAACACCCCAGGCGGCAAATACAAATAACCGAACGCAACAACAATCCTCTGCAACTCCATCTGCTGTAAGTGGAACAAAAGCTGAACAAGCCCAAGCGGTTAATAAATATCCAGTTATATTTGTGCATGGCTTCATGGGATTTGTAGGTGACATCAAACCTGATTTATACCCTAATTACTGGGGTGGCGACAAATATCGTGTAGTTGATGGATTGAGAGAAAAAGGATATAAAGCTTATGAAGCTAGTGTCGGTGCTTTCAGCAGCAACTATGATCGTGCAGTAGAACTTTATTATTATATTAAAGGCGGCACTGTGGATTATGGAGCAGCACATGCTGAGAAATATGGACATGCACGTTATGGCCGTACTTATGAAGGTGTGTTTAAAGAGTGGCAGCCAGGTCAGAAAGTACATTTAGTCGGACATAGCATGGGCGGTCAGACGATCCGTTTAATGGAGCACTTCTTACGCTTCGGCAATCAAGATGAAATTGAATATCAACGTGCGCATGGAGGTACTATTTCACCGCTATTTGAAGGCGGCCAAGATAATATGATTTCTTCTATTACCACTCTAGGCACACCGCATAACGGTTCAGCTGCAGCAGATCGTGTCGGCAATCAACAGGCTTTCAAAGATATCGTATATGCACTTGGACGTATGGGCGGCGGTAAACTTGCAAATATTGATTTTGGTTTTGAAAAATGGGGCTTTAAACAAGAAGCGAATGAATTTTATATTGATTATATGAAGCGTGTCTCAGAGAGTGCATTATGGAAAACGGACGATAATGCCATGTATGATTTAACTTCCAAAGGTTCTGAAGAACTGAATAAAAATACGCCATTAAATCCGAATATTACTTATACCACTTATACTGGATTAGCAAGCCATGAAGGTCTTACAGGTAATTATGTATCAGATGTTGGGCAATTCTTCCTGTTCGATACCACGAGTCGAATTATCGGCAGCGAGCCGAATAAGGCAGTACGTCCTAATGATGGTATTGTGTCTGTAGTGTCATCGCTCTATCCGACAGGACAAGCATTTACAGACTTTACTGATGGTTTGAAAAAAGGGATTTGGCAAGTGACACCAGTTATGAAAGGTTGGGATCACTTAGATTTCGTAGGGTTAGATGCTTTGGATTTCAAACATACAGGCATAGAACTGCAGCAGTTTTATGCGGGACTGATTCATAATATGATGAAAGTGGAAGAAGCGGAAGTTTAAAGGAATAGACAATTAATGCAGAGAGACATCGTTGTCGAGAGATGACGGTGTTTTTTTATATAGAGGAGGAAAGAAACAGATTCTATTGTTTTTTGAAAGCTGTCTTTCGATTTAATCGGTTCATAAACAATAATTTTATAAGCTTTTTTATACTTGTTTATCTTTTCCGAGATTCAGAGGAATAGAATCTTTTCGAATTTCCGCAAGATTCTATTCCTTTTCATATGCACCGCTCTCTAGAATTGTTACAATTAAACTGTATGACTTAATAATGTGAGATACAAATACAACTTATTTTTTGCAAATTAACAAAGCACAGATTGCGCAAGACAAATGTTACTTAGATACTCGAAGTACTAAGGTTGAAGCGGTCTCTGCATTGAAATAAGGACGAAATTTAGATATATTAAATAAGTAAGATACAAGGAGGAGCAAGGAATGGCGAAAGATACATTTTATATCACAACACCTATTTATTACCCAAGTGGTAAATTACACATTGGACATGCCTATTCAACTGTAGCAGGCGACGTAATTGCGCGCTACAAACGCATGCAAGGCTATGATGTACGTTATTTGACTGGTACAGATGAACATGGCCAAAAAATTCAAGAAAAAGCGCATAAAGCAGGCGTAAGCGAATTAGAGTATCTGGATGAAATGATTTCAGGTATTAAATCTTTATGGGAAAAATTAGAGATTTCAAATGATGATTTCATCAGAACGACTGAAAAACGCCATGAAGAAGTGGTGGCTAAAGTATTCGAACGTTTGCTGGAACAAGGCGATATTTATCTTGGCGAATATGAAGGTTGGTACTCAGTACCAGACGAAACTTACTATACAGAATCTCAATTAGATGAACCGGTTTATGATGATAATGGTAAAATTATCGGCGGTAAAAGTCCAGATTCCGGTCATGAAGTAGAACTTGTTAAAGAAGAAAGTTACTTCTTCAATATTTCTAAATATGCAGATCGCTTATTAGCATTCTATGATGAGAATCCTGAGTTCATTCAACCTCCTTCTCGTAAAAATGAAATGATTAATAACTTTATCAAACCTGGTTTAACAGACTTGGCAGTATCTCGTACAACATTTGATTGGGGCGTACAAGTGCCTTCAAATCCTAAACACGTGGTTTATGTATGGATTGATGCCTTAGTAAACTATATTTCTGCCTTAGGTTATTTATCTGAGGACGACAGTTTATTTAAAAAATATTGGCCAGCAGATTTACACTTGATGGCGAAAGAAATCGTACGTTTCCACTCTATCGTATGGCCGATTTTGTTAATGGCATTAGACTTGCCGCTCCCAAAACGTGTCTTCGCACACGGTTGGATTTTAATGAAAGACGGTAAAATGAGTAAATCTAAAGGCAACGTTGTAGACCCTAACGTACTGATTGACCGTTATGGCTTAGATGCTACACGTTACTACTTGATGCGTGAATTGCCATTCGGTTCTGATGGTGTCTTCACACCAGAAGCTTTCGTAGACCGTACTAACTTTGACCTTGCCAATGACTTAGGCAACCTAGTGAACCGTACGATTGCGATGATTAATAAATACTTCGACGGTGAATTGCCGGCATACGAAGGCCCTAAACACGAATTAGATGCTGAAATGGAACAATTCGCTCTAGATACTGTTAAAGAATACCATGAAAATATGGAAAACTTGCAGTTCTCAGTAGCGCTCTCAACAGTCTGGAAATTCATCAGTCGTACTAATAAATATATTGATGAAACTACACCTTGGGTACTCGCTAAAGATGACAGTCAAAGAGCCATGCTTGGTAATGTGATGGCACACTTAGTGGAAAATATCCGCTTCGCAACAGTATTGTTACGTCCATTCATCACACACGCACCACGCCAAATCTTTGAGCAATTGAATATTAATAGCCCAGAACTCTTTGAATTCGACAGCTTGAACGAATATGGCGCGCTCACAGCACCGATTTCCGTGACTGAAAAGCCACAACCGATTTTCCCTCGTTTAGATACAGAGAAAGAAGTGGCATTCATTAAAGATTCTATGCAAGGCTCAGCTCCAAAAGCGGAAGCACCGGCAGAATCTGCTGAAGAAGAAAAAGAAACAACACCAGCTAAAGCACAAATTACGATTAAAGACTTTGATAAAGTTGAAATTAAAGCAGCTACGATTACAGATGCTGAAAATGTGAAGAAATCCGATAAACTCTTGAAAATTCAAGTTGATTTAGGCGAAGAACAACGTCAAATCGTTTCTGGTATTGCTAAATTCTACGAACCAGATGATATTATCGGTAAAAAAGTAGCTGTTGTTACTAACTTGAAACCTGCTAAGTTAATGGGGCGCAAGTCAGAAGGTATGATTCTGTCTGCTGAAAAAGATGGCGTCTTAACTTTAGTCAGCTTGCCGAATGCAATTCCGAACGGTGCAGTGATTAAATAAACAGAACACTTTAATTAAATCAGAGGCGGCGCTGCAGCAACAGCTGTAAACGTCGCCGTCTTGTTTTGTCATCTGTTTCTTGGAAAACGGGTAAGTAAGAAGTGTGGCACTCTTACAGAGACAAGCGACTTTCCCGGATTTTTTTCAAAGGAGAATTGAAAGGAGTTATTTCGATGTTAATTGATACACATGTACATTTAAACGACGAACAATATGATGAGGATTTGCAAGAAGTGATTGACCGTGCGCGTGAAGCAGGGGTCGACCGCATGTTTGTGGTGGGCTTTGATACGCCTACGATTGAGCGTGCAATGGAATTGGTGGATCAATATGATTTCTTGTATGCGATTATTGGTTGGCATCCTGTCGATGCGATTGATTATACTGAGGAACGTGAACAGTGGATTGAAGATTTGGCTAAGCATCCGAAAGTTATCGGTATTGGCGAAATGGGCTTGGATTATCACTGGGATAAATCACCTAAAGATGTTCAAAAAGAAGTCTTTCGTAAGCAGATTGCATTGGCGAAACGTGTCAACTTGCCGATTGTGATTCATAACCGTGAAGCGACGCAAGATTGTGTGGACATCTTGATGGAGGAACATGCTGAAGAAGTGGGCGGTATTATGCATAGTTTCAGTGGTTCGCCTGAAATTGCGGACGTTGTCATCAACAAGCTTGGCTTCTACATTTCACTAGGCGGCCCTGTTACTTTCAAGAATGCGAAACAACCGAAAGAAGTGGCGAAACACGTGCCGTTAGATCGCTTGTTAGTGGAAACAGATGCACCTTACTTGTCACCGCATCCTTATCGCGGCAAACGCAATGAGCCGATGCGTGTTACGCTGGTCGCAGAACAAATTGCAGAGTTGCGCGGTATCAGCTATGAAGAAGTTGCTAAGCAAACGACAGAAAACGCTGAACGCTTGTTTAATTTGGAAAAATAAAGAAAAGAAGGGTAAGAACCATTCTGAAAAGAGTGGTTCTTTTTAATGAGTAGTAAAACTTTATTTAAATTATTTAGCTCCGAACAAGAACGTACGTTCTGTTTGTGGTATAATCTTTTTAAGCAAGTTGGATAGATGGTGGCTAACCCATTTAAAGGGGTGATGCCTATGATGCACAACTCCAGAGAGGACACATAATGAGTGATTATGAAATGCTTATGGTCATATTAACGATTATAGGTTTAATCCTTATTAGCGAACACCGCAAGGATTAAGTATCATAAAAAATAACCATCCAACTTTGGTTGAATGGTTATAATAGTAACCGAAAGCCACCGTCTTTTTAACGGGCCTAGAGGGATGACATGTTGAGACCATGTTGTCCCTTGTTTAATTTAAATATAGCAGTATTCATTGCAAGAGTCAAAGCAAAATACCTTAATAACAACAATGCTTATTAGTAAATATCGCAAGGTTAAGTGTCATAAAAAAGTGTCCCCCAACTTTCCAAGGTTTTATTTTTCAAGAAAGAAGATATGGTATAGTATTAAAGTTAACACTGTGAAAGGTGACGAGAATATGAAAATCAATGAATTTATCGTGGTTGAAGGCCGAGATGATACGGAGCGTGTGCAACGTGCGGTGGAATGTGACACGATTGAGACGAATGGCAGTGCGATTAATCAGGAAACGTTAGAGATTATTCGTAATGCGCAGGCAACGCGGGGTGTGATTGTGTTGACCGATCCGGATTTCCCGGGTGATAAAATCCGAAATACGATTCGCGAACATGTGGCGGGTGTGAAACATGCGTATATTGACCGTGAGAAGGCTAAAAATAAGCGTGGCAAAATCGGGGTAGAGCATGCGGCGTTTGAAGATATCAGAGAAGCGCTCATGCATGTGTCTTCTCCTTTTGAAGAGGGTATGGAATCAATCAGCAAGGATGTGTTGATTGATTTAGGTTTGATTGTCGGGCCTGATGCGCGTCATAAACGCGAGGTATTGGGACGCAAGTTACATATCGGGCATTCTAACGGCAAACAATTGCTCAAGAAGTTGAATGCTTTCGGTTATACAGAGGCAGATGTGCGTGCTGCATTAAATGAAGATGAAGGAAGTGAAGGTTAAGTGAAGAAGAAAGATATAGCAACACCAACGCGTACGAGAGCTTTGCTGGACAAATATCAATTTGATTTCAAAAAAAGCCTGGGACAGAATTTCTTAATTGATGTGAATATTATTCAAAAGATTATTGACGCGAGCGACATTGATGAACATACAGGCGTTATTGAAGTCGGCCCTGGTATGGGTTCATTGACGGAACAGTTGGCGAAACATGCGAAGAAGGTAGTTGCATTTGAAATTGACCAACGTCTTATTCCAGTATTGGAAGATACGTTGTCGGATTATGACAATGTAACGGTTATTAATGAGGATATTTTGAAAGCTGATGTAGTAGAAGCTGTCCAAACGCATTTGTCTGACTGCGACAAAATTATGGTGGTGGCCAATCTTCCATATTATATTACGACACCGATTTTATTGAATCTTATGTCGAAGACGCTGCCGATTGACGGCTATGTGGTCATGATGCAAAAAGAAGTCGGAGAGCGGCTGAATGCTGAAATCGGCACTAAAGCTTATGGTTCTTTATCAATTGTAGCGCAGTATTATACAGAAACGTCGAAAGTGTTGACAGTGCCGAAGACGGTCTTTATGCCGCCGCCGAATGTGGATTCGATTGTAGTAAAATTGATGAAACGCTCGGAGCCGATAGTGGCAGTGGATGATGAAGACCGCTTCTTCAAGATGACGAAAGCTGCTTTCAGTCAACGTCGTAAAACCATTGCGAACAACTATCAGAGTTTATTTTTTGATGGGAAAAAGAAAAAAGACTTGATAAAAGACTGGTTAGAAGACGGCGGTATTGATCCGAGACGCCGTGGTGAAACGCTATCTATCAAAGAATTTGCGAATTTGTTCAATAACTTGAAAAAATTCCCGGAATTAGAATTTTAAAATATTGACATGACGCTTTTACATTGTTAAAATTTAAATTTTATTTGACTTAATCGCTGCAAACGTGTTATAATACAACTTGTAGCGAGGTGGAGCAATATGCCAAAATCAATTTGGGACATCAAAAATGCACTTGATGGTCATTTAGGAAACCGTATTGTACTTAAAGCAAATGGTGGTCGTAAGAAAACAATCGAACGTTGCGGAGTTTTAGCTGAAACTTATCCCGCAGTTTTCATTGTCGAATTAGACCAAGACAAACACAACTTTGAACGTGTATCCTATACATACACAGATGTGTTAACTGAGAACGTACAAGTTTCTTTTGTAGACGATAATCACCATGAAGCAGTTGCACACTAGTCAGATTAGATTGAAATGAATATTGGAAGCAGTTATTGCTTCGTTGAAAAAAGGAATCCTGTGGGCAGGATTCCTTTTTTGTTGCGATTTTTGAAGTGGCGAGAAGGCTTAGTGTTGATTCGGGCGTTGGTTATGCAAGTCGGGTGATTAAGTGTCTAGGTTCTGGCCGTCCGCCTATACAGTTAGAGGCGAAAGTGTCTAGGCAGAGTCGCCGCGCCTATACAGTTAGAGGCGAAAGTGTCTAGGCGGGAGTTGCCGCGCCTATACAGTTAGGGTCGAAAGTGTCTAGGCGGGAGTTGCCGCGCCTAGACACTTTCGAAATGAAACTCGCGGCCGCTCGCCAACTCTCGCGCTCGACCCACACTGTCCTCGTCTGCCGCCCTCTACATACACCGCCCATCCTCACACTCACACCACTTCCGCCATCCTGGCAAATCATTCAAATTTTCTTCAATAGTGCAACATTAACCATTATGAATACATTCAATGTTCGTGTTATAATAGCGATAATGCATATTTTGCACATCGTTTTCTGTGTAAAGAATTGATTGTCGAGAGAGACAACCGCTCTGCACAGTTATTCCAATCTCAAATGATTTTTACGTAAAGGAGGGCGGTAATATGATATACGAAAAGGCACCTGCTAAAATTAATCTCACATTAGATGTGCTTTACAAGCGAGATGATGCGTTTCATGAAGTTGAGATGGTAATGACAACAGTGGATTTGAATGATCGTGTTACCGTCGAGAAGCGGCAAGATCAACGTGTAGTGGTGCAAGTGGATTATAATTTCGTGCCAGAAAATGCTAAGAATCTGGCATCCCAGGCAGCATTATTGATGCAGCAGACTTATGATATCCAAGAAGGCGTGACGATTACTTTAGAAAAAGAAATCCCTGTGTCTGCGGGGCTCGGCGGCGGTTCAGCAGATGCTGCAGCGACGATGCGCGCAATGAATCGCTTATTTAATCTGCAGCTCAGTTTAGATGAATTAAGTAAATTAGGGGCACAAGTCGGCTCGGATGTTCCTTTTTGCATCTACAGCAAGACAGCGCTCTGCACAGGCCATGGAGAAAAGGTGCAGCTCTTAAAGAAGCCGCCTAAAGCGTGGGTAGTCATCGCTAAACCGAATGTCGGCATTTCTACAGCATGCGTTTTTCAGGAACTGCAAGTCGGAGAATTATGCAATCAGCAAGACAATACGCAAAGATGTATCGAGGCGATTGAAACAAGTGATTATGAAACGATTTGTGCTACGCTCTCAAATTGTTTAGAATCGATTTCGATGGATATGCATCCGAACATCCGCAAGTTGAAACAAAATATGCTGAACAACGGAGCAGATGCAGCCTTGATGAGCGGCAGCGGTCCGACCGTCTACAGCTTAGCCAAACACTATAAACAAGCGCAGAATATATATAATGCAGTGCACGGGTGCTGCAATGAGGTTTATTTAGTCAGATTACTAGGATAAGAAAGGAAGGATTCTTGTGCGTTATAAACGAAGCGAGCGAATTGTGTATATGACTCATTACTTGATGAGTCACCCTAATAAGTTGATACCTTTAACACACTTCGTGAAAAAATTTAAGCAAGCAAAATCTTCAATCAGCGAAGATATTCATATTGTTCGCGAAACCTTGCAAAAAGAGAAACTTGGGACAGTTATTACTACTGCTGGAGCTAGCGGAGGCGTAACCTATCGTCCGACAATGAGTAAGGAAGAAGCGGAAGCCGTTATCAATGAGGTGATCGGACTGCTGCAAGAAAAAGAACGCTTGCTGCCAGGAGGCTATCTTTTCTTATCTGATCTCATGGGTAATCCGGAATTATTGAATAAAGTCGGCCGTTTGATAGCCACAATTTACATGGATGAGGAATTAGATGCAATCGTAACGATTGCGACTAAAGGTATATCTCTTGCTAATTCAGTGGCAAATATATTAAATTTACCAGTAGTGGTTATTCGTAAGGATAATAAAGTAACAGAAGGTTCTACAGTATCGATCAACTACGTTTCAGGTTCCTCACGCAAGATTGAAACGATGGTGCTTTCGAAACGTACGCTGCAAGAAAACTCTAACGTATTAATCGTCGATGATTTCATGCGTGCCGGTGGTTCTATCAACGGCGTGATGAATTTGATGAATGAGTTTAAAGCGCATGTCAAGGGGGTATCAGTACTTGTAGAATCTAAAGAAGTTAAACAAAGATTGATTGAAGATTATACTTCCTTGGTCAGACTTTCTGACGTAGATGAATACAATCAAGATTTCAAAGTTGAGCAAGGTAATGTATTATCTAAATTCTCATAAAGGAGCGAATAAACAACATGAACACAATTCACACTAATAAAGCACCAGAAGCATTAGGACCTTATTCACAAGCTGTTGTTATCGGCGATTTAGTTTATACTTCTGGTCAAATTCCGTTAAACGAATTCGGCGAGTTAGTCAGCAATGAAATAGCAGTACAAACAAAACAAGTGCTTAATAACTTAAGCCACGTTTTAGAAGCAGCGGGTGCTGACTTAGACTCAGTAGTGAAAACAACAATTTTCATTGCAGATATGGATGATTTCCAATATATCAATGAAGTCTACGGTCAATTTTTCAATGCACACAGACCAGCGAGAAGCTGCGTAGAAGTGGCACGTTTGCCGAAAGACGTTAAAATTGAAATAGAAGCAATCGCTCAAATAAAAGGAAAATAATTTTTAATTAAATATTGTAAGCTTCTAAAAAGATAAAAGAGAGAGATACTAGGGGGGCTCACTACATGAAAGTGACAGATGTAAGACTTAGAAAAATACAAACAGATGGAAGAATGAAAGCGCTTGTGTCTATTACACTTGACGATGCATTCGTAGTCCATGATTTGCGTGTAATTGAAGGCAACTCAGGTCTATTCGTCGCAATGCCAAGTAAACGTACACCAGATGGTGAATTCCGTGACATCGCGCATCCAATTAATTCAGACATGAGACAAGAAATTCAAGATGCAGTGATGAAAGTATACGAAGAAACTGATGAAGTCATTCCAGATAAGAATGCACAACCGTCAACAGATTCTGAAGACGGCAGTAGTGAAGAAGAAGCTTAATAATATTGATACACGAAATGAAGAGGCTCTCGGTCAAAGGATCGGGAGCCTTTTTGTCTAAATTCTTTTTCAAAAAAGAAAGCTTTGGAGAGCAGGCAACCATTAAAATTGCTTTCTGGCTCAGTCTTGAAAGTACAAGCCACGTTAAATTATAATAATATAGAAGTGTAAAATTATTGGAGGGTTAGCAGTCATGCAGAGATACGCGGTGGTATTAGCAGCTGGAAAAGGCACAAGAATGAAATCGAAATTGTACAAAGTGCTGCACAAAGTAGCAGATAAAGCGATGATTGAACACGTAGTAGACAGTGTCGCACAATCAGGCGCAGATCAGATTGTAACGATAGTCGGTCATGGTGCAGAAAGTGTGAAAGAAACATTAGGAGAACGCTCAGCTTATGGTTTCCAAGAGGAACAATTAGGTACAGCACATGCAGTGAAAATGGCGGCTGAAGAATTGAAAGATAAAGAAGGCACAACGTTAGTAGTATGCGGTGACACACCGTTAATCACAGCAGATACCTTGAATGCTTTAGTGAAGCATCATGAAGAAAGCGACGCAGAGGCGACAGTATTGTCAGCTACAGCGCCTAATCCATTTGGATATGGCAGAATTGTCAGAGACGCTGAAGGACATTTATCTAAAATTGTAGAACAGAAAGATGCTACAGCAGCAGAACAGCAAATTGATGAAATCAGTTCAGGAATCTTTGCATTCGACAATCAAACTTTATTCCGTTTGTTAGATGCAGTGAAAAATGACAATGCACAAGGCGAATATTATTTGCCGGAAGTGTTAACTTTAATATTATCTGAAGGTGGTAAAGCTGAGGTTTACCATACAGATGACTTTGAAGAAATTATGGGTGTGAATGATAGAGTGGCTTTAAGCAAAGCAGCGCAAGCAATGCGCGCACGTATCAATGAATATCATATGCGCAATGGCGTTACCATCATTGATCCGGCATCTACTTATATCGCTTCAGATGTTATAATAGGGATGGATACTGTTATCGAACCAGGGGTACATATTGGACAAGGCACACATATCGGCGAAGATACAGTCATCGGCCAATACTCGGATATCAATAATAGTACGATTGGCAATCGCACTACAGTCAAACAATCTGTCATAAATGATGCGACAGTCGGTGATGATACAACAGTCGGTCCATTTGCGCAATTAAGACCGAATGCACATTTAGGCAACGAAGTGAAAGTCGGCAACTTTGTGGAAGTGAAGAAAGCAGATATTAAAGATGGCGCTAAAGTTTCACATCTCAGCTATATCGGAGACGCAGAAATCGGAGAACGTACAAATATCGGCTGCGGTTCCATTACAGTCAACTACGATGGTAAAAATAAATTCAAAACGATTATCGGAAAAGACTCATTTATCGGCTGCAATACTAACTTAGTAGCCCCTGTGACACTTGGTGATGATGTACTGATTGCAGCAGGCTCAACGATTACAGACAATGTGCCGAATGACAGTTTAGCCTTAGCCCGTTCTAGACAAACAACGAAACCTGGTTATTTAAATAAAAATAAAGAGTAGCAAGTATTGAAGTCAGCGTATCAATTCAGTAAAATTAAATAGGATGTAATGTAACAGTTCGACTTGAACAACGCATGAATGCAAATAAATGGAGGACTATAAATGTTAGCTAATGAATATAAAAATTCATCTTTAAAGATTTTCTCGTTGAAAGGAAATGAGCCGCTTGCACGTGAAGTAGCTGATAATGTCGGTATTGAATTAGGAAAGTGTTCAGTAAAACGTTTCAGCGATGGCGAAATTCAAATCAACATTGAAGAAAGTATCCGTGGTTGTGATGTATTTATTATCCAACCTACATCTTATCCAGTTAACGTACATTTAATGGAATTACTTATCATGATTGATGCATGTAAACGTGCTTCAGCGGCTACAATTAACATTGTGGTTCCTTATTATGGTTATGCACGTCAAGACAGAAAAGCCCGCAGCCGTGAACCGATTACTGCTAAATTAGTAGCTAACTTGATTCAAGTAGCAGGTGCTGATCGTATGATCGCATTAGATTTGCACGCACCGCAAATTCAAGGTTTCTTTGATATTCCAATCGACCACTTGATGGGTGTGCCGATTTTAGCTGAATATTTCAAACAAAACCCAGATATCAACCCTGAAGAAACAGTTGTAGTATCACCTGACCATGGTGGTGTAACACGCGCTCGTAAATTAGCAGACATTTTAAAAACACCTATCGCAATTATTGATAAACGCCGTCCGAAACCGAATGTTGCCGAAGTCATGAATATTGTCGGTGATATCGACGGACGTACTGCAATTATTATTGATGATATTATCGATACAGCAGGTACGATTACTTTAGCAGCACAAGCATTGAAAGATAAAGGCGCGAAAGAAGTTTATGCATGTTGTACGCACCCTGTACTTTCTGGTCCAGCCAAAGACCGTATCGAAAATTCAGCAATCAAAGAATTGATTGTTACAAATTCAATCCGTTTGGATGAGGAACGTAAACCTGAAAATACAACTGAATTATCAGTTGCAGGATTGTTAGCACAAGCTATTGTACGTGTTTACGAAAGAGAATCTGTCAGCGTATTATTCGACTAATATTTTAAATAAAGCTGTCGCTCAGTTGAGTGGCAGTTTTTTGATGAGTCAATTTTTCAAACCTTTATTTCTTGAAGTATTTTTACGTAGTTGACGTAATTTGAAAAAATGTGTATAATAACTCCGTTCGCGACTTTAATTGCGTGAACCTATTAAACACTTGCAAGCGATAGCACATCGATGGGCAAGTGCGGAGAGATTTACAAATGTATACTTATAACAAGTGACGCTATTAAATCTCAAATACGAAAGGTGGAAAAAGGAAATGGCTTCATTAAAGTCTATTATCCGTCAAGGTAAACAAAGACGTTCTGATTTAACAGCAATCAGAAACTCAGGCAAAGTACCAGCAGTAATGTATGGTTACGGTCAAAAAAACGTATCAGTTAAAGTTGATGAAGTAGAATTCATCAAAGTTATCCGTGAAGTTGGACGTAACGGTGTTATCGACTTAGGCGTAGGTTCTAAAACTATTAAAGTAATGGTTGCAGACTACCAATTCGATCCACTTAAAAACCAAATCACTCACATCGACTTCTTAGCTATCAACATGACTGAAGAACGTACTGTTGAAGTACCTGTACACTTAGTTGGTGAAGCAGTAGGCGCTAAAGAAGGCGGCGTTGTTGACCAACCATTATTCAACCTTGAAGTTACAGCAACTCCAGAAAATATCCCAGAATACCTTGAAGCAGAAATTTCTGGTTTAGAAATCGGCGACAGCTTAGCTGTTAAAGATTTAAACATTACTGGCGACTTCAAAATTGAAAACGAACCAGAATCTACAGTTGTTACTGTAACACCTCCAACACAAGGACCAAGCGAAGCAGAAATCGAAGAAGTTGAATCAGGCGACGCTGATACTCCAGAACCAGAAGTAGTTGGAGACGACAAAAAAGAAGAAGAATAATCTACTCGATTTGATTCTTTAATAAAGAAAGATGGCTGAGACAAATTCATGTCTCAGTCATTTTTTTACAAAAAATACAGCTTCCTAAAACAAAAAGATAAAAATATGAGATACAAACGCTGAAAATGACGCAAAATTGTATTTTTTAGCAAATGAAAGTACGCAAGAAAAGCAATATAATATTCTTGTGAAGCATTGTTTTGCATACAAAATACATCTTAGATATAATACTGAACTTGAATCTGTCAAAATAATATTCACAGAGTTATAATATCATGGAGATATGAGCGTTCCCCTGATATATCTCTCATATTGAACCTCTCATGCTTAACTCGTTAAGCTGAGAGGTTTTTGTGTTAAGATAGGGTGTGAAACTATATTACATAGACCGTGCTGCCTAATTAATACGACGCAGCATCAAGGTCATTGAAACGACTATATTTCGAGAGATGGAGGAAACAAGCATGAAATGTATTGTCGGATTAGGCAATATCGGTAAACGATTTGAACAAACAAAGCATAACATCGGCTTTGAAGTTATAGATTATGTATTAGATTCCAATCAATTCAAATTAGATAAACAAAAATTCCGCGGCGCTTATACCATCGAAAGATTAGGCGGAGAAAAGGTTCTCTTAATCGAACCTATGACAATGATGAATTTGTCAGGGGAAGCAGTCGGCCCTTTAATGGATTATTATAATGTCGATCCTGAAGACTTATTAGTACTTTATGATGACTTAGATTTACCGCAAGGCCAAGTGCGTTTGCGCCAAAAAGGAAGTGCTGGCGGACATAACGGTATGAAATCAATTATTCAACATTTGGGTACAGATAACTTTAAACGTATCCGTATCGGCATCGGCCGACCAACTAATGGCATGTCTGTTCCAGATTATGTATTACAGAAATTCTCGAAACAAGAAATGGAAACTATGAACAAAGTAATAGAACATTCTGCACATGCTGTCGAAGATTATATTTCTAGTTCTCGATTTGATCATGTGATGAATGAATATAATGGTGAGGTCTCGTGAAATCAATAATTACAGATTATATAAATAAAGATAAAAGATATGAAGAACTGAGTGACGTATTCGGCCAAGAGAATGTGTTGGTAACAGGACTTTCAGGTGCAGCCAAAGCTACTATGATGGCTGAAAAGTATTTATCTTCTAATCGCCCGATGGTAGTCGTAACTAATAACTTGTATCAAGCAGACAAGTTGGAAGCCGACATCCAACATTACGTGAATGACGATGAAATCTATAAGTATCCGCTTCAAGACATCATGACTGAGGAATTCTCTACCCAAAGTCCCCAATTGATGAGTGAGCGTGTACGCACCCTTACTGGCTTAGCAGAAGGACAGCGAGGGTTCTTTATCATACCGTTAAACGGTTTGAAAAAATTACAAACGCCTGTCGATATTTGGCAATCACACCAAGTGAAACTATCAGTAGGAGACGATATCGACGTTGATGACTTTCTCAATAAATTAGTCGATATGGGTTATCGCAGAGAAACTGCTGTGTCACATATCGGTGAATTCTCCTTACGAGGCGGTATTATTGATATTTATCCGCTTATCGGCAACCCAGTACGTATCGAGCTTTTTGATACAGAAGTAGATTCTATCCGTCAGTTTGATATCGAATCACAACGCTCTGAAGAGAATCAAGATATAGTAGCAATCACTTCAGCTAGTGATTATATTATTACTGATGATGTACTCAAACGTATTAAAGTACAATTAAAAGAAGCGTATGAACAAACACGTCCTAAAATAGATAAAGCTGTCCGCAATGATATTAAAGACACATATGAGAGTTTCTTGCAATTCGACAGTAATTTCGTCGATCACCAAGTCATTCGCCGTTTAGTAGCATTTATGTATGAGCAACCTGCTACACTCGTGGACTATATCAGCAACAACGCTATTATTGCGGTAGACGAATATAACCGCGTGAAAGATACTGAAGAAACTTTGACCACTGAAGTCAATGACTTTATGACTCAATTGATTGAAAGTGGTAAAGGCTTTATCGGCCAACAGTTCATGAATGACAAAGCGTTTGAGGAACTCATCAATTCCAGACAAATCACTTATTTCACTCTTTTCACAGCAAGTATGCCTGTCAAATTGAACCATATTGTTAAATTCTCCAGCAAACCTGTACAGCAGTTTTATGGTCAGTATGATATCATGCGTTCGGAATTTCAGCGTTATGTCAATAATGGCTACACGGTCGTGGTCTTGGTAGAGACGGAAACGAAAAAAGACCGTGTGAAATCTATGATGAGTGAGATGCATATTCCAGTAGTGGAAGGTGCTGCAGGAGAACATATTGAAGGCGGCCATGCAGTGATTACGGAAGGCAGTCTTTCTGAAGGTTTCGAATTGCCTTACATGCAACTGGCGGTAGTCACAGAACGTGAATTATTTAAATCTAAGCAGAAGAAGGCTAAGAAACGTACGCCGACAATGACCAATGCCGAACGTATCAAATCTTATCAAGACTTGAAAATCGGCGATTATGTGGTACATGTCCACCATGGTGTCGGACGTTATTTAGGTGTGGAAACGCTGGAAGTCGGCGATGTGCATCGGGACTATATTAAAATTCAATATAAAGGAACGGATCAGCTCTTTGTACCGGTCGACCAAATGGATCAAGTGCAGAAGTATGTGGTTTCTGAGGACAAGACACCAAGACTCAATAAACTCGGCGGTACTGAGTGGAAGAAAACGAAGGCTAAAGTACAACAAAGTGTCGAAGATATTGCCGATGAATTAATCGAACTTTATCGCGAACGTGAATTGGCCCAAGGTTACCAATATGGAGCTGATTCGGAACAACAACACGAATTTGAAATGGATTTCCCATACGATTTAACTGCAGACCAAAGCAAATCGATTGTGGAAATCAAAGAAGATATGGAAAAAGAACGCCCAATGGACCGCTTGTTATGCGGCGATGTAGGTTACGGCAAGACAGAAGTAGCGCTTCGTGCAGCCTTTAAAGCAGTAATGGAAGGTAAACAAGTAGCTTTCTTAGTGCCGACAACTATCTTAGCGCAGCAGCACTATGAAACGTTGATTGAACGTATGCAGGATTTCCCGGTAAATATTCAATTGATGAGCCGCTTCCGTACACCAAAAGAAGTCAAAGAAACCAAGCAAGGATTGAAAGACGGCACAGTAGATATCGTCGTGGGTACACACAAACTCTTAGCTAAAGATGTAAAATATAAAGACTTGGGCTTGCTCGTTGTCGATGAAGAGCAACGTTTCGGCGTCCGTCATAAAGAACGTATTAAATCCTTGAAAACGAATGTTGATGTGCTGACACTGACAGCAACACCGATTCCGCGTACACTCCATATGAGTATGCTCGGTGTACGGGACTTGTCAGTCATTGAAACGCCGCCAGAAAACCGCTTCCCAGTTCAAACTTATGTCCTAGAACAAAATTCAAACTTTATCAAGGAAGCGTTAGAACGAGAATTATCTCGTGGCGGCCAAGCATTCTATCTCTACAATAAAGTTCAATCTATTTATGAGAAGAAAGAACAGCTGCAAATGTTGATGCCGGAAGCGAATATCGGTGTCGCACATGGACGGATGACTGAACGTGAACTAGAAGATACGATGATTGGGTTTGTTAACGGCGAATACGACATTTTGGTAACGACAACGATTATTGAAACCGGTGTCGACGTACCGAATGCGAATACGTTGATTATCGAAGATGCGGACCGCTTCGGCTTGAGCCAATTGTATCAATTGCGCGGACGTGTCGGTCGTTCATCGCGTGTCGGTTATGCTTACTTCTTGCATCCGACAAACAAAGTATTATCTGAAACAGCGGAAGAACGCTTGCAAGCTATTAAAGAGTTTACTGAACTCGGCAGCGGATTCAAAATTGCCATGCGTGATTTAAATATCCGTGGTGCCGGAAATCTGCTCGGTAAACAGCAGCACGGCTTTATTGATTCAGTCGGCTTCGACTTGTATTCACAAATGTTGGAAGAAGCGGTTAATGAAAAACGAGGCATTAAAGAAGAAACGGCAACACCAGAAATTGAAATCGACCTTAATATTGATGCTTACTTGCCGACAGAATATATTCCGAACGAACAATCTAAAATTGAAATCTATAAAAAGTTACGTCAAATTGAAAATGACGAACAATTGATGGACATTAAAGATGAACTAATAGATCGCTTCAACGAATATCCAGTACAAGTTGAACGTCTGCTCGATATCGTAGAAATACGTATTCATGCACTGAATGTCGGAGTAGAATACATTAAAGATACTGGCAAAGCCGTCGAAGTGCAGCTGTCAGAAAAAGGCACAGAAGATATTAATGGGGAAGCCTTATTCAAACAAACCTTGCCATTAGGACGTGACATGAAAGTCGGCGTTGAAGACGGCGCCATGAAGATTACCTTGACGAAAAATAAACGTGCAGGCGCTTGGTTCGACCGCTTGAAATTCTTAATGAAAGCCTTAGAAGAAAGCATGGTTATCCCAGATGAAGCGTAAGTCAGCCTTTAATGGTGTTGTCATTCTTACGCTCGCGCTGATTGCAGTTAAAATACTCAGTGCCATTTATCGTGTACCGTACCAAAACGTTTTAGGCGATGCCGGACTCTATGCTTACCAACAAGTGTATCCATTTCTATCCTTAGCAACCATTTTATCCATGAACGCCATTCCCAGTGCAGTGACACAAAATTTCGGCGAACATTGGACAGCGAAACGCATCAGCCAAGTCATGATTTGGATACAAACAGCCTGTTTCGTTATTTTCTTAGTCGTCTTTACTGGTGCACCTCTGATTGCACGGATAATGGGCGATATGCATCTTACACCGATGATAAGAATGGCCAGCTGCAGCTTTTTAGTCGTCGGCATTCTCGGCGTATTGCGCGGCAGTTACCAATCACGCCAACAAATGGAATTGCCCGCCTATTCACAAGTCATAGAACAAATCGTGCGCGTCGGCATTATACTCGTCATGATTGTCATATTTGCCATCAGCGACTGGACCATCTATCAAATCGGAAAGTGGTCTATCCTCGCTTCCGCACTCGGCTTTTTAGCCGCAGCACTCTACTTGATGTGGCAACGACCATTTCAATTTCAGTGGCACTGGCGTGACAAAGAAACCGATTGGAGAGTATGGCAACGCTTAACAGCAGCTATAATTATTTTTGCGGCCTCGCACCTGATTGTGACAACTTGGCAATTAATGGATAGTTTCAGTGTGATCCGCGAATTGCAACATTATGGATTACCGTTCAAAGAAGCGATTGTTGAAAAAGGTATTTATGATAGAGGCGCTTCCTTTATTCAAATCGGCTTAATCGTGACTACAACATTTTGTTTTGTCTTGATTCCGTTATTAACCAATGCCTTTCAAGAAGGTCGATTTGAACGCATGAACCGCTATGCGAATGCTTCTTTGAAAATCACAGTGACTATCAGTGTGGCAGCAGGTGTCGGATTAATGAATTTATTACCTTTGATGAATCGCGTATTCTTTAAAAATGATGTGCTGACAGCAACGTTAGTCATTTATATGTTAACTGTTATCTGTGTTTCACTGATTATGATTAATATTGCACTGTTAGAAGTGCGCCAGCAATCGCGGTTGATTTTAATTGCTTTTGCCTCAGGGGCAGTGTTGAAATTACTCATCAACGTACTCTTGATTCCGCGCATTGGCATTATAGGAGCGAGTATCAGTACCGTAAGTTCATTATGCTTGTTTGCAGGCGTCTTGCAATGGCGAACTTTCCAATTTTACCGTTTCCGTCACTTGCGCACCTTTGTGCTGAAACTAGTGGTTTCTATGCTTGGTATGACTTGCGCCGTTCAAGGTGTCATGTGGATCTTGCCGACTGCTGGACGCTTGACCGGAATGTTAGAATTATTAGTCGCAGCAATAGCTGGTGTAGGTGTCGTAGTTGCAGCAATCGCAGGTTTGAACTTGCTGACATATCGCGAACTGCAACATATGCCATTCGGCGACAAATTGTATCACTTTAAGAAAGGACGAAAATAATGACACATACAATTACCATTGCAGGTTTAGGCAACTATGGATTAGAGGAGCTGCCGTTAGGTGTGTATCGCTATTTAATCAACGCACCTAAAGTTTACGCACGTACATTGGAACACCCAGTGATACAAGAACTTCGCGAAACTGAAAATGCAGAGATTGAGTGGTTGAGTTTCGATGAAGTTTACGAGGCGCATGATGAATTTGCTGAGGTCTATAAAGAGATAGTGTCGCAGTTAATTGAAGCGGCTCAAACAGAAGATGTGGTTTATGCGGTACCTGGCCATCCTAGAGTTGCTGAAACGACAACCGCTATGTTGACAGCCTATGCGGCAGAGCATGACGATGTAGAGGTTCGCGTGCTGGGCGGCAAAAGCTTTATTGATGATGTCTTTGAAGCGGTACAAGTCGATCCGAACGATGGGTTTACGTTACTGGATGGTACTGCGCTCAGACCAGAACAGTTGAACATTCGTACGCACACTTTGATTACTCAAGTGTACAGTGCCATGACGGCAGGCGATTTAAAACTCACCTTAATGGAACGTTATCCTGATGATTACCGCGTATGGATTGTAGATGGTGCGCGCAGTACAGGGGCGGAACTAATTGAAACACCATTATTCGAGTTGGATCACCACGATTTATTCAGCAATTTGACCAGCGTATTTATTCCGCGAGTTGAAGATGCAGATTTAATGCATCGTGATTTCGATTTTGCCGAAAGCGTTATTGACACTTTAGTAGATGACGACACAGGTTGTCCATGGGATAAACAGCAAACGCATGCTTCCTTGAAACGTTACTTGCTTGAAGAAACCTTTGAACTTTTCGAAGCCATAGATAATGAAGATGATTGGCATATGATTGAGGAATTAGGCGATATCTTGCTGCAAGTGATGCTGCATACGAGTATCGGCAAAAAAGAAGGCTACATGGATGTACGAGAAGTTATTGAAAGTATGAATGACAAAATGATTCGACGCCATCCTCATATTTTTGGTGAAGCCCAAGCAGACAATATCGAGGATTTAAAAGAGATTTGGCAAGATGCTAAAGCAAAAGAAGGCAAAAAAGAACGCGTTAAATTTGAGAAAGTATTTGCAGACCATTTTATGGCGTTGTATGATGATATCAAAAATAAAGACTATAATGAGGCAGAACTGAAAGCCTTTTTAGAAAAGAAAGAGGGAAAATAGAGTGAGATTAGACAAGTTTTTAAAAGTTTCACGTTTAATCAAGCGCCGTACATTGGCTAAAGAAGTCAGCGACCAAGGACGTGTGCAAGTGAATGGCCACATAGCTAAAGCCGGCACAGATGTGAAAGTCGACGATGAAGTGGTAATCCGCTTCGGTCAACGTATTGTTACTATCAAAGTAACTGGATTAAACGAACATGCTTCTAAAGAAAATGCTAAAGGCATGTACGAACTCGTCAAAGAGGAACGTATTAACGACAATGATTAAGGAGGTGACATGCCATGAATAGAAAAGTAGAACATATGGAGAATCAATATATTGAAAAAGAAAACCGCAAAAAGAAACGACATGAGATGAAAAAGCGGGTTGTGAAGCGTCGTGTCACATTGTTTGCGGGTATTCTGCTGGCAATTATATTAATACTTTCTATCGTGGTCATCACCCAAATCAAAAGCAATGCAGACGATGCTGAAGAACGTAAAGCCAAAGAGGAAAAGTTTCAGAAGCAGCAAGATGAAGAAATCGCTTTGAAAGAACAGCTGAATAACTTAAATAACAAAGATTATATCGAAAAAATTGCACGTGACGATTATTATTTAAGTAATGACGGCGAAGTGATTTTCAAATTGCCTAAAGATAAAAAGTAACTGCGCAAAATGCCTCTATTAGGGGAAAATGAAATATCTAGGCGAATTAACTGATATAGCATTGTTAAATTGTGACAACAAGCATATAATAGAGTTAAATTAAAATTGAAAGAAATCGGAGGATTTATTTAGGATATGTCAATCGAAGTAGGAAGCAAGCTTAAAGGGAAAGTCACTGGTATCAAGAAATTTGGTGCGTTTGTAGAATTACCTGAAGGGAAAAGTGGCTTAGTTCACATCAGTGAAGTTGCAGACAAATATGTTGAAAATGTAGAAGAACATTTGTCTGTTGGAGATGAAGTAGAAGTTAAGGTACTATCTATTGCTGACGACGGCAAAATTAGTCTTTCAATTAAAAAAGCAAAAGATCGTCCAAAAAGACAACATCATAGAGGCGGAAACCACCACCATGGCAAACCGGCACAAAGCAAACCAGAGGACTTTGAAAAGAAATTAAGCAACTTCTTAAAAGATAGCGAAGAGAAAATGACTTCTATCAAACGTCAAGCTGAATCTAGAAGAGGCGGCAGAGGTTCAAGACGCTAATTTAAATTAATATATAATCTAAAGACTGTTTCGTGAGAGACGGTCTATTTTATTTTTTAAAAATTAAATACGTATCCCTTTGTATTGGTGTTTGAAACAGGTATAATATAGGGGCGATTTGAAATGATTATGGCCTCAGCTGCAAAGTATATTGCTAGCAGCTTTCTTCATAAAAGAACCTCACTTAATTAAAGCGATGCCCTGACGATAACTGCTTCAGTATAACGATACATAAACGATGCGAGGTGAAGCTATTGAATATTTATACGCGGGGTTGGACAGAAAACGACCACATTGCGCTTGCAGTATCCACTGGAGTGGATAGTATGGTACTGCTCAACTTATTAGCAACTGAACTTTCACATACCTATCGAAAATTAACGGTGCTGCATGTGAATCACGGAATACGTGAAGCCTCGACAGAAGAAGAAACATTTATACGTGCTTATTGCAAGGACCACCATATTCCCTTGCATGTGCATCATTTGGATTTATCAGAGCTTACGCTTCAAGGGAAAAGCATTCAATCAAAAGCGCGGGAGCAACGTTATGCGTGGTTTATGACTCAAATGGCTGAGATTGATGCGAATGTTTTAATGACTGCTCATCATCAAGATGATCAGTTAGAAACTATTTTTTATCGCATTATGACAGGCAGAACAACACGTAGTCCGTTAGGCATGTCTGAAAAGGAAGCGTACTCAGGTATCCGCTTGGTTCGTCCTTTGCTCAATGTATCTAAAGCAGAAATCAGAGCTTACCAGCAACGTCATGACGTTCCGTATCATGAAGATGCCTCTAATGAGGATAATCATTATGTACGAAATGACATTCGTAACCGTTTGTTCCCGGCAATAGATGAAAATTCACAACTAGACGTTGCACAATTATTGAAATTGAAACAGTGGCATGATGAACAATTTCAATCTTTACAGAACTTTGCGGAAGACTTTATTGCGCGGCAAACTGAAATTGAGAGTGAGCAGATAACAGTAGACCGTGCAGCCTTTAATCAGTTGAATCACTCACAAAAGACGACAATTATGGATAAATTGTTGAATAAATGGACGGAGAATCAACCGATTTCAGAACATGCTTATCGCGAATGGTTTACACAATTGGAAAGTTCAACAGTACAAGCTGTAATTTATTCGACAGATAAATGGAATATTCAAATTGTGTATGATAAATTTATAATAATGGGTTATACAGATATAGATTTAACACCGAAGCGGATTACACAACCAGGACATTATCAGTTTGGTACATATCAAATTATAATTAATAAGACGCTAGATAATACTGATTTTCCGATGACTTTACGTATCCGGCAGCAAGGCGACCGTTTTGTCTTGCCTCATCACAGTGGGCATCAGAAAGTCAACCGCTTGATGATCAATCGCAAAGTTCCAGCTTATGAACGCGATCGATTACCCATATTGCTGAATAAACAAGGGGAGATAGTCGCAGTCGGCACACTTTATACTGCGCCGAATTATGAAAAAAAACTAGAGATCACAAATTTAGGAGTGTAATCATGATGAAAGATGATTTAAAGGAAATATTACTGACTGAAGATGAAATTCAGCAGATTTGCCGCCAGCTCGGCGCAGAAATTACAAAGGACTACAGAGGGAAAGACCTTGTTTGTATCGGTATCTTAAAAGGGTCTGCCATGTTTATGTCAGATTTAATCAAGCGTATTGATACGCATTTATCTATCGATTTCATGGATGTTTCCAGCTACCATGGCGGTACTGAATCGACAGGTGAAGTCAAAATCTTAAAAGATTTAGGCAGCTCAATTGAAAATAAAGATGTATTGATTATCGAAGATATCTTAGAAACAGGTACGACTTTGAAATCTATTACTGAGTTATTGAAATCACGTCGCGTCAACTCTTTAGAAATCGTTACTTTATTAGATAAACCAAACCGTCGCAAAGCAAATATCGAAGCAAAATATGTCGGTCGCAAAATTCCAGATGAGTTTGTGGTGGGTTATGGTTTAGATTATGCGGAATATTACCGTAATCTTCCATATGTCGGCACTTTGAAACCTGAAGTTTACGAAAATAAATAAACAATTGAATAATATGTATGGTCAAGTTTTTCTTAAAGTTGAAATACTAGCCATAAAAAGTTATATTGTGTTACAATTTTTGTTAGTTTTATTATTGGAGTAGGAGGAAAAAACGCATGCAGAAAGCTTTTCGCAATGTGCTTGTAATCGCAATCATTGGCGTTTTTATATTCGGTTTATTTTCCTGGCTGAATGGTAATGGCAATATGCCAAAGCAACTTTCTTATACACAATTCTCGAATAAACTCGAAAAAGGCGATTTGAAAACTTTAGAAATCCAGCCTGAACAGAATGTGTATCTAGTAAGCGGAAAAACCAAGAACGGTGAAGATTATTCTTCAACGATGCTATATAATAACCAAAAAGACTTACAAAAAGTCACAGATGAAGCACACAAACAAAAAGATTTGAAGTTTACAGTTAAAGAAGAAGAAAAACAAAGCGTATTTGTAAGTATTCTTTCAACATTGATTCCAGTATTGGTTATTGCTTTATTATTTATTTTCTTCCTTAGTCAAGCACAAGGCGGCGGTGGCGGCGGCCGTATGATGAACTTTGGTAAATCCAAAGCGAAAATGTACGATAACCAAAAACGCCGTGTACGTTTCTCAGACGTAGCCGGTGCAGATGAGGAAAAACAAGAATTAATCGAAATTGTAGATTTCTTGAAAGACAATAAGAAATTTAAAGATATGGGCTCTAGAATTCCAAAAGGGGTACTTCTAGTAGGGCCTCCAGGTACAGGTAAAACATTGCTTGCACGTGCAGTTGCAGGTGAAGCAGGTGTGCCATTCTTCTCAATCAGTGGTTCTGATTTCGTTGAAATGTTTGTCGGTGTCGGTGCAAGCCGTGTCCGCGACTTATTCGAAAATGCTAAGAAGAATGCACCTTGTATCATTTTCATCGATGAAATTGACGCAGTAGGACGCCAACGTGGTGCAGGTGTCGGCGGCGGTCACGATGAACGTGAACAAACGTTGAACCAATTACTAGTAGAAATGGATGGCTTCGGCGAAAATGAAGGTATTATCATGATTGCCGCTACAAACCGTCCTGATATCTTAGACCCAGCGTTATTACGTCCAGGTCGTTTCGACAGACAAATCCAAGTCGGACGTCCAGATGTTAAAGGCCGTGAAGCCATTCTATATGTACATGCTAGAAACAAACCTCTAGATGAAACAGTAGATTTGAAAGCTATCGCACAAAGAACACCAGGCTTCTCTGGCGCCGATTTAGAAAACTTGCTGAACGAAGCGTCATTAATTGCAGTGCGTGACGGCAAGAAGAAAATCGATATGCGTGATATTGAAGAAGCAACAGACCGCGTTATCGCAGGTCCAGCTAAAAAATCACGTGTTATTTCTGAAAAAGAACGTAATATCGTGGCACATCATGAAGCCGGTCATACGATTATCGGTATGGTCTTGGATGAAGCAGAAGTGGTACACAAAGTTACCATTGTTCCGCGCGGTCAAGCTGGCGGATATGCAATGATGCTTCCTAAACAAGATCGTTTCTTAATGACTGAACCAGAATTGCTTGATAAAATCTGCGGCTTATTAGGTGGTCGTGTATCAGAGGATATCAACTTTAATGAAGTCTCTACAGGTGCATCGAACGACTTTGAACGTGCAACACAAATTGCGCGCTCTATGGTAACTGAATACGGTATGAGTAAGAAACTCGGACCAATGCAGTTTACTAAAGGAAGCGGTCAAGTCTTCTTAGGTAAAGATATGCAAGGCGACCCAGAATATTCTGGCCAAATTGCTTATGAAATCGATAAAGAAGTACAACGTATCATTAAAGAACAATATGAACGTTGTAAACAAATCTTGACTGAGCACTTGGATCAACTTAAATTGATTGCTAAAACATTGTTGACTGAAGAAACTTTAGTACGTGAACAAATCCATTCATTATTCTACGATGGCAAATTGCCTGAAGTGAACTATGATGACGCTAAAGTGGTCAACCATGGTAATGAAGACTTCAAAGAAGGTAAGTTCGGCAAGTCTTATGACGAAATTCTTGATGAAGTGCAAGACGAAGATAAAAAGTATCAAGAAGAAGAAGCTGAAGTAGACGAACAAGAAAAACAACAAAAAGAATACGAAGAACATAAGCGCGAAGACACACAACGTGACAACGATGCTTATGATACAAATCATCGTGATAATCATTCATCAGATTCTGATAAAAATGACCGTCGCAACGATTAATCGTTAACTTATTGTTGGAAATCAAATAATGTAGTTTAAAATCTCTTTCTGCTATCATGAGAATACGCAGGAAGAGATTTTTTGAACTGAAATAAATAAGACGAGTGAAGTATGAAATATATAAACTAAGTAAGAGGAGTAATTAAGAATGACACAAGATTATATCGTAAAAGCATTAGCATTTGATGGTGATATCCGTGCTTATGCAGCGGTTACCACAAATGCGGTGCAAGAAGCGCAAACAAGACACTACACATGGCCGACAGCATCCGCAGCGCTAGGTCGTACGATGACTGCCACAGCCATGATGGGTGCAATGTTGAAAGGCGAACAGAAATTAACAGTAACGGTAGATGGACATGGCCCTATCGGACGTATTGTAGCGGATGCAAATGCTAAAGGAGACATTCGCGGCTATGTTACAAATCCACAAACACATTTCCCATTAAATGAACAAGGCAAATTAGATGTACGTCGTGCAGTGGGTACAGATGGTACATTGACAGTCGTCAAAGATGTCGGCTTGAAAGATTATTTCTCAGGTTCAAGTCCAATTGTTTCTGGTGAACTTGGAGAAGACTTTACGTATTACTATGCAACAAGTGAACAAGTACCTTCTTCAGTAGGACTTGGTGTGCTAGTTAATCCAGATAATTCGATTAAAGCTGCAGGCGGTTTCATCATTCAAGTCATGCCGAATGCGAAAGAAGAAACAATCGATCAAGTTGAGAAAGCAATCGGCAACATGACTCCTGTTTCAAAATTAATTGATCAAGGATTGTCTCCTGAAGAGTTGTTAACAGAAATCCTTGGTAAAGAAAACGTGAAATTCTTAGAAACAGTGCCTGTTAAATTTGAATGTAACTGCAGCCATGAAAAATTCTTAAATGCCATCAAAGGATTAGGAGAAGCTGAGATTCAAGCGATGATTGATGAAGACCATGGTGCAGAAGCAGAATGCCATTTCTGCCGTGCTAAATATCAATATAGCGAAGCGGAACTTAAAGGATTAATTGAAGAACTCAATGCATAAATATTAAATGCTAAGCGGATTCAATGCTGAAATTCAAGCATTGGATTCGCTTTTTTTACGGGTTTTCTTTTTCAAAAAGAGGAAATATAAAAGAATAGAGACAATCAGCTTGTGATTTGTCATACAAGTCTGATAAAATAATAATATCCGATGAAATAGCTAAGGTATATTTGAAATAGAATTAAATATTAATTGAGATGCGATAAATGGGGCTTTAAGTATAGTGAAATCTGCATCTCGACAGTTTGTTTTTCAATATCTTTTTAACTAAAAAAGGAGTGTTTTTTTATGGCAAAGAAACCTGTAGATAATATTGTTCAAATAATTGGAGATACACCCGTTGTTAAACTACGCAATGTAGTACCTGAAGACGCAGCTGATGTTTATGTGAAATTAGAATATCAAAATCCAGGCGGCTCAGTTAAAGACCGTATTGCTTTAGCAATGATTGAAAAAGCTGAAAGAGAAGGCGCAATTAAACCAGGCGATACAATTGTAGAACCAACAAGTGGTAACACTGGTATCGGTTTAGCATTCGTTGCAGCTGCAAAAGGTTATAATGCGGTCTTTACAATGCCAGAAACAATGAGTATAGAACGTCGTAACTTATTAAAAGCATATGGCGCAGAAGTAGTATTAACACCTGGATCAGAAGCGATGAAAGGTGCAATTAAAAAAGCTAAAGAATTAAAAGAGGAATACGGTTATTACGAACCTCAACAATTCGAAAACCCTGCAAACCCACTTGTGCATGAATTGACAACTGGTCCAGAATTAGTAGAACAATTCGAAGATAGAACAATCGATGCTTTCTTAGCAGGTGTCGGTACAGGCGGAACATTGACAGGTGTCGGCAAAGTCTTGAAAAAACAATATCCAGACATTGATATTGTAGCAATCGAACCAGAAGATTCACCTGTATTAAGCGGCGGAGAACCTGGACCACACAAATTACAAGGTTTAGGTGCAGGATTTGTTCCTGATACTTTAGACACTCAAATTTATGATGAAGTTATCAAAGTAGGCAATGAAATTGCGATGGAAACTTCTCGTCGTGTTGCTAAAGAAGAAGGTATCTTAGCAGGTATTTCTTCAGGAGCTGCTATTCACGCTGCAATTCAAAAAGCTAAAGAATTAGGCAAAGGTAAAACAGTGGTTACTGTATTGCCAAGTAATGGCGAACGTTATCTTTCAACTCCGCTGTATTCTTTTGAAGAAAAATAAGCAGACGGTAATACAGCTGTCAGCAGTACACTCAAAACAGAGGGTGCTGCGGCAGCTTTTTTTATTTAAGAATTTAATTTTTGAAAACTAATACATTCGGTCATTAATCGAAGTTTGCTATAATGAGAGCATATATTTCGAAAGGAAGGTCATCATGGCACATACAAAGATTATGGGAATTTTGAATGTCACACCGGATTCTTTTTCAGATGGTGGAAAGTATAATTCAGTAGAGGCAGCTGTTGCCCGTGTGAAAGAAATGATGGATGAAGGTGTCGATATTGTGGATATCGGAGGCGTTTCCACTCGTCCAGGACATAGCGAGGTAACTTTAGAAGACGAATTAGAACGTGTCATTCCAGTAGTACGCGCACTTTCTGACTTTAATGTTCAACTTTCAGTGGATACTTTCAGAAGCGAAGTGGCAGAACAAGCTTTAGAAGCTGGTGCAACCATGATTAATGATCAATGGGCAGGCTTGTATGATTCTAAAATGTTTGAAACCGTAGCACGCTATAATGCAGAAATTGTATTGATGCATAATGGAGACGGCGAACGTGATGAACCTATTATGGATGAAATGTTATTGTATTTATTAAAACAAGCTAATCGTGCAGAAGAAGCAGGCATTGCGCATGATAATATTTGGATTGACCCAGGCATTGGGTTCGCTAAAAGCAGAGCAGAAGAGCGTACGGTAATGAATCGGTTAGATGAGCTTGTAGCAACTGAGTATCCTGTATTATTAGCAACGAGCCGTAAACGTTTCATCAAAGAAATGATCGAAACAGACTCTCGTCCAGAAGACCGCGATGAAGCAACAGCCGCTACGACTGCTTATGGTATTATGCAGGGAGTCAAAGCTGTCAGAGTACATAATGTTAAACTGAATGCGCGTATTGCTCAAGGTATAGATTACTTGAAGGAGAATGAATAATGGCAGATACGATATTTCTTAATGGCATGCGCTTTTACGGTTATCACGGAGTATTGCAAGCCGAAAATGATATCGGACAGATATTCGTTGTAGATATTACTTTGAAAGTAGATTTAATAGCAGCAGGAGCTTCAGATGCTGTAGAAGATACAGTGAATTATGCTGAAGTTTACGCAGACGTGAAAGAGATAATGGAAGGTGAACCTAAGAATTTGCTCGAACATTTAGCTACGCTTATTGCAAAACGTATAAATTCACACTATAATCGGGTATTGGAAACTAAAGTGAGAATTACAAAAGAAACACCACCTATTCCAGGTCACTATGACGGAGTGGGAATTGAAATAACGAGGGTGAATGCTGAGCATGACTAAAGTTTATTTAGGCTTAGGCAGTAATGTCGGAGATAGAGAACAACAATTGAATGAAGCACTTCGTTTATTAGATGCACAACCAGGTATTCAAGTAACTCAAGTTTCTTCACTTTTTGAAACAGCGCCAGTCGGCTATGTCGACCAGCCTGATTTTTTTAATTTATGCGCAGAAATTGAAACGCATTTAACACCGCAAGAGGTTTTAGATTGTGGTTTGAAGATAGAACAGCAATTACATCGTGTTCGCAAGGAACGATGGGGACCGCGCACATTAGATATAGATATTTTACTTTATGGTAATGAAATCATTGAAAATCAAGCACTGAGCATTCCTCATCCTAGAATGGCAGAACGTGCCTTTGTCTTGGTTCCTTTGCAAGAAATTGCACCTGAAGTGATTCATCCATTGAAACAGACGAAGATTAAAGATATTGAAGTTCCTGATGAAACTGTGACTAAGTATCATAAACGTTAGAGAAAGATTGAGAGGTAGTTATTATGTGGAAGATTGGAGATGTAGAAATCGACAATAGAGTCGTGCTTGCTCCGATGGCCGGAGTTTGCAACTCTGCATTCAGATTAACAGTTAAAGAGTTTGGCGCAGGATTAGTATGTGCTGAAATGGTCAGTGATAAGGCCATCTTGTTTAATAATCCTAAAACGATGAATATGTTGTATATTGATGAGAATGAACGTCCATTATCCTTGCAGATTTTTGGCGGAGAAAAAGAAACATTGGTAGAAGCGGCAGTTTATGTCGATCAAAATACAACTGCTGATATTATTGATATCAATATGGGATGTCCCGTTAATAAGATTATACGTTGTGAAGCGGGCGCCCGTTGGTTGTTAGACCCTAATAAAATTTATGAAATGGTCTCTGCTGTAACTGAAAAAGTCAGCAAACCAGTGACGTGCAAAATGCGTATCGGCTGGGATGAAGATCATATTTATGCTGTTGAAAATGCAAAAGCAGCAGAGCGTGCAGGCGCAGCAGCTATTTCATTACATGGACGTACACGTGTCCAAATGTATGAAGGTCACGCAGATTGGGATATTATCAAACAGGTGAAAGAAGCGGTTAACATTCCAGTTATCGGGAATGGTGATGTAACAAGCCCTGAACTCGCACAAAAAATGTTAGACGAAACGGGCGTAGATGCTGTTATGATTGGTCGCGAGGCTTTAGGAAATCCTTGGATGATTTATCGTACAGTGCATTATTTAGAAACAGGCGAATTGATGGATGAGCCTACCGTAAAAGAAAAAGTAGAAATTGCTTTATTACATTTGCGTCGACTAGTAGAATTAAAAGGTGAGAAGATTGGTGTTATGGAAATGCGTAAACACGCTTCTTGGTATTTGAAAGGCGTGAAAGGGAACGGAAAAGCCCGTAAAGCATTGAACCAAGCAAACACTGAACAAGAAATGATTGATATTCTGCAGAATTTCCAGGCAGAATCAACTGCAGCAACAGCAACCCAACAAGCTTAAAGGAGGAGCAAGATTGTTACTAAAAATATAAGCAAACGATTATAAGCATATCCAAACATATTTATAATTCAATTGAGGTGACAATGATGTATAAGACTAAAGAAATAATTGGAAAATTAAGCAGTGCTGTTTCCAAACCATCTAATCGTAAATATACAGCATACAGTCGAGATACGAACCCATCGCAATCTGATGCATTACAAAATCAATTTGAAATTTTAACACATCACCGTAACTATTCATACTTTTAGCGACTGTATCTATGGTTTTTGTCAATTGAAAAAAGAGGGTGGTAAAATATGCTGAGAGCTTTTAGAACCGAAATCAATCCTTCTTTTGGACAACGACAAACCATCAACCAAACTATCGGCACATGCCGTTGGATGTACAACAAATTTATCGAGACTAACCAGAATTTCCATAAAACCGGGCACTCATACATGAACGGTTTTGCCTTCAGCAAATGGATGAACAATGTATATCTTCCAAGTCATCCGGATAAACATTGGGTTAAACAAAGTGCCAGCAAAGCCGTCAAACAATCCATTATGAATGCACATCGTGCTTATCAGACATTTTTCAAAAATAAACAAGGTTATCCGAAGTTTAAAAAGAAATCAGGCATTGGAAGCTATTATTTGATCGGTACAATCCATGTACAACGGCATCGCATCCAATTGCCGAAGCTGGGATGGGTTAAATTAAAAGAAAAAGGTTACATTCCAACAAATAATATAAAATCTGCCACTATTGTTAAAGAATATGACAGATATTATGTCTCGGTATTAGTTGATCAACCTCCTTCTCCTGTTTTTAAATCCAAACAGACAGAAGGCATCGGTATCGATTTGGGATTAAAAGAAGCTGTATTCACACCCTCCGGTGTGAAAATCAGAAGTTTCAAAACAAATCAAATGATTGTTAAACTTGATAAATCTTTGAAACGACAGCAGCGAAAATTATCCAGAAAGAAAAAAGGCTCTCATAATTGGTATAAACAATTGTTGAAAGTACAAAGATTATACCGATGCATTAAAAACATTAAAAGAAATATCAAACGCAAAGGCATACTCTCTATTGTCCGCACAAATCCGCAATTTATTACCGTTGAAAATTTGAACATCAAAGGTATGATGAGAAACAAAAGATTGGCCAATAGTTTTCAACAGATCGGACTCGGCTGCATTGTTGAATGGTTAAAAATCAAATGTCAAGATTATGGTATTGAATTACGCCAAGTCGACAGATTTTATCCCTCCAGTCAAATATGTTCGGATTGCTGCCACATACAACCCATGCCTTTGAATCAAAGAACGTACCATTGTCCTCATTGCGGAATGATTAAAGACAGAGATATCAATGCCAGTATTAATTTAAAGCAAGCAACAGATTACACCGTGATAGTGTAATAAAAATAACGAAAGGAAAACTGCTAAAAGATTATCACACAATTTAAATGTATCTACAAAGTTTCAAACTACGGTGGGCTACATCGGAAGTAACGCTCTGGGAGAGGTTCATAGACCTGATTTCAAATGAAATCAACCTCGTTGAAAAGAGAAACTCTCTAATGACATTTAAATATGTTTTTAGTAGCAGAGGTAACAATGTCAGAAGAAATGAATGACCAAATGCAGGTCCGCCGTCAAAAATTACAAGAATTAATCGATTTAGGAATTGATCCTTTCGGTAAACGTTTTGAACGTACAGCAGATGCTGAAGAATTAAAAGAAAAATGGGATCGATTTTCTAAAGAAGAATTACATGAAAAAGAAGATGAGCCAGAAGCACACGTAGCGATTGCTGGCCGTTTAATGACTAAACGCGGTAAAGGTAAAGCGGGCTTTGCACATATCCAAGATTTATCAGGACAAATCCAAATTTATGTGCGTAAAGACCAAGTTGGTGAAGAACAATTTGCAATTTGGAAAATGGCTGATTTAGGCGACATCGTAGGTATCGAAGGTGTAATGTTCAAAACTAACACAGGTGAACTTAGTGTTAAAGCTAAATCATTTACATTGTTATCAAAATCATTACGTCCATTACCAGACAAATTCCATGGTTTGCAAGACGTAGAACAACGCTATCGCCAACGTTATTTAGATTTAATTACAAACCAAGAAAGTACACAAACTTTCATTAACCGTAGTAAAATCATCCAAGAAATGCGTAATTATCTAAATGATAAAGGTTTCTTAGAAGTTGAAACACCAATGATGCACCAAATCGCAGGTGGTGCTGCTGCACGCCCATTCGTAACACATCACAATGCATTAGATGCAACGTTATATATGCGTATTGCAATTGAGTTGCACTTAAAACGTCTTATTGTAGGCGGATTGGAAAAAGTATATGAAATTGGTCGCGTCTTCCGTAACGAAGGTGTATCAACAAGACATAATCCTGAATTTACGATGATTGAATTATATGAAGCCTATGCTGATTTCCATGATATTATGGATTTAACAGAAGGTACTATCCGACACATTTCTAAAAAAGTATTAGGTACAGCAGTTGTGCCTTATGGAGAATACGAAGTAGATTTAGATTCACCATGGAAACGTGTCCACATTGTAGACGCTGTAAAAGAAGCAACAGGTGTGAACTTCTTTGATGTAAAATCTGATGAAGAAGCACGTGAACTTGCGAAAGAACATAATATCGAAATAACAGATCATATGACTTATGGACATATCTTGAATGAGTTCTTTGAACAAAAAGTTGAAGAAACGCTTATTCAACCAACATTCGTTTATGGTCATCCAATCGAAATTTCTCCATTAGCTAAGAAAAATCCAGAAGACCCTAGATTTACAGACCGTTTTGAATTGTTTATCGTAGGTCGTGAACATGCAAACGCATTTACAGAGTTAAATGACCCTATCGATCAAAGAGAAAGATTCGAAGCACAATTAAAAGAGAAAGAGCAAGGCAACGATGAAGCACACGAAATGGATGAAGACTACATTGAAGCATTGGAATACGGTATGCCTCCAACAGGCGGACTAGGAATTGGTATTGATAGACTTGTAATGCTGTTAACTAATTCACCATCTATCAGAGACGTGTTATTATTCCCATACATGCGCCAGAAACAATAAAATTAGAAGTAAAGTGATCGGGGAGTTCGGCAGAATAATAATATATTGTTCTACCTCCCTCTAAAAGCTAACCAGAATAGAAAGAAGCCTAAAATAAATACACATTCTATTTAGATAGCTATTATCAACTCAAGAGAAAGAGACCGGAACATGATGTTATTCCGGTCTCTTTTAATATTATAGGAAGGGTAATAAACTAGTTTCAGCATCTCAAAGTGCTGATATTAAACGCATATTACAAAAGCTTAAAAGAATTTCAAAAAACTTAAGAAAAACCCTTGCATTAATTTTTAAAGCGTGTATAATTGTTAATTGTTCTGATAAATAAAGCAACAATTTATGAGCGTTTTTGCATGAATATGAATGATTCAAAAAAACATTCTAAAAAAGTGTTGACAAAGACTTTGAGATGTAGTAATATATAAGAGTCGTCAAAAAGAACGCGTTACACATTTGTAAATAAGATTTTAACTGAGTGTAAAATTGACTATTGCAAATGTTAAGAAAACCAGTTAATATAGTTTAAGTGGAAAACACGAAAAACTACATTAACAATACATTGTCTGGTGACAATGGCAAAGAGGTCACACCTGTTCCCATGCCGAACACAGAAGTTAAGCTCTTTAGCGCCGATGGTAGTCGGACTTACGTTCCGCAAGAGTAGGACGTTGCCAGGCAATATAATTCGGAGAATTAGCTCAGCTGGGAGAGCATCTGCCTTACAAGCAGAGGGTCGGCGGTTCGAACCCGTCATTCTCCACCATTTAGTAGCCGGCCTAGCTCAACTGGTAGAGCAACTGACTTGTAATCAGTAGGTTGGGGGTTCAAGTCCTCTGGCCGGCACCATCTTAATCTTTTGAGCCATTAGCTCAGTTGGTAGAGCATCTGACTTTTAATCAGAGGGTCAGAGGTTCGAATCCTCTATGGCTCATCAGTTTTCCATTATACTTACAAAATAATGCAGAAGTAGTTCAGCGGTAGAATACAACCTTGCCAAGGTTGGGGTCGCGGGTTCGAATCCCGTCTTCTGCTCCATTATTTTGCCGGGGTGGCGGAACTGGCAGACGCACAGGACTTAAAATCCTGCGGTAAGTGATTACCGTACCGGTTCGATTCCGGTCCTCGGCACCATATAAATATTAGCGCCCGTAGCTCAACTGGATAGAGCGTTTGACTACGGATCAAGAGGTTATGGGTTCGACTCCTATCGGGCGCGCCATTTATAATTTTATTACCATTACATAATTGAATGACGGGAAGTAGCTCAGCTTGGTAGAGCACTTGGTTTGGGACCAAGGGGTCGCAGGTTCGAATCCTGTCTTCCCGACTCTTATTTGATTGTTATATTGGGGGCTTAGCTCAGCTGGGAGAGCGCCTGCTTTGCACGCAGGAGGTCAGCGGTTCGATCCCGCTAGTCTCCACCATTTATATTAAAATGAACATTGAAAACTGAATGACAATATGTCAACGTTAATTCCAATTAACAAACGTCTTGGACGTTTTAAAACAAATTAGTTTTTTATGAGCTAGTCAAACAAATCATAAACTTTTATGGAGAGTTTGATCCTGGCTCAGGATGAACGCTGGCGGCGTGCCTAATACATGCAAGTCGAGCGAACAGACGAGGAGCTTGCTCCTCTGACGTTAGCGGCGGACGGGTGAGTAACACGTGGGTAACCTACCTATAAGACTGGAATAACTCCGGGAAACCGGGGCTAATGCCGGATAATATGCGGAACCGCATGGTTCCGCAATGAAAGATGGTTTTGCTGTCACTTATAGATGGACCCGCGCCGTATTAGCTAGTTGGTAAGGTAACGGCTTACCAAGGCAACGATACGTAGCCGACCTGAGAGGGTGATCGGCCACACTGGAACTGAGACACGGTCCAGACTCCTACGGGAGGCAGCAGTAGGGAATCTTCCGCAATGGGCGAAAGCCTGACGGAGCAACGCCGCGTGAGTGATGAAGGTCTTCGGATCGTAAAACTCTGTTATTAGGGAAGAATAAGTGCGTAGGTAACTATGCGCACCTTGACGGTACCTAATCAGAAAGCCACGGCTAACTACGTGCCAGCAGCCGCGGTAATACGTAGGTGGCAAGCGTTATCCGGAATTATTGGGCGTAAAGCGCGCGTAGGCGGTTTTTTAAGTCTGATGTGAAAGCCCACGGCTCAACCGTGGAGGGTCATTGGAAACTGGAAAACTTGAGTGCAGAAGAGGAAAGTGGAATTCCATGTGTAGCGGTGAAATGCGCAGAGATATGGAGGAACACCAGTGGCGAAGGCGACTTTCTGGTCTGCAACTGACGCTGATGTGCGAAAGCGTGGGGATCAAACAGGATTAGATACCCTGGTAGTCCACGCCGTAAACGATGAGTGCTAAGTGTTAGGGGGTTTCCGCCCCTTAGTGCTGCAGCTAACGCATTAAGCACTCCGCCTGGGGAGTACGGCCGCAAGGCTGAAACTCAAAGGAATTGACGGGGACCCGCACAAGCGGTGGAGCATGTGGTTTAATTCGAAGCAACGCGAAGAACCTTACCAAATCTTGACATCCTTTGACCGCTCTAGAGATAGAGTCTTCCCCTTCGGGGGACAAAGTGACAGGTGGTGCATGGTTGTCGTCAGCTCGTGTCGTGAGATGTTGGGTTAAGTCCCGCAACGAGCGCAACCCTTAAGCTTAGTTGCCAGCATTAAGTTGGGCACTCTAAGTTGACTGCCGGTGACAAACCGGAGGAAGGTGGGGATGACGTCAAATCATCATGCCCCTTATGATTTGGGCTACACACGTGCTACAATGGACAGTACAAAGGGCAGCGAAACCGCGAGGTCAAGCAAATCCCATAAAGCTGTTCTCAGTTCGGATTGTAGTCTGCAACTCGACTACATGAAGCTGGAATCGCTAGTAATCGTAGATCAGCATGCTACGGTGAATACGTTCCCGGGTCTTGTACACACCGCCCGTCACACCACGAGAGTTCGTAACACCCGAAGCCGGTGGAGTAACCTTTTAGGAGCTAGCCGTCGAAGGTGGGACGAATGATTGGGGTGAAGTCGTAACAAGGTAGCCGTATCGGAAGGTGCGGCTGGATCACCTCCTTTCTAAGGATATATACGGAACAGTTTCAACAGAAACTGACGGAATAACGTGACATATTGTATTCAGTTTTGAATGCTCATACGAGTATTCATGATTGTACATTGAAAACTAGATAAGTAAGTAAAAAATAGATTTTACCAAGCAAAACCGAGTGAATTAGAGTTTTAAAAGCTTTATTCATTTAAATGAATCGCTAGTAATCGATTTGCCTACGGCAAAGAAGATTACTCACATAATTAATAACGTGATTAAGTTATTAAGGGCGCACGGTGGATGCCTTGGCACTAGAAGCTGATGAAGGACGTTACTAACGACGATATGCTTTGGGTAGCTGTAAGTAAGCGTTGATCCAGAGATTTCCGAATGGGGGAACCCAGCACAAGTTATGTTGTGTTATCGACATGTGAATACATAGCATGTCCGAAGGCAGACGCGGAGAACTGAAACATCTTAGTACCCGCAGGAAGAGAAAGAAAACTCGATTCCCTGAGTAGCGGCGAGCGAAACGGGAAGAGCCCAAACCAATGAGCTTGCTCATTGGGGTTGTAGGACACTCTATACGGAGTTACAAAAGAATTGATTAGACGAATCGTACTGGAAAGTCGAACCAGAGAAGGTAAGAGTCCTGTAGTCGAAAGTCAATTCTCTCCTGAGTGGATCCTGAGTACGACGGAGCACGTGAAATTCCGTCGGAATCCGGGAGGACCATCTCCCAAGGCTAAATACTCTCTAGTGACCGATAGTGAACCAGTACCGTGAGGGAAAGGTGAAAAGTACCCCGGAAGGGGAGTGAAAGAGAACTTGAAACCGTGTGCTTACAAGTAGTCAGAGCCCGTTAATGGGTGATGGCGTGCCTTTTGTAGAATGAACCGGCGAGTTACGATCTGATGCAAGGTTAAGCAGCGAATGCGGAGCCGCAGCGAAAGCGAGTCTGAACAGGGCGTTGAGTATTTGGTCGTAGACCCGAAACCAGGTGATCTACCCTTGGTCAGGTTGAAGTTCAGGTAACACTGAATGGAGGACCGAACCGACTTACGTTGAAAAGTGAGCGGATGAACTGAGGGTAGCGGAGAAATTCCAATCGAACCTGGAGATAGCTGGTTCTCTCCGAAATAGCTTTAGGGCTAGCCTCAAGTGATGATTGTTGGAGGTAGAGCACTGTTTGGACGAGGGGCCCCTCTCGGGTTACCGAATTCAGACAAACTCCGAATGCCAATCAATTTAACTTGGGAGTCAGAACGTGGGTGATAAGGTCCATGTTCGAAAGGGAAACAGCCCAGACCACCAGCTAAGGTCCCAAAATATATGTTAAGTGGCAAAGGATGTGGTATTGCCCAGACAACTAGGATGTTGGCTTAGAAGCAGCCATCATTTAAAGAGTGCGTAATAGCTCACTAGTCGAGTGACACTGCGCCGAAAATGTACCGGGGCTAAACATATTACCGAAGCTGTGGACTGTCCTTCGGACAGTGATAGGAGAGCGTTCTAAGGGCGTCGAAGCATGATCGCAAGGACATGTGGAGCGCTTAGAAGTGAGAATGCCGGTGTGAGTAGCGAAAGATGGGTGAGAATCCCATCCACCGATTGACTAAGGTTTCCAGAGGAAGGCTCGTCCGCTCTGGGTTAGTCGGGTCCTAAGCCGAGGCCGACAGGCGTAGGCGATGGATAACAGGTTGATATTCCTGTACCGCCAATAATCGTTTTAAGCGATGGGGGGACACAGTAGGATAGGCGAAGCGTGCTGTTGGAGTGCACGTCCAAGCAGTAAGACTGAATGGTAGGCAAATCCGCCATTCATAAGGTCAAGCTGTGATGGGGAGAGGAAACATGTTTTCCTCGAGTCGTTGATTTCACACTGTCGAGAAAAGCCTCTAGCTAGAGATTTGGCGCCCGTACCGCAAACCGACACAGGTAGTCAAGATGAGAATTCTAAGGTGAGCGAGAGAACTCTCGTTAAGGAACTCGGCAAAATGACCCCGTAACTTCGGGAGAAGGGGTGCTCTTTAGGGTTCACGCTCTGAAGAGCCGCAGTGAATAGGCCCAAGCGACTGTTTATCAAAAACACAGGTCTCTGCTAAACCGTAAGGTGATGTATAGGGGCTGACGCCTGCCCGGTGCTGGAAGGTTAAGAGGAGTGGTTAGCTTCTGCGAAGCTACGAATCGAAGCCCCAGTAAACGGCGGCCGTAACTATAACGGTCCTAAGGTAGCGAAATTCCTTGTCGGGTAAGTTCCGACCCGCACGAAAGGCGTAACGATTTGGGCACTGTCTCAACGAGAGACTCGGTGAAATCATAGTACCTGTGAAGATGCAGGTTACCCGCGACAGGACGGAAAGACCCCGTGGAGCTTTACTGTAGCCTGATATTGAAATTCGGCACAGCTTGTACAGGATAGGTAGGAGCCTTGGAAACGTGAGCGCCAGCTTACGTGGAGGCGTTGGTGGGATACTACCCTAGCTGTGTTGGATTTCTAACCCGCGCCATTGATCATGGCGGGAGACAGTGTCAGGCGGGCAGTTTGACTGGGGCGGTCGCCTCCTAAAGTGTAACGGAGGCGCTCAAAGGTTCCCTCAGAATGGTTGGAAATCATTCATAGAGTGTAAAGGCATAAGGGAGCTTGACTGCGAGACCTACAAGTCGAGCAGGGTCGAAAGACGGACTTAGTGATCCGGTGGTTCCGCATGGAAGGGCCATCGCTCAACGGATAAAAGCTACCCCGGGGATAACAGGCTTATCTCCCCCAAGAGTTCACATCGACGGGGAGGTTTGGCACCTCGATGTCGGCTCATCGCATCCTGGGGCTGTAGTCGGTCCCAAGGGTTGGGCTGTTCGCCCATTAAAGCGGTACGCGAGCTGGGTTCAGAACGTCGTGAGACAGTTCGGTCCCTATCCGTCGTGGGCGCAGGAAATTTGAGAGGAGCTGTCCTTAGTACGAGAGGACCGGGATGGACATACCTCTGGTGTACCAGTTGTCGTGCCAACGGCATCGCTGGGTAGCTATGTATGGACGGGATAAGTGCTGAAAGCATCTAAGCATGAAGCCCCCCTCAAGATGAGATTTCCCAACTTCGGTTATAAGATCCCTCAAAGATGATGAGGTTAATAGGTTCGGGGTGGAAGCATAGCGATATGTGGAACTGACGAATACTAATCGATCGAAGACTTAATCCAATTTCAAGTTTTGATTGGTAAACTGATTTTACTTACTATCTAGTTTTGAATGTATAATCATTCTATTGTCTGGTGACAATGGCAAAGAGGTCACACCTGTTCCCATGCCGAACACAGAAGTTAAGCTCTTTAGCGCCGATGGTAGTCGGACTTACGTTCCGCAAGAGTAGGACGTTGCCAGGCAATTTCACTTTTGGCCGCTAGGTCATTTTTTTGTGAAAGAAAGCTGTTGAATTAAAAAACTTTTAAAAAAGTGTTGACTTCTCTTAAGAAAGAGAGTATAATTAATTCTTGTCAGTGAAAAAATGAACATTGAAAACTGAATGACAATATGTCAACGTTAATTCCAATTAACAAACGTCTTAAGACGTTTTAAAACAAATTAGTTTTTTATGAGCTAGTCAAACAAATCATAAACTTTTATGGAGAGTTTGATCCTGGCTCAGGATGAACGCTGGCGGCGTGCCTAATACATGCAAGTCGAGCGAACAGACGAGGAGCTTGCTCCTCTGACGTTAGCGGCGGACGGGTGAGTAACACGTGGGTAACCTACCTATAAGACTGGAATAACTTCGGGAAACCGGGGCTAATGCCGGATAATATGCGGAACCGCATGGTTCCGCAATGAAAGACGGTTTTGCTGTCACTTATAGATGGACCCGCGCCGTATTAGCTAGTTGGTAAGGTAACGGCTTACCAAGGCAACGATACGTAGCCGACCTGAGAGGGTGATCGGCCACACTGGAACTGAGACACGGTCCAGACTCCTACGGGAGGCAGCAGTAGGGAATCTTCCGCAATGGGCGAAAGCCTGACGGAGCAACGCCGCGTGAGTGATGAAGGTCTTCGGATCGTAAAACTCTGTTATTAGGGAAGAACAAGTGCGTAGGTAACTATGCGCACCTTGACGGTACCTAATCAGAAAGCCACGGCTAACTACGTGCCAGCAGCCGCGGTAATACGTAGGTGGCAAGCGTTATCCGGAATTATTGGGCGTAAAGCGCGCGTAGGCGGTTTTTTAAGTCTGATGTGAAAGCCCACGGCTCAACCGTGGAGGGTCATTGGAAACTGGAAAACTTGAGTGCAGAAGAGGAAAGTGGAATTCCATGTGTAGCGGTGAAATGCGCAGAGATATGGAGGAACACCAGTGGCGAAGGCGACTTTCTGGTCTGCAACTGACGCTGATGTGCGAAAGCGTGGGGATCAAACAGGATTAGATACCCTGGTAGTCCACGCCGTAAACGATGAGTGCTAAGTGTTAGGGGGTTTCCGCCCCTTAGTGCTGCAGCTAACGCATTAAGCACTCCGCCTGGGGAGTACGGCCGCAAGGCTGAAACTCAAAGGAATTGACGGGGACCCGCACAAGCGGTGGAGCATGTGGTTTAATTCGAAGCAACGCGAAGAACCTTACCAAATCTTGACATCCTTTGACCGCTCTAGAGATAGAGTCTTCCCCTTCGGGGGACAAAGTGACAGGTGGTGCATGGTTGTCGTCAGCTCGTGTCGTGAGATGTTGGGTTAAGTCCCGCAACGAGCGCAACCCTTAAGCTTAGTTGCCAGCATTAAGTTGGGCACTCTAAGTTGACTGCCGGTGACAAACCGGAGGAAGGTGGGGATGACGTCAAATCATCATGCCCCTTATGATTTGGGCTACACACGTGCTACAATGGACAGTACAAAGGGCAGCGAAACCGCGAGGTCAAGCAAATCCCATAAAGCTGTTCTCAGTTCGGATTGTAGTCTGCAACTCGACTACATGAAGCTGGAATCGCTAGTAATCGTAGATCAGCATGCTACGGTGAATACGTTCCCGGGTCTTGTACACACCGCCCGTCACACCACGAGAGTTCGTAACACCCGAAGCCGGTGGAGTAACCTTTTAGGAGCTAGCCGTCGAAGGTGGGACGAATGATTGGGGTGAAGTCGTAACAAGGTAGCCGTATCGGAAGGTGCGGCTGGATCACCTCCTTTCTAAGGATATTATACGGAACAGTTTCAACAGAAACTGACGGAATAACGTGACATATTGTATTCAGTTTTGAATGTTTATTTAAAACATTCATCGTGGAATGGGCCTATAGCTCAGCTGGTTAGAGCGCACGCCTGATAAGCGTGAGGTCGGTGGTTCGAGTCCACTTAGGCCCACCATTAAAATTGTACATTGAAAACTAGATAAGTAAGTAAAAATAGATTTTACCAAGCAAAACCGAGTGAATTAGAGTTTTAAAAGCTTTATTCATTTAAATGAATCGCTAGTAATCGATTTGCCTACGGCAAAGAAGATTACTCACATAATTAATAACGTGATTAAGTTATTAAGGGCGCACGGTGGATGCCTTGGCACTAGAAGCTGATGAAGGACGTTACTAACGACGATATGCTTTGGGTAGCTGTAAGTAAGCGTTGATCCAGAGATTTCCGAATGGGGGAACCCAGCACAAGTTATGTTGTGTTATCGACATGTGAATACATAGCATGTCCGAAGGCAGACGCGGAGAACTGAAACATCTTAGTACCCGCAGGAAGAGAAAGAAAACTCGATTCCCTGAGTAGCGGCGAGCGAAACGGGAAGAGCCCAAACCAATGAGCTTGCTCATTGGGGTTGTAGGACACTCTATACGGAGTTACAAAAGAATTGATTAGACGAATCGTACTGGAAAGTCGAACCAGAGAAGGTAAGAGTCCTGTAGTCGAAAGTCAATTCTCTCCTGAGTGGATCCTGAGTACGACGGAGCACGTGAAATTCCGTCGGAATCCGGGAGGACCATCTCCCAAGGCTAAATACTCTCTAGTGACCGATAGTGAACCAGTACCGTGAGGGAAAGGTGAAAAGTACCCCGGAAGGGGAGTGAAAGAGAACTTGAAACCGTGTGCTTACAAGTAGTCAGAGCCCGTTAATGGGTGATGGCGTGCCTTTTGTAGAATGAACCGGCGAGTTACGATCTGATGCAAGGTTAAGCAGCGAATGCGGAGCCGCAGCGAAAGCGAGTCTGAACAGGGCGTTGAGTATTTGGTCGTAGACCCGAAACCAGGTGATCTACCCTTGGTCAGGTTGAAGTTCAGGTAACACTGAATGGAGGACCGAACCGACTTACGTTGAAAAGTGAGCGGATGAACTGAGGGTAGCGGAGAAATTCCAATCGAACCTGGAGATAGCTGGTTCTCTCCGAAATAGCTTTAGGGCTAGCCTCAAGTGATGATTGTTGGAGGTAGAGCACTGTTTGGACGAGGGGCCCCTCTCGGGTTACCGAATTCAGACAAACTCCGAATGCCAATCAATTTAACTTGGGAGTCAGAACGTGGGTGATAAGGTCCATGTTCGAAAGGGAAACAGCCCAGACCACCAGCTAAGGTCCCAAAATATATGTTAAGTGGCAAAGGATGTGGTATTGCCCAGACAACTAGGATGTTGGCTTAGAAGCAGCCATCATTTAAAGAGTGCGTAATAGCTCACTAGTCGAGTGACACTGCGCCGAAAATGTACCGGGGCTAAACATATTACCGAAGCTGTGGACTGTCCTTCGGACAGTGATAGGAGAGCGTTCTAAGGGCGTCGAAGCATGATCGCAAGGACATGTGGAGCGCTTAGAAGTGAGAATGCCGGTGTGAGTAGCGAAAGATGGGTGAGAATCCCATCCACCGATTGACTAAGGTTTCCAGAGGAAGGCTCGTCCGCTCTGGGTTAGTCGGGTCCTAAGCCGAGGCCGACAGGCGTAGGCGATGGATAACAGGTTGATATTCCTGTACCGCCAATAATCGTTTTAAGCGATGGGGGGACACAGTAGGATAGGCGAAGCGTGCTGTTGGAGTGCACGTCCAAGCAGTAAGACTGAATGGTAGGCAAATCCGCCATTCATAAGGTCAAGCTGTGATGGGGAGAGGAAACATGTTTTCCTCGAGTCGTTGATTTCACACTGTCGAGAAAAGCCTCTAGCTAGAGATTTGGCGCCCGTACCGCAAACCGACACAGGTAGTCAAGATGAGAATTCTAAGGTGAGCGAGAGAACTCTCGTTAAGGAACTCGGCAAAATGACCCCGTAACTTCGGGAGAAGGGGTGCTCTTTAGGGTTCACGCTCTGAAGAGCCGCAGTGAATAGGCCCAAGCGACTGTTTATCAAAAACACAGGTCTCTGCTAAACCGTAAGGTGATGTATAGGGGCTGACGCCTGCCCGGTGCTGGAAGGTTAAGAGGAGTGGTTAGCTTCTGCGAAGCTACGAATCGAAGCCCCAGTAAACGGCGGCCGTAACTATAACGGTCCTAAGGTAGCGAAATTCCTTGTCGGGTAAGTTCCGACCCGCACGAAAGGCGTAACGATTTGGGCACTGTCTCAACGAGAGACTCGGTGAAATCATAGTACCTGTGAAGATGCAGGTTACCCGCGACAGGACGGAAAGACCCCGTGGAGCTTTACTGTAGCCTGATATTGAAATTCGGCACAGCTTGTACAGGATAGGTAGGAGCCTTGGAAACGTGAGCGCCAGCTTACGTGGAGGCGTTGGTGGGATACTACCCTAGCTGTGTTGGATTTCTAACCCGCGCCATTGATCATGGCGGGAGACAGTGTCAGGCGGGCAGTTTGACTGGGGCGGTCGCCTCCTAAAGTGTAACGGAGGCGCTCAAAGGTTCCCTCAGAATGGTTGGAAATCATTCATAGAGTGTAAAGGCATAAGGGAGCTTGACTGCGAGACCTACAAGTCGAGCAGGGTCGAAAGACGGACTTAGTGATCCGGTGGTTCCGCATGGAAGGGCCATCGCTCAACGGATAAAAGCTACCCCGGGGATAACAGGCTTATCTCCCCCAAGAGTTCACATCGACGGGGAGGTTTGGCACCTCGATGTCGGCTCATCGCATCCTGGGGCTGTAGTCGGTCCCAAGGGTTGGGCTGTTCGCCCATTAAAGCGGTACGCGAGCTGGGTTCAGAACGTCGTGAGACAGTTCGGTCCCTATCCGTCGTGGGCGCAGGAAATTTGAGAGGAGCTGTCCTTAGTACGAGAGGACCGGGATGGACATACCTCTGGTGTACCAGTTGTCGTGCCAACGGCATCGCTGGGTAGCTATGTATGGACGGGATAAGTGCTGAAAGCATCTAAGCATGAAGCCCCCCTCAAGATGAGATTTCCCAACTTCGGTTATAAGATCCCTCAAAGATGATGAGGTTAATAGGTTCGGGGTGGAAGCATAGCGATATGTGGAGCTGACGAATACTAATCGATCGAAGACTTAATCCAATTTCAAGTTTTGATTGGTAAACTGATTTTACTTACTATCTAGTTTTGAATGTATAATCATTCTATTGTCTGGTGACAATGGCAAAGAGGTCACACCTGTTCCCATGCCGAACACAGAAGTTAAGCTCTTTAGCGCCGATGGTAGTCGGACTTACGTTCCGCAAGAGTAGGACGTTGCCAGGCAAACTGAGACCCGTAAGGGTCTCTTTTTTTATATAGAAATTTAGATACGCTTGATAGTCATATAATTTGTGTTTATTTACTGAGTGAAGAGTTATTCTTAATATCTTGTGCAATTATTTTTTAAGGCAGACTAATGAGGAATCTCATAAGGCTGCTTTTTTAATTTGTAATATTCCTCGTCTCTGTACCTAGTTAAAGATAACCTAATGATTTACCTAAGTTGACTGTATAATTTTGTGGGCATAAAAAAACTCCTATAAAATTTCCACTTTTTCAGTGTCTAATTTCATAGGAAGTTAATTAGATCTTTCATCAATGAAATGCAGTTTTATTTTGCTTTTCTACATATATGGAAATGAGAAGGAATACAAGGCCGATTAATGTGAGTAACGGTGCTACCAAGCTTAAAGAGGCTAATGGCAAGTTTGTTACTACTAATCCGCCAACAAATGCACCTAAAGCATTTCCTAAGTTAAATGCTGATTGATTCAAGGTACTCGCTAATGTAGGAGCATCTTGAGAAATCAAGGTACTTTTAAATTGAAGTGAAGGACTCATACTGAAGCCGATAACTCCAAATAAGAAAATACCTAATACCATGAGTATTCCATTCATTTGTATGAAATACAATAATACAAAGTAAATGATAAAGGTAGAAAAAATAATTTTGAGTGCTTTGTTTAAATTCCAATCCGCTAATTTACCGCCGATTACATTACCTAATGTGACACCTATTCCGAAGATGATAAGCATATAAGAAATTAAATTTTCTTTAATATGAGAAACATCTACTAGGATAGAAGAAATATAAGTGAAATAAGCAAATACACTGCTGAATCCAAATAGTGTTATGGCTAAAGTCAGCCACAATTGTTTTTCTTTCAAGATTTTCAGTTCGTTCATTACAGAAGATTTCTGTGTTTCCTTATGATTTGGTACAAAGATAATGATTCCAATTAATGCCAGTCCGCCTATGATAGCAATAATGACGAATGTCATAGCCCAACCGAAGTTTTGCCCAATCAATGTACCAAAAGGAACGCCTAGTATATTACTGAGAGAAAGTCCCATAAACATCAAGGCCATAGCACTTGCTCTATAAGCAGCCTGTACCATACTAGCAGCCAAAATTGAGCCAATTCCAAAGAATGAACCATGTGCTAGAGAGGTGATGATTCTGCTGGTCATCATAAAGCCGTAAGTTGGACTTAATGATGCGGCAATATTACCTATCATAAAGATAATCATGAGCAAGATTAATAGATACTTTCTGTTCAATTTAATAGTAAGCATGACCAAAATAGGTCCGCCTATTGCTACACCTAAAGCATAACCCGTGATTAATTGTCCTGCTTGGCTGACAGAGACATGAAAATCTCGAGCAATATTAGGAAGTAATCCCATGATTACAAATTCTGTCATGCCGATCGCAAATGCACCGATAGCTAGCATCCATATTGCGATAGGGTATTTCTTCATATTAACACCTCCAAATTTTGCAAACATGAGAAAAATTATATTAAAAATTAAAACTTGCGTCAATGGTTTATTTTTAAACTAATATCAATAGAACTTCCTAACTTTTATTTTCTACAATGAATCATGTCATGGTAAGTGACATGACATATTGATTTCCAGCCCTACCTCCGATAACTTTTCCGGTATCTACAAAGCCGCATTTTTCGTATATATATTTTGCTTTAGGATTTCTGAAATTCACAGAGAGTACAATTTCATTGATTGTATCTGAATAGTGAGCCTGAATATAGTGAGGTAATTCAGCCAAAGCCTGTTGTGCTATTTTCTGACCTTGCATAGTTTCAGTTACGGAAAATGACTTTAAGAGTACGGAATTGGAATTCTGTGTAAGCCCATAACGTTCATCATTAAAATTTAACCTAAAAAATCCGGCAAGTGTGTGATTTGAAAAAATGAGTATAGCATCTTCCTTGTCTGCTAGGTCCTTTATTGCCTTTAAGGGTGTCAGTGCAAAGTCGCTTTCTTCATCTGCAATTGAGTAGTGATTAAGTTGTGAATCATAGCTGGATTGGTAAGGTATGAGTGTAATCATTAGCGAATTTCCTCCTAAATCGTAAGTGTTTTAAGCAATGCTTCTGTATGGGCTTTTAAATCTTCATCTTTAATGCCCCCAAAGCCAATAATAAATTTAGGGACATGTTTATTTCGGCTATTTTTTTTCATATAACGATTCAAAGGGGTTAATCTTACATGATTTTTTTTGGCTCTGTTTAAAATATCCTTTAAAGATAATCCATTTTGTACGGTGAGCGTAAAGTGCATGCCAGTAGTTGCACCTTCAATATGCAGTTGGTCTTTGTAAGGGGCTAAAGCATCTAAAATATATGTCAGCTTATAGCGATAGACTTTACGCATTTTATTCAAATGTCTTTCGAAAGAACCTTTTTCCATAAATTCTGCCACCATATATTGCATTGGTGCCGGGACAGTCGTACCTTCTTTATTGGGTAAATGATGATAGCGTTCCATTAAATCTTCTGGCAATACCATAAATGCGATGCGGCAACTTGGGAAAAGTGATTTTGAAAAGGTACTTATATAAATAACCTTTCCTGTGGTATCCAAACTTTGCAAGGCAGGAATAGGCTTGCTGAAATAACGAAACTCAGAATCATAATCATCTTCAATAATGTAGCGTTCTGGATGCTGCTGGGCCCAGTTGATTAATTGTGTACGTACCTTCAAATTCATAACATAGCCTGTTGGGAATTGATGAGAAGGCGTAACATAAACTACTTCACGCTTAGAATTTCGGATTGCTTTCATATCAATACCGCTTTTTTTAACAGGTACTCTTTTATAATTCAATCCTTTCTTGTCTAAGACTTGCTTGATTGGCGGATAGCTTGGATATTCAATGATATAAGAACGGTCCGTTAAAATATCAGTGACTTGATTGATTAATTGTTCTGTTGATGAACCAATAATGATTTGATCTGGATGGCAATTGACGCCTCTGCTATTGAAAAGGTAATGCGCTATCGCTTGGCGTAATTTGTATTCGCCTTGTTGCATACCTGGCTGCAAGATGTCAGCCATTGATTGATCGAAGACATCTCTGGCATATTTGCGAAATTGCTGCCACGGAAAGTGTTCGGTATCAATACGGGCGAGATCAAATTGGTAGCGGGTCTGCCGCTCTTCAAGGGTTTCTTTTTCCTGGAAGGAAGTTGCAGTTTCTTTGGTCACTATTGGAAGGGACTCGATATCGGAAACGTAGTAGCCTGAGCGGGGTTTGGAGTAGATATAGCCTTCATCTAGTAAATATTGGTAGGCATGCTCGATGGTGGTGTTGCTGAGTGAATGGTGTTCGGCGAGACGGCGTTTGGATGGGAAGCGGTCGCCGGATTGATATTGGCCTTCGATAATTTGTTCTTTCAAGGTTTGGTAAAGTTGCATGTAAAGCGGTTGAGACATAGAAACTGGCCTCCTAATTTTTATTGAAATTGACTCTTTAACACTATCAGTTTATCCTTTAAACTGAATTTAATCAATTAGAAAAGGGGTATTTAGTATGTCTAAACAAGTAGGTTCAGATCGAGTTAAACGTGGAATGGCTGAAATGCAAAAAGGCGGCGTTATTATGGACGTTGTCAATGCAGAGCAAGCTAAAATTGCAGAAGAAGCGGGAGCTGTAGCAGTTATGGCTTTAGAACGTGTGCCTTCTGACATCAGAGCAGCTGGTGGGGTAGCACGTGCTTGTAATCCTAAGATTGTTCAAGAAGTAATGGATGCAGTTTCCATTCCGGTTATGGCAAAATGCCGTATCGGTCACATTACTGAAGCGCGTGTGCTTGAAGCGATGGGCGTTGACTACATTGATGAATCTGAAGTATTAACACCAGCAGATGAAGAGTATCATTTATTGAAAAGCGATTATACTGTACCATTCGTATGCGGATGCCGTAATTTAGGCGAAGCTGCACGCCGTATTGGTGAAGGTGCTGCGATGTTACGTACAAAAGGGGAACCTGGAACAGGTAATATCGTAGAGGCAGTGCGTCATATGCGTCAAGTGAACTCTGAAGTGGCGAAATTAACTGTAATGCCAGATGATGAAATTATGACATTTGCAAAAGAAATCGGTGCACCATACGAAGTATTGAAATCTATTAAAGATAACGGCCGTTTACCTGTTGTTAACTTTGCAGCTGGCGGTGTTGCAACACCTCAAGATGCTGCTTTAATGATGCAACTAGGCGCAGACGGTGTGTTCGTAGGTTCAGGTATCTTTAAATCTGATGATCCTGAAAAATTTGCGAAAGCGATTGTTCAAGCAACAACACATTACACTGATTACGAATTAATCGGTAAGCTTGCTCAAGAATTAGGCGAAGCGATGAGAGGATTAGATGTTAATCAATTGTCACTAGAAGAACGTATGCAAGAGCGTGGCTGGTAAGATGAAAATCGGCGTACTCGCTTTGCAGGGCGCAGTTAGAGAACATTTGCGTCATATTGAATTGAGCGGACATGAAGGTGTCAGTGTAAAACGTGTTGAACAATTAGAGGAAATTGACGGCTTGATTCTGCCTGGTGGTGAATCAACGACATTACGTCGTTTGATGAACTTATACGGTTTTAAAGAAGCGTTGGTTAATTCAGATTTACCAATGTTTGGTACTTGTGCAGGTTTGATTGTATTAGCGCAAGACATCGTAGGCGAAGAAGGCTATTTACAAAAGCTGGATATTACGGTGGAACGTAATTCTTTCGGCCGCCAAGTTGACAGCTTTGAAGCAGAATTAGATATTAAAGGTATTGCGAATGATATAGAGGCTGTCTTTATCAGAGCACCACATATTGAAAAAGTAAATAGTGACAACGTGGAAATTTTAAGTACGGTAGATGATAAAATTGTAGCCGTGAGAGAAGGTAACTATTTAGGTGTTTCATTCCATCCTGAATTAACAGATGACTACCGTGTGACACAATATTTCATTGATCATATTGTTGCAGAATATAAACATGGGAGCGGGACAGAAATAATTTGTGATTAAAATTATTTCGTCTTCCCGCCCCGGCAAGGCTAACTAGAATAGGGAGCAGAACAGAAATAACATTGGTTAAAATTATTTCGTCGTTCTGCCCCGACAAAGCTAACTAGAATAGAAAAAAGCTTGGAACAAGTGCATTTTCTATTCAGATAGCTACTGTCAATTTGGGACAAGCGTATTTTCTATTCAGATAGCTACTGCCAGTTCAGGGAGATGGGTTGAGATATTATTACGCCCATTCTCATCATTAAAGCGAGGACTCTTTTTATAGAGTGCTCGCTTTTTTAAACTTTTCTAGAAAAATCAAACCAACATCGTCAGGCTCTTTAATACCATTCTTATAGTCATAGCCACGTTTACGATAGAAATTAACACCGGTGATAGAAGCGGGAATTTCTAAACGCTCAGCACGATGGTAATAGTAATCATCTTCTAATGTATCCATAATTAATGTACCGATACCATGTTTTTGATAATCTGGTGAGACGAAGATGGAGAAAAAACAAGATTCAGTTTTGCTGCCGTAATAAGGACCGATTGCTCCTGTCGCAATCAGTTCATTATTGAATTTGAAAACATAGAAATTAACATTTTCAGCTTTATATTGAATACTTTCAGGTGTAATATCTTTAACGTAGCTTTCGATATCTTCTGCAGGTTCATCTTGGATGTTAGTCGTTCTTAGTGTGTGAATAATAAGATCCACGACGGTTTGTGTATCGGATTCATGAAACTTATTGATTTGAATCTGATTTATGTCCATTCAATCACCTCATTTTTAATTTAAAACGTATGTATACATTCAAATTCTTCACAAACCATTATTTCTTCTTCAGAAAAAGATTGGTTGATTAAGTTGAACTCTTTCTCGAAAAAGTCCGTATGAACAGTTTTCCAGTAGCTTAATGTGCGGTCTCCTTCGCCTTCCTTATAGGCATGCATTTCTGATACTTCAGAGAAAGGGACTTGATATACTTTAGTGTTTTTAATTATACAGATAGGATTGTCTTGTGCATTTAAAACCATGCTCAAATCGCCAACTTTTGGTAACGGTTCTTGATCTGCTGTATAAAAAGATAAACCGCTTGTTGTTGCAGTTTTAATACCACGTTTAACTAAATCTGCAAGATTACTTGGATCCTCTCCAAATTGCCATGCTGTATAAGATTCATTTTGATACTCAGGCTGGCATGATACAAATGTTTTCCAGTATTCTTCAATAGTCATTTGGTTGTTCCTTTCTTTTTTATATTAGTGAAATTTTACATTACATCCTGCTGAAAAGCAATTCTATATAGTTGCCGTTATTATACAAGTATTTTTGCGTTGAATAACCAAAAAGATGACTCCCTTAAATGAGGAAGTCATCTGCTGAGATACGTGTATTTACATAAAGAATCCTGCGATTGCTGCAGAAATGAAGGACACTAATGTTGCCCCAAATAATAATTTAAGTCCGAAACGCGCAACCACGTCACCTTTTTCATTATTTAATGATTTGATTGCACCTGAGATAATACCGATTGAACTGAAGTTCGCAAATGATACTAAGAATACGGAAGTAATACCGATTGCGCGGTCCGATAAGCCGTGCATTTTTCCTAGACCTTGCATAGCAACGAATTCGTTGGAAAGTAACTTAGTTGCCATCAATGAACCAGATTTTACTGCTTCATGCCAAGGTACACCTGTTAAGAATGCAAATGGTGCGAAGACAAATCCAATTAATGTTTGGAAATCCCATTTAATATGTCCGCCTGAAACCATCGTGAAGATTCCGCTGACGATACCATTTAACAAAGCAATGATTGCGATATAACCGATTAACATCGCCCCTACGATGACCGCAACTTTAAATCCATCTAAGATATATTCTCCCAACATTTCAAAGAAGGATTGTTTGTTTTCAGTTTCTTCTACTAATAACTTGTCATCTTTTTCATCCACTGTATAAGGATTGATAATAGAAGCGATAATAAAACCGCCGAATAAGTTTAATACGATAGCTGTTACGACATATTTAGGTTCGAGCAATGTAAAGTAAGCGCCGACAATTGAGGCGGACACTGTGGACATTGCTGAAGCTGTGAGTGTGTATAAACGTTGCTTAGGTATGTAAGGAAGTTGCTTTTTTAGTGAGATAAACACTTCAGATTGTCCTAAAATAGCCGCAGCAACTGCGTTATATGATTCTAAACGACCCATACCGTTGATTTTGGAAATTAAAAATCCTAAGACATTAATCACCAACGGCAAAATTTTTGTATATTGTAAAATACCGATAATAGCTGAGATAAAAACAATCGGTAATAATACGCTGAAGAAGAATGGCGGATTTTTAGGATCCACGTATTTAAATCCTCCGAATACGAAGTTTACTCCATCAGCTGCTTTAGCCAACAGGTAAGAGAAGCCGTTTGCAATGCCGCCAATTACCGTGATTCCTATATTAGTTTTTAATAGTAGGAAGGCAAAGACGAATTGGATAACAAGCAGAATGCCGACATATTTCCATTTGACATTTTTCTTATCTGAGCTAAAAACAAATGCAAGTGCTAAAAAGAAAATAATCCCTATTAAAGCAATAATGATATGCATGTTTTTCTTCATCCTTTATTTTTTTATTTTCATACCATATCATACATTAAAATGGTAGTAAGTTACATCCCAATTTTTCACGAAAACCAAATTTTTTAGAAACATATTGGTTGAAAAAGGTCAAAGTTGGTCATATAATATAGTCAAAGAAGGTCAAAAAAGGGGTGATATCCATGCATAATATGTCCGACATCATAGAACAATACATTAAACATTTATTTGAGGAATCAAATAAGGATGTTGTTGAGATTCAAAGAGCCAATATTGCGCAACGCTTTGACTGTGTACCTTCTCAACTTAATTATGTGATTAAGACAAGATTCACCAATGAACACGGTTATGAAATAGAAAGTAAACGTGGCGGCGGCGGTTATATAAGAATCACCAAAGTTGAAACGAAAGATACAAAAGGTTATATTGACCATCTCTTACAAATTATCGGAGATTCTATTTCTCAGCAACAAGCGCACTATGTGATTGAAGGCTTGCTTGAAAATCAATATATTACTATTCGTGAAGCGAAAATGATTCTAGCAGTGGTCGATCGCGACACGCTAAGAATGGATGTAGCAGCAAGAGATATTGTACGAGCAAATATATTGAAACAGCTCTTGCCAGTCATTAATTATTATTAATAGACAAGGAGGTTGCACATGTCTGACGATAAAATAGAAGCAATAGATTCTGAAAAGCATGATGGAATGTTGAAAGAAGCATATCCTGAACATGTTGAACCTATAAAAGCAGAAAATTACGATGAAGAACCTTCATTTGAGAATCATCAAGAAGATATGGAAGGTTCATTTGTAATCAAACAAATCTTGCAGCACTTAGCGACAAAGCATGGTATTCATTTAGAAGAATTCAATGTTAAAGAAGAAAAGCGCTGCCCAAACTGCCATATGACAATTAAAGATATTGCCTATAAAGGGAAATTCGGATGTGCGCAATGCTACACGACTTTCAAAGAGGATATTGTGGATATTGTAAGACGTGTGCAAGGTGGACAATTTGAACATGTCGGTAAGACACCTGTTTCCTCAACGCATAAAATAGCACTTAAGAAATTAATCGAATCTAAAAATAAATATTTACAGCAATTAGTAGATAAGCAATTGTTTGAAGAAGCGGCTGTAGTACGCGATGAAATTAAAGCACTTCAAGCAGAAAGCGAGGGATAGCTGCATGAAAGAACATTCAATGTATATGAGTGAATGGATGGAACATGGTGAAGAAACACCTGTGGTAATGTCTTCACGCATTCGACTCGCAAGAAACTTGGATAATCATGTGCACCCCTTAATGTTTACTTCAGATATTGAAGGTCAAAAGGTAATTAATGAAGTACAAGATGCATTGCCGAAAATGCAGACTTTGCAGCTGAGCAATCTGGAACAAAGAGATAAACTTAAACTTGTAGCCAAACATTTAATTAGTTCAGAGCTGATTAAACAACCTGCCTCAGCAGTATTGTTGAATGAAGATGAATCATTAAGCATAATGGTAAATGAAGAAGATCATATCCGGATTCAAACGATGAGTACCGATATGAATCTTGAATCTTTATTTCAAAAGGCTTCAGAAGTAGACGATGAGTTAGATCGCAAACTCAGCATCAGCTTTGACGAAACACTTGGTTATCTTACAACCTGTCCCACGAATATTGGTACAGGAATGCGTGCCAGCGTAATGCTGCATTTGCCTGGTCTTTCGATTACCAAACGTATGAATCGAATCGCGCAAACGATTAACCGCTTCGGCTTCACCATCAGAGGTATTTATGGCGAAGGCTCGCAAGTGTATGGCCACGTCTTCCAAGTTTCAAACCAATTGACGTTGGGAAGAACAGAAGAACAAATTATAGAAACTTTAATAGAGATTGTACAACAAATCATTACAGAAGAATTGAATGTCAGAAAACAATTGGACCAACATAGTTCAGTTGAAATGGAAAATCGCATCTATCGTTCTTTCGGATTGTTGCGATATAGTCGCTTGATGTCACTTGAAGAAGCGGCAATGCGACTCAGCGAAGTGAAACTAGGTATAGATTTAGGGTATATTGAAATACCAGACTTTAATTTTAATGAAATGATGGTCGCTATACAAACACCATTTTTAATAAATGACACAGATGAAGTATCGATAAATGAACAAAGAGCAAATATTATTAGAGAACATATAAAATAGGAGGTTATGCTATGTTATTCGGCAGACTTACAGAACGTGCACAGCGTGTATTAGCGCATGCACAAGAAGAAGCGATTCGTTTGAATCACTCAAATATCGGAACTGAACACTTACTTCTCGGTTTAATGAAAGAACCAGAAGGCATCGCAGCTAAAGTATTAGAAAGTTTCGGTATTACAGAAGATCTTGTAGTAGCAGAAGTAGAGAAACTAATCGGACAAGGTCAAGAACAAGTCGGCACATTGCACTATACGCCAAGAGCTAAGAAAGTTATCGAACTTTCAATGGATGAAGCACGTAAACTTCACCATAATTTCGTCGGAACAGAGCATATCTTGCTTGGTTTAATCCGTGAAAATGAAGGCGTAGCAGCACGTGTGTTTGCAAACTTAGACTTAAATATTACAAAAGCACGTGCTCAAGTTGTTAAAGCACTTGGCAGCCCGGAAATGAGCAACAAAAATGCGCAAGCCGCAAAATCTAATAACACACCGACATTAGATGGTTTAGCACGTGATTTAACAGCGATTGCTAAAGACGGCACATTAGATCCTGTTGTCGGACGTGACGCAGAAATCACACGTGTGATCGAAGTATTGAGCCGTCGTACTAAAAACAACCCAGTATTAATCGGGGAACCTGGTGTAGGTAAAACAGCAATTGCAGAAGGCTTAGCTCAAGCAATTGTAAATAATGAAGTACCTGAAACATTGAAAAATAAACGTGTGATGTCATTAGATATGGGTACAGTGGTTGCTGGTACTAAATATCGTGGTGAATTCGAAGAAAGACTTAAAAAAGTAATGGAAGAAATTCACCAAGCAGGCGATGTTATCTTATTCATCGATGAATTGCACACATTAATCGGTGCAGGCGGTGCTGAAGGCGCAATTGATGCCTCTAACATCTTGAAACCAGCACTTGCACGTGGTGAATTGCAAGCAATCGGTGCCACAACATTAGACGAATATCGTAAACACATTGAAAAAGACGCAGCGTTAGAACGTCGTTTCCAACCTGTACAAGTAGATGAACCAACTGTTGAAGACACAGTATCTATCTTGAAAGGTTTACGTGATTGCTATGAAGCACATCACCGTATCAACATCTCTGATGAAGCTATCGAAGCAGCAGCACGTTTAAGTGACCGTTATGTTTCAGATCGCTTCTTACCAGATAAAGCTATCGACTTAATCGATGAAGCAAGTTCTAAAGTAAGACTTAAAAGTCATACCACACCAACGAACTTGAAAGAAATCGAACAAGAAATTGAAAAAGTGAAAAACGAAAAAGATGCAGCTGTACATTCACAAGAATTTGAAAATGCTGCTAATCTTCGTGATAAACAAACTAAATTAGAAAAACAATACGAAGACGCTAAAAATGAATGGAAAAATGCACAAGGCGGTTCTAATACAACTTTAAGTGAAAATGACATCGCTGAAGTGATTGCTGGATGGACTGGTATCCCATTGACTCGTTTGAACGAAACAGAATCTGAACGTCTGTTGAACTTAGAAGACACATTGCATGAACGTGTCATCGGTCAAAAAGATGCTGTAACTTCAATCAGTAAAGCAGTAAGACGTGCTCGTGCAGGATTGAAAGACCCTAAACGTCCAATCGGAAGCTTTATCTTCTTAGGACCAACTGGTGTAGGTAAAACAGAATTAGCTCGTGCCTTAGCTGAATCAATGTTCGGAGACGAAGATGCAATGATTCGTGTAGACATGAGTGAATTCATGGAAAAACACTCAGTCAGTCGTTTAGTTGGTGCCCCTCCAGGCTATGTAGGTCATGATGACGGCGGACAATTAACTGAAAAAGTAAGACGCAAACCTTATTCAGTTATCTTGTTCGATGAAATCGAAAAAGCACATCCAGATGTATTCAACATCTTGCTTCAAGTCCTAGATGATGGTTTCTTAACTGATACGAAAGGACGCAGAGTCGATTTCCGTAATACAGTTATCGTTATGACTTCAAACGTTGGTGCACAAGAATTACAAGACCAACGCTTTACAGGTTTCGGTGGCGGTTCATCAGAAGGTCAAGACTATGAAACAATTCGCAGCACAATGTTGAAAGAATTGAAAAATGCCTTCCGTCCTGAATTCTTAAACCGTGTAGATGATATTATCGTCTTCCACAAACTTAATAAAGAAGAATTGAAAGAAATCGTAACTAAAATGGTTAATAAACTTACAGAACGCTTATCTGAACAAGATATTAATATCAGCGTTACTGACCAAGCTAAAGAAAAAATTGCTGAAGAAGGTTACGACCCTCAATATGGTGCACGTCCGCTTATCAGAGCAATTCAAAAAACAGTTGAAGACAACTTGAGTGAATTGATTTTAGACGGCAACCAATTAGAAGGCAAAGATGTAGTTGTGGATCATAACGGCGAAAAATTCGAATATAATATCAACGACCGTGAAACAGATGAAACGGTTAAAACAGCTACAAAAGCGTAAAATCAAATACAAATTGAATAGATAGAGTAAGAGCATGCGTTGCATTGTAATATCAACGTATGCTCTTTCTTTATGCATTTGAGACCCTGTAAAAATTCAAAATCTGATATGATGGAATTTAGCATAGTAAAGGTGTAAAATAATTATGCTTTTCACAAAAAATAGGAGGTGTGATTTTGGCAAAGAAAAAAGTCATCTTTGAGTGTATGGCATGTGGGTACCAATCTCCGAAATGGATGGGTAAATGTCCGAATTGTGGAGCATGGAACCAAATGGAAGAAGTCGTTGAAAAGAAAGAAGCACCAAGCGGCAGAGGCATGCGTACACGTGAGCAGACAGCGAAAGTAACGAAGCTGAATCAAGTACAAAATGAGACGACTCCGCGTATTCAAACGAGTTCTCCTGAATTCGACAGAGTCTTAGGAGGCGGCGTTGTACAAGGGTCACTGGTCTTAATCGGCGGAGATCCAGGAATTGGTAAATCTACGTTGCTACTGCAAATCTGTTCAGCCTTATCACAAAAGAAAAAAGTTTTATATATAACTGGTGAAGAATCACTTAACCAAACCAAGTTGCGTGCAGATCGTCTGGAAGAAGATTCCAGCAATTTGAATGTATTTGCAGAAACAGATTTAGAAGTGATTAAAGAAGCGGTCAAACAGACACAACCTGATTTAGTGGTGGTAGATTCCATTCAAACAATTTATCATCCGGATATTAATTCTGCGCCAGGTTCGGTCTCGCAAGTAAGAGAAAGTACACAAATTTTAATGGGTATTGCAAAGCAGATGAATATTGCAACCTTTATAGTAGGGCATGTAACGAAAGAAGGCCAAATTGCAGGACCAAGATTACTAGAACACATGGTGGATACAGTATTGTATTTTGAAGGTGATGAACACCATGCCTACCGTATTCTGCGCGCAGTTAAAAACCGCTTCGGCTCTACTAATGAAATGGGTATTTTTGAAATGAAACATAGCGGATTGAAGGGCGTGAAAAATCCTTCTGAAATGTTCTTAGAAGAACGTTCTACCAATGTGGCAGGTTCGACTATCGTACCAACCATGGAAGGTACCAGACCGCTATTGATTGAAGTACAAGCCTTAGTTACACCGACAACTTTCAATAATCCTAGACGTATGGCTACAGGTATTGACCATAACCGTTTGAATTTATTGATGGCTGTACTTGAGAAGAAAGAAAGCTATTTATTGCAACAGCAAGATGCTTATATCAAAGTAGCAGGCGGAGTCAGATTAACTGAACCAGCTGTCGACCTAGCAATCATTGCTTCGATTGCTTCTAGTTTCAAAGATCAGCCGGTCAACGGCATGGACTGCTATGTGGGTGAAGTAGGATTGACTGGTGAAGTACGTCGTGTTTCACGTATTGAGCAGCGCGTACAAGAAGCAGCGAAACTTGGATTTAAACGTGTGATTATCCCTAAAACAAATATCGGCGGTTGGGAATTCCCTGAAGGAATCCAAGTTATCGGCGTTACAAGTGTTCATGAAGCGCTTGATTTCGCTTTGATGAAACGCTGAGACAGATAAAGAGAGGGGGACATCAGCGTGAAAATTATTAAAATGATTGTGATAGCAAGCTATGTTATTTTAGGTGCCACGCTAGGCGTTATCATTATTCCGTCAGTGGCACGCGATACAGGAATACTGCATACTTATCCTTGGCTTGCCAACAAATATATTGTCAGCTTATTCGGTATACTATTATTCTTTTTAATTTTTGGAATTTTTATTCCGCGCATCACAAAATATGTGCGGAAGCTTGAAATCTTTATCATGCGCCATAGTGCAATCGAAATTTTATTTGCAGCCATTGGTTTGATTATGGGCTTATTAATTTCTGTAATGATTTCTTTCATCTTAAATTTAATTGGTTCTTCATTATTTCTTCATGTTTTACCTATTATCATTACAGTTTTCTTAAGTTACTTAGGGTTCCAATTCGGTTTGAAAAAAAGAGACGAGATGTTGATGTTTCTGCCTGAAAAAATGGCGCGTTCTGCACAATTGAACACCTACAGTGCTGCACCTAAAATTATTGATACAAGCGCAGTCATTGATGGCAGAATTTTAGAAGTGATAGAATGCGGATTCTTAGACGGTGAGATATTAATTCCGCAAGGTGTGATTAATGAACTGCAAATTGTGGCAGATTCTACGGACAGTGTTAAAAGGGATAAAGGCCAACGCGGTTTAGACATCTTGAATCGTCTGCATGATACTGCTTATCCTACGCGTATTATACATCCGCAGAAATCTTATAATGATATTGATGCGTTGTTAATTAAATTAGCACATAAATATAAAGCAGACGTGATTACTACTGATTTTAATTTAAATAAAATATGCCATGTTCAAGGCGTGAAAGTCTTAAACGTCAATGATTTATCTGAAGCAGTGAAACCGACTGTCCGTCAAGGCGACCAGATGAACCTCTTGTTGACAAAAATAGGTAAAGAGCCTGGTCAAGGTGTCGGCTATTTAGAAGATGGCACGATGGTAGTGATTGATGATGCGAAAACATATGTGGGTGAATATGTAGATATTGAAATCATAAGTATTTTACAAACTTCGTCGGGCCGCATTATATTTGCTAAATTAATTTAAATACAATCTATTTAAAAAGAAAACTTCAGAACGCTCTACTAGATTTTTGCAAGCATTGGGCTTACCAAATAGCGCTTGTAATGCTACAATAAATAAGAATGGATACAGAATGTTTGATGATTTTTGTGTCACGAAATGAACTGTTGATTCAAGACAATGGTGTAAGACTGCAACACTGAATACACTGGCATTCTATATGAATAAGGAGAAAGCGAAGACAACAAGGAGCAACTTGCTTTTTGAGGTTTTCTTTTTCCGAAAAACAATAAAAACAGGAGTGAACGATATAATGAGTGAACGCGTAAGAGTAAGATATGCACCGAGTCCAACAGGTTATTTGCATATCGGAAACGCTAGAACAGCACTATTCAACTACTTATTTGCTAAACATTATGATGGAGATTTTATTGTACGTATTGAAGATACAGATAAAAAACGTAACTTAGATGATGGTGAATCTTCTCAATTCAGCAATTTGGAATGGTTAGGTCTTGAGTGGGACGAATCAGTGGATAAAGATAAAGGTTACGGTCCTTACCGTCAATCAGAACGTGCGAAATTCTATGATCCTTTAGTGGAACAATTATTAGCAGAAGATAAAGCTTATAAATGTTATATGACTGAAGAAGAATTAGAACAAGAACGTGAAGAACAGATTGCACGTGGTGAAACACCGCGTTACGCAGGTAAACATGCTCATTTAACACCTGAAGAACAAGAAGCGTTTGAAGCGGAAGGCCGTCAACCTTCAATTCGTTTCCGTGTGCCTAAAGGTAAAGTCTATAAATTCGATGATATGGTTAAAGGTGAAGTATCGTTTGAATCTGATAATATCGGCGACTGGGTTATTGTGAAAAAAGACGGTGTACCGACTTATAACTTCGCTGTAGCAGCAGATGACCATTACATGGAAATTTCTGATGTTATCCGTGGCGATGATCACGTTTCCAACACACCTAAACAATTAATGATTTATGAAGCGTTCGGCTGGGAACCACCACGTTTCGGCCACATTTCACTTATCGTGAACGAACAACGCAAAAAATTAAGTAAACGTGACGGTCAAATCTTGCAATTTATCGAACAATATCGTGACTTAGGTTACTTGCCTGAAGCATTGTTCAACTTTATTACATTGCTTGGCTGGTCTCCTGAAGGTGAAGAAGAAATCTTCTCTAAAGAAGAATTCATTAAAATCTTCGATGAAAACCGCTTGCAAAAATCACCTGCTTTCTTTGATAAGAAAAAATTAGCTTGGGTGAACAACCAATACATGAAACAAAAAGACTCTGAAAAAGTCTTTGAATTGGCCTTGCCTCATTTAATCAATGCAGGTTTAATTCCTGAATCTCCTTCTGAAGCAGATTTGGACTGGGGTCGCAAATTGATTGGTTTATACCAAAAAGAAATGAGTTATGCGGGTGAAATTGTACCGTTATCTGAAATGTTCTTCCGTGATGAAATTGAGTTGAATGATGAAGAAAAAGAAGTTATCAGCGGAGAACAAGTACCAGAATTGATGCATCATTTATATGGCAAGTTGGAAGCTTTAGAACCGTTTGAAGCGGCTGAAATCAAAAAAACAATCAAAGCAGTTCAAAAAGAAACTGGTATTAAAGGTAAACAATTATTCATGCCGATTCGTGTAGCTGTAACTGGTGAAATGCATGGACCAGAATTGCCGAATACGATGGAAGTATTAGGTAAAGAAAAAGTACTTACACGCTTGAAAAAATATCTTTAAAATATATTGAAGTTGCTTGAATTTTTGAAATAAACCACCTATTATTAAAGGTGATTACTGAGGATTAGTAGATAATAGTTTATGTTCAGAGAGTGTGCGGAAGCTGCGAGCACATCATAACTATTATTGAATGCACCTTGGCGTATGAAATAGTGAATACGGGATTATTTGAGAGTATGTAAGAAATCGCTTGAGCGTTATTTCAACATGCTGAAGAAGAGTGGAACCGTGCGATTGCACCTCTGACATTAAGTTGTTGGAGGTGCTTTTTTTATAATTAGGAGGGGATTACGTGTTTAGAAGAATGAGAGACGATATAAAAATGGTGTTTGAACAAGACCCTGCTGCCAGAACAGCATTCGAAGTTGCAACGACTTATGCAGGACTACATGCAGTTTGGAGTCATTTAGTGGCTCATAAATTATATAATAAGCAGCACTATGTGGCTGCGCGCATTATTTCGCAAGTTTCACGTTTTTTTACAGGTATTGAAATTCATCCAGGAGCTAAAATAGGTAAACGTTTATTCATTGACCATGGTATGGGTGTAGTTATCGGGGAGACATGTACTATCGGTGATAACGTTACAATTTATCAAGGTGTGACGCTTGGCGGTACTGGTAAAGAGAAAGGGAAACGTCACCCTGATATCGGGGACAACGTTTTAATTGCTGCAGGTTCAAAAATTCTAGGCAATATCAAAGTAGATTCTAATGTGAATATCGGAGCGAATTCGGTTGTACTGCAAAATGTACCAAGCTATACAACAGTAGTAGGTATTCCAGGACATATTGTAAAACAACATGGTAAACGTATCGGTAAAAACTTTGACCATCTCAATCTGCCAGATCCAATTTATGAACAAATGAAACAATTAGAAAAACAACTAGAGCAAGTTAAGAATGGAGAGATTCAAGATGATTACATTATATAATACTTTAACTAGACAAAAAGAACCCTTTGAACCGCTAGAACCGGGTAAAGTTAAAATGTACGTCTGCGGGCCAACGGTTTATAACTATATTCATATCGGCAACGCACGTCCTGCTATCAATTATGATGTGGTGCGCCGTTACTTCGAATATAAAGGATATGATGTCAATTACGTCTCTAACTTTACAGATGTGGATGACAAATTAATCAAACGCTCTAAAGAGTTGAATGAAAGTGTCCCTGAAATTGCGGACCGCTACATCCAAGCTTTTTACGAAGATACAGGTGCTTTAAATGTTAAAAAAGCGACTTCTAATCCGCGCGTTATGAATCATATGGATGATATTATCGCATTCATTAAAGATTTAGTAGATAAAGGCTATGCTTACGAAAGTGGCGGAGATGTTTACTTTAGAACGCGTAAATTCGAAGACTACGGTAAATTAAGCCATCAATCTATTGATGATTTGAAGGTCGGCGCACGTATTGAATCAGGTGAACAAAAAGAAGATGCGTTGGACTTTACACTATGGAAAAAAGCGAAACCAGGCGAAATCAGTTGGGATAGTCCATTTGGTAAAGGGCGTCCAGGTTGGCATATTGAATGCTCAGTAATGGCATACAATGAATTAGGTGAAACGATTGATATTCACGCAGGCGGCAGTGATTTACAATTCCCTCACCACGAAAATGAAATTGCACAATCAGAGGCACATAACCACGCACCATTTGCAAACTACTGGATGCATAATGGATTTATTAATATTGATAATGAGAAAATGAGTAAGTCATTAGGCAACTTCGTATTAGTGCATGACATCATTAAAGAAGTGGACCCAGATGTATTACGTTTCTTCATGATCAGCGTACATTACCGCAGTCCGATCAATTACAATATGGAACTGGTTGAGTCAGCTAAAAGCGGTTTAGAACGTATCCGCAACAGCTATCAAGCAATCGAAGAACGCGAAGCTATTGCAACAGATATTGAAGAACAATCTGAATATATTGAACAAATTGACCAATTGTTGGCACAATTCGAGAAAGTAATGGATGACGATTTCAATACAGCGAATGCAATCACTACTTGGTATGACTTAGCGAAATTAGCGAACAAATATGTATTGGAAAATACCACTTCTAAAAAAGTAATCGCCCATTTTAAAGAAGTCTTCCAAATCTTCAGTGATGTCTTAGGTGTTCCATTGAAAGGCAAACAACAAGATGAATTGTTGGATGAAGATATTGAAGCCTTAATTGAAGAACGTAATGAAGCACGAAAAAATAAAGACTTTGCACGCGCTGATGAAATTCGCGATCAATTAAAAGAACAAAATATTATCCTTGAAGATACAGCGCAAGGCGTGAGATTCAAACGTGGATAATAACAATAATATAAAATTGCTGAACCCATTATCATTAGCATACATGGGGGATGCAGTTTTAGATCAATTCGTCCGCAAACATATCATTTTGAAATTACGTGCAAAGCCGAATCGTTTGCATCAGCAAGCTAAACAATATGTAACCGCTAAAAGCCAAGCTGCTACATTAGATTATCTGATGCATGAAGATTGGTTTACAGAAGAAGAACAAGAAATCATACGACGAGGCCGTAATGCTAAAAGTCATACTAAAGCTAAAAACACTGACGTACAGACTTATCGTAAGAGTTCGGGGTTAGAAGCGGTAATAGGCTATTTATATTTAGAAAATAAAGAAGAAAGACTGCAAGCATTATTAGAAAGTATTGTAGCTGCAGTAGAAGAAAGGGAGTGATGGACGTGGAAGATTCAGTGATTGTCGGTCGCCATGCCGTCAAAGAAGCTATTACATCAGGACATTCAATCAACAAAATCTTAATTCAAGATGGCGTAAAAAAACAACAACTTGAAGAAATATTAAAACATGCAAAAAATCAAAAAATAGTGGTCCAAACTGTCCCAAAATCAAAATTAGATCATTTAGCTGAAGCACCGCATCAAGGAGTCGCCGCATTAGTAGCACCGTATGAATATGCTGAGTTAGACGACTTGCTCGCTCAATTGCAAGACAAAGAAGGATTGCCGACGTTGGTCATACTAGACGGATTAGAAGATCCTCATAATCTAGGGTCTATTCTACGTACCGCAGATGCTGCAGATGTTGACGGAGTCATTATTCCAAAAAGACGTTCTGTTGCCTTGACCCAAACCGTTGCCAAAGCTTCTGCGGGAGCGATTCAACATGTGCCTGTCGTACGCGTGACAAATTTATCGCAAACGATGGATTTATTGAAAGATAAAGGTTACTGGATAGCGGGAACAGCTGCTGATAATGCAACAGACTATCGACAAATGGCAGCGGACATGCCGCTTGCAATTGTCATCGGTAATGAAGGGCACGGTATGAGCAGATTGGTAAAAGAGAAATGTGATTTTTATATCAAAATTCCTATGGCGGGACATATCAACAGCTTAAACGCATCTGTAGCTGCAAGCTTAATGATGTATGAGATTTATCGCAAACGCCATCCGGCAGGTGAATAAATCATGAAGGATCGCTATTTAATTATTGATGGTTATAACATGATAGGTCAAAGCAGCTATCTTACAAATTTAGCTAAAGACAGTTTAGAAGAAGCGAGAGAGAAGTTGTTGTTATCTATAGGCAATTACAATGCTGCAGTCGCTGATGAAATTATTTGCGTATTTGATGCCTATGAACAAGAGGGCAATGAAAGCGTGAGTTACTATCATGGGATTAAAACTATTTTTACGAAAGAAAATGAGACGGCAGATAGTTATATAGAACGACTAGTGTATGATTTGTACGATAAGCACACCACGCATATTGCTGTAGTAACAAGTGATTTGAGTGAACAGCATGCTATTTTCGGGACAGGCGCTTATCGTATCCCGTCACGGGAAATGTGGCAAAATATCAAGTTGAACGAAGCAAGTGTCAGTACATCAATGAAAACCTTTGATAATAACAAGCCGAGAACTCGTATTCCTTTATCAGATGAGGTACTCACAGAATTTGAAAAAATACGGCGCGGCAACCAAGAAAAATAAAATTTTGCAAGTTGATTAACGAAGATGAATTCAGGTATGCTAATTTCACTTTCTGAGAAAGGAATAATGCCATGCCTCAGTACTCCAGTGAAATCACCTCGAAAATCACCTCGTTAATTATACGCGCTCAAGCAGAAGACAAAGAGGCCGTTAACCAGTTGCTTATCTTATTACAGCCCTTGATTCGCCAACGCATTCAAAATAAAAGTATCGCAATTTCAGATTGTGACGACTTACTTCAAGATATCTCCCTTAGAATTTGCAGAAATATAGATAAATATCAACTATCAACAAGCACACCCTTTGATCATTTTTTAAATCGCCTAATTAAAACTTCAAAGTTTGATTACTACCGAAAGCAAACTAGATTGAATCAACAACACCAATGTTTGATAGCAGAAGCGCGGAGTCAATATGAGACCGCTGTTTCAGAACAAAGAATTGAGGAAAGATTAATTATAGAAGAAGCAAGGAAAAAGTTGGATTCTTATTGCAAGAAGTTAAGCAAACTAGAACAAGAAGTAGTACAATATATATTGGACGATTATTCTCCGCAAGAAACAGCAAATGCGATGGGGATTACTGAAAAAGCAGTATATAATGCACTCTATCGCTGTAAAACAAAATTGCGCAAAGAATACAAACAAGATGAATGAAATACTAGACTTATTTTACATATAGGCACAACTTACAATTGATTAGTCGTTTGACATTGTGAGGGTTTCTTATGTATAGTAAGTGAGTATTTAATATAGGTAAGGTGAAGGTATTATGAAGAAAGTCCCGCTCAATTGTGAAGTATGCGGAAATAGAAATTATACCGTACCAAAGAACAGCGACCTTGCAGAGAGATTAGTATTGAAGAAGTATTGCAAAACCTGCAATGCACATACGATACACAAGGAATCGAAGTAGTTGCCTTGCGCCACGATGAATTTAATGACTAATTGGAGGTACGACAATGGCTGAAGATAAGAAAAAAGCACCTAAAGATAGTTTCTTTAAAGGCGTAATTTCTGAAATGGAGAAGACAAGTTGGCCGACTAAAGAAGAATTGTTGAAATACACAACTATTGTTATCGTGACAGTAGTATTCTTCTTACTCTTCTTCTATGCCTTAGATTTGGGAATCGGTGAATTAATAAAATTATTTAGTTAATATGAGGAGTGACAACATACATGTCTGAGGAAGTTGGAGCAAAGCGTTGGTATGCCGTGCATACTTACTCTGGCTACGAAAATAAAGTTAAAAAGAATTTAGAAAAACGTGTGGAATCGATGAATATGACAGAACAAATTTTTAGAGTTGTCATACCAGAAGAAGAAGAAACACAAGTCAAAGATGGTAAAGCGAAGAAATTGACGAAAAAAACATTTCCAGGTTACGTTTTAGTGGAATTAGTAATGACAGATGAATCTTGGTATGTCGTTCGAAATACACCAGGCGTAACTGGATTTGTCGGCTCAGCTGGTGCCGGTTCTAAACCTAATCCGCTGCTTCTGGATGAAGTCCGCTTTATCTTGAAACAAATGGGAATGAAAGAGAAAACAATCGATGTAGAAGTTGAAGTCGGTGAGCAAGTACGTATTAAATCAGGCCCATTTGCTAACCAAGTCGGTGAAGTGCAAGAAATCGAAGCAGATAAATTCAAATTGACTGTATTAGTAGATATGTTCGGAAGAGAAACTCCAGTTGAAGTAGAATTTGATCAAATCGAGAAACTTTAAGATTCAAATTGAACTGCATGAAACACTAAAAATGAAAATAGTGTTGATTTTACAATTTTTAAATGATATAATACTGTGGTCGTGCTCGCGAAGGGCAGGCCATTTCGTCACGAAATGTTTTAAGAGTGGGAGGGCAAAATTGAGCCCTGTGACCACATCACGATATCAAGGAGGTGCACATCGTGGCTAAAAAAGTAGAAAAAGTAGTTAAATTACAAATTCCTGCAGGTAAAGCGAACCCAGCACCACCAGTTGGTCCAGCATTAGGTCAAGCAGGTGTGAACATCATGGGATTCTGTAAAGAGTTCAATGCAAGAACACAAGAACAAGCAGGTTTAATTATTCCGGTAGAAATCAGTGTATATGAAGACCGTTCATTTACATTCATTACTAAAACTCCACCGGCTCCAGTACTACTTAAAAAAGCAGCTGGCGTTGAAAAAGGTTCTGGTGAACCTAACAAAAACAAAGTTGCTTCAGTAACTAAAGATCAAGTACGTGAAATCGCTCAAACAAAAATGCCTGACTTAAATGCGGCTGATGAAGAAGCGGCTATGCGTATTATCGAAGGTACTGCTCGTAGTATGGGTATCACTGTAGAATAATAACGTAGCAAAGAGAGCTATTCTATAATGCATCTCTTAAACGAACAAACATAACAATTTGAAACTTGAAACAAACCGGCAGATGACTCAAAGTGAATCCAATATTTATATTGCGAACAGCTGACAGCGTCATCTGCTCTTAACTTGCAGTAGCAAGTAATGTGGGAGGACATTCCGCTAAAACCACTAAAGGAGGAAATAATAAATGGCTAAAAAAGGTAAAAAGTATCTAGATGCTGCTAGCAAAGTTGACCGTAACGAACACTACAGTGTTGAAGACGCAATCAGCTTAGCTAAAGAAACAAGCGTTGCTAACTTTGATGCAACTGTTGAAGTAGCATTCCGTTTAGGTATCGATACTCGTAAAAACGACCAGCAAATCCGTGGTGCAGTAGTATTACCGCACGGAACTGGTAAAACTCAACGTGTATTAGTATTCGCAAAAGGTGATAAAGCTGCTGAAGCAGAAGCAGCAGGCGCTGATTACGTAGGTGAATCAGAATACGCTACTAAAATCCAACAAGGCTGGTTCGACTTTGATGTAGTTGTTGCTACACCAGATATGATGGGCGAAGTTGGTAAATTAGGTCGTGTATTAGGACCTAAAGGTTTAATGCCAAACCCTAAAACAGGTACAGTAACTATGGATGTTAAAAAAGCAGTTGAAGAAATCAAAGCTGGTAAAGTTGAATACCGTGCTGAAAAAGCTGGTATTATCCACGCTTCAATTGGTAAAGTATCATTCAGCACTGAAGATTTAATTGAAAACTTCAATACTCTTCAAGATGTTATTGCTAAAGCTAAACCAGCTTCTGCAAAAGGTACTTACTTCAAATCTGTTGCAGTTACAACTACAATGGGTCCTGGTGTCAAAGTAGATACTTCTAACTTCAAACTATAATATATAACTGAAATGAATGAACTAGAGAAAATAACAAGTTGTGACGTGCCGAACGAATTGATTTGAATCTGAACCTGCTTGAAATTATTTTCTCTAGTTTTTTAAAACATATTGACATATCACATCTAAACCGTTATATTGGTTAATGTGATTATTTTACCTAAGACAGTAGGAGTTAATAAATAACTTAAAATCTATATCCTACCGAGGCTAAAATTGACTTGAACGTAATCTATGATAAACTTTCAAGCACTTTTTGCCGTAGGGTGAAAGTGCTTTTTTTATTGGGATAAACCAAATGAAAAGCACCGAACTAAATTAATATGGAGGTGTCTGAATGTCTGGAATTATTGAAGCAAAAAAACAATTAGTTGAACAAATTGCAGATCAACTTAAAAATTCTGTTTCAACAGTAATCGTGAATTACCGTGGTTTAACAGTAGCTGAAGTAACAGAATTACGTAAACAATTACGTGAAGCTGGTGTTGAGTACAAAGTATACAAAAACACTATGTTACGTCGTGCTGCAGAACAAGCTGGCCTTGAAGGTCTTGACGAATTCTTAACAGGTCCGACAGCTATTGCAACAACTACTGATGACGTAGTTGCGCCTGCAAAAGTTATCGCTGGATTTGCAAAAGAACACGAAGCTTTAGAAATTAAAACAGGCGTAATGGACGGAAGCATTATTTCAGCTGAAGAAGTTGAAACTGTTGGTTCTTTACCATCACACGACGGTCTTGTATCTATGTTACTTTCTGTATTACAAGCTCCTGTTCGCAATTTCGCTTATGCAGTTAAAGCAGTTGGAGAATCTAAAGAAGAAGAAAGTGCTGAATAATCAGCAACGTAAATATTTATAAAACGGAGGAATATAATAATGGCTAATCAAGAACAAATCATTGAAGCAATTAAAGAAATGTCAGTATTAGAATTAAATGACTTAGTAAAAGCAATTGAAGAAGAATTTGGTGTAACTGCAGCAGCTCCAGTAGAAGCAGCAGGTGCAGCAGGCGGCGGCGAAGCTGCTGAAAAAACTGAATTTGACGTTGAGTTAACTTCAGCTGGATCATCTAAAATCAAAGTTGTTAAAGCTGTTAAAGACGCAACTGGTTTAGGATTGAAAGACGCTAAAGAATTAGTAGACAACGCTCCTAAAGTAATCAAAGAAGCTTTACCTAAAGAAGAAGCTGAAAAACTTAAAGAACAATTAGAAGAAGTTGGCGCTTCAGTAGAATTAAAATAATTCTAACCGCTAATTGAATTGAATGAAAAGAGAACGAGGCTAATAACCATTGTTAATATCGTGAAAATTAAGGTTTTCACAGCCTGAATTCTTTGAGAAATGAAAACCCCGTTATTGAGTTAACGGGGTTTTTCTAATGTAAGCACGTTAGAATTATCCTTTCACCTTATTGCCTTTTCATAGCTTTATAGCCTATAAATGTGTATTCTAAAGGTGGATAGAAATGCATCTGCAGAGTGTTAAATAAATGAGGTGTAAGTATGGGGCATTATTATGATAGGAATCCGGAAGTAGCAAGTCATAAAGAGAATTTTAAGTATCGTTATCAGCAGAATGAATTAAACCTTATGACTGATTCAGGCGTATTTTCCAAAGGGAAGATTGATTACGGATCCGACTTATTATTAAGAACATTTCTAAAAGAACATCCTCCTGGTCCAAGCAAAACAATTATAGATGTAGGTTGCGGTTACGGACCTATCGGATTGATGATTGCAAAAGTATCTCCGCATCATAAAGTAATACTTTTGGACGTTAATCATCGTGCTTTAGAATTGGCCAAGGAAAATAGCGAGAAGAACCACATTGATAATGTGGTGGTACAAGAAAGTGATGGATTAGCTGAAATTCCAGATGATAGTGCAGACATGATTGTAACGAACCCTCCTATCAGAGCGGGTAAATCAGTTGTACATGGAATATTAGAAGATGCATATACAAAATTAAAACAAGATGGCGAACTTTATGTCGTGATACAAAAGAAACAAGGTATGCCATCAGCCAAAAAGAAAATGGAAGCTGTTTTTGGCAATGTCACAACCCTAACTAAGGATAAAGGGTATTATATTTTAAAAAGCAAGCGTTAACCATTGACATTTATTTTTATTTCTGATATAGTTATAGAATGTAAAAATTTATGTTCAAGAAGTGTGTACTTTTACGTATAAAATAACAAAGTAAATCATTAATAACGCAGAATAGAAAATGGTGTCATCAGGTGTGCTGCCGTTTTCTTTTTGTCTTGTTACATTTCAAATTATTTTTTACAGTAAAAGGCATTCGAACAATTTTTGAGGGGTGAATCTGTTTGGCAGGTAAATTTGTCCAATATGGAAGACATCGTAAACGTAGAAATTACGCGAGAATTTCCGAGGTTTTAGAATTACCGAACCTTATTGAAATTCAAACGAAATCGTATGATTGGTTCTTAAAAGAAGGATTACTTGAAATGTTCAGAGATATTTCTCCGATTGAAGATTTCACAGGCAACCTTTCTTTAGAATTTGTGGATTACAGATTAGGTGAACCGAAATATGATTTAGAGGAATCTAAGAACCGTGACGCAACTTATGCTGCACCTCTTCGTGTCAAAGTGCGTCTCATTAACAAAGAAACAGGAGAAGTGAAAGACCAAGAAGTATTCATGGGTGATTTCCCATTAATGACTGATACGGGTACTTTCGTAATTAATGGTGCTGAACGTGTTATCGTTTCACAATTAGTTCGTTCTCCATCCGTATATTTCAATGAAAAAATAGATAAAAACGGCCGTGAAAACTATGATGCGACTGTAATTCCTAACCGTGGTGCTTGGTTGGAATTCGAAACAGATGCAAAAGACATCGTTTATGTGCGTATTGATAGAACTAGAAAATTGCCGTTGACTGTATTACTTCGTGCACTTGGTTTCTCAACTGACCAATCAATCATTGATTTGTTAGGTGATAACGAGTACTTACGTAATACTCTTGAAAAAGATAGTACTGAAAATACTGAACAAGCATTATTAGAAATTTATGAACGTTTACGCCCTGGCGAACCACCTACAGTAGAAAACGCAAAAAGCTTGCTCTACTCTCGTTTCTTCGATCCAAAACGTTATGATTTAGCGAGTGTAGGCCGCTATAAAATGAACAAAAAACTTCATTTGAAACATCGTTTGTTCAACCAAAAATTGGCTGAACCAATTGTGAACAGCGATACTGGTGAAATTGTTGCTGAAGAAGGTACTGTATTAGATCGTCGTAAATTAGACGAAATCATGGATGTTCTTGAATCTAATGCTAACATCGAAGTAGATGAGTTAGAAGACAGTATTGTAAATGAACCAGTTGAAACTCAATCAATCAAAGTTTACGTACCAAATGATGAAGAAGGACGCACAACAACTGTAATCGGTAACGCATTCCCTGATTCAGAGGTTAAATGCATTACGCCTGCAGATATTGTTGCTTCTATGTCATACTTCTTCAACTTATTGCACGGCATCGGACAAACTGATGATATTGACCATTTAGGTAACCGTCGTTTACGTTCAGTAGGCGAATTGCTTCAAAACCAATTCAGAATCGGTTTATCAAGAATGGAACGTGTGGTACGTGAAAGAATGTCAATTCAAGATACTGACTCTATCACACCGCAACAACTTATCAACATCCGTCCGGTTATTGCTTCAATTAAAGAGTTCTTCGGAAGCTCTCAATTGTCTCAATTTATGGACCAAGCGAACCCATTAGCTGAATTGACACACAAACGTCGTTTATCAGCATTAGGACCTGGTGGTTTAACTCGTGAACGTGCTCAAATGGAAGTGCGTGACGTTCACTATTCTCACTATGGCCGTATGTGTCCGATTGAAACGCCAGAGGGTCCGAACATCGGTTTGATCAACTCGCTATCTAGTTATGCGCGTGTGAACGAATTTGGTTTCATCGAAACACCATATCGTAAAGTTGACCTTGAAACTAATACTGTAACTGATCAAATTGATTATCTGACAGCTGATGAAGAAGACAGCTATGTTGTAGCCCAAGCAAACTCTCGTTTAGATGATGAAGGCCACTTCCTCAGCGAAGAAGTAGTGTGTCGTTTCCGTGGTAACAACACAATCATGGACCGAGAAAAAATGGACTACATGGATGTATCTCCTAAACAAGTAGTGTCAGCTGCGACAGCATGTATCCCATTCTTAGAAAACGATGACTCTAACCGTGCATTAATGGGTGCGAACATGCAACGTCAAGCAGTACCATTGATGAACCCAGAATCTCCATTTGTAGGTACAGGTATGGAACATGCTACTGCACGAGATTCAGGTGCTGCCGTTATCAACAAACACTTTGGTCGTGTAGAACATGTTGAATCAAATCAAATTAAAGTGCGTCGTATTATTGAAGAAGACGGCCAACAATTTGATGGTGAAGTAGATACGTACAGATTAGCTAAATTTAAACGTTCTAACTCAGGTACTTGTTATAACCAACGTCCTATCGTTAAAGATGGCGACATTGTAAGCCAAGGCGAAATCTTAGCAGATGGTCCTTCAATGGAACTTGGTGAAATGGCGTTAGGCCGAAACGTAGTTGTAGGATTCATGACTTGGGACGGTTATAACTATGAAGATGCGGTTATCATGAGCGAACGTCTTGTGAAAGACGATGTCTACACTTCAATTCATATTGAAGAATACGAATCAGAAGCACGTGATACTAAATTAGGACCTGAAGAAATCACACGTGACATTCCTAACGTTGCAGAAAGTGCACTTAAAAACTTAGATGAACGCGGAATTGTTTACGTAGGTGCTGAAGTTAAAGATGGTGACATCTTAGTAGGTAAAGTAACGCCTAAAGGTGTAACAGAATTAACTGCCGAAGAACGTTTATTACACGCTATCTTTGGTGAAAAAGCACGTGAAGTCCGCGATACTTCATTACGTGTACCTCATGGTGCAGGCGGTATCGTTCTAGATGTTAAAGTGTTCAACCGTGAAGACGGCGATGATTCATTATCTCCAGGTGTTAACCAATTAGTGCGTGTATATATCGTTCAAAAACGTAAAATTCACGTAGGGGATAAAATGTGTGGTCGTCATGGTAACAAAGGGGTTATCTCTAAAATCGTTCCTGAAGAAGATATGCCTTATTTACCAGACGGAACACCAATTGATATCATGTTGAACCCACTTGGTGTACCATCACGTATGAACATCGGACAAGTGCTTGAATTGCACTTAGGTATGGCTGCTAAAAACTTAGGTATCCATGTTGCATCACCAGTATTTGATGGTGCGAACGATGACGATGTATGGTCTACTATTGAAGAAGCTGGCATGGCAAGAGATGGTAAAACTGTATTATACGATGGACGTACAGGTGAACCATTCGATAACCGTATCTCTGTCGGTGTAATGTACATGTTGAAACTTGCACACATGGTTGACGATAAACTACATGCACGTTCAACTGGTCCTTACTCACTTGTTACACAACAACCATTGGGTGGTAAAGCTCAATTCGGTGGACAACGTTTCGGTGAGATGGAGGTATGGGCACTTGAAGCTTACGGTGCTGCGTACACATTACAAGAAATCCTAACTTATAAATCTGATGATACTGTAGGTCGTGTAAAAACTTACGAAGCAATCGTTAAAGGTGAAAACATCTCTAAACCAAGTGTTCCTGAATCATTCCGTGTATTGATGAAAGAATTACAAAGTTTAGGTCTAGATGTTAAAGTCATGGATGAAGATGATAAAGAAATTGAAATGGCAGATGTTGACGACGATGACGTAAATGAGCATAAAGTCAATATTCAACAATCTTCAATTCCTGAATCACAAAAGGAAACTACTGACTAATTCTTGCAATGTTCAATAAGCAAATAGCGTACTGAAATAATGTAAATATTAAGGTCTGCATTAGACAATGTCACTGGGGAATCCATACATTGTCTATATGCACCTTGAATATTTTTCATTTTATTGATCATTTATCAATCAAATAGCACAGCTAATCTAAATTGAAGGAGGTAGGCTCCTTGATTGATGTAAATAATTTCCATTATATGAAAATCGGCCTTGCTTCACCTGAAAAGATTCGTTCTTGGTCGTACGGTGAGGTTAAGAAACCTGAAACTATCAACTATCGTACTTTAAAACCTGAAAAAGATGGTTTGTTCTGCGAAAGAATTTTCGGACCTACAAAAGATTGGGAATGTAGTTGCGGTAAGTATAAACGCGTGCGTTATAAAGGCATGGTTTGTGACCGTTGTGGTGTAGAAGTAACTAAATCTAAAGTACGTCGTGAAAGAATGGGCCATATTGAACTAGCGGCTCCTGTATCTCATATTTGGTACTTTAAAGGTATTCCAAGTCGTATGGGACTATTATTAGATATGTCTCCTAGATCATTAGAAGAAGTTATCTATTTCGCTTCTTACGTGGTTGTAGATCCAGGTCCAACTGGTTTAGAGAAAAAATCATTGCTTTCTGAAGCAGAATACAGAGAATACTATGATAAATATCCTGGTCAATTCGTTGCTAAAATGGGTGCTGAAGGTATTAAAGACTTACTATCAGAAATCGATTTAGATGAAGAATTGAAAGAATTGCGTACTGAATTAGAATCAGCTACTGGCCAAAGATTGACACGTGCAATCAAACGTTTAGAAGTAGTTGAATCATTCAGAAACTCAGGTAACGATCCTTCATGGATGATTTTGGATGTACTTCCAATTATTCCTCCAGAAATCCGTCCAATGGTGCAATTAGACGGCGGACGTTTCGCAACAAGTGACTTGAACGACTTATATCGTCGTGTTATCAACCGTAACAACCGTTTGAAACGTTTATTAGACTTAGGTGCTCCTGGCATCATTGTTCAAAACGAAAAACGTATGTTGCAAGAAGCAGTTGATGCTTTAATCGATAACGGTCGTCGTGGTCGTCCAGTTACAGGTCCAGGTAACCGTCCATTAAAATCACTTTCACATATGTTGAAAGGTAAACAAGGACGTTTCCGTCAAAACTTATTAGGTAAACGTGTTGACTATTCAGGCCGTTCAGTTATTGCAGTAGGACCAAGCTTGAAAATGTATCAATGTGGTCTACCTAAAGAAATGGCGTTAGAATTATTCAAACCTTTCGTTATGAAAGAATTAGTTCAACGTGAAATTGCGACAAATATCAAAAATGCTAAAAGTAAAATTGAACGCATGGAAGACGAAGTATGGGATGTTTTAGAAGATGTTATTAAAGAGCACCCAGTTCTATTAAACCGTGCGCCTACGTTACACAGATTAGGTATCCAAGCTTTCGAACCTACATTGGTTGAAGGCCGTGCCATCCGTTTACACCCATTGGTAACAACAGCATATAACGCTGACTTCGATGGTGACCAAATGGCGGTACACGTACCTTTATCTAAAGAAGCACAAGCAGAAGCACGTATGTTGATGCTTGCAGCTCAAAACATCTTGAACCCTAAAGACGGTAAACCAGTAGTTACACCATCACAAGATATGGTATTAGGTAACTATTACCTTACTTTAGAACGTAAAGATGCAGTGAATACTGGAGCTATCTTTAATAACACAAATGAAGTCTTAAAAGCCTACCAAAACGGTTATGTGCACTTACACACACGTATCGGACTTCATGCAGGTTCATTAAACAACCCAACATTTACTGCAGAACAAAACAATAAAATTCTTACAACTTCAGTTGGTAAAGTTATTTTCAATGAAATCATTCCAGATTCATTTGCTTATATCAATGAACCAACACAATCAAACTTAGAAGATAAAACTCCTGATAAATATTTCGTAAGTGCTACTGAACTTGGTGAAGGCGGCTTGAAAGAGTACTTTGCTGAACAAGAATTAGTAGAACCATTTAATAAAAAATTCTTAGGAAATATTATCGCCGAAGTCTTCAATCGTTTCAGCATTACAGATACTTCTATGATGCTTGACCGTATGAAAGACTTAGGTTTCAAATATTCTTCTAAAGCCGGTATTACTGTTGGTGTATCTGACATCATCGTATTACCAGATAAACAAGAAATTTTAGATGAACATGAAAAATTAGTTGAACGTGTTCAAAAACAATATAATCGTGGTTTAATCACTGAAGATGAACGTTACAATGCTGTCATCGAAATTTGGACAGATGCTAAGGATGAAATTCAAAGTCGATTGATGAAATCCCTAGAGAAAACTAACCCAATCTTCATGATGAGTGACTCTGGTGCCCGTGGTAACGCATCTAACTTTACTCAGTTAGCCGGTATGCGTGGTTTAATGGCTGCACCATCAGGTAAAATTATCGAAATGCCTATCACATCTTCATTCCGTGAAGGTTTAACGGTATTAGAGTACTTTATCTCTACTCACGGTGCACGTAAAGGTCTTGCCGATACAGCACTTAAAACTGCCGATTCAGGTTACCTTACACGTCGTTTGGTTGACGTTGCTCAAGACGTTATCGTTCGTGAAGAAGATTGTGGAACTGACCGCGGCTTACTTGTTTCTGATATCAAAGAAGGTACAGAAATGATTGAACCATTTATCGAACGTATTGAAGGACGTTATTCTAAAGAGACAGTTCGTCATCCTGAAACAAATGAAGTATTAGTAGAACCTGATCAATTGATTACACCAGAAATTGCAAAACGTATTACAGATGCAGGTATTGAGCAAATGTATATACGTTCAGCATTTACATGTAACACACGTCATGGTGTTTGTGAAAAATGTTACGGTAAAAACCTTGCAACTGGTGAAAAAGTTGAAGTTGGTGAAGCAGTCGGTACAATCGCTGCACAATCTATCGGTGAACCAGGTACACAGCTTACAATGCGTACCTTCCATACAGGTGGGGTAGCCGGAAGCGATATCACACAAGGTCTTCCACGTATCCAAGAGATCTTCGAAGCACGTAACCCTAAAGGTCAAGCAGTTATCACTGACATTGAAGGTACAGTAGAAGATATTAAACTTGCGAAAGACCGTCAACAAGAAATCGTGATCAAAGGTGCTAACGAAACAAGATCTTATCTTGCTTCAGGTACATCACGCTTGAAAGTTGAAAAAGGACAACACGTTGAACGCGGTGAAGTCTTGACAGAAGGTTCAATCGAGCCTAAGAACTATTTAGCAGTGGCTGGTTTAAATGCTACAGAAAGCTACTTGCTTAAAGAAGTTCAAAAAGTTTACCGTATGCAAGGTGTTGAAATTGACGATAAACACGTTGAAGTAATGGTACGTCAAATGTTACGTAAAGTTCGTATTATCGAAGCTGGCGATACTAAATTATTACCAGGTTCACTTGTGGACATCCACAACTTTACTGATGCGAACCGTGAAGCATTCAAAGAACGCAAACGCCCAGCAACTGCTAAACCAGTATTGCTTGGTATTACTAAAGCGTCTCTTGAAACAGAAAGCTTCTTGTCTGCTGCATCATTCCAAGAAACAACTCGTGTTCTTACAGATGCTGCAATCAAAGGTAAACGTGACGACTTGCTCGGCCTTAAAGAAAACGTTATTATCGGTAAATTAATTCCAGCAGGTACAGGCATGAGACGTTATAGCGAAGCTAAATACGATAAACATGTCGATCCGATGGTAGAAGAAGCAATCGAAGAACTTGCTGAATCTAACACACCGCAACAATAATATATTGATTATTAAATTAAGCCGATGCTGCTTTTCTCTCACCAGAAAAGTTGTATCGGCTTTTCTGATAAATTATCGCTAAAATCGTTTGACTTACAGTGCAAATTTGTTAATATAAGAAAAGTGAGCAATATGATAACAATAGTGTTGACGAACCCTATGATAAGTGTTATTATAGTTAAGGTTGATGCAAGCAGAACTTTGGAGGATAGTCAATGTCTAATGAAAAAGTTGCACGCTTTAACAAACACCATAGTGTTGTTGGTTTAAGAGAGACGCTCAAAGCGCTCGATAGAAACCAAGTTACATCATTGATTATTGCTCAAGACGTTGAAGTCTATTTGCTTTCAGACGTATTAAGTAAGATCAATCATAGCGAAATACCTGTTTCTTTTTTCGAAAGCAAGAAAGCTTTAGGAGAATATGCAGGTATCAACGTAGACGCAGCTGTTGTTGCTCTATTGAAATGAGAATTAGTAAGTGTATGCTTACTAAATTTTATTTACTTTAAAAATGAACCACCTGGATGTGTGGGATTATAAAACAGGAGAGGAGGACATCTTAAATGCCAACTATTAACCAATTAGTGCGCAAACCTAGAAAAAGCAAAGCGAAGAAATCAGATTCACCTGCTTTGAACAAAGGTTTCAATAGTATGAAAAAACAATTTACTGACTTGAACTCACCACAAAAACGTGGCGTATGTACTCGTGTTGGTACAATGACACCTAAAAAACCTAACTCAGCATTACGTAAATATGCTCGTGTTCGTTTGTCAAACAACATCGAAATCAACGCATATATCCCTGGTATCGGCCATAACTTGCAAGAACACAGTGTTGTACTTGTACGTGGAGGTCGTGTAAAAGACTTACCTGGTGTGCGTTACCATATCGTTCGTGGTGCACTTGATACTTCAGGTGTTGAAGGTCGTATGCAAAGCCGTTCATTATACGGTACAAAACGTCCTAAAAAATAAGTTTAAGATTGCGTAAATTTTCGAGATAAATTGTGAGATTATACTATAATATGAAGGGAGGACTCTGATTATGCCTCGTAAAGGATCAGTACCAAAAAGAGACGTTTTACCAGATCCAATTCACAACTCTAAGTTAGTGACTAAATTGATTAACAAAATCATGTTAGACGGTAAACGCGGAACAGCTCAAAGAATTCTTTATTCAGCATTCGACATCGTTCAAGAACGTAGTGGTCGTGATGCAATTGAAGTATTCGAAGAAGCTATCAACAACATTATGCCAGTATTAGAAGTTAAAGCTCGCCGTGTAGGTGGCTCTAACTACCAAGTACCAGTAGAAGTTCGTCCAGAACGTCGTACTACTTTAGGTTTACGTTGGTTAGTTAACTATTCACGTCTTCGTGGTGAAAAAACTATGGAAGAACGTTTAGCTAACGAAATCTTAGATGCAGCTAACAATACAGGTGGCGCAGTTAAGAAACGTGAAGATACTCATAAAATGGCTGAAGCTAACAAAGCATTCGCACATTATCGCTGGTAAGATTAACGGTTTAACCCTGAGCGTGTTCAACTTGGTACATCCAAAGGCATGCTTAGGGCATCGCCATATCAAAGTATTTACTCAGTAATTACTGGAAGGAGAAACAATACAATGGCTAGAGACTTTTCTTTGGAAAAAACTCGTAACATTGGTATCATGGCTCACATTGACGCTGGTAAAACTACAACTACTGAACGTATCTTGTATTATACTGGTCGTATCCATAAAATTGGTGAAACTCACGAAGGGGCTTCACAAATGGACTGGATGGAACAAGAACAAGACCGTGGTATCACTATCACATCAGCAGCTACAACTGCTCAATGGCATGATTATCGTGTAAACATCATCGACACACCAGGACACGTAGACTTCACAGTTGAAGTTGAACGTTCTTTACGTGTACTTGATGGTGCTGTAACAGTACTTGATGCACAATCAGGTGTTGAGCCACAAACTGAAACAGTTTGGCGCCAAGCAACAACTTATGGTGTTCCACGTATCGTATTCGTTAACAAAATGGATAAATTAGGTGCAAACTTTGAATATTCAGTAAGCACTTTGCATGACCGTTTACAAGCGAATGCACAACCGATTCAATTACCAATCGGTGCAGAAGACGAATTTGAAGCAATCATTGATTTAGTAACAATGAAATGCTATCAATATAACGGCGACTTCGGTGAAGAAGTTGTTGAAATTGAAATTCCAGATGACTATAAAGACAAAGCTGCAGAAGCTCGTGAATCATTGATCGAATCTGTTGCTGAAGCTAATGAAGAATTAATGGAAAAATATCTTGAAGGTGAAGAAATCACTATTGATGAATTGAAAGCAGCAATCCGTCAAGCTACTTTGGATATTGAATTCTATCCTGTACTTTGCGGTACTGCATTTAAAAACAAAGGTGTTCAATTAATGTTAGACGCAGTAATTGATTACTTGCCTTCACCATTAGATGTTAAACCAATTGTTGGTCACCATGCTGATAACCCTGATGAAGAAGTTATCGCTCCAGCTGATGACGATGCAGATTTCGCTGCATTAGCATTTAAAGTTATGACTGACCCTTATGTTGGTAAATTAACATTCTTCCGTGTGTACTCTGGTACTTTAAACTCAGGTTCATACGTTAAAAACTCTACTAAAGACAAACGTGAACGTGTAGGTCGTTTATTACAAATGCACGCTAACACTCGTAAAGAAATCAGCACAGTTTATTCAGGAGATATCGCTGCTGCGGTAGGTCTTAAAGAAACTGGTACTGGTGACACTTTATGCGGTGAGAAAAATGACATCATCTTGGAATCAATGGAATTCCCAGAACCTGTTATTCACTTGTCAGTAGAACCAAAATCTAAAGCTGACCAAGATAAAATGACTCAAGCTTTAGTTAAACTACAAGAAGAAGACCCAACATTCCATGCTCACACTGATGAAGAAACTGGACAAGTTATCATCGGCGGTATGGGTGAACTTCACTTAGATATCCTTGTAGACCGTATGAAAAAAGAATTTAACGTTGAAGCTAACGTTGGTGCGCCAATGGTTTCATATCGTGAAACATTCAAAACACCAGCTAAAGTTCAAGGTAAATTCTCTCGTCAATCTGGTGGTCGTGGTCAATATGGTGATGTTCATATTGAATTCACACCTAACGAAGTCGGCGCTGGTTTCGAATTCGAAAATGCTATCGTCGGTGGTGTAGTTCCTCGTGAATACATTCCATCAGTTGAAGCTGGTCTTAAAGATGCTATGGAAAACGGTGTAGTAGCTGGTTATCCATTAATCGACGTTAAAGCTAAACTTTATGATGGTTCTTACCATGATGTCGATTCATCTGAAATGGCCTTCAAAATCGCTGCTTCATTAGCGCTTAAAGAAGCTGCTAAAGTTGCAGATCCAGTAATCTTAGAACCAATGATGAAAGTAGAAATCTTAATGCCTGAAGAATACATGGGTGACATCATGGGTGACGTAACATCTCGTCGTGGACGCGTAGATGGTATGGAAGCTCGCGGTAACGCTCAAATGGTTCGTGCATTCGTTCCACTTTCAGAAATGTTCGGTTACGCAACTTCATTACGTTCTAACACTCAAGGTCGCGGAACTTACACTATGTACTTCGATCATTACGAAGAGGTACCAAAATCAATTGCAGAAGATATCATCAAGAAAAATAAAGGTGAATAATCGTATTCATCTTTAGGTTCACAGCCAAGAATTCTTTGGCAGGGTTCCTGAATTGATTTTTTCATGCAAATGCTTTATAAAGGAATTAGTCCTTTACACAACACAACAATAGTGCTCTCATGATGGTGAGAAACTATCATGAGAGATAAAATTAAAATAACTTTTTATTAAGAAGAGGAGAGATTTCATAATGGCTAAAGAAAAATTCGATCGCTCAAAAGAACATGCCAATATTGGTACTATCGGTCACGTTGACCATGGTAAAACAACTTTAACAGCTGCAATTGCAACTGTATTAGCAAAAAATGGTGACACTGTAGCACAATCATACGACATGATTGACAACGCTCCAGAAGAAAAAGAACGTGGTATTACAATCAATACTTCACACATCGAGTATCAAACTGACAAACGTCACTATGCTCACGTTGACTGCCCAGGACACGCTGACTATGTTAAAAACATGATCACTGGTGCTGCTCAAATGGACGGCGGTATCTTAGTAGTATCTGCTGCAGATGGTCCAATGCCACAAACTCGTGAACACATCTTGTTATCACGTAACGTTGGTGTACCAGCTTTAGTTGTATTCTTAAACAAAGCTGACATGGTTGACGACGAAGAATTATTAGAATTAGTTGAAATGGAAGTTCGTGACTTATTATCTGAATATGACTTCCCTGGTGACGATGTACCAGTTATCGTTGGTTCTGCATTGAAAGCTTTAGAAGGCGATGCTGAATACGAACAAAAAATCTTAGACTTAATGCAAGCAGTTGATGACTACATTCCAACTCCAGAACGTGACTCTGATAAACCATTCATGATGCCAGTTGAGGACGTATTCTCAATCACTGGTCGTGGTACTGTTGCTACAGGCCGTGTTGAACGTGGTCAAATCAAAGTCGGTGAAGAAGTTGAAATCATCGGTATCACTGAAGAAAGCATGAAAACTACAGTTACAGGTGTAGAAATGTTCCGTAAATTATTAGACTACGCTGAAGCTGGTGACAACATTGGTGCTTTATTACGTGGTGTTGCACGTGAAGACGTACAACGTGGACAAGTATTAGCAGCTCCTGGCTCTATTACTCCACACACTAAATTTAAAGCTGATGTTTACGTTTTATCTAAAGACGAAGGTGGACGTCACACTCCATTCTTCTCTAACTACCGCCCACAATTCTACTTCCGTACTACTGACGTAACAGGCGTTGTTAACTTACCAGAAGGTACTGAAATGGTTATGCCTGGCGATAACGTAGAAATGACTGTTGAATTGATTGCTCCAATCGCAATCGAAGACGGTACTCGTTTCTCTATCCGTGAAGGTGGACGTACTGTAGGATCAGGCGTTGTTACTGAAATCCAAGAATAATTTCAGCTTAACAATAGTTGATGCTTAATATTAGAGAGCTCCTCATTGAGGGGCTCTTTTTTTTATGGAAAATTTAAGGGAGCGGGACATAATAATGTCTCAGCTCCCTACATCATTTTTATAATCTTTCAGAGTTTAAAACTTCTTCTAATTCTAATATTTTTAAAAACTCACTAGCCGCATATTTCATAGCCGCTTCATCAATATCAAAATAGGGACTATGATGAGGGTGGTCAGTTCCTTTCTTAGGGTTACCGCAACCTGTTAAGAAGAAAGCACCCGGACGCACGCGTTGATAGGCTGAAAAGTCTTCTCCGACCATCATCATATCAGCCTTAGTAAAGCGTAAATTTAACTCATCTGCAGCTTCTTTTACAATTTCATATGCTTGCGGATTATTATGCACAGGAACATATCCGCGTTCGTAATCTAATTTGTATTCGATATCATTAGCGACTGCTAAGCCTTGCAGCAACTTATCCAATTTCGCCATAATATGATTTTGAATTTCTGCATCAAATGTCCGTACCGTACCTTTACAAATCGCTGAGTCAGGAATAACACTATCCGATGATCCTGCTTGAATCATGCCGAATGTCACTACAGCCTGCTTTACAGGATCCACTGTACGAGACACAATTTTTTGTGCACTTAAAATGAATTCAGCCAAGATAACAATAGGGTCAATAGTTTCATGCGGCTTGGCACCATGCCCTCCTTTTCCAGTAATTTTTACTGTGAATTCGTCAGGAGAAGCCATCATAGCACTAGGGCGAGAATAGATAATACCTGTTGGATATCCGCTCCATAAATGATTACCGTAAACACGGTCAACCCCTTCTAGGCAGCCGTCATCAATCATTTGTTGTGCCCCTCCAGGAACAATCTCTTCGCCGTATTGGAAAATTAAAACGACATTGCCATTTAAATACGCGAGGTGTTCATTAATCACTTCCGCTACGCCTAACAAAATAGCAGTGTGCCCATCGTGACCGCATGCGTGCATACATCCTTCATTTTTAGAACGATAAGGTTTGTCATTCAGTTCTGTAATCGGCAATGCATCAAAATCAGCACGCAACGCAACTGTAGGGCCATCTCCTTGCCCCTTGAAGGTGGCGACAATGCCGTTTTTGCCGACAGGACGACGAATTTCGCATGAAAGCTGTTCTAACTGATTCACAATGTAGTCATGTGTATGACTCTCTTCAAAAGAAAGCTCGGGGTACTGGTGCAGGTGTCGTCTAATTTGAATCATGGTTTTTTCTTTATCGTGTGCAAGCTGATACCAGTTAATCATTGGTTTCAACCCCTTCATTAAAGTATAGATATACATATTATAGCACGTAGTCTCAGCAATAAACCTTATCCATTAAAAGGTGAATAATTTAAAGAATTGCAATTTATTGCGGGTTAATGATTCGCAGCTTTTATATTCTAAAAAAATAGGTTATGATAGATGTGAATTTATTTAAACAAGGGGGATTCACTTAAATGGTGCAATCATTACACAGTTTTCTCGATGAAAACATTCAATACTTAAAAGATAATGGTCTTTATAATGAAATCGATACAGTTGAAGGGGCGAATGGACCGGAAATTACAATTGACGGTAAACGTTATATCAACTTATCTTCTAATAACTACTTAGGTTTGGCAACAAATGATGAATTGAAACAAGTTGCGAAAGACGCAGTAGATAAATATGGGGTAGGCGCAGGGGCTGTGCGCTCGATCAACGGTACGTTAGATATCCACGATGAATTAGAACAAACCTTAGCAGAATTCAAAGGTACAGAAGCTGCTATTGCATACCAATCAGGCTTTAACTGTAACATGGCTGCCATTTCAGCAGTAATGAATAAAAATGATGCGATTTTATCTGATGAATTGAATCACGCTTCAATCATTGATGGTTGCCGTCTATCTAAAGCTAAAATTATTCGTGTCAATCACTCTGACATGGATGACTTACGAAAGAAAGCGAAAGAAGCAGTAGAATCAGGACAATATAATAAAGTAATGTATATCACAGACGGTGTATTCAGTATGGATGGCGATGTTGCAAAATTACCAGAAATCGTTGAAATCGCAGAAGAATACGGTCTAATTACTTATGTTGATGACGCACATGGCTCAGGTGTGATGGGTAAAGGCGCAGGCACCGTAAAACATTTCGGCTTACAAGATAAAATCGACTTCCAAATCGGTACACTATCTAAAGCTATAGGGGTAGTAGGCGGTTATGTCGCAGGTACTCAAGAATTAATCGACTGGTTGAAAGTGCAATCACGTCCATTCTTATTCTCGACTTCATTAACACCAGAATCTTCAGCAGCGATTATCGCAGCGGTAAGAAAATTAATGAACTCTACTGAATTACATGATAAATTGTGGGATAATGCCAATTATTTAAAAGAAGGCTTGAAAAAGTTAGGCTACGATATTGGTGCCTCTGAAACGCCGATCACTCCAGTAATCATTGGAGATGAAAAGAAAACACAAGAATTCAGTAAACGTTTAAAAGATGAAGGCGTTTATGTGAAATCAATCGTATTCCCAACTGTACCTCGCGGAACAGGACGTGTACGTAATATGCCGACAGCAGCGCATACTAAAGAAATGCTAGATGAAGCATTAAATGCATATGAAAAAGTTGGAAAAGAACTAGGTGTCATTTAATAGTATATGAAAGGAGGGAGTTGCGACATTAATTTGTCCCAGCTCCCTCTTTTTCTGCGCTCTATACTTATTAATTTTTAAGCGTCTGCTTCTTCTTCATTTAAATTTGAAAATCTCAATTTGGGTTTCACAGTATAAGACTTCGGTTCTTCCGCTGTTAACAATTCCTCAGTTAATTCAATCGTATAAATATCAGAACCGTAATAATCGCGATAGTAGTACTTCAATTTGCTGCAATTCATCACACATTGATATTGGGTATAATGCGGTTGACCTTCATCTAAAATAATTCCGCGCGGCACGCTGACAGTATCTAACAATTTAAATATATTATTCAACCGTTTATTGTCATCTTCCGCATCTTCAATATATTGACGGAAATAAGCAGCACGCACAAAGCGCGCAGGAGAAGTATAACCGCCCGGCAGATTTTCAGTACCTGCTTCTACCCCGATAGGCTCGATATGTTTCATACCTAATAATTGAGGAGCTGGTGCTTCCACATTAAATGTAGTATGTTGGCGTAAGTTTTGATAATGCCACTCTAAACTAGGATTATTAGTTAAGACTTGAACCGGATTATCTTGAACGACGAGTTGACCATCTACTGGTGTAATGACGACACTTTGACCCGTTTGATCTGTAACGATGAAATGCAACGGCGGTACTTTATCTAAAGTCGGGTTTACTTGCTTAAGCAAGCGGACTGTATCGATATTCTCCTTCATATCATGAATGGATGCATTCATACCTAAGAACCACACAATAAATTCTTCTGGTTCTAAATTAATATTATTAGAAGATGTCGAAGTCGCATAAGAGGCCTCTCCTGAATAATATAAGACGGCAATGGACAAGCCTTGTTCATTGATACCATCCGCAAATACTACGCCATTTACCGTCATTGCTGTGCCTACAAATCCGTAATCAAAGTTAAATGTACGGCCATTCGCAGTTTCCCATTCATAACCGCGTGGCATGACCTTAGGAAATGAATTTAATTGAAAAGCAAAATCCATGGTACGTGCAAGATAATCTGCATCATAATCTGAAGTAAAAGTAAAACTTGTACACATGATAGAGTCCCCCTGAATATGTATTCAAAAAAATAATTGTTAAAATCATGATAACATAGAGATAAATCAATAAGCGACTAAACAAGGGGGCATCTAATAATGGAAATACGTGAATTAGCATTAACAGACGAAGCTGCTTTTAATGTTTATATCAAATCTTGGGAAACAGAACAAATTGTACCGACTGCGATAAACCCTAAACGTTATACTTCATATAGTGAATTGGTTTCTGAATTGAAGCAGCGTACTTTAATTAAAGAGTGGGTCCCTAATACGACCCTTTTTCTTTTTGATAATGAAAAAATTATAGGCGCAGTCAATATAAGACATTATCTTAATGAACATTTAAAACGTATCGGAGGTCATATCGGTTATGGTGTTCGTCCTGACTATCGAAGACAAGGCTATGCGAAGAGTTTGTTGAAAGCAGGACTTAAATTCTTAAATCAACATGGTGTTGTTGATGCACTCGTAACGTGCGATAAAAGCAATGTTGCGTCAGCTAGAACAATAATAGCGTTTCATCCACAGGAATTAGAAAGTGCAATTATAGATGGGGAAACAGTAAGAAGGTTTCTTGTATCAACGGATCAATAAAAGAAGGTGAAAGTAATGGAAATAAAAGTATGTAGAGATGCTGCCGTTTTAGCAAGATTGAATGAAGCGGTTCATAGCTTGCACGCCAAGGCTTACCCGGATATTTTTAAGCCTTTTAATTATTTAGACAGCTTAGATTTCTTTCAAAAGTTATTAGAAAGAGAAGATCAGTATTTCTATGCTGTATATCAAGGCACAGAAGCTATCGGTTATATTTGGTTTCAAATTATCTCGTTAATGGAAACCCCTTTTCGTTATGGAATGAAGTCGCTGTATATTCATCAATTAAGTATTGAAGCAGCATATCGCCAACAAGGCCATGGTCACGCTTTGATGGCCTTTGCGGAAACTTTTGCGCAGCAGCAGGGATGCCAAACGGTAGAGTTAGATTATTGGGATAAGAATCTTTCTGCAGCTTTCTTTTATGAAAAAGAAGGATATGAAAATTCACGTCAGTATGGACGCAAAAAGTTATAACACCTCAAAACAGGGATAAAAACGAAAGTGAAATTAATTTCTAAATGAAAATTTGCACTTTTAAATGTAAGCGCTTTACTTATTTTTGTACGTATGGTATATACAATAGTGAGGAATTATAGTAGAATATATACAAATAATGATAGAATGTACACCTCAGAAAAACACCATGTTTATTTACTACGAACTTTTTTGAGGGGATGAATTGCATGGAAAGAATTATGATTACTGGCGCACTAGGCCAAATCGGTACGGAACTTGTATTGAAATGTCGTGAGATTTATGGAGAAGAGAATGTTTTGGCTACGGATATTCGAGAGCCGGAAGCAGATTCTCCAATTAAGGATGGACCGTTTGCGCTTTTAGATGTTACAGATATCACTCGCATGGAAGAAATTGCAGCAGAATTCAAACCTGATGCGATGATGCATATGGCAGCTCTTTTATCTGCTACAGCAGAAAAGAATCCGTTATTAGCTTGGAATATTAATATGGGTGGATTGGTCAATGCTTTAGAGGTTGCACGTGAGTATAACTTGCAATTCTTCACACCAAGTTCAATTGGTGCATTCGGTCCTACAACTCCTAAAGATAAAACGCCAGCATTAACGATTCAACGTCCAACTTCAATGTATGGGGTAAATAAAGTTTCTGGTGAATTGTTATGTGAATATTATAATAGTAAATTTGGCGTCGACACACGCAGCGTACGTTTCCCAGGTTTGATTTCTTACGTAAAAGAACCGGGTGGCGGTACAACAGATTACGCAGTAGAAATTTATTTCGAAGCTCTACGTAATGGCAAATATACAAGCTTTATTGATAAAGGTACGTACATGGATATGATGTTCATGGACGATGCCATTGATGCTATTATCAAGTTGATGGAAGCGGATGGGGACAAGATTAAACATCGTTGTGCTTATAATTTAAGCGGTATGAGCTTTGAACCAGAAGAAATTGCTGAATCCATCCGTAAACATATTCCTGATTTCGAAATGAATTACGATGTAGATCCAGTGCGTCAAGGTATTGCTGATAGTTGGCCGGACCGTATCGATGTCAGCTGTTCTGCAGACGAATGGGGATTCAAACCTCAATATGATTTAGACGCAATGACAGTAGCGATGTTAGAAGGCATTAAAGAGAAAGACGCTGCCACACAACATTAAGGCTTAAAGAATATGACGATTTTAGAAATTAACAGAATAACTTTCTATAATCAAAATGGAATCTATATAATAAAAAGACAGACGAAGCGGTATTTCTTATTAGGGAGAAGAAATAGTGTACAGTTTGTCTTTTTTGTATATCGAGAACTAATGAGAAAGAACATCCATAGTTAGGAGGAATAATAAACAATGAAGAATTTGATTAAACCTAATCACTTACAGTCTGGAGATACTGTTGCGTTTGTTTCTCCATCATCAGGATTAGCGGGGGAAGAGTTTGTATCTCATAGGGTAGAATTAGCCAAGCAAAGAATGGAAAATATATTTGGTTTAAAAGTAAAATTAATGAAACACGCTTTAGATGGTACTGACACCCTCTATAATCATCCGGAATATAGAGCGGAAGATATTCACGATGCTTTATTAGATGATAAAATTAAAGGGATTTTTTCATTTATCGGAGGAGAGGAATCAATGAGAATTGTTCCTTATTTAAACGAGAATATTATAAGAGAACATCCAAAAATTTTCATGGGGTATTCTGATGTTACATCAATCCATTTGAAATTTTATAAAGCAGGTGTGATGTCTTATTATGGACCAGCATTATTGACCGATTTTGCTGAAAATGTTGAAATGGATGAATATACAATAAAAAATATTAAAAAGGTATTATTTACTAATAATACGATCGGAAATATTCCTACTTCAAATTATTATCGAAAATTTGGATTAAAATGGAATGAAAGCAATAAAAGTGTAAGCAGAGAAAAAATAAACAATCAAACTTATGAGGTTCTGAGCGGTAAAGGGAAAGCGACAGGAACATTGATTGGTGGTTGCTTTGAGGTACTCAATAATTTAAGAGGAACAGAGGTTTTTCCAAATAAAGATGCATTTAAAGGGAAAATATTATTTGTAGAAAACTCTGAATCACAATTACCTATATATTTTTTAAAGCAAGCACTTAGATCATTAGGTTATATGGGTATATTAAAAAATATTGAAGGTATTATTGTAGGAAAACCGCAAAATGATGAAAATATTAAAGAAATAAAAGAAACATGGATGCAAGTATTGAAAGAACATCATTTAGAAGATAAGATTCTATTCTTCAATGCTAGTTTCGGTCATAATGAGCCTAAATGTATTTTGCCTTATGGAGTTGTTGCAACATTGGATGCTGAGCAATTAATATTTGAGGTAAATGAGAGTGGTTGTTCATAATAAAAGGAACATTAATATGACCGCTTCCGTTTGCATTCCCGCAATGCATATAGAATAATGAGAAGTGTAAACAGAATAATGATAGGGCTTTAAAGGGTTCAAATTATAGTAGTATTTTTTAAATTTTCTAAAAACTCATTGAATCCCAAGAGTGAGATTGCTATAATTTGAGTGTTAACACTTTATTAAGTATTTATTATAGGAGGCACAATCATGTCAGAAAAAGTAAAATTCGAAAAACGTGAAGAATTAAAACAAAAACCAGATCCAAAAAATTTAGGATTTGGCCAACACTTCACAGATTACATGTTAAGTTATGACTACGATAGCGAAAAAGGTGGTTGGCATGATTTGAAGATTACACCTTATGCACCGATTGAATTAGATCCGGCTGCACAAGGACTTCATTATGGTCAGCTTGTATTCGAAGGTTTGAAAGCTTATAAACACAATGGAGAAGTTGTGTTATTCAGACCTGACCAAAACTTCGCGCGTATCAATCAATCACTCGATCGTTTAGAAATGCCTCAAATTGATGAAGAAGAGTTATTAGAAGGCTTGAAACAATTAGTAGACATTGAACGCGATTGGGTACCTGAAGGTGAAGGACAATCATTATATATTCGTCCATTTGTCTTCGCAACTGAAGCAGGATTAGGCGTTCACCCTGCGCATAATTACAAATTATTAATTATCTTATCACCATCTGGTTCTTATTACGGTGGAGATTCATTGAAACCAACACGTATTTATGTCGAAGATGAATATGTACGTGCCGTACGCGGTGGTGTAGGTTTCGCTAAAGTTGCAGGTAACTATGCAGCCAGCTTATTATCACAATCTAATGCCAACGAACAAGGTTATGACCAAGTATTATGGTTGGATGGTGTAGAACGTAAATATGTTGAAGAAGTCGGCAGTATGAACATCTTCTTCGTAGAAAACGGTAAACTTGTAACACCTCAATTAAACGGCAGTATCTTACCAGGTATTACACGTAAAACAGTTATCGCCTTAGCTAAAGAATTAGGTTACGAAGTAGAAGAACGTCATATCTCTATTGATGAATTATTAGAGTCTTATGATAAAGGCGAATTAGAAGAAGTCTTCGGAACAGGTACAGCTGCAGTTATTTCACCAGTAGGTACTTTAAAATACGAAGATCGTGAAATCACTATCAACAATAATGAAACTGGTCCAATCACACAACGTCTATACGATGAATACACTGGTATTCAAAGCGGTAAATTAGACGATCCGCAAGGTTGGAGAGTCGTAGTTCCAGAATATTAAGTATAAGTTTCAAACACTCTATAAATAGGGGATTGAATCTCTTTAATAGTTGAAACAGGTCAGAAGCTGCTCGTGACGGCAGATGACCTGTTTTTTTCTTTCGCAGCAGTTTTTTGCTATAATTGAAATCAATTATCAATTAGAGGTGCTTGAATGAAATATTTGCTCATTACACTCGGTCTCATCTTCGCTGTCGTAGGATTTATAGGCATTGTCGTGCCTTTATTGCCGACCACGCCATTTTTATTACTGGCCGCGTTGTGTTTTTCCAGAAGTTCGAAAAAGTTTAATCATTGGCTGGTCAACACGAAGATTTACGATGAATATGTAGAAAGCTTTAAAAGAGATAGAGGATTTACTTTAAAGAAAAAGTTTAAAATTTTAATAAGCTTATATATTCTTATGGGATTTTCCATTTTGATTATCAATAACTTTTATATTCGAATCACTTTGCTGGTTATGGTCATCATTCAAACAGTCGTCCTATTTACCTTTGTAAGAACCTTGCCGAATAATCCCTCAGAAAAGGGAAAAGAATAAATATAAGATGTAGACATATAAAAATGAAATAAAAGTAAAACAGAAAGAAGCGTGTTAGCAGATGGCATTGAAATGGATATTATTTGATAAAGACGGTACATTGATTGACTTTGATATGAGTTGGATGAAAGTCGGCATTCAAATGGTCGATGAATTTGTGGAACGCTATATTTCCCCTGAAAATGCAGAGCATGCATACAAAACTTTAGGGGTAGATAAAGATCAAGACCAGGTATTGCCGGGAACTCCCATGGCATGCGGCTCTTTAGATGAAATTATTCAGAACTTCAACGCTTTAGCCGGAGAAGACGTATCTGAGTGGACACGACAAACCAGTCAATATTTGATAGACCACCGCGTTCCGGAAATTAAATGGATTGAAGGCATGACAGATGCACTAGACACACTCAAAGATGCCGGCTATCAAATCGGCATCCTTACCAGCGACACGAAAAAAGGGACAGAACAATTCATTGAAGCCACAAACACAGAGGCCTTCTTTGATTTCATTATTTCGACCGAAACCAATGCTGCCGAGAAACCCAATCCAGAAGTGCTGCGTCCGCTCTTTGACCATGCACCTGATTTAAAAGCAGACGAAATTGCGATTATAGGAGATTCGCCAAACGATATTCAAACTGCAGTGAACGCAGGATTAGGTCTTTCAATCGGCGTGTTGACTGGAGTAGGTCAAGAGCACGAATTGCAGCACGCTGATTACGTCGTGCAGTCAGCTCCCGACGCGGTAGAAGTTTTGGAAAAGAAAAACGGAAGAGACGCATAACTGTTAAAAGCAGTTCTTTTTGAAAATAGAGGTGAATGAGATGGCAGATCAACGCACCATAGTAGATGGACGTTACGCAGAGTATCAAGGAGAAATCTTTCGGGTACTGAACGATTTCGGTTCTAATTTAAAATTAGTGACAGAAAATCCAAAGGCTGAAGCATGGGGATTCAAAGCACAAACAACTAAGCATACGAATCATACGCTTTATTATAAAGAAGTCAAACGCACTGAGGTCGACGCATTGTATGAACTGAAGCATGAAGCCCGTTATGGCGGTACTTTATTTGACTTATATTACGATGCACAAGGACAAAGTTATATCGGAACTAGTGAAGCGGATAAAGCCGAAGCGTTTGGTTTGAAAGAAACAGATGAAGATTATTACAGCAAACCTGTGGAAGAAGACGACTATGAACCAGTGATTTATCGCAATGATTTAGAGTAGTTCACTTTAAAGGAGGATGCTACGATGAAACATCATTTAATTCTATTTGACTTTGACGAAACTTATTATAAACATGCGACGACAAAAGAAGATATTCCTGATTTACGTGATTTAGAAGAGACACTCAGACAAGCTGTGAAAGAAGATGGCGTCATTACGGCTTTCTTATCCGGCAGTATTTTTCCGAATATCTTGAAGAAAATGGAAAAAGCTGAGATGAAGTTTAAGCCACAATATATCTTTTCAGATTTATGTTCTCAGATGTATCAATTAGATGATCAAGGCGAGTATCATGAATGCAAAGAATATGAAGAAGCGGTCTCAGAAACACCTTTCACTAAAGAAAAAGTCGACGAAATTATTAAGAATTTTGAGCAAAAGTATGATGTAAAACTTCAACCACAACGAGAATATCGAGATAAAGAAACCTTGTACGAATATTATTTTGATTCACAAGGTGATCAAGACGAAGATATAAAAATGTTAGAGAATTTGCAGAAAGAAGCGGCATCTTATGATTATGCAGTTCATTTCAATAAGACGAATCCGTTAGCCGGAGACCCTGAAGATGCTTATGATGTGAACTTTACACCGAAGAATGCCGGCAAGTTATTCGCAGTCAAATATTTGCTGGATTTATTTGATATTCCAGCATCTGAGGTCTTAGGATTTGGGGACAGCGGCAATGATGAAACTTATTTAAGTTATATCGGCCATCCTTTCGTCATGTCTAACAGTACAGATAATGAGATGAAAGCACAGTTTCCAAACACCAAATATGAATATTACCAAGGTTTGAATGATGAAGTGAAAAAGTATTTAAAGAAGATTAAAAAAGACTAAATTAAAAAGCAATGAGAAATGTGTTTTCTCATTGCTTTATTACTATCTTGGATCGACTTCGCGATGTATTTTAATAATATTAGCGATTTTATCTAATACAGGATCAAGTGTATCTAAACTTTCATGCAAATCATATTCATTAATGTTAACGCGCACGACAGGACAAGCATTGAAGTTATAAATCCACTCGTCATAACGACGGAATAATTTCTTCCAATACTCTGGGTCTGTATCAATTTCCATTTGTCGGCCACGTTGATGGATACGATCAATGACTTCATCATAATCACACTCTAGATATACTAAAACATCTGGTTTAGGGAAATAAGGTGTCATAACCATCGCGTCAAAGAGTTGAGAATATGTTTTGAAGTCTTCTTGAGACATCGTACCTTGTTCTTCATGCATTTTCGCAAAGATATCAACGTCTTCGTAAATTGAACGGTCTTGTATGAAACCGCCTCCGTACTCAAACATGCGCTTTTGTTCTTTAAAACGTTCTGCTAAGAAATAAATTTGCAGGTGAAAACTCCAACGTTCGAAGTCATCATAGAATTTATCTAAATAAGGGTTATGGTCCACATTTTCAAAAGAAGTGCGGAAATTTAATTTTTTTGCAAGGGCGCGTGTCAGACTAGACTTGCCGACGCCTACGGTACCTGCAATTGTAATCACTGCATCTTGAGGGATACCGTAATTATTCATGTGTTGTGCCTCCTATCATTGCTTGAACAATGTTTAATATCTGTGCGTAATCATCAGGATGATTAACGAAATCAAGTTCCGTAGTATCAATCCATTTGGCTTGTTTACCTTGTGCTTTTAAGGATTGATAGAATTCCCAATACGCTTGCTTTAAATTCAATAAATAGTCATCTTCAATTTGATGTTCGAAACTACGATTACGTTTGGCAATACGTTGTTTCAGAACTTCTAAATCAGCATCTAGAAAAATAACCACATTCGGCATTCTCAAATCTTCCGTTAATATTTTATAGATGCGGCTGAATTTATCGAATTCTGTATCTGTCAAAGTTTGACGAGCAAAGATTTTATTTTTAAAAATATGATAATCACTGACAATACCAGAAGCCTGTTGCTCAAGATCTTGAACTTGCTTGTATCTGTTACATAAAAAGAACATTTCAGTTTGGAAACTCCAAGTTGAGATGTCCTCATAGAAATCAGAAAGGAAGGGATTTTCATCCACAATTTCTTGGGCTTCATGATAGTGCAGTGTGTCGCTCAAATAGTGCGCCAAAGTAGATTTTCCTACTCCTATAGGACCTTCTATGGCAATATAAGGTTGATTCATAAACAACACTCCAAGTGTTAAAATAGACAATAGTTATTGTATCACAAGGCGGGAGATAGAACATATGACTACAGATGAAAATTATATGAAATTTGCATTAGAAGAAGCAGCAAAAGCAGAACGTATCGGTGAAGTGCCAATTGGTGCAGTAATTGTGAAAAATGGTGAAGTGATTGCGCGTGCTCATAATTTACGAGAAACGGCACAGCAGCCGACCGCACATGCAGAACACATCGCCATCGAGAGGGCTGCTGAAGCAGTAGGCAGCTGGCGCTTGGAAGACTGTACATTATATGTGACTTTGGAACCTTGTGTCATGTGTTCAGGTGCTATCGTGATGAGTCGGATTCCGCGTGTAGTGTATGGAGCTGCTGATCCAAAAGGCGGATGCAGCGGCAGCTTGATGGATTTATTGCAAGAACCGCGTTTCAACCATCGTGCTGAAGTGGTCAGTGGGGTATTGGAAGCAGAATGCAGCCAATTGCTTAAAAACTTTTTTAAACAGTTGCGAGACAAGAAGAAATTAATGAAAAAATCTACAGAAAACGAATAAATTTGTATGGTATCATTACAAAAAAATAACGTTATAACTTATAAAACATCACATCTTGAGAGGGGTATGCATCATGAATTGGATTGTTTTCAGCTTTATAGTTATCACATTTGTATTTACACTTTTGGGTCAAGGATTTAAAACTATTTCTAAACGTACCATGGTGATTTGCGGGGCACTTGTAATTGTGTCATGCATCAATGTTTTTGTATCCAATATTGTATTGAAAGTATTGGTAGCCATCGGTTTGATTTCACTCTATTGGACAACTTGGTCAGACCGCAAATTATTAACGCCGCAACCTACAACTCAGCGATATGTATTTATAGCGATTATATACCTTGTTTTAATTGTCTTATTATTTATTAAGTAAAACGATGAAATAACTTTAATAAATCAGTCAAGCAGACGATAGAAATATAGGGCGATAATTTGATAGAATAACAAGTGAACTATAGGCTGGCGTGCGTATTTGGCCAACCCAACTGCAAAGGCACTTTTGGCTGCTTTTCAGCTTTCCAAAGTTTTCTTTTTCAAAAAAATAAATTTCTGCAAGTTAAAGACAATAGAAATGAGGTAAAGTCATGATTAAATTGATTGCAACTGATATGGATGGTACTTTATTGAATGCGGGACATGAGGTCTCTGAGGAGAATATTAAAGCGATTAAAGCAGCGCAGGATCAAGGGATTACTGTGGTTATCGCGACTGGACGTGCGTTCTATGAAGCGAGTTCTCCGATTGAACCTACAGGCTTGAAGGTGCCTTATATCTGCTTGAATGGTGCGGAAGTGCGTGATGAATCATTTGATATTATGCATACTTCTAGTTTGAATAGAGAGATGATTGAACAAATCACGGATGTATTGAACCAAGATGATGTGTACTATCAAGTGTATACGAATTTCGGTATTTATACGGAGGATCCTCAGAAGGACTTGGATATTTATATTGATATTGCGGAGCATGCGGGTCAGAAAGCGGATGTGGAAAAGATTCGCAATCATATCCAGCATCGTATCGATCAAGGAACGTTGAAAGTGGTCGATAATTATGATCAAATCACTGGTCGACGTGGTGAAATTGTGATGAAGATTCTTGCTTATGATGCGGATGTTGAGAAAATTGAACGTGTCAGCAAACAGTTAGCGCAACATTCTAATTTGGCAATTTCCTCGTCAGCTCGTGGCAATATTGAAATTACCAATGCTTATGCTCAAAAAGGAATTGCACTAGAAGAGATTGCGAGACAGCTGGGCATCGAGATGAAAGATGTGATGGCGATCGGCGACAATATGAATGATGTATCGATGTTAGAACGTGTCGGTTATCCAGTTGCGATGGAAAATGCGATTCCTGAAGTGAAGGAATATGCGAAAGATATCACGGATACCAACGAACATAGTGGTGTCGGCAAAGCAATCAATAAAATGCTAGTAGAAAATCAGAAGCATGAAGGATAAGTTGCTAAAGTGCGAACATTTAGTGGAGTAAAGGCACCCGCTTGAAGAGAGTCAATTTGAAAATATATTATGAGGTGAAATATTATGAAAGGCTTAATTATTGTAGGAAGTGCACGTGTGAATTCACATACGAAAGCACTTGCGCAATACTTAAAAGGACAACTAGAAGAGAAAGATGTTGAAACAGAAATCTTTGATTTGGCAGATCAGCCGATTCATACATTAGATGTGTCAGGAGCAAGCAACCCGCCTGATGAATATAAACGCAATGTCGAAGCGTTGCAGAAGAAGGCGCGTGAAGCGGACTTTATTATTTTAGGTACGCCGAACTATCACGGTTCTTACTCTGGTATCTTGAAAAATGCGCTCGATCATTTAACAATGGACGATTTCAAAATGAAGCCTGTTGGTTTAATGGGGAATAGCGGTGGCATTGTCAGTGCAGAACCATTATCACACTTGCGCTTAATCGTGCGTACTTTACTGGGTATTGCGGTACCTACACAAATCGCTACGCATGATTCAGATTTCGGTAAACTCGACGACGGCACTTTCTATTTACAAGACGAAGAATTCCAATTACGTTCACGTTTATTCGTAGAACAAATCGTGTCCTTCGCAGAAAGCCGTCCATACGAACATTTAAAATAATAGTGAAGCGGGGCAGGAGTAATGCTGTTGCCGACTTAGAAAGCAAGGATTGGAACCATTTAGATGTTCCAGTCCTTTTTTTCTTGGAATTTTTTGGGAAAAGAAAGCTTTAGAGAGAAGGTAAGAAGAGAAGAGTGCTTCTTGAGGGAAGGGGCGAGGGAGTATGTGAGAGTAGTGTGAGCGGTGTTTTTTACGAAACTGTCTAGGCAGTGAAGCGGAGCCTATACACTTAGGGGAGAAACTGTCTAGGCAGTGAAGCGGAGCCTATACACTTAGGGCCGAAACTGTCTAGGCAGTGAAGCGGAGCCTCTACACTTAGGGCTGAAACTGTCTAGGCAGTGAAGCGGAGCCTCTACACTTAGAGACGAAACTGTCTAGGCAGCGAAGCGGAGCCTCTACACTTAGGGCCGAAACTGTCTAGGCAGCGAAGCGGAGCCTCTACACTTAGGGCCGAAACTGTCTAGGCAGCGAGTTGGAGCCTCTACACTTAGGGTCGAAACTGTCTAGGCAGTGAAGCGGAGCCTCTACACTTTCAAGCTACCCATAGAAAAAGGCCAGAACATTTTTCATGTCCCAGCCTTCAACTGATTAATATCAATTTATTCTAAATTCGCATGATTTTCCTGCATTGCCGTCTCATCAATATCGAAATCCTGCATGAAGTCCAGCACGACTGCATCTAAGAAAAGTTGTGCAGATTGTTCAAACAAACTGCCGAGCGGCTGTTCTGAACCTTCAGCATCATATTTCGTACCGGCCGGCAATTCGATAACCGTATCAGCTAACTCACCGATTTTAGAATCAGGTTGAGTAGTAATCAAGGCTACTTTAGCGCCTTCACCTTTAGCTTTTTCAGCAAGCAGGCGTAAATGTTCCGTACTGCCTGAACCTGAAATGACGATGAACAAGTCGCCTTCATGAATCGAAGGCGTCGTAATGCCTCCGATGATGAAAGCAGGTTGTTCGAGTTGATTCAAACGCATCGTAAAGCCGTTTGCGACAAAGCCTGAGCGGCCTTTGCCGGCTACGAAAATATGCTTGGCATCTTTGACAGCCTGTTCAAAGTTTTCAACATCTTCATCTTTGACGTTGGATAAAGTCGTTTTCAACTCGTCCAAAATCAATGGATATTGTAGTTTGGCCATAGATTATTCACCCTTAACTGCGTCACGGCAAGTTTTCGCAGCTTCTACAGGATCGTCAGCATTTGCGATACCGCCGCCGACGATAACTAAGTCTGGTCTTTCAGCTACGATATCTTTGATAGTATCCGGTTTGATTCCGCCGGCAACCGCAACTTTGGAATTTTTGATAACAGATTTAACTTTGTGCAAGTCTTCTAAAGGAGATTTACCTTCTGCTTGCAAGTCATAACCGATGTGTACCGCAATGTAGTCAGCACCCATTTCATCTAATTCTTTTGCGCGTTTTTCAATATCTTGCACAGCAATCATATCGACTAATAATTGTTTATCGTTTTTGTGTGCTTCTTCGATAGCAGCTTTGATTGATGCATCTTCAGCCACACCTAAGATAGTCACAACGTCAGCGCCGAATTTAACTGCTTGGCTGACTTCATAGTCTGCAGCGTCCATGATTTTCATGTCTGCAAGAACTTTAACACCGTCAATATGCTCGTCCATGTATTGCACTGATGGCAAGCCTTCGTTATATATGATAGGAGTACCGATTTCTACGATATCAACATAATCTTTTACTTTGTTAGCTAATTCTGCCGCTTCTTCTTTGTTTAATAAATCAATTGCTAATTGTAGTTCCAAAATAATTCATCCTTTCATATTTTAAAATTTTTTAATACGAGTCACGATAACTAATATACCCCGCAGTAGCGAAATCAAACACGGCACATATTGCTGCATTTCCTAGACCTCGCGCCCCATATCATCCGGCGCCGCTGCATCATCTACATAAATTTCCACATTTGGATGTTCATATAAAATAGTCGCAGGCACATCAGCATCTTCAACACCGCTCGCCAACTTGGTAATAGCCGCTTTCTTTTTCTCACCAAAAGCCAGCAAGATAATCCGTTTCGCAGACAAAATAGTAGAGAGCCCCATAGAAATTGCCTGTTTCGGCACTTCATCTTCATTATCAAAATAACGGCTATTCGCACGAATCGTACTTTCAGTTAAATCTACGACGCGCGTTTTGCTCTTCTTAGATGTTCCAGGCTCATTAAAACCGATATGACCATTTTCGCCAATACCCAGAATCTGAATATCCGCTGGTCCACTTTCTTGAACGAGTTGTTCATAACGCTCAGCTTCCGCATCTAAATCCTCAGCATCACCCACAGGCACATGCACACAGCTCGCCGTGAAAAAAGGATACTGATCGAACAAGACATTCTGCATATACTGATGGTAACTTTCAGGATGCGTTTGTGATAACCCGACATACTCATCCAAATTGAACGTCTCCACTTTAGAAACATCCACATCATTCATTTTCAACAAATTGACGAAATGCGTATATACATCCACCATAGTGCCGCCAGTCGCTAACCCTAACTTACTCTCAGGCTTCCGCTCAATCTGGTTGAACAACTCACACGCTGTATAAAACGACGCATCATGGCGATTACCTAAATTAATAACTTTCAATGATATCCTCCTTCGGGAAAAAAGTAATGGGAGAGGAGCAAACTGAATAAGAGTGTCTTCTAACGTGAAAAAGAGTTTCTTTCAGTTTGTTCCAACTCTGAATACACACCTATTATAACGACGGCAAACATAAACAAATAGTAAAGCGCTTTAAAATTCCAGAAATATCACTTTAACCTCTTTAGAAACTTGCCGAACAGTTATATAATTAAAATATTGTTTCTAAATTATGAACGGCATGAGCTGGAATAAAGCAAGAGAAAAATCTTACTTGAATTGTCGGAATAAATTGAGCAAGACGATATATTTATATCCGCAGATTTAGTACAATAAAGTGATACAAGTCACGGTAACGCAAGAGTTACTGTTAATAAATACTGAATATAATGAAGTAAAATATATAAATGAATTACTGAACTAATTCTATTTGTTGCGTTTTACGCAAGGGAGTGAATGAAGTGGAACCGATTGAATACGAGAAAGTTCAAGCATTGCTTGAATCGTATGTAGACCAGCCGGTTTATCTGCATGTCGAGACGACGAACGGAGCATATGCGAATCATTTCGATCAACGCGTCTTTAATGCAGGTACTTTTTTAAGAAATATAAAGGTAGTTTTTGAACATGCCAAACTGAAAGGCGGGGGCAAAGATCCGTTCAGAGTAGGCTTGAAACTACAAGACAATGGCTGGGTTTATGTGCAAGGTTTGACGCATTATGAAGTCAACGAGAATAATGAATTTTTATTAGCAGGATTTAATTATGAAGGACAGCTAGCTGCAACATTAGAAATCAGTACTGTTCCTTTCCAAATATAAGGAGGACGTGACATGTCAGAGGAAAGCCAAGTACTCGTTATTTTTCCGCATCCTGACGATGAGACGTTCTCATCAGCAGGAACATTAGCGCGCTATATCGATAATGGCGTGCCTGTAACATATGCTTGTTTGACACTCGGTCAGATGGGCCGTAATTTGGGGAACCCACCGTTTGCGACACGAGAATCACTTCCGGAAATTCGTGAACGTGAATTGGAAGAAGCTGCGAAAGCAATTGGCATCAAAGATTTACGCAAGATGGGGTATCGCGATAAAACAGTAGAATTCGAACCTTATGAAAAAATTGATGGGATGGTGCAGTCTTTAATTGAAGAGCTTCATCCTTCATTAATTATTTCATTTTATCCAGGATATGCTGTACATCCTGATCATGAAGCCACTGCAGATGCGGTTATCCGTACAGTCGGCCGCATGCCGAAAGATGAACGACCACGTTTGCAACTGGTCGCATTCAGCAATGATGCTATTGAAGAATTAGGGGAACCTGACGTAGTCAATGACATCAGCGATTATAAAGAAATGAAATTAAACGCATTTAAAGCACATGCATCACAGTCTGGTCCGTTCTTGCAACAATTAGCAGAACCGCAAGTACCAGACGAAGCCAAAGGTTTTTTAGAACAAGAAGCCTATTGGACATATAAATTTGAATCATAAGTGGAGGCGCACACAGATGAGTGAATTTGATTTAACAACACGTGAAGGTCGTTGGAAACACTTCGGTTCTGTTGATCCAATAGAAGGTACAAAGCCTACCGTTAAAGAAGAAATGACCGACTTACAAAGTACACATAAAGATTTTTTATTCGAAATAGAAGAGGTAGGAATTAAAAATTTAGTTTATCCAGTAGTGATAGATGATTATCAAACAGCAGGCACATTTGCCTTCTCCACAAGTCTGACTCGTGAAGAAAAAGGAATCAACATGAGCCGTATTTTAGAAAGTGTCGAGAAACATTATGACAATGGATTAGAACTGACATTTAATAATTTAGAAGCTGTTTTGCATACTTTAGAAAAACACATGAAGCAAAGTTCAGCAGGCGTAGATGTATCTGGCAAATGGTTCTTCAATCGTTATAGCCCAGTTACTAATATGAAAGCGGTAGGCAACGCCGACGTAACATATGGTTTAGCTGTAGCAGGCGATCAAGTGACACGTAAAGAATTGACAATTCAAGCCACAGTTACTACATTATGTCCATGTTCGAAAGAAATCAGTGAATATTCCGCACATAACCAACGCGGGGTCATTACTGTGAAGATGTACATCGATTCTTCAGCAACTTTGCCAACAGATTATAAAGAAATTATTTTAGACGCTATGGAAGCGAATGCCAGCTCTATTTTATATCCGATTTTAAAACGTCCAGATGAAAAAAGAGTAACAGAACGCGCTTACGAAAACCCGCGCTTTGTCGAAGATTTAATTCGTTTGATTGCGGCTGATTTAGTTGAATTAGATTGGACAGAAGGCTTTGATATTGAATGTCGCAATGAAGAGTCTATTCATCAACATGATGCATTCGCAAAATTAAAATATAGAAAATAAAGCTAAAATATCACACTCTTGGGAGAGAAGACGGAAGTAAGAGTTATTTTATGTCTCTCTGTCTCAAGAGTGTTTTTTTTCATTTATAAAATCATGGTTGACTAAGCTGAAATTATTTTTCAAGTTATAGCCGAGTATCTGTGATTATTGGTTGCATAATAAAGGGGTCTACTGCACATTAAATTTCTAAGGTTATCGATTGCATAATAAAGGAGTCTTCTGTATAATAAAGTTATAATATTTCAAACACACAAAATTATTTAACACACCAAACCCCACTCATTAGTGCGATAATGAATGGGGTTATTTCTATGTATCTACAGGTGTTGGTCAATTATTTGTTATTATGTTTGTCGCTTAACCAATGCGTGAACCATGCAATAATACAATCACTTATTGTAGAAAATAGTGTTGTAATTAGAGCATAAAGAAACATTTCAAACACAGCGCATCACCTCCTTTGCGAAGGATTGCGCTATATATAATAGCGACCTTATTATTATACTACTATCTAGAGTTTAAGTATATTATTTTTAATTATTATAAATTTTATAAAAAATGATGAACTTTACGCTCTTTTTTTAACTTTTTCTCAAAGAGGACGACAGAATATGTCATAGCTCTTATCAATCAATTTTCTATAAAAAAATTATTATTATCTTCAAAAAATTGTACACAATCTCCTCTTACACAAATTTTTATAATCACAACTTATTTGTAAATTTAACCACGAAAACTACAAAATCGTTAAAAATGTTAATTATTGTATTTTTGAAAAGTTGTTGTTTGATACTTTTGAATAGTGGTATATAATTACATATGTTTTATCACTAAACGTAGAGGAGATGAAAGTACATGCGTTTTGATAAAAACAAAATTAATCGCGTGGATGCCAGTGTGGCTAAGAGGAGTGTGGTCGCAACTGGGATTGGTAACGCTATGGAATGGTTCGACTTCGGTCTCTATTCTTATTTGGCTGTTATCATTAGTAAGAACTTCTTTTCAGATGTTCAAAATGATCAATTAAAATTAGTATTTACATTTGCAACGTTTGCAATTGCATTTTTATTACGCCCTGTCGGAGGCATCGTCTTCGGTATTATTGGGGATAAATTCGGACGGAAAATTGTATTGACCATCACGATTGTGATGATGGCTATTTCTACAGTACTGATCGGTTGTTTGCCAACCTATGGGCAAATAGGAGTATGGGCACCTATTCTATTATTAGTCGGTAGGGTCATCCAAGGATTTTCAACTGGAGGAGAGTATGCAGGAGCCATGGTGTATGTAGCTGAAACGGCACCTGATAACCGACGTAATTCATTAGGAAGCGGATTAGAAATCGGTACTTTATCGGGTTATATTGCCGCTTCCGTACTATGTGGTGTTTTATTCTTCTCATTATCAGATGCGCAAATGGCCGCTTGGGGTTGGAGAATTCCTTTCTTCTTCGGTCTGATTTTAGGTTTCGTCGGATTGTACTTGAGAACACATTTACAAGAAACGCCGATTTATGAGAACGAATTATCTAGCGGTAATGAACGTGACAAAATCAGTTTTTGGACAAGCATACGTTTCTATTACAAAGATATTATCGTTTGTTTCGTAATGGTCGTATTCTTTAATGTAACGAACTATATGGTAACCTCATATTTGCCGTCTTATTTAGAAGAAGTGATCGGCGTCAAAAATGGTATGGTAACCGTCTTGATAACTTGTATTATGGCGATTATGATTCCGCTAGCATTATTCTATGGTAAAACAGCAGATAAAATCGGTGATAAGAAAGTAATGTTATTTGGTTTAAGCGGTGTAATTCTCTTCAGTATTTTGGCATTCTGGTTGATTAACTTCAAGGCCATTTTGCCAGTCGCTATCGGAATTTTAATCTTAGGTATTTTCCTAGCGACTTACGAAGGAACAATGCCAGGCACGTTGCCGACAATTTTCTTCACACACATACGTTATCGTACATTAGCAATTACCTTTAATATTTCCGTTTCTATATTCGGTGGTACTACACCACTTATCGCCACTGCACTTGTGGCAAAAACAGGTAATCCATTAATGCCGGCGTTTTATCTTACAGCCATCAGTATCATTGGTTTCTTGGTTATACTCTTTATGCATACTAATACAGCCAGCAAGTCTTTAAAAGGATCATATCCGAACGTTGATACTGAGGCAGATTTTGAAAAAGCAGCCAATAACCCTAAAGAATCATTATGGTGGGTTCAAGAAAAGAAAAAACGTGAAAAAGATACAGGTATTGATATGAAAGGCATCAATTAATTAGAAAGATAGAGGCACGGGGAGTTTTCAATGATATGGACTCTCCGTGTTTTCTTTTGACCCAAAAAATAAATAAAGCACCGCTGTCAAACCTGAAGGGACAAATCAGGCAACGGGTGAGAGGGACAATCTCGCCCGTGACAGGGTGCTCTATTTTAGGGTGAGTCTGCAAGTTATATCAGGGGAAATACAACTTACGACCAAATTAAATTCAATGATTAGATTATTAATGCAATCGCATTTCATGTTTCGTTCAGGATATGAAATTTACGTCTATTTAGGAGGTTATACGCGATTTTGATGCATTATGGATTGAGAGGGAGCTCTGACATTTAGGGTGGGCAGAAAGGTGTAACGATTACCATTAGAAATCTGTATTTAGGATTGCCTCGGATTTACATTACAGTCGCTCCCTCTACACTCATTATTGTATTCAATTTCTCTTCTAAAAACATGAGTCCTGAGTATCAACTTTTACTCCGACTAATTACCGAGAAGGTAAAAGTTGCAATTTCTGAAAAAGTTGTTCGGATGAAAACTTGGAAAGTGGTTAATACTGTGAAATGTAGAACAATGGATAAAGGGAATAAAAGAGATTTGAACCTTTAATGAGTAGGGTGGCTCGGAAAACTGTATAGGCAAGGATGGCGAGCCTCGACAGTTAGAGGCGAAACTGTATAGGCGGCGAGTCCGAGCCTCAACAGTTTGCTCTCACCAAACGACCTCTAACCCTAAAACTACCAATATTTAACTCATCCCACACAAAAAAGCTGAGACATTCGACAATGCCTCAGCCTCTATTCCATTCACTCAAAATTATACTTCTTTAACATCCACGTCGATTTTTTCGATACGGTTATAGGCACCGTGATCCACAGGACCGACGAAGTCATTCATTTTCCAACCATGTTTAATCGCAGAAGCCACAAAGGCCTTCGCATTAACCACTGCATCTTTAGGAGATTGGCCATTTGCCAAATTAGCAGTTGTCGCAGCTGCGAACGTACAGCCCGCACCGTGATTATAACTTTGTTGGAACATATCAGTAGTTAATTGGTAGTATTTGTCGCCGTCATAGTACAAGTCATAAGATTTCTCTTGATCCAACGCTTTGCCACCTTTAATGACTACATTTTCAGCACCTTGATCATAAATGATTTTCGCTGCTTTTTTCATGTCATCAATCGATTTCAAAGTACCTAAACCAGACAATTGACCCGCTTCAAACAAGTTTGGTGTTGTAACAGTTGCTTTCGGTAATAAATATTTAATCATTGCATCTGTATTGCCAGGATTTAATACTTCATCTTCACCTTTGCAGACCATTACCGGGTCCACCACAAAATATTTCGCGCCAGATTCAGTAAACGCTTCACCTGCACGTTTAATAATTTCTTCAGAACCTAACATACCCGTTTTGACAGCATCCGGTCCGATAGAAATCGCCGTTTCCAATTGCTTGTTGAACAACTCAAACGGAAGCGGAGTCACATCATGCGACCAAGTCTTCGGATCCATCGTTACCACCGCCGCCAAAGCGACCATGCCGTACGTATCCAACTCTTGGAACGTTTTCAAATCTGCTTGCATACCAGCCCCTGCACTTGTATCAGAGCCAGCAATCGTTAAAACCTTTTTCAAAGCCATAAATCATACACTCCTTCACGAACTTCTTTACAACTATTTTATCACGTTTAAATCACAAGAAACATCTTCTTGCACCCAAACCCACCTTTCAGGAAAGAAAGCTTCAGAAAGCGGTGCACCCCTAAGAGTGCTCAAATCTTTATGTCCTATGTTATGATAACGATGAGGTGATTCCATGAACTGGTCAGAAGTGTTTCATGACATTACAAGTCGACACGATTTTAAAGCAATGCATGATTTTTTAGACAAAGAATATTCAACTAAAACGGTTTATCCAGATAAAGAAAATATATATCAAGCCTTCGATTTAACATCCTTCGACAAAGTGAAAGTCGTTATTATCGGTCAAGATCCTTATCATGGCCCGAAACAAGCTCATGGTTTAGCTTTTTCAGTGCAGCCAGAAGGAAAATTCCCGCCATCTTTACGCAACATGTATAAGGAATTAGAAGACGATATCGGATGCAGACGTACGGTATCGCATTTGCAAGACTGGGCCAGAGAAGGCGTCTTGCTCTTAAACACCGTTTTAACTGTACGTAAAGGCGAAGCGGCCTCACACCGTAATATTGGCTGGGAAGTTTTTACAGACGAGATTATCAAAGCGGTTTCTGAGTATCGTGACCATGTCGTTTTCATTTTATGGGGCAAACCTGCGCAACAAAAGGAAAGACTGATTGATACATCAAAACATGCAGTGATTAAATCTGTACATCCAAGTCCCTTATCAGCTTATCGCGGTTTCTTCGGCTCTAAGCCATATTCTAAAGCGAATGCATATTTAGAAAAAATCGGCGAAACACCGATCGATTGGTGCGGAGAGGAGGCGCAGCGTGGATAAAGATAAAATTATTGCGTTGATTGAGCAAGAACTCGTGCAGGCAGATGAGGCAGGCAGCGAAACGGATTTTCAAAAACACATGTATGCCATTCACACACTGACAGCGCTGTATACAGACAGTGCGCCAGCTTCTCAATATAAACAGAGCAGACCAATAGCACAGCAATATACATCTAACCAAACGGCAGGAGCCTCTATGTCGAGCACAACCAGTACTGCACAAACTAAGGTGTCAGCTGCAGAAATCGAAGCAATGGGCGGTAAAGTGAACACATCAAATACATCGACACCACCTGGCAATTCCAATAAAATGGTAACTGATGATGAACTTGGCAACGGAGATTCCATCTTTGATTTTTAGTTAATCACAGATTATAACGAAGTTGCAGTCAGCAAATAAACGCCACTCACAAATTTTATTATTTTTATAAAGGAGATTTTCAGAATGAATCTTAAATCAATGAAAACATTTCTAGCATTAGGTGCAGGAGCTGCAGCACTTTCAGTTGCAACAGGCGCATTCGGTGCCCACGCTTTAGAAGGCAAATTATCAGAACACTATATAGATGTTTGGCAAAAAGCCACACAATACGAAATGTACCACAGCTTAGGCTTAATCGGCATCGGTATCTTAAGTGGTACAACAAAAATGAATTTGAAAGCAGCAGGATGGATGATGTTCGGCGGAATTGTCATCTTCAGCGGCTCACTTTACGTATTATCATTAACACAAATCAAACCATTAGGCGCAATCACTCCAATCGGCGGTGTTCTCTTTATTGCGTCATGGGTGACTTTATTGGCACAAGCTTTAAAAATTAAAAAATAAACCGCAAAATACGTTCAAAAACTCGCCTCACAGGGTATAATGTATCGAATGAGGTGAGTTTTTTATTATGGGACAGACAAATAAAGAAAATATCCATAAAAAAGTAGATCGTGGAGATTTACAGCAAAACCTATCAGAGAAATTCGTGTGGGCCATTGCATATGGCTCATGTATCGGTTGGGGTTCCTTTATCCTGCCGGGTGACTGGATTAAACAATCCGGTTCCATTTCCGCAGCCATCGGAATTACCATCGGGGCATTACTGATGATTGTTATCGCCGTCAGTTACGGAGCGCTCGTCGAACACTTTCCAGTTTCCGGCGGTGCATTTGCATTCAGTTACTTAAGTTTCGGACGTTATGTCAGTTTCTTCTCATCATGGTTCCTGACATTCGGTTACATTTGCGTAGTGGCCTTGAACGCCACCGCCTTTAGTTTACTGTTGAAATTTATGTTGCCAGGCGTGCTAGAACACGGCAAGCTATATACTATTGCAGGATGGGATGTTTATTTAACTGAAATCATCATTGCTACTGTTTTATTACTCGTATTTATGTTGATTACCATTCGCGGTGCCCACGTATCAGGCAGCTTGCAGTATTATTTCTGCGTGGCTATGGTCATTGTCGTATTACTCATGTTCTTCGGTTCATTTTTCGGAAAGGACTTTGCGTTCAGCAACTTGCAGCCTTTAACAGCCGCACATGAAGGATGGTTTACATCTATTATCATGATTGTCGCTGTCGCACCATGGGCATACGTCGGATTCGACAATATTCCGCAAACAGCAGAAGAATTCAGCTTTTCACCTAACAAAACCTTTAAACTGATCGTTTACAGCTTACTTGCTGCAGCAGGTACATACATTTTGATGATCTTATACACTGCATGGCTAGGCAAAAGCGGTTCAAGCTTAAACGGTAATCTATGGGTGACAGGAGCAGTTACAAAATCAGCATTCGGTTACGTCGGACTTGCAGTACTTGCGATTGCAATTATCATGGGAATCTTTACAGGACTCAACGGTTTCCTAATGAGTGCCAGCAGACTCCTCTTCTCAATGGGGCGTTCAGGCATCATGCCGAAAGTCTTCAGCAAACTGCATCCCGTCTATAAAACACCATACGTCGCGATTATCTTCCTAGTCGCATTAACCTTAATCGCACCATGGCTAGGACGTACCGCACTGACATGGATTGTCGATATGTCCTCAACAGGCGTATCCGTAGCCTATCTCATCACATGCTTATCAGCAGCGAAACTATTCAGCTATAACAAGGCAAGCAACACCTACGCACCCATCTACAAGACCTTTGCCATTATCGGTTCAATCTTTGCAGCCATCTTCCTAGGACTACTACTTATTCCAGGATCACCCGCTGCACTATCCGTACCATCCTATATCGCCTTAGCCGGTTGGTTGATACTCGGACTCATCTTCTTTGTCGTCCGTTATCCTAAACTGAAGAACATTAACAAAGACGAACTCAGTCGCTTAATCCTAGACACCAGCCAAGCTAAAGTTGAATCCATGATAGACGAACCCGATTCAGAAAAAGAAAGCCCTGGAGAGCAGGGACCCACAAAAGAGAAAAACTAATTCATAAAAATACAGAAGCGATGAAAACGCGTCTTGGTTTTCATTGCTTCTTTTTTAACTGATAAAATACCTATAATGATATTACTTGCAATGGGTTATGAAATTATATACGTTATTAAAAACAAACAAAATCACACTTTGAATTTGTTTGTTTAAAATAACTTAGGAGGAACAATATGGAAAAAATGGTCGAGCAATTTATCGATCAATTTGGGTACCTCGGTGTTTTCTTATTAATTGCTTTAGAAAACATTTTTCCACCCATCCCATCAGAGTTGATTTTAACTTTCAGCGGCTTTTTAACCCTGCATTCTAAGATGCATGTCATTGGTGTAATTATTGCTGCAACTCTTGGTTCTGTATTTGGTGCCATCGTGCTGTACTTTATTGGACGCTTCTTATCTATAGAACGTTTGCAGAAATTAGCAAATGGCAAAACAGGCAAGATACTGCGTTTTAAAGCGGAAGATTTAGAGAAAGCTGATCACTGGTTTGATAATCACGGTAAGAAAATCGTCTTCTTTGCGCGCTTTATTCCAGTTATCAGAAGTCTGATTTCAATTCCAGCAGGTACAACTAATATGCCGCTCGCATCGTTTTTAATCTTAACTACACTTGGAACACTAATTTGGAATACAGTACTCGTCCTACTTGGTCAACAAGCTGGTGAAGCATGGCCGCAGATTTCTGCCGCATTCGATTCATTCTCAAGTATTGTACTTATTGTCTTAATTATTTTACTTATTATCGGTATTATATACTTTGTGAAACAACGATTCGGCAAATCTAAATCAGATGAGTAAACAATAGCCGTTATTTCCTTAATGCTTAAAAAGGAAGTAATGGCTATCATACTTGTGTAAAAGAACTTCTGTATATTATATTGTGTTTTATATTATAATTTAAATATGTAGGTTGGCTTTGTTATTTCAAATCTAAAAAGAGAGGCACTGTTTCTGTTGAAGAAATGGGTAGGTGGCAACATGAACATCAAGAAGTTAGTCGTTTTAGTTATAATTGTTGGCGTTATACTTTTAGTGAATTATAAGTTAGATATCATTGATCCTGTCACATTTTTAAGTGGTGTATCTATTGTAATTATAGCTAGCTTATTTAGGAAACCTTTTAAATCGAAAGACAAATAATATAAATACGCATACTTCTGGTTCGTGAAAGTATGCGTATTTATATTGTAACCTTAGTTTCGCTGGTTCATGTGGTTAGTTTGAATTAGATTCAGAACAATAAAAGATAAGAAACCATATTCTAATAAATCAATACAGTTACTTTTATCTAAAAGTATAGGGCTATGTGATAAGTAATCGGTAATCATCAAATAAGATCCGCACAATAAAATGATGAGTAGTGTTGTAAAAATATCGAATGGGTTGCTTTCCAATTCATGGCATCACTTCCTTTATTTGTCAGTTATCTAGAAATGCATATAAACAGGGAACAAATCAAATTGAGAATAGATATAAATATCTTTTTCAGGAATATTTAATTTTTTGCTTATATCTTCTAAAATAACTTCCTTAGGTTCTTTGCTAAACAAATTATAATAATACTTATCGTCTTTTTCTGTTTGGTAACGCCAAGCACCAAGATATTTCAAATGACTGACGTCAGGTTTTTGACCCGTACCTTTAATAGAAACAGAATAGCTGAGATAGAGTTCATCTTCCGGTTTAGGACAATGCTTTCTGATACGACGATTGATTAAAATGTTGATAATCAATAATACTACAAAGATACCTATCATAATTTCTATGGGTATCACAAGTGTAGACGATGGTTTGCCAAGTGCAGTAAAGTAAGCCCACAACGCTACACAAATCAACATAGTGAGAACTGCTAAACTAAAAATAATACGTTTGAAAAAACTGAGATATTCATGTTCTGCAACTTTTGTATCTGCTAAATTATAAAGTGGATTATCTTTTTCTTCTAAGTAGCTGTAAAGTACTGTGTATTTAGAGTAATTCAGCTGTTTCGCAAAAACGGACAGAAATGGACTGTTTTCTTGATGGGTGTCTGCTTCTTTCAAATCCTCCGTCTTAGCAAAGGTCACTTGCAGTTGAGTATCTTTAACGGCTGGATTTTTCTCGAAAGTATAAATGCCGTTTTTAATATTCGTCAGCATATAACCTTCTTTTTGCTGTGCTTCTAAATAACGAATTTCCGAAGGGCTGCCTTTAAAATGAAATTTGAGTTTTTGCATGATGTCATTGCCTTCTTTCATTTTATGATCAATAATATTATCTCTTGATTATATTTTAAATATTCTGAATAATAACTGCAATCCTTTTCGCAAAAATATTATAAAAAAGAACAGTAAAGAAACTCAAAATGTTCACGTTCCTCACTGTTCATTCAAAATTGATTGATTTTTTTTATTTAAGAGACTGCTTTTTCAGCAAAGTGCTTTTTCCACTAACCACCAAGCGGGCAATTTGATCTGCGAATAACAAACCGGCCGCAATCGCACCGGCAATCAAAGTGACTTCTAACATTGTTTTCACTGCGTTGCCGAATTGCAGAATAACCAGACTCTTTGTAGTATCAAATGCAAGTCCTCCAGGAACAAGCGGTATAATACCAGGTACCATAAAGATGATCACAGGTTCCTTTTTAATACGGGCCATAATATGACTTAAGAGACCTAAGGCTAAACTGCCGAAGAAGGAAGCATAGATGGTATGTAATTCTAGGCCGCGGAATAAGACGATATAAACCATCCAACCACAAGCACCTACTAGGCCCGCCCACATATACATCCGTTTAGGCGCATCGAAAATAATACAGAAGAAGAGAGAAGCGATACAACTGAAAATAAAGTTTAATAACCAAAACATAAGCATTCTCCTTCTAAAAAATTAATAACATCGTGCCGACGCCTGCTCCGATGCCGAACGAAGTCACGAGTGCTTCTAAAGATTTCGTCGTAAACATCATCATATGCCCGCCGAACAAATCTTGAATCGCATTAGTAATCAACACTCCTGGTACAATCGGCATAACTGCAGCAATAATAATGGCAGATAAAGAACCATCAGGAATCATCGTATGTCCGAAAATAGCAATCGCTCCAATAACCGCCGAACCTAGAAATTCAGGAATAAACAAGGTCTTCAAATTAGCACGATACAACGATTCAACCACCAAATAACCTAAACTGCCCGCAAATATAGTGGCCAAAATATCCACAAAATTACCCGTCTGCAAATACAAGAAACTAACGGAAATAATAGCCGCCGCAATCCCTTTATAAATTAAATCATGCGTTTGTTGCGCTTTATAAATCCGCTTCAACCTCTCATAAGCTTCCTCAAGCGTCATCTGCCCAGCACTTAACTTTCGCGACACAGAATTCGTTTGAGAAATCTTAATCAAATTCGTATCTCGCGACTCAATCCGATACATTCGCGGTGTTGTCTGATTATCAAGCAGAAAGTTGATCACCGTATTCGTCACAAAACTATTACTCTCACGATACCCCAACGTTTCAGCCATCCGGTTCATCGTACCTTCCACCCGTGTACCTTCAGCACCCGATTCCAGCAAAATACGGCCCGCTAACATAATCGCATCCTTAGCCAACTTTTCCTCAGGCGTATCTTCAATATAACTATTTCTATTATCCAAAATCATCTCATCACTCATTTAATAACTATTATTTATAAATATATAATTTCCGACTTTTGTGAAAATTATAGGAGTTATTACGATTATGTCTTAAAAACTACAGATACTCAAGGAATTATTTTGTAATATTCCTGTAAAACTTTTGAAAAGAAAGATTTAAAAAGGGGCGAAAATGAAAATATTTTTCTTATCTTAAAAAGAATGATTCAAAGGAAAAAGTCTATTCTAATAACTTAGTAAATTAAGAATATAAATTAAAAATAATAGAGTGGTAGTTATGTGAAGCCTTTATAAAGCTATTTGTTTAATTATCTCTATGACTAGATTGCGTATATTTATAATTTCAGAAAATAGAAAATTTATTAGAATTAAATGTATTGAGAAATAATGTTTTAATCATTATGTTATGTTTCAAATATTTCAAAACGGTTAAAGTTAAAGTGGTTGGCTGTTGAAGCTTGTTAACTGGGTAGCGACGGTTGGCATCGTTTCACAGTTAACCAGCTAACAAGTAGTGGCAAAGTTCTCCAAGGACACTACACAAGGGATGAGCGACACTGTATTTACAAGCCATACATGTGTGCGCTTGAAAGGCAGATACTGCCGGCATTGAGAGTGAGAGATGCCTTTGGTCAGTGCCACTATTATTTGAGCTGTGTTAGACAGGCAGCGTGCATGTGGTACATAGGTGTCGCTCACTTCTTAACGTTGTGCAGTCATCTGTCTTTATTTTTCATAGAAACAATATATTTAAATAGATAATAATGAAAAAGGAACTTGCTTCTAGAGAGTAGGCAAGTTCCTTTCGTGTTCATACATAGTAAATTCTCATATTAAAAAGGACATCTCTGCTCGAGATGTCCTGACTCATATCTTATAATCTAAAGAATGTTTCTAATGTTTCTTCTGGTAGGATGTGACCTACGAAGAAGCTGCCGAAATCGCCATAACGCGCTGTTGTTTCATCAAAGCGCATTTCATATACGATTTTCTTGAATTGTAATGGGTCTTGCGCGAATAATGTCACGCCCCATTCGTAATCATCAAAGCCGACTGATCCTGTAATAAATTGTTTGATTTTACCAGCATATTTACGACCAATCATACCGTGGTCATACATCAATTTCTTACGTTCTTCCATTGATAACATATACCAGTTGTATGTTTCATTACGACGTTTATTCATAGGATAGAAACAAATATAGTCTGAATGTGGTAATTCAGGATATAAACGTGCTTTTACATGCGGATTTTCATATGGGTCTTCATCTGATTTGCCAGCCAAGTAGTTGCTGAGTTCGATGATAGAAACATATGAATAAGTAGGAACTAAATAATCCGCAATACGTAATTTATTAAGTGCGAGCTCGATTGAGTTCAATTCTTGCATTTCAGGGCGTAGCACCCATAAAAGAATGTCTGCTTTTTGACCTGTAATATTATAAAGTGCGTGGTCACCATTATGGTCATCACGTACTGATGCTAATTTGTCCAAGAAGTCATGGAATTCTTGAACGATTTGAATACGGTCTTCATCAGGTACAAGACGCAATGTAGGCCAATCTACTGCATAGAATAAATGGAGGCTATACCATCCATCTAAAGTTTCTGCTGCTTGACTCATTTAAATCGCTCCTTTTACTATCTGTTATTTCACTAAAAATTCTATCATAAAGCGTGATTGAAATCATAGATATTGATTATGTTTTACTGCGTGAAATGTTGCTGCAAATGGCGTATAATTAAGGATGGTAAAAAATAAAACTCGTAAATTTGAGGAGGACATTATGCCTAGTTTATTAAATGTATTACAAGACAAACTTTCAGGAAAAAACGTTAAAATCGTGTTGCCGGAAGGTGAAGATGAACGTGTATTGACAGCAGCAGTAAAATTACATTCAACTGATTATGTAACGCCTATTGTTTTAGGTAACGCTGACAAAGTTCAAGCACTTGCTGAAGCAAAAGGTTTAGATATTTCTGGTATTGAAATTATTACACCGGAAACAAGTGATTTGAAACCAGAACTTGTTGAAGCTTTTGTTGAACGTCGTAAAGGCAAAGCTACAAAAGAACAAGCGGAAGATATGTTGAACAATGTAAATTACTTCGGAACAATGCTTGTGTATACAGGCAAAGCGGACGGACTTGTAAGCGGTGCAGCACATTCAACTGGAGACACTGTACGTCCAGCATTGCAAATTATTAAAACTAAACCAGGTGTATCTAAAACATCAGGTGTCTTCTTTATGATTAAAGGTGACGAGCAATATGTATTCGGCGATTGTGCTATCAACCCTACTTTAGAAGCGGCAGACTTAGCAGAAATTGCAGTAGAAAGTGCGAAAACAGCTAAAAGTTTCGGTATGGATCCGCGTGTTGCTTTATTAAGCTTCTCAACTAAAGGTTCAGCGAAATCTGATGATGTAGAAAAAGTAGAATCAGCTACTAAACAAGCACAAGAAAAAGCGGAAGAAGAAGGTTTGACTGATGTCGTTATTGACGGAGAATTCCAATTTGATGCGGCTATCGTTCCTAAAGTAGCAGCGAAAAAAGCACCCGATGCAAAAATCAAAGGTGACGCTAACGTATTTATCTTCCCAAGCTTAGAAGCGGGTAATATCGGCTATAAAATCGCACAACGTTTAGGCGGATATGAAGCTATCGGACCAGTATTGCAAGGTTTGAATTCACCAGTAAACGACTTATCACGCGGTTGCTCTACTGAAGATGTCTATAATTTATCAATCATCACTGCAGCACAAACTTTACAATAATGGATTTAGTGCAAAAATATTTTAATGACTCAGATTGGCGCTACATCGATCATTCAACAGGTTTAGCGCCGATGCAGTCATTCGCGTTTGATGATACCTTTTCAGAAAGTACGGGCAAGGATTTGTCATGCAGTGTGATTCGTACTTGGATTCACCAGCACACCGTTATATTAGGGACGCATGATGCACGTTTGCCGCATTTAAGTGATGGAATTCGTTATTTGGTCGATGAATGTGGTTACAATGTGATTGTGCGCAATTCTGGCGGTTTAGGTGTTGTACTAGATCAAGGTATTTTAAATATCTCTTTAATTTTCAAAGGGAAGACTGAGGTTTCTATCGATGAAGCTTTCAATTTGATGTATGAACTCATCTGTAAAATGTTTGAAGATGAGCACGTTCAAATTGATACTAAAGAAATCGAACGTTCGTACTGTCCAGGAAAGTTTGATTTAAGTATAAACGATAAAAAATTTGCCGGTATTTCACAAAGACGTGTACGCGGCGGGATTGCAGTCCAAATTTATTTATGTGTTGAAGGCTCCGGAACTGAAAGAGCTGAAATGATGCGTCATTTCTATCAACGTGCACTGCAAGACGAAGAAACGAAATTCAAGTATCCAGATATTGACCCATTTTGTATGGCGTCATTAGAAGAGTTGCTCGGACATCCGCTCACTGTCAATGAGGTAATGTTCAAATTGCTTTATGCGCTCAAAGCGTTAGGGGCTACTTTGAATATGGATCCAGTTACTGATGAAGAATGGATGCGTTTTGAAAAATATTTCGATCGCATGATAGAACGCAACGCGAAAATTAATGCAAAAATGGATGATTAAAATAGGGAGATGTGAATAGCTGCAACGCTGGCACATCTCTTATTTGTGCGTATCGATAGAAAATAATCGTAGAGTTTTATGACAAATTTATGTCTAAATCATTTAAATCATTTGTAGTTTTAGGTAAAATAAGAGAGAAGTTTATTAGCAGGTCTTAATTTTTACATCTTAAGTACGATAGAATTGAGTAAAAGTTAAGTTATAATAAGACGGTATTTAAACATTTTCCGAAAAATTATAGTAATATTTAAGCGAAATGTTTAAAATAAATAGAGTATATAAAGACAATAAGTATATGAGAAGAATGCTTTAATTAAGAATCCAACTAGTCATTGATAAGTATAGAAAGAAAGTGGCTGGCTGTTTTGGCATGCACACAAGCGATGCATAGGTATCCTTCGAGAAATTTGGGAAAGTGTTAAAGGTGATGAGAGTATGACACGAAAAGGCTACGGGGAATCAAACGGTAAAATTATATTAGTTGGAGAACATGCGGTCACATTCGGTGAACCTGCGATTGCAATTCCTTTTTCGTCAGGGAAAGTAAAGGTCACAATTGAAGAAATGCCTGAATTAGCTGTTTCAACGATGATAAGTGATGTATATGAAGGGGAAGTTGCTTATGCTCCAGAACATCTTCATGCCTTAATCAGCAGATTCGAAGCAGAGAGTCATATCCAATCACCTGTTATGATTAAAATTGATGCCAAGCTCCCTCCATCTAGAGGTTTAGGTTCCAGTGCCGCAGTTGCAGTAGCCTTTACGAGAGCAGCTTTCAATTATTTAGACAAACCATTGAGTGATGAAGAATTAATTGAACATGTCAATTGGGCAGAAATGATTGCGCACGGCAAACCGAGTGGTGTTGATGCACAAACCATTGTTTCTAATCAACCGACTTGGTTCCAAAAAGGTGTGTTCACTTCTTTAGAATCTTTGCAACTACCTGGCTATATGGTAGTTTTGGATACCGGTATAAAAGGGAATACCAAAGAAGCTGTACATGATGTCCATGAATTAGTCGATAATAATCATGAAAATAAACAATTTATTGAACGTATCGGACAACTCGTTCACTCAGCGAATCAAGCTATTACAACGCGCAACTTTGATTTGCTGGCAGAAATATTTAACGAATGTCAGTCCTACTTAGCAACATTAACTGTAAGCCATCCAAAGATTGACAAATTGTTGAGTGCTGCCAAACAAGCAGGCGCAGTGGCAGGCAAGTTGACGGGAAGCGGACGCGGCGGAAGTATGATTACGCTTGTTAAGGATTATGCTACTGCTAAAAAAGTAGTAAAAGCAGTGACGAAAGCTGGCGCACAGCATACTTGGATAGAGAGTTTAGGAGGGTAATTCAAAGTGGCGAAAACTGGCAAAGCAAGAGCGCATACTAATATTGCGTTAATTAAGTATTGGGGAAAAGCAGATGAGGCACTCATTATCCCGATGAATAATAGTATCTCTTTGACGCTGGACAAATTTTATACAGAAACACGTGCAACCTTTGATGCAGCATTCACAAAAGATACTTTCTTTTTGAATGGCGAAGAAGCAAATGAAAAGGAAACACAAAAAATTTCTGCTTATTTAGATTTAGTCAGAGAACGTGCAGGGACTGAACTTAAAGCACGTATCGACAGCACGAACTTTGTACCGACAGCAGCGGGCTTAGCTTCTTCAGCAAGTGCCTTTGCAGCGCTCGCAGCGGCTTGTAACGAAGCGTTAGATATGGGACTTTCAAATCAAGATTTATCAAGACTTGCAAGACGCGGTTCTGGTTCTGCATGCAGAAGCATCTTCGGCGGTTTTGCTGAATGGGAAAAAGGACACGATGATGCTTCTTCATACAGCCATCCTATCGATGCAGATCATTGGGAAGACGAACTGTCTATGATTTTTGTAGTGATTAATAACCGATCTAAGAAAGTGAAAAGCCGTACAGGTATGTCTTTAACCCGTAATACTTCGCGTTTTTATCAATATTGGTTGGATCACGTTGAAGCAGATATTGCAGAAGCCGAAGCGGCAATTCAAGAGAAAGACTTTAAACGTTTGGGAGAAGTGTTGGAAGCCAATGGTTTACGCATGCATGCAACAAATTTAGGCGCGCAACCTCCATTTACTTACTTAGTTGCTGATAGTTATGAAGCGATGTCGCTTGTACATGAATGCAGAGAAGCGGGTATCCCAGCTTACTTCACTATGGATGCCGGACCTAATGTGAAAGTACTAGTTCAAAAGAAAGATCAGCAAGCAGTGATTGATAAACTCACTTCATATTTTGCTCCAGAACAAATTATTGCCAGCGACATCGGCATAGGTATTGAAATTCTAGATGAGGAAGATGCATTATGATTCAAGTCAAAGCGCCCGGTAAATTATATATCGCAGGAGAATATGCGGTGACAGAGCCCGGCTATAAGTCAGTATTAATAGCTGTGGACCGTTTTGTTACAGCTACGATTGAAGAAGCTTCAGCTGCAACAGGGACTATCCATTCAAAAACGCTGCACCATGAACCGATTACTTTTCAAAGAGAAGCAGATAAAATTGTAGTATCAGATACCAACGCTGCTAACCAATTAAAGTACGTGATTACTGCAGTAGAAGTATTTGAGCAATATGCTAAGAGCTGCGGCAAAGAATTAAAGCATTTTGACTTAGTGATTGACAGCAACTTAGATGATGCTTCTGGTCATAAATATGGGCTTGGCTCCAGTGCAGCAGTGCTGGTTTCGGTCGTAAAGGTATTAAATGAGTTTTATGAACTCGATTTAGCTAACTTGAACATTTATAAGTTGGCTGTCATCGCGAATATGAAATTACAAAGTTTAAGTTCATGCGGCGATATTGCGGTCAGTGTCTTTACCGGATGGCTCGCTTACAGCACTTTCGACCATGACTGGGTCATGCAGCAAATCGAAACTTCATCTGTAGCCGAAGTAGTAAAGAAAAACTGGCCTGGACTTTATACTGAACCGCTTCAAGCTCCCGAAAATATGGAAGTGTTAATCGGATGGACCGGCTCTCCAGCCTCTTCCCCTTATTTAGTGAGTGAAGTCAAACGTTTGAAATCCGATCCGATTTTCTACGGTCATTTCCTAGAACAATCACAATCTTGTGTGGAACGTTTGATTTATGCATTTAAAACCAATAATTTAAAAGGTGTTCAAGCTATGATTCGTCGTAATCGCTCTATTATCCAACAAATGGATCAAGAGGCGAATGTTGATATTGAAACACCGCAATTAAAATTATTATGTGATATTGCTGAGACATACGGCGCAGCTGCCAAAACATCAGGCGCAGGCGGCGGAGATTGCGGCATCGCTATTTTGGGCGAGCATAAAGAACGCGCTGCGATTTATAACAGTTGGAGAGCGTCAAAAATCAAGCCGCTACCGTTTCACGTCTATCAAGGTCAATAAAGAACGAGAAGCTGTCGAACCGCAAACAGGTGAATATGCGGCCAGGCAGTTTTTTTACGTTGTGTTTGGATGAGAGTGCTCAGGACGGTAAGTTGAAAGTGGCGCGAGAGGTCGTTAAGGTGCTCGAGGCGCGAATTTACGCTTGAAATTTTACGGAAAAAGGGTAAAATAGATAAAGTTGAAATACGATGAAAAATGAACTTAATGAGAACTTGATTAATAGATAAAGAGAGGTGGACAGAGCAGTGCAAAACAAATTCTTGATTTGTGATGATTGCCAAGCCGTCAATTGCAAATCCCTAGAAAGAAAATTGAAGAAATTAGATCCCGAAGCTGAAATTGAAATAGGGTGCCAATCATACTGCGGTCCAGGTCGCAGAAAAACATTCGCTTTCGTAAACAACCGTCCTCTTGCAGCTTTGACGGAAGACGAATTAATGGAAAAAGTTGAAAAACAACTCCAAAAACCACGCGACCCAGAAGAAGAAGAGCGCTTGCGTAAGCGTAACGAAGAACGTAAACGTCGAAAAGAAGAGCAAGATCGTAAACTTAAAGAGAAATTGGCAAAACGTAAACAAGCCAAGTGATGATAGAGAAAAGGGAACTGAGATATTCATTATTATATCTCAGTTCCCTTTATTTTAGTTGATGTGAGATTATACGGCGAGGGCTAGGTGGGTGGAAATGTGTAAACTAGACATAAGTTTCAGAGAAGTGTCTAGAAAAGGGTGTAATCTAGACACAAGAATTTGAGAAGTGTCTAGAAAAGGGTGTAATCTGGACACAAGATTTGGAGAAGTGTCTAGAAAAGGGTGTAATCTGGACACAAGAATTCGAGAAGTGTCTAGAAAAGGGTGTAATCTGGACACAAGTTTCCGAGAAGTGTCTAGAAAAGGGTGTAATCTGGACACAAGTTTCCGAGAAGTGTCTAGAAAAGGGTGTAATCTGGACACAAGTTTCCGAGAAGTGTCTAGAAAAGGGTGTAATCTAGACACAAGAATTTGAGAAGTGTCTAGAAAAGGGTGTAATCTGGACACAAGATTTGGAGAAGTGTCTAGAAAAGGGTGTAATCTGGACACAAGATTTGGAGAAGAGTCTAGAAAAGCATGTAATCTGGACACAAGATTTGGAGAAGTGTCTAGAAAAGGGTGTAATCTAGACACAAGATTTGGAGAAGTGTCTAGAAAAGCATGTAATCTAGACACAAGAATTCGAGAAGTGTCTAGAAAACCTCAACCCCCGCCCCCACCTTCCGCATATACTGCCAGCCCATCCCGCAATTACCACAACTCCATTTCTAGATAATAGCGTCTATCCTTTGTGATGCCGACATGTTTAAATGTAGTCATCAAGATTCTATAAAGCATCTTATGTTGATTATTATTTCCCTTTTCACAATTGCACCATTTCATAGCTTCACTCAATGAAAATGGCTCACCTTTACATATAAACAATTCTACTAAATTACATTGAATCAAATCGACTTGCTTTAACTCATGTTCACAGTGAGGGCAACGCCATAAACGCTTTCGTGCAAGTGGGGGTTCGAACGTGAGTTTCTGACATTTAGGACAACGTAATCCGGATTTCATAGTATCGAACGGCAGACGTTCTACTTTGATATATTTATTTTTACATGGAGAAGATTTTTTCACCAGTTCATTCATAATATGAATGTTACGCTTAAAGCAACCGGCTTTCACTGTCTGTTTCAATTGGTTGAGTTCAGAACGAAGAAGAACTGTGCCTTGTTTTTTCAAAGCGAGTGGGTTGAGAAGTGTAAATTCGGGATGTGTAAAAATTAGCGCACTTATTACGGGAAGCTTCACGCCTATTTCTTGCAACATTGATTGCAAAAGAAGTTGGGCCCGATTCAATTGGTTGAAAGGATTCTTATGAATAATTTTCTTATTATGTTGATGCACTAAACTTCCTTCTTCCAAAAGATAAGGACCACGATAATGTTTCACTTCAAAAATGCAAAGTGCTTCGCAAGTAAAGACAATAAAGTCAAACTCTACAAAAGAAAATTCTCCAAATTCAATGCGCTTTAAATACTGGCAACTAGGAAGTGATTGTAAAAAGTTATCAAAAAACCTTTCACCTTCAATGCCACTTCTTGCTGCTAAATAAGCATTTTGATTAACTGAATACTGTGGGGAACGTAATTGTGTGGCTTCATAATAGGGGATAATATTAATATTGAGGTACCTCCGAGGTGAATAAACTTTAACAATATTTTAAGCACAAACCTTAATTCAAGCAACAAAAAAGAGACAGAATCTGTAATTTCGCATTCACTCATTTAAAAGCGACTCATTTCAGATTCTGTCTCGAATGTTTATAAATAAAATAGTGCATAGTCCTTTCTATATCGACAAAATTCATAAGTGAAAAATAAGCATTTTTAATAGCTGCTTAGTATACTTTCACATATGACCGACAAGCGTTCAGAACATCTTTAGTATAGAAATGACGTAGATTATCCTTCGTATAAGAAGGGATGAGTTGTTTTTTGTTGACCCACATGTCAATAACTGAAGACGGAATCCCATCGACTTCCATTTCAGATTCGTCTGTTACTAAAGTGTCCCAATCTAATGTCACAGGTTGGGAGTCAATATAAATGTTACCAAAGCTCGTATCATCCATATTATAATCACCTTTTTTAGTTTTTTAGTACCAGCACCTAATTTATGTGTGATACTTGGGAAATACTTACAAAATTTAAATACCCATCCTAAACGAAAATATTCATTATTTTTACAAAAAATTAATGTAAGATTCATCAAAATGGTATATTTAGATAAAGTGCCTTATAATAATAAAGTAATGTAAACGTTCACAACTAAATATTATTAAAGGATACATAAAAATGTCTTTAAAAGCGTTGAAATAAAGAGAGGAAGCGTCTTATGATTACAGTTTTATTTGGAGGTAGCAGACCAGCAGGAAACTCGGCAGAATTAGCAAAAATGACTTTACAAGATTTAGATTATAATTGGATTGATTTAACTCAATATCGTTTCAATCCAGTCAGAGATGTTAGACACGACGAGCAAATCATCTCTAGTTACAATGATGACTATAAAATTATTATAGACCAGGTACTAAAAAGCGACACTGTTTTATTAGTGTCACCTGTTTATTGGTATAGCGTCTCAGCTTCTATGAAAGCATTTATCGATCATTGGTCTGAAACTTTAAGAGATCCGGATTATCCAGATTTTAAAGAAAAAATGGCACAGATAGATTTTCGTTTGATTTTAGTCGGTGGTGATTGTCCTAAAATTAAAGCGAGACCTTGCATGCATCAAATAGAATATAGTCTTGAGTTTTTAGGAGCAGCTCTTAAAGATTATTTAATCGGCAATGCAAATGCCCCAGGAGAGATTGTGAAAGATACGTATGCAGTAAGGATTGCTGAAAAATGGAACTCAGAATTTAAACGTAAAAGTAAAACACTGCAAGAAACGAAGTAGAATACAAGTCGTTGCAGATGTTCATTAACGGAGGCAGGGCAGAAAAGTTGTCTTGCCTCGTTTTATTTTGAAAAAATTTTAAGTATCACTTTAATTCGCAATCCAAACTGAATGGGGGCATCACAATGAACAAAACGCTTAAAATCGTACAATATACCTTAGTGGTATTAACGCTAATCAGTTTTTTAATCCGTTTGATCAATTCAAACGAACAAGTCAAATTTTGGACAAATATCACGATTTTCGTGTTGATTATTTGTCTATTCATTATCACTTTAATAATAGGGAAAATAAAAGGTAAAGAACATAGGTAATATAGCGTTCCACTCCCGTCTAAACTGGGACCTATGCTATAATAAAAATACTATTTTCGAAATTTATAAGGAGAGATTTGCCATGCGAAAAGTAAGAGAAGCAACACCAGCAGATGTCGTGAGCATTAGAGATGTCGCAACAAAAGCTTGGTACAATACTTATTTGAATATTTATGCTGCGAGAACAGTCAACGAATTGTTAGCAGCTGCATATAATGAACAACATTTAACTAAAAGATTGAAAGACCAGCTATTTTTAGTAGCCGAAGAAGACGGAGAGATTGTAGGGTTTGCCAACTTTATTAATGGCAGCGAGTTATTCTTATCCGCCCACTATGTACGCCCAGAATCTCAACGTAAAGGGTACGGAACTGATTTATTAGAAGCCGGCTTGAAACATTTTAATGGCCAATACGATGCAGTTTATCTAGAAGTAGATAATCAAAATACAGAAGGTGTTGAATATTATAAACAGCACGGCTTTGAACTAGTACGCGCCTACCATCATGAAATGTATGGCGAGGTGATGGACTTAGCTTTAATGAAAAAAGAACTCTGAGTGAATCAATTGCAGAAATATCATCTACAAGGAGGGGAATCGGATGTCAGAGACAGATTACGGCACTAAAAAATTATTTGAAGAGAAAGTATTCAAAGATCCGATTCATCGTTACATTCATGTAAAAGATCAAGTTATTTGGGACTTGATTAAAACAAAAGAATTTCAACGATTGCGCAGAATTAAACAACTTGGAACGCTTTATTTGTCATTTCACACAGCAGAACATAGTCGCTTTGGCCATTCTCTCGGCGTCTATGAAATCGTACGCCGGATTATAGACGAATCTTTCAGAGGAAGAGAAGCTTGGAATGATGCAGACCGTCCGCTTGCCTTATGTGCAGCACTTTTACACGATTTAGGACATGGTCCTTTTTCTCACAGCTTTGAAAAAATCTTTGATACCGACCATGAAGCATTCACTCAAGCCATTATTACTGGCGATACAGAAGTGAACGAAGTACTCAGTCGTGTTTCACCGACGTTTCCGCAAGAAGTGGCAGAGGTGATTAATAAAACACATGAAAATAAACTCGTCATTTCGATGATATCTTCCCAAATCGATGCAGACCGAATGGATTATCTGCAACGTGATGCCTACTTTACAGGTGTGTCTTACGGTAAATTCGATATGGAACGGATTCTGCGTTTAATGCGTCCGACGAAAGATGAAGTGCTGATTAAAGAAAGCGGCATGCATGCAGTGGAGAACTTTATAATGAGCCGTTATCAAATGTATTGGCAGATTTATTTCCATCCTGTCAGCCGTGGCGGAGAAGTATTATTGAATAATACATTGAAACGGGCTAAAGAGTTATACCAAGACGGATATGAATTCGAACGTTTTCCAACTGACTTCATTCCATTTTTTGAAGGCACAATGACGATTGAACAATATGTAGATTTGGATGAAGCGGTAGTCCTTTATTATTTAAAAGAGTGGATTAAAGAACGCGATCCAATTTTAAGTGATTTAGCGCGCCGTTTCATCAACCGTGACCTATTCAAATTCTTGCCATTCGACGGCTCGATTATTACTATGAATGAGTTGCGCGAACTCTTTGAAGAAGCTGGAATCAACCCGAATTACTATTTTGTCAGCGAGTCATTCTCCGACTTGCCTTATGATTATGACCGCCCGGGGTCTAACCGCCAGCCGATTCACTTGCTGCAACGTAATGGAAAGATACGCGAAATCAGCAGCCAATCTATGGTAATACAGAGCATTACGGGCATCAATCGCCAAGATTATAAATTATATTTCCCTAAAGAATTGATTTATAATATTGAAGATGACGCAATACGCGAACGTATTATCAGCATTTTAAACGAACTTAATTGATTAAATTGTGTTAGAAATGCTTCAGATGATACAGTAAAATAGCATTGAAAAACTATTGGAGGTGAGACTTTTGTCAGAGAATAAAGGTTTTAAATTCAACATTATTAAAAATGATCCGCTTGATGGACACAAAGGAACCAATATAGGGTCTATCAGTTTAGATAACGTTGCACCCGTGTTTATAGACTTGCAATCTAAAGAAGCATTTATCGATATCGGTGCGATGCACGCACGTGCTGATGTAGAAAAAGGCGTGAAATGGATTACCGATAAAGAAACGGTAGAAGGCCCGCAAGCTAAAGAATATTGGTTGTGCTGGGTCACTACAGAACGTGGCGAACATGGTGCTTATTACGCAGGTTTGACTGCATGCTATTTAATGGTGAATAAGAAAATTCGCCGCGGTTATAAGAGCATGCCGGAACACGTGAATATGATGGATAAATCAATGAAACATAAAGTAGTTATTAATCATATCGGTGATGAAAATATTGATATTATCCGTGAATTCTTAAAAAATCATGACATTGACATGTGGAATAATTCTAGCGATGAATTAAAGGAAGCATTGCACGATAAATAAAGTGTTAAAGTTAATGATTCCATAAAATTATACTGCACCCCTAAAGTTGGACTCGAAAAAATTCAACTTTAGGGGTGCTTATTGTATTAGAAAAAGTCAATTAACACTCGGCCAACATTAGTGCAAATAAATGGTTATATCAAAAGATTAAACGTAAGATATTTTTCACAATAATTAAACTAACTATAATAACTATAATACTAGATAGTTTATTTAACATTATTATATATTTACCAGTTTTATCTATAGAACCTAGCATTTTACCTAATACAGCTAATAAAATAAACCAGATCCATGAAACCATAATAGTAGAAATACTGAACAATAATTTTTCTGTACCTGAATAAACAGAAGCGCTTGTCCCAATAACACCTATTGTATCCATAATTGCATGAGGATTTAATAGTGATACTGATAAAGCAAAGCCAATTTGCTTTTTAGCACTCATAGAGTCGTAGCTTTCTAAATTATTTGGCTTTTCATTCCATAAGGACCAAGCCATATATAATAAAAATATAAGTCCTATAATATATATAACTAACTGTAAAATAGGTAAAGACATTAAAATCAATGAAACACCTAAAACTGCAATTGTTATTAAAAATGTATCACACAGTCCAGCTGTTATTACGACTGGTAAAGCTTTTACAAATTTCTTTTGATTAGCTCCCTGATTAAATACAAAAACATTTTGTGCTCCTAATGGCAGGATTAGACCTAGTGCTAATAGAATTCCATGTACAATTGGTTGTAGCATAACATTAACTCTCTTTCATTTTACTATTGGGTGTACAAATATCATTTACTACGCTATAAAACCTGGCAGCGTCTTGAAAAAACTGTACAATGATGTGTTCCCCTATACTTCTTATCTCGCATCAAAATAGTGTATGCCTTCTTTAAATTAAAATGAAGGATAGCTGGGAGTAAATAATGAGTGATGACATGCTTCGTGCATTAAATTGTCAAAAGCTCGCATCCGACTCCCAATTAAAATAATACTGAGTAGATAAATAAATATACTTTCCGTATATATACTTAAATAAGCACTTCCAAAAATCACCAACCAATCAAGAGTCAAAGCAAAAATATTATGATAGTTATCCTTTTTCATTAAAGGCTTCAATTCTCCTTTTATTTCCCTAGAAAAAACTGCTTTTTCTAATTTTTGCGCCATTATAAACTTCCCCCTTTGATTTATATGATATAATAGTCTGAAATTTTAAAAACCTACCAGATTAAAAATAAAATTCCAACCAGATTTAAGGAGGGCGGTTATGAATAAATTTCAATATAAAATGATAATGGATGATGTGATTAATAAAATTGATAATGGTGAGTTATCACCTGGAGATAAATTACCTTCTCAAAGAGAAATTTCAAAATATTATAATGTGAACAGGTCTACAGTTGTACAGGCAATAGATATTTTGAAAAGTTATGGCATTTTAGAATCAATCGAAAAAAAGGGAGTTTACGTATCTCGATATAAATGGAATGTCCATATTACAAGTAATATTCAGTGGCAAAATTATATAGAGAACAGTATGTCTAAAAACAACCAATATTATATCCAAAGAATCAATGAACTAGAATTCAACCCTGATATTATACGTCTGGGTACGGGAGAGTTATCTCCAAAATTAATTCCTAATCATTTATTCAAAGAAATAATATCAAACAGTATTGAAGATTCTATACAAACAAACTACGAGGAACCAAAAGGAAAAATAGAGCTCAGATTAGAAATAGTAGAGTATATGAAAAAAAGAGGAGTCACGTGTGACATTGATAATATATGTATCACTTCAGGTGCTATTCAAGGATTAAAACTAATTGCTGATGGGTTATTAATTCCCCAATCTAAAATTATTATTGAAACACCTTCTTATATTAACTCTATACATACGTGGCATAATATCAGATCTCAAATTACACCTTTATCAATTAACTATATAAAGCGAAATATTAATAATATATTCAAAATAAGTAGCGACTATAAAAACAGTATATTTTATTGTATACCAACTCTGCATAATCCTACTCAAAATACTTATACGAAAGAGCAAAAGCAAAAAATTATAAATCAATGTCAAAAAAATGGAATACCTATTGTTGAAGATAGTGTATATTCTGATTTGTGGTTCAATACGAACAAACAGATGCCTATGAAGTCTTTGAAAAATAGTGACAATGTTTTATATTTAGGCAGTTTATCTAAAACAGTAAGTTCTGGTCTTCGTATTGGATGGATAGTAGCAAATAAAAATGTAATTCGTCACTTATCTGATTTGAAGATGCAAAATGACTATGGAGCTAGTTCTATATCACAGCATATTGCTGCAAAATGGCTAAATACTTACCATGAAAAACATATAGATGAATTGAGACTAAAATTAGAAATACGTAAACGTATATTTATAGAAGCTTTAAAAGAACATCTATCTATGTATGGCAGTTGGGATGATCCTAGGGGTTCATTTTACATTTGGTTTAAATTCTCCATATCAATAAATGTGAAAACTTTGTTTAATGAAGCTGTAAAAGAAAATATACTCATACAACCTGGAGAGATATATGACTCGAATTGCAAAAACTACATTCGCTTTTCATATTCATATATTGACGAAAGAGACATTAATCGAAGTTTAAAAAAATTAAGCGGCATTATCAATAGAATTCGTAATTAATTTACACCGAACTTCTTTATTTTATGTTTCTTTATGGACTAATATAAAAAGAGCTTTGCACATTCTATGCACCAATAAGCGTTATCTCGCACCCCTAAAGTTGGACTCGAAAATCCAACTTTAGGGGGCTATATACAATCCGTTCTTTTCATTTTCCCCATATTTCGTCCGAATATGTTACAGTAAGAGTATTAATTATCAGAATAATTTTAATTATTAAACTTTTAAGCAGCCAGAATAGTATTTATTTTTTCTAAAGGAGTGGGTAAGATGAGTTCAGAATTAATTCGCAGACTCAAAGAGAAAGAAGAGAAAATGGTGGAGATGCGCAGATATTTACATGCGCATCCTGAATTATCTTTCAAAGAGGTAGAAACACCGAAATATATTGCGGATTTCTATAAAGGAAAGGATTGTAAGGTAGAAACGAATGTTGGCGATAATGGGGTTAAAGTCACTATCGACAGCGGTAAGCCAGGGAAAACCATCGCGATTCGTGCTGATTTTGATGCATTGCCGATTGAAGAAGCTACCGGATTGCCATTTGCGTCTGAGAATCCAGGCGTCATGCATGCGTGCGGCCACGATGCACATACAGCTTATATGCTGACTTTAGCAGATACATTAATCGATATGAAAGATCAATTTAAAGGAAAAGTAGTAGTAATTCATCAGCCGGCTGAAGAAATGCCTCCAGGCGGTGCACTCGGAATGATTCGTGACGGTGTCTTAGAAGGTGTAGACCATGTCTTAGGCGTTCACGTGATGAGTAATGGCGAACGTGGCACGATTTACTATCGAGAAGGCTACGTACAAACAGGGCGCGCCATTTTCAAATTGACGATTCACGGTCAAGGAGGACACGGCTCTTCACCCCATGCAGCTAATGACGCTATAGTAGCAGGTGCTAATTTTGTAACGACTGTTCAAACTGTGGTTTCTCGTCGTTTAAGTCCCTTCGAAACAGGCGTAGTCTCAATCGGTTCATTTGATGCCAAAGGACAATTCAATGTCATCAAAGACAAAGTAGAAATTGAAGGGGACGTCCGCGGACTCAATGATGAAACTAAACACAAAATCGCTGCTGAATTGGAACGCATTGTAGATGGCCTTGAACATACCTTCGGCGTGACATGCGATTACGAATTTATAGACGACTATCCAGCGCTTTATAACGACCCAGACTTCACAGAATACGTGGCAGATACATTGAAACATGCTGAACACGACGCCATTCAAAAGGTAGAACGTTGTGCACCATGGCCGCCATCCGAAGACTTCGCTTATTATGCTAAAGAACTGCCAAGCGCTTTTATTTTTGCTGGGGCAGAGCCAGAAGAAGGAGAAGCCTACCCGCATCATCATCCGAAATTCAACATCAGCGAAACGTCCATGATGAGTGCTGCCGAAGCGGTCGGAACGGTAGTTTTAGATTACTTGAATCAAGATACTGAGGGAAAATAAAATCTGGGAGAGCAGCTAGTTGAAAGAGAGTGCCTCCCCACTTAATAACAAGGCATGCAGTGTGAATTTCATCACTGTATGCCTTGTATTTGTATGATATAATGATGTGTATTAATTCAAAATGAAGAATAGGGTGAGTGCATCAATTGGACCAGAATATCCAGATCCAAACATTGCAATTAATCAAACGTGATGGAGAAACCGATGAGTTTGAATACGAAACAAATGGCACTTGGCAAGAAAAGCGTCAAGTTGAATACATTCGTTACGATGAACAAATTGAAGATATTTCGATTCATGTCACATTGAAAATACAAGATAGCGAAGTTAAATTGATGCGTAGTGGAGAGATTAAACAAAATCTGCATTTTGTGGAAGGCAAAGATACCGTTTCTTTGTATGAAATACCCGCAGGCAAAATTCCATTAACCGTGCGTACTTTAAGTATCAATCATTTTATACAGCCAGAAGCATCAAAGCTTAAAATTCGTTATGAACTTTTTCAAGAAGAAGAAAAAATGGGCACCTACCTTTATCAAATTACCTATAAGGAGCTGTAATGAGTGAATATTATAGATCAAGTCAAACAAACATTAATTGAAGAAATCACAGCAAGTGTTAAAGCCGCTGAACTTGCAGAAGAAGTTCCTGAAGTCAAAGTGGAAATTCCGAAAGACCCTAAGAATGGGGATTACTCAACTAACATTGCGATGGTACTTACTAAAATTGCAAAACGCAACCCACGCGAAATTGCACAAGCTATCGTAGACCATTTAGATAAATCTAAAGCAAATGTAGAGAAAATTGAAATTGCAGGCCCTGGCTTCATCAATTTCTATCTTAATAATCAATATTTAACTGCGATTATTCCTGAAGCTTTAGAAAAAGATAAAGATTTCGGACGCAATGAAGATCCAAAACATCAAAAAGTATTAGTGGAATATGTTTCAGCCAACCCAACTGGCGACTTGCATATTGGTCATGCGCGTAATGCAGCTGTCGGTGATACATTAAGCAATATTTTAGATGCTGCAGGTTATGATGTGACACGTGAGTATTACATTAATGATGCAGGTAATCAAATCACAAATTTAGCACATTCAATTGAAGCACGTTACGACCAAGCAATGGGTAAAGAGGCAGAACTTCCAGCTGACGGTTACCACGGTAAAGACATTGTGAATATCGGTAAAGACTTAGCTGAAAAACGTCCTGAATTGAAAGACTTACCTGAAGATGAACGTTTGAAAGTCTTCCGTCAACTAGGTGTCGATTACGAAATGGAAAAATTGAAAAAAGACCTTGCTGATTTCAATACGCACTTTGACGGCTGGTTCAGTGAAACTACTTTATACGATAAAGGTGAAATTAAAAAAGTCTTAAAATTGATGGAAGAAAACGGCTACACTTATGAAGCAGACGGTGCCACTTGGTTGCGTACATCTGACTTTAATGATGACAAAGACCGTGTCATTATTAAAAAAGACGGTTCATACACATACTTCTTGCCAGATGTGGCTTATCATTATGACAAATTCCATCGTGACGGCGGACAAGATATCTTAATCAACTTATTTGGTGCGGATCATCATGGATATATCAATCGTTTGAAAGCATCTGTTGAAACTTACGGTATTGATGCAGACCGTTTAGAAATTCAAATTATGCAAATGGTTCGTTTAATGCAAGATGGCGAAGAAGTGAAAATGAGTAAACGTACAGGTAACGCCATTACTTTACGTGAAATCATGGATGAAGTCGGCATTGATGCAGCACGTTACTTCTTAACAATGCGCAGTCCAGATACACACTTTGATTTCGATATGGAATTAGCTAAAGAAAATTCAGCTGAAAACCCAGTGTATTATGCACAATATGCACATGCGCGTATTTCTTCAATTTTAAAACAAGCAGGCGAACGTGGTATTACACCATCTGAAAATGCAGATTTCAGTGTAATTACAAATGATAAAGCTATTGATTTATTGAAAAAAGTAGCTGAGTTCGAACCGATGATTGAAAGCGCGGCAGAACATCGTGCACCGCATCGTGTGACAAACTATATTCAAGAATTAGCTGCTGCCTTCCATAAATTCTATAATGCTGACAAAGTATTAACAGATGACGATAAGAAAACACAAGCGTATGTTTCTATGGTTGCAGCTGTACAAATTACTTTACGCAACGCATTAGCTTTAGTCGGAGTATCTGCGCCGCATACAATGTAAGATAATTTTAAACAATATACTAAGATTAGCTATGAGGGAATCTATGATGATAGATTTCTTTGTAGCTTTTTTTATTTTTCGGTTGAATAGCAGTTGTTTGAATTAATGTTGGATAAGAGGAGGAGCAGAACATTAATTTGCCTTCCACTCTCCAAGGTTTTCTTTTCCCAAAGTTCCTATTTCAACTTCCTCCAAATATGCTAAAATGAGATTTACAAAACAATTAAATAGTAGGAGAAATCAATGAAACAAAAATTATGGGTTTTCTTAATCGTCATTATCTTAATTGCTGCAGGATGTTCCTCGCCAACGAAAACGGATAAGAAGGACAATCAAGACAAAGCTGAGAATGCTCAAAAGTCTAAGGCTAAGTATCATCGTATTATCTCACTGATGCCGAGTAATACAGAAATTTTGTATCAGCTTGGGCTCGGAGATGATATTGTGGGTGTTTCTACGGTGGATGATTATCCGAAAGATGTGAAGCATAAGCAGAAGTTTGACGCGATGAAATTGAATAAAGAACAACTTTTGAAAGCGAAACCGGATTTGATTGTCGCACATGAATCGCAAAAGGGTATGGATGGAAAAGTGCTGCAATCTTTGAAAGATAAAGGTGTAAAAGTCATCTATGTCAAAGATGCTAAGAATTTAAATGAAATTTATGATACCTTTAAGCAGATTGGAAAGGTGACAGGACGCGAATCTCAAGCGGACACATTAGTTTATGATACGAAACATCGTGTAGAAGCTGTGTTGAAAGAAGTACCGAAGCATGAGAAGAAACCATCTGTCTTTTTAGAAGTCTCTCATGAACCGGAAATTTATACAGCAGGTAAAAATACGTTCTTCAACTATATGTTAGAGGAATTGCATGCTGAAAATAGTTTCAAAGATGTAGAGGGATGGAAGAAGGTCAGCAAAGAAAGTATTATTAAACATCATCCGGATATCTTGGTTACTACAGAGGGGATTTCACGTTCAGATTATTTGAAAGTTATTCGTAAACGCGGTGGTTTTGAAAATTTAGAGGCAGTGAAGAAAGGAAGAATTGAAGCGGTAGATGGTGATAAAATTTCTCGTCCTGGTCCGCGTATTGATCAAGGACTAGCAGAGTTGCGAGATGCGATTTACCGTAATGAATAAATGATATGAAACAGACAAAAATCATTGTAAGTTGGTCTATTGTACTAATTGCGAGTATCGCGCTAAGTCTATTCTGGCATCTTGGCAGTTGGTCGAACCCTTTAAATAATAGTATTTTATTTGAAGTGCGGATGCCTAGAATGTCAGAAGCTTTATTGGCAGGCATCGGGCTTTCGATTGCAGGACAAATGTTTCAGACCGTATTGAATAATCCGCTTGCAGACAGCTTAACGCTTGGCCTTGCGAGCGGTTCTGTCTTAGGTGCGGGGGTAGCTGTATTTATAGGATTATCTAGTCTATTCATTCCGCTTGCTTCTATGGTAGCAAGTATTGTCACTTTAGTAATTGTGTTGGTATTGACTTCCGTCATGTCTAAAGGTTATCCGATGCGTGCATTGATTTTATCAGGAATTATGATTGGGGCGCTTTTCAATGCTTTTCTTTATTTATTAATCTTATTAGACGAACGGCGATTAAAGAATATCGTAATGTATATGTTCGGAGGATTTTCTGCGGCGGAAATGCGTGAAGTCGCAGTCATTACTCCTGTACTGGCAGTCTGTCTTGTTTTGCTGATACTTTTGCTGCCTCAAATTAAATTATTGCAAGTGGGAACTTTAAAAGCACAATCGCTAAGTATTAATGTTCCAGTATTAATGTATAGTGTGTTAGCGATTGCTTCCATCATGACAGCAGTCATCATCTCTTATACGGGAATCATAGGATTTATAGGAATGATTGTACCGCAATTAATACGGCGGACATATGCGGTGAAACTTGGTGGTCAGATGTTGTTAAATGGTATGATTGGAGGCACAGTAATGGTGCTGGCGGATAGTTTAGGAGCGCAACTCATTGCACCGACTGAAATCCCTGCCAGTATTATTCTCGCATTGTTAGGCATACCTGTATTAGGGTATTTAATAGCGACACAACCGCGTTAGACGGTTTAATCTTTTGAAAAAGAGAGAAATGAAAAGATTAAAGCATGCTCATGCACGCATTTATAGGAGAGAGAAGCTATGAGTTTAGAAGGAATAAAAGCAGTTGTATTTGATTTAGAAGGTACCTTGCTAGATCGTAAAAAGTCGAGAGATAAATTTATTGAAGAACAATATGAGCGTTTTCATGATTATCTTGTGCATGTTCAAGCGCAAGATTATAAGAAACAATTTATTGAACTGGATGATGATGAAGATCATGATAAACCTGAACTATATAAAGCAATTATTAAACGTTTCCATATCGATCGTTTAACTTGGAAAGACTTATTTGCGGATTTTGAAATGCATTTTTATCGCTATGTATTTCCGTATCATGACACGCAGTATACACTTGAACGGTTAGTGAAGCGGGGCTACTTGATCGGCGTGATTGCGAACGGCAAATCACGTATTAAACAATATCGTTTAGACAGCCTAGGCATCTTGTCCTATATTAACTTTTTATCTACATCAGAGATGGTGGGTTTCAGAAAGCCGCATCCGAAAATATTTGAAGATATTATTGATCAATTGGGTGTGAAAGCTGAAGAAGTCATGTATGTCGGTGATGATGCTTTGAATGATGTTGCACCTGCCAGAGCAATGGGAATGGTAAGTGTATGGTTCAATCATGAAGATGAAGAAGTAGAACTTGCACCTGAAGAACATGAAATGGATTACGAAATAGCGACACTTGAAGAATTGTTAGAATTACTGCCAGATGAAGCACCAAATCCTGAGGAGAGTGAAGAAGCAGATGGAACTATTTACGACGAAAGATAATACAGCTATTAATTATGAGACAAAGGGAAGCGGTCAACCGCTTGTTATGATACATTCCGCATTTGAGAATTATTCAATTTTCGACCAGATTGCAGACAAATTAGCGCATTCTTATCAAATTGTGTTGATTGATTTACGCGGCCACGGTTTTTCTGATAAACCAATGGAAATCAATTTCGAAACGTATGCATCAGATATTAAAGAATTATTAGATTACTTATACATTCGTCATGCGTTCTTTATTGGTCAAGAACTAGGAGCTTCTATCGCAGTCGATTTAGCAGTGAAACACTCAGGCTATACAGATGCTTTAGTATTAATTAATCCTACGACTGTGCAAAAAGAATTGCCGTCAGAACGCCTTTTCAAAAAATATGCTGATAAAATCAGAACGTGGGAAGATGATGAACAAGAGAAATTCTTAGACAAACATACTTATGCTTCTATGAAAAAAATTAAAAAGTTCTCTAAAAATGTTTCGGATACGACAGGTCTGATGACGGAATACGAAAAAAGAGCAGTTACGAAATCATTCACTAGAGATGATATCGCTATGGAATTGAATGAAGTAAAAGCCCCGGCATTAATTATTGCAGGCAAGTATGACGAACGTTCTACTTCAGAAGATATTGAAACATTTTTACATGATATTCCAGACGCGCAATTAGAAACCTTTAAACACTCCGGCTTATATCCGATGGTGGAAGAAAAGAGAGAATTCTTAGAAGTTGTGACTGCCTTTTTCAATGTCCAATCAGTGTTAGATGATGAACAAAAACGCTTACAGACGTCTCATAAAGCATAATATTCATTTGCCTTACTATTTAAATATTAAAGAAATGACACAAAATTGAAAAATATTACAAAAAGTTACAACTCCAGACTGATTACTGTAATACGATTTCAGGGTATAGTAAAATTAAGTAAAGCACAAGATACAGAAATATAGATGACAAAGGAGTTAGTGCTTATGAAAAAAATATTATCAGCAGCGATTGTTTCTGCAACAGTTCTAACAGGGCTAGGTATTAACCAAGCAGACGCGGCATCTGGCAATACGATTCAAAGCGTTCAACAAATCCACCAAGGTGATCAATCACTAGAAGGCGTTAAATTAGGTGAGAATATTCAAGATGTCTTAAAAACACAAAAACCTTCTGGATATTCTTATAAACCCGATAATACTGAACATTATTACGAGTTCAAGACTGCTAATGGTTTGATGATTGTAACTGCTCAAGGTAAAAAAGACCAAGGTACAGTGAAACGTATTTCTATGGAATACAATAAACCTAATGGTCCAACACTTAACGAAGTACGGCACCAATTAGGTAATACGGTTAAATGGCGTTACCATAATGACGATAGAACAGGTAACTTCGGTTATGTAAAAGACGGAAAAACAACTTATCAATTCGGCACTGAATCTCCTAAAGATAAAAACTTGAAACTTTACCGTATTGATATTGAAAAATAAGAAATAGAGTTTTAAAAGCTGTTGACTAGAGTAAAGTCGGCAGCTTTTTCGATTTTCAAAGTAGAAATATTGTTCGCGAAATGATAAATTGATAGAGATAGCAAATTAAAAGGAGAGTCCTCATGCGACCGAATGATAAAATTTTATTGGAAAACATAGGTGATTATTTTAATTATAAAGGCCTTTCTCCTAATATGATTGATGATATTAAAGAAAGTTTAAGAGAAGATTTGCATAAGTCAGAAGCACAAGATGAAGATTATATCGAATACCGCCGCAAAGCGCCAGCAGAAGTAATTTTAACGATACAACGAAATTTGTTCGGCCTGCAGCTGAACCCGATTTTATTTTTCATCGTGAACTTTCTCTTGATTTCCTATTTATATGATAAACAGTTTGTGCCATTTCAAGCGGCGACTGGATTATCTCTGATTTATTGTCTTTTAGTATTGCCAGCGACCGTCTTGCTTTACTTCCGAATTGTGAAAAAGAATTATTTGTACAGTAACCGAATCGATGTCTTGATGGGGTTTGTGATTATTATCATTGCAGCAATACTTGTCGGGTTGCATGCCTTTAACATAGATCTTGGTGTGTTTGTAGTTACTAAATATGCGCATATGTTTGTCTTTTTTGCAGGCATAGCGATTAGTATCGCAGGATTATACTTTAAACGCTTGGAATTTACAGGGATAGGATTATTGCTGACGCAAAAAACTATTGATGCAGTGGTTGTGAATCCAAATGCTGCACAATTCGGTACAGTCATTATTTGGATATTAATTTTAGCTGTGATTATTTATTATTCTATCCGATTATCAACCCGGGAGAAATAAAAGAAGAAAAAAGGAGCCGAAGTCCATACGTAAAATGGATTTCGGCTCCTTTTCTCTGAAATTGCAGAAATAAATAAAGGAATTGAAACACTATTCCTGCCTCAATTCCTTTGCTTAATATAATCAGAATTTAATTTCTTTATTAGCTTTTACAATACGTTCGTCAATTCTACCTAATAATTCGTTGATTTTTTCGCGTTGTTTACTATTAACTAAAATTAATACTGTTCTTTCATCTTGTTCGTTACGTTTTTTATCAAAGTAATCTTCTTGTGAAAGATTTTTAACAGCTTTAACCACTTGAGGTTGTTTGTAGTTTAAGTGATTGATAATATCCTTAAGGTAATATTCGCTATCATCAGATTGACTGATAAAAGTTAACACAGCGAATTCCTCGAAGCTGATTGAAAACTCTTTCTTGATGATACTTTTCATTTTATCTGCATAAGTGACCATAGCTAGCAAGTCAGATGAATTTTTAATTTTAGAAACGGCCATTTGTAGTCCTCCCTTATAACATTCCCAAATTTATTAATAACGCTCGTAAATAAGCACTTATTAACACTAATAACTATAATCGAGGCTTGAACAGACTATTAAAATATTCAAGTCTCTATTATTTATTTAATTATAACTAAATAAAAATGAAATGTAAACAAAAAAACATTATAAATGTGTAGTTCTTTCATAAAGATGATACTTTTAAAAAGTTACCATTTTACTCGATTAACTTATTGAACATCATTTGAATTACGAGAAATTAAATAAATAGATATTGATTTTTACTTGTAAACGTATTTACATAGAGTAATTATATAAAATACTTAGTTAAACGTGAAGTTTTTTGGTTGGGCAATAACTTTTTCCCCTGGCAATAATCCCTCACTAATAATAACCATACCCGATTTTTCATAGTATTTAATAATTCTTTTAACAATTTTCTCATCTTTTTTAATTAATACTGAGTTTTTATCATATAACACTTCTTTTGGTAAAGTAATTAAGTGGGTAGGAAGAGAAATATTAAAATGAGTACCTATGGGATAGGTAGAATCGGTAGAAATAGCAACTGTATATTCCGCCGGTTTGCTTATCGTTGAAGCTGAGGTCGGGAATTGATCCAGTTTAATTATTCTTCCCTTAAAAGGTTTTCCGAATTGAGGTTGGATTTCTATTTCTTGGTTATTTTTTAATTGCCGACGTTGATTTTCATCGACGATGGATTTGATAATTCTTTTAGTACTATAAATTTTAGCAAAAGCTTCTTTATCTTTTGAAGGATAAGGTACTAAGATATGCAAAGTACCTTCGAGAATACTGTGTTCTTGGGTTCGAAGCAAGGATTGATTAAGATAAAATTGTTCTTCTAAAAAGGTGTGAAGTACAGTGCGGTTTGATTTCTTATCAAGCGCTGTGAGTTGCTTACGAAAAGCAGTCATTTGGTGCTCCGCTTTCGAATTATAATATTCCAGTACGGGTGTGTCTTTCTTAACTTTCTTGCCAGATTGAATAAACCAATCATGAATCTTTCCGTATTCTGAATGATAAAGAAAAGTTTGCGTATATTCTGCTTCTTGTACGCCTTTAAAAGTGAATGGACGATTATAAGCAGCAGTGTACATTTTAAGATGTTGTTTTGCCTGGAGATGTTGATGTCGGAAGACGGCATATATTCCGACGGCTATAAGTGTTAATAAGAGGATAGATATTACCACTATCAGCCAGAGGGGGCGTTTCAATTATATATCACCTCATAATATTTTATTTGAATATTATTATACGATAATGATATGGGGTGTGCAACTTTTAAAAGACACTTTTCTCTCTAATAGGTTTCTTTTTCCAAAAAATGAAAAAAGAAAGGAATTGCATCCTAGAATAATCGTAGGATAACAATTCCGATAATAATACAAATCACGCCGACACATTTGCGGACTGAGATGCGATTTCTGGGTGCGCCTAACAGAGCGAAATGATCGATGAGTATGCCCATCAGCATTTGACCGAGCATCGCAATGATAGTAGTGAGTGCCGCGCCTAAATGGGGCATTAAAATGATATTTGCGGTTACGAAGACCACTCCTAATATACCGCCGATAAAATAAAACCACTTTATTTTGCCAATTTCAGGAGAATGTGCACGCATTTTCAATGAACGATTCATAATCAAAGTGATAATAAATAATGTGAGTGTTCCTACAAAGAATGAAATGAAGGAAGCAAGAAATGGACTTTGCACAATTTGCCCTAATTGACTGTTAATAGCAGTTTGGATAGGGGGTGCGAATCCAAAGGCAAATCCGATGGCTAGCCATAATATTAGTGCTAGAGGATTATTTTGCGTTTCAGTGGCACCACTTTGCTTAGAGTAGTTCATAATAAAGATTCCGAAGAACAATAGCAGAATGCCACACAGTTTTAAGAAAGTAAAAGGTTGCGCTTCTGCGCCGAACCAACCGAAAGTATCGATTAAGACCCCCATGACGATCTGGCCAGCAATAGTGATAATGACTGTTAAGGAAGCACCGAGTCTTGGGAATAAAATTAAATTTCCTGTTAAGAAAATAACTCCTAAAATCCCGCCTGTAATCCAAGTATAATTAAAATCAAAGTGATAGTAATTAGCGTTAAAAACGCCAGGGTTAACGATCAAATTAACGATAATTAAAAACAGAGAACCTACGGCGAAGGAAATAGTAGACGCATAAAATGATGATTTGGTATATTCGATTAATCGAGAATTAATAGAGGTTTGGATGGGTACCATTGTTCCAGCTATTAATCCCAAAAGTAATAAAAAGACCATCTCAACCCTCCTCGTAGATGATTAAATAGTATCACAACTTTAACACAATTGAGAGGATTCTACAATAACAAGATGACATGTGTTAACAATAATGTTGAATAGATTTTATTAATTTTTACCATCTCTTCTACATTTTTTATTTGATAATTGTAAAAAATGTAGATTTTTACAATACATCAATATATAATTTAGTAAAATAAGAGTAATAAGATAGGACTGATAATAAAGAGGGAAAAGTGGTGGTTAAATGGATAATATTTCAATTATTCGTGTGCTTGATGAGGATACATTTTTTATCGATGCAGGATTAAATGCTCAAATTCAGAGCCAGCAATTTATTGAAGTACTCAATCCCAAACATGCCTATAAAAATTTAGCGCAAGTGATAGATGTGTATGAAGATTATGCGATTTGCAGAAAGCTCGGAGATAAACGTATTTTCTTCGGAGATATTGTTAAACCGAGATTGATAGAAAAATAAAACCGAGCATATTCAAAATTTGAATATACTCGGAAAGTAGTTTTAGAAAATAACGTGTGTGTCTTTTTCAACAATTTGTGCGCTTTTAACTGCAACAGGTTTACCAGCTGTCGGATTTAACGCGTCAGTTTCTAACAACGTGTTCATGGCATTACGCGCATTTTCCTCAGTAACTCCTGCTTTTAAATCAGGAATAAGCAATTTTACAGGTTTGTTAGCTGCATTCAGAAAAATGAGTTCTAAAGTTTTAGACATATTTTCTTCCTCCTTATAAAGTTTCTACTGTCGTAACTTCGACATTGATGTACGTTTCACCAGTCAATTTTTCAATGACATTTTTAAAAGTTTGTAATCCTTGAGTAGAGATTTCTGGGTTTAAACGTGAAAACTTACGACGTTTTTGTACAACTTTGTCATTCTCGCCAATTTCTTCGTGAATCAATGTGATGGCAACATCTTTAATTTTTTTCATCTGCTTCACCTCCTTGCTCACTCTATATATCGTTTTCTCTGAGAAAAAAGCACACCCTTTGTTAAAAAAATCTTAATAATTTTTTTCTGCTGTAATAATTAACAGATAGAACGGGTAAAAATGTAATAGCATAACTCTATTTATATAGCCTCAGATAGAGTACTCAACTTTCGGCTTCCTACTTTTCAAGCTGTATTTTTTACATTTCAGATCACATTTGAAGCATCAACACGTAGTTCTTTATCATCTGAAGTTATATAAATAGATTTTGTGCAATTCAATATTGTATGATTGTAAATAGACGTTAGAAATTGAGTACGGTTCAATTTTTAACCTCCACTTCATATGAATGAACATAGAAAGAGGTGACAATTTGGAGATAGTTGAAAGCATGCTGATATTTTTAGCAGCAGTAATCATAAGTTCATTAATTCATTCACTATTTCTCCCTAAAGTGCCTTTAGCATTTATCCAAATTATTTTAGGGGCTTTATTATTTTTAACACCTATCCCTGTCAGTTTTGATTTTGATACAGAAGTGTTTATGGTCGCTTTAATCGCGCCATTATTATTTGTAGAAGGTGTACAAGTTTCGCGTGTCAGTTTGCGGCGTTATATTAAGCCGGTCATGCTGATGGCGCTCGGTTTAGTATTTACTACGGTCATCGGTGTAGGTTTCTTCATTCACTGGGTTTGGCCTAATTTACCTATGCCGGCAGGATTTGCACTCGCAGCTATCCTTTGTCCGACCGATGCGGTAGCCGTTTCTGCGATTACCAAAGGAAAAGTATTACCGAAAGGTTCTATGACAATTTTGGAAGGGGAATCTTTACTGAATGATGCAGCGGGTATCATTTCCTTCAAAATTGCTGTAACTGCATTGATTACAGGTACTTTCTCAGTTACACATGCTGTAGGAGAGTTCTTGATTGCCGCAATTGGCGGTTTGATTGTAGGTATGATTATAGGTGTAGTATTGGTAAGATTGCGCGTTACACTTTCTAGACGTGGTGTAGAGAGCAATAATATGTTTATCTTTATTCAATTGCTGACACCGTTTGTAACCTATCTGATTGCAGAGGTATTTCATGCTTCGGGAATTATTGCAGCCGTTGTGGCTGGGCTGGTACACGGTTTTGAACGGGATCGTATTACCCATGTCAGTACACAACTGCAATTAAGTTATACACAAACATGGAACGTTTTGAGTTATGCATTAAACGGATTTGTGTTTGTTATTTTAGGTTATATGGTTCCTGAAGTAGTCGTCAATATTATTAAGACTGAACCGCAAAATCTTGTATTCTTATTGACAACGACTGGCATTGTAGCACTTGCGGTATATGTATTCCGCTTTGTATGGGTCTATGTTCTCTATCCTTATTTTTACTTGCCGGTCAGTCCCTTTGAAAGAGCGATGAATGAAGAAGGCTCACCGCCCACTAAGAAACCAAAACGCAGCAAGTATGCTTTGATTATGACCTTATGCGGTGTGCACGGTACCATTTCACTGGCCATCGCCTTAACCTTGCCATTCGTTCTCGGAGAAAATAAATCATTCATTTATCGCAATGATTTATTATTTATTTCTTCAGGAATGGTCATTTTAAGTTTAGTAGTGGCCCAAGTATTCTTGCCGCTTGTTACACCAGCTATGAAAAAGGTAAAACTAGAAGGCATGTCCTTTAAACAAACACGTGTGTATATATTAGAGCATGTGATTGAATACTTAAGACAACATGCTACACCAGAAACATCGTTTAAATATGGTAATGTCATTAAGGATTATCATGATCGTATTGCTTTCTTGAAAGTATTAGACGATGATGATGAAGACTCCAAAGAATTAGAACGCTTACAAGGTATTGCTTTTGATACAGAGACGAAAACCTTAGATAATCTAGCAAAAGAAGGACGTATCTCTCAAAGTGATTTCGATAACTACATGCGTTACGCTGAACGTACACAAGTTTATCGTCAAGCTTCCTTATTGAGACGTATTTGGATGCGTATCAAAACAGGTTTATTAAGACGTCGTGTACGTGTGCAGACGAATGCAGCTTCTTCACTGGATATTAGAGAAAACTTAAAAGAAATCTCTAAAATCATGCGTATTGTGCATTATAATGTCGTGAAAAGATTGTCGAAAGAAGCGACACCAGACAATCGTTTAGAAATTGGCACTATTTGCGATAGTTATCTGTTGCGTACGGATAATCTTACACCTGCTAATTTCTTTGGATCTAAACATCACGATTCTCTATCTAAAATTAAATTGAATGCTTTACGCGAACAACGTCATATCTTAAATGAATTAGTTGAAGAAGGAGAAGTCAGTGAAAAGACAGCCTTGAAAGTAAGAGAAGCAATCAACTATGATGAAATGGCTTTAGTAGATCGTTTAACATAAAAATATAACTGCGGATTTTGTTCAAACAGCAGAATTCCGCAGTTTTTTTATGCAAAAAAAGAGCCAGACTTGGAGGAGACTGGCTCTTCGAAAAGCGATGTCATCGCAGCACCGCTTTTCTATAGAAGTAATGTGGTCTCTAGGGAGGATTGTGACCACGGCTTAGTTATTTATGTTTAGGATAGATTATTTATGGATGGCGGAATTCGTAAACGAATTAGGAGGTAATCCGCCAATACAAAGGATAATGTGCTTATTTCATGCTGTTATGGACAGTTTCAATATTAGATTCCATCATTTTATAATAGGAATCACCCTTACTGCCTTTTTTGCCAATAGAATCTGTAAATACTTCGCCTGAAATCGGTACATCTGTTTCTTCACTCAAGCTTTCCATACTTTTATGATCGACACTTGTTTCGACTAATAGATTTTTTAAATGATGGTCTTTCACAAATTTGATTGCTTGTTTCATTTGTTCAGGTGTACCTTGTTTTTCAGTGTTAATTTCCCAAATATAGCCGGGTGTAATGCCATATTGTTTGGAGAAGTATTTAAAAGCGCCTTCGCTTGTAATCATTGCACGTTGATTTTTAGGAATGTCATCGAATTTGTCGTGACTATCTTTATTTAATTTTTCAAGTTGTTTGAGATAGTCATCACCTCGTTTTTGGAAATCATCTTTATGTGCTTTGTCATGTTGAATCACAGCTTGCTGGATCGTTTTGACGTATTTAATTCCGTTTTCCAAACTTAGCCAGGCGTGCGGATCTTGTTTAGAATCATCTCCTTCGGCACCATTCAAGTAAATCGGTTTGACATCTTTAGAAACGCGTACGACACTCTTATCTTTTGTGTTTTTGCCAGCTTGTTCTAAAGCTTTGTCGAACCAGCCATTGCCGGTTTCGAGATTCAATCCGTTATATAAAATAATGTCAGCGTCTGTTAAAGCTTTGATATCTTTCGGTTTGACTTCATATTCATGCGGATCCTGACCGACTGGTACAATACTGTGAATTTCAGCTTGTTTGCCAGTCACATGTTGCGTCATATCTGCAAGAATAGAGTTCGTTGTGACAATTTTTAATTTTTCATCGGAAGAATGCGAATTTGAACCGCTTCCTCCGCCACACGCAGCTAAAAATAGTAAAACTGCAATTAATAAAGGTACTAACTTTTTCATGATGCAACTCCTTTTCTAGTTTGTTGAGTGATTTTTGAATAGATAAATGTACCTATATAAATCGCGAATGCACACAAGACAATCGTTGCACCGCTCGGGATGTTATAAATATAACTGAAATACATGCCGACGATTGCACTGACGACACTGATCAGACTGGCAACTACCATCATCGACCAGAGTTTCTTAGTGATTAAGAAAGCAGCTGAAGCCGGTGTAATCAGCAATGCAACGACTAAGATGATACCAACAGTTTGAATGCTTGCTACAGTTACGAGTGAAAGCAGCAGCATTACAAAGTAATGTATAAATGTTGTATTTAAACCGCTCATTCTACTAAAGGTCGGATCAAAAGTAGAAATCATTAAAGGGCGGTAGAAAATGATGATAAGCAAGAGCACAATCGAGCTGACAATAATAGTTGACCAATATGCAGTTTTCGTAATCGCTAGCAAATTACCAAAAAGAATATGATACAAATCTGTCGTACTATTAATTAAGCTGATAATAATGACTCCGACTGCTAAAAATGCTGTAAAACTAATACCTATGGCGGCATCTTGCTTGGTTTTGCTTCTATCAGAAATAAATCCGATAAACAGACTTGCAAGCATTCCTGTGACAAGGGCTCCGACAAACATCGGAATTTTGAAAAGAAATGATAATGCAACGCCTGGCAATACAGCATGGCTCATCGCATCACCCATGAGCGACAATCCTCTTAAAACAATCAGACTGCCGACCGTCCCGCAAACAATTCCTACGAAAATAGAGATAATGAGTGCGCGGCTTAAAAATTGGTATTCAAATATGTGTTGTAAAAAATCAAGCATTCTTTATTCTCACTTTCTCATTATGTGAATTTATCGTACTGGGTGTACTGTGATTCATATAAGTTTCATTTAAACGTTCTGCTGTAATTGCTTCTTTACTAGGTCCGAAATAACGTAAGGTCCGATTGAGCAAGAGGATGCGATCAAAATATTCTGCAGCTTTCGATAAATCATGATGTACAATCAAAATTAATTTACCTTGTGCTTTTAACTGCTGTAATTTATCCATGATCAGCTGTTCGCTTGTGAAATCAATTCCTACAAAAGGCTCATCCAGCAAATAAAGGACGCTCTCAGTCATCAATGCACGTGCTACGAGGACACGTTGCAGTTGACCGCCGCTGAGTTCTGCAATCTGACGTTTCCGCAATGCAGTTAACTGCATATCATCGAGCAAATCGTTCAGTCGCATTTTAATGCGGTGGCTCGGCTTCTTAAACCAACCGATTTCTTTAAATGCACCAGAAAGTACAACTGATTCCACACTAATGGGAAAGTCTAAATCTAAATGCGTTTTTTGAGGTATGTATGTAATCTTATTTAATTGCGATAGAATCGGCCTGTCATTCAGTTGTTTTATACCTTCTGCTTTGAATTCTCCGATGAGTGACTTAATTAAAGAAGATTTACCAGCACCATTAGGTCCCATTATTCCAATTAATTCTCCTTGAATCTGCAACTGTAAATTTATGTCTTGTAAAACGTGTTTATGTCCTAAAAATAAATTCAAGTTTTCCACTTTCAACATACTATAACACCTCCTAACTAAATTTTTAGGTTAACCTAATTTATTTCATCATAAGACATGAAATTTAGCGTGTCAAGTATTTTCGTGATACAATAAAGTGAATCTGGATGGAAGGATCGGTGACAGGATGTTAACGGAAGAAAAGGAAGATTATCTGAAAGCGATTTTGAATAATGGCGGCGCAACTTCATTCGTTACAAATAAAAAACTCTCTCAATATTTGAATATTAAACCACCATCCGTAAGTGAAATGGTTAACCGTTTGGAAAAAGCGGGTTATGTTACAACGAAGCCTTATAAAGGTGTGAAATTATCAGAGGAAGGTTTTAATCATACGCTGGAAATAATTAAACGCCATCGTTTATTAGAACTTTTTTTAATAGAGATTTTAAAATATACATGGGAAGAAGTGCATCAAGAAGCGGAAGTATTGGAACATCGTGTTTCTGATTTGTTTGTAGAACGCCTGGATGAATTGTTAAATTATCCAACTACATGTCCGCATGGCGGCGTGATTCCACGCGATGGAAAGTTTGAAGAAATTTATAATGACTCATTGAAAGATTTTAAAGAAGGAGATCATCTGATAATCCGCAGAGTAAGAGATCGCACTAAATTGCTGGTTTATTTATCTAGCAAAGCGATTTCTATCGGCGACGAGATTACAGTTGAATCACAAGATGATACCAATAGAGTAATTGCGATTCGCAAAGGAGAAGACCCTTTAATTATTTTGAGTTATGAAAATGCAGCTCATATTTTTGGTGAAAAAATGGATGCTTAAATAAAAATATAGTAGGAGCGGGTCAGAAATAATTTTTGATTAAATTATTTCTGACCCGCTCCTTTCAATCAAATTTGTTTACCCCATATATTTAAATCGAGACGCTTTTCATCAATATGCGCAATTTGCGGTAAATTCCCCCATAGGGAATAGCCTTGTTTTTCAAAAAGTTTATTGCAAGGGATATTTTGGGCAAATACATAGCCGGTAAGATAGTGGATATTGAGTGAGGCAGCTTCTTGTTCTAAAAGCTGCATTACTTTTGTGCCATAGCCTTGGCCGCGTGTTTGTTCATCTAAATAAATACTGAGTTCTGCAGTTTCATCATAAGCAGGACGCCCATAAAAATGATTTAAACTTGCATAACCGATAGCTTGCTCTTGGTCATTCAAAATAGTATATAACGGTCTCGAAGTATCATGCTGAGAGAAAATAGAAGCCATTTGTGCTTCAGTAACCTCTTCAATATCTGCAGTAACATTGCGCATGTGGATAGCCTGATTATAGACCTTCGTAAAGAGTGGCAAATCTTCTTTTTCAGCAATTTTTAATAGAACCATAACGGTCATCTCCTAACCTTGGAAGAGTAAGTATTTTACGACAGCATAAACAATATAAAAGTTGAAAGCAATCCACAGTGTTGAAAAGACGACGACTGGAATGTGCGTTAAATTCCGTAAAGCGGTACCGTCCCATTCAATCGGATATTTTGTAAAAGTCAGACGTACTATAGTCCAAGTAGACTGCAAGAGCTCACCCAATAAGACGCCTAGAATAAAATGATACACAATAGAGAGAATAAGTATCATAGTGTCAGGTTGATTATTTTGGATAAGCAAATAAATCATGATTCCGAGTAAAACCGCGATTAAAATCGGAATACCTTTGCGTGATGTAATACAAACGAAATAAATAAAAATTACTAAATAACTTAACACGAAAAGTGCAGGGTAGTGGTAATAGGCACTGAAAATACCGATTGCCAGCATCAACGGTGGCATCACATAGCCGCCTAAAGTTGTGATTATCATAGTAGAACGGCGCGAAGCACGTGTAATCGCAAATCCTTGTTGAGAAGTTGCAACACGCTCTCTTGGAGAAGTCACGATAACTAAATCTTCCGTACGTCCCCCACTGATTTTATTGAATACAATATGCCCGAACTCGTGCGTCAGTACTGGAATATAGTTTAGAAATATATCCAGAAAGGCAAGAGTAGGACGATTGCGATAGTGATGTACTGCTAAATAGAGAACGGCGATGATGACTACTAGATAAAGGTGCAGTGTCATCGAAGTACTGATGATTTCTGAGAATAATTGCATAACAGATACCTCTGATTAGGATTAAGGATTAGTATTCATTATAACGGAAAATGATAGAGGTATGCTTACGTCTAGAGACCTATTCTAATCCAAAGGCACTTCTCTGATCATGCGTGCAGGATTACCGGCAACAACTTGATTATCGGGAACATCTTTAGTTACCACGCTGCCTGCTCCTACGACCACATTGTCGCCGATAGTTACACCAGGCAATACGATGGCTCCAGCGCCTATCCATACATGGTTGCCTATTGTAATCGGAAAAGCCAATTCTAAGCCTGAAGCACGTTCAACTGGATTGAGTGGATGTGTAGCGGTAACTAATTGTACATTAGGTCCGAGCAGCACATTATCGCCGATAGTAATAGGAGCGACATCTAACATGACTGGGTTGAAGTTGGCATAAAAATGATTGCCGATTGAGATGTTGTAACCATAGTCGAAATGAATATCCGGTTCGATAAATACATTGTCACCGCAATGACCGATACTTTGTCTTAAGAGAAAATGGCGTTCTTTGATTGAAAATGCATTATTAATCGCTTTTGTAGCGTGCCGTGCTTTGTGTCTTTCTTTTACAAGTTGCGGATCTCTGGAATTATATAATTGTCCGCTCAGCATTTTTTCTTTTTCAGTTGTCATAATTAAAAACCTCTTTAAATGAAATAATATTAAATTCAGATTACCACTTATTGAAAGAAATGCAATCCATCAATCAGGTAGTGTATAATGGTATAAATGATAGGTTGATTCAACCAGATGCGCAAGTTAGGAGACTTAAAATATGGAAAATCACCGAACAGTTAAGCGCGATAAAGTAGATATCTTGTCTGTTCAATTTGATAATGTGACGATGGATGAGATGAGACACTATGTGACTGAATTTGTAGAAGCCGATACAACGGATAATATGTTTGTAGTTACAGCGAATCCCGAAATTGTCGACTATGCACTTGAAGAAAGAAGTTATTATGACTTGATTGGAGAAGCGGATTTTATTATTCCTGATGGCACAGGTATCATTCAAGCAGGCCGCATCTTAGGAACACCGTTGAAAGAAAGAGTGCCTGGCATTGAATTTATGGCCGCATGTTTGGCGATTGCAGAACGCCATCGCCAGAAGGTATTCTTGCTAGGAGCTTCTGAAAAAGTAGTGAATGAAGCAGTGAAATATTTACAAGCAGATTATCCTCATATTGAATTTGCTTCACATCATGGTTATATCGATGTCGGCGATGAAAAAGTAGCACGTCAAGTGAGTACTTTTAATCCTGATTATGTCTTTGTCGGTATGGGATATCCGAAACAAGAAGAATGGATCAAACGACATCGTCACCGTTTGCAACATACGTTATTAATGGGCGTAGGAGGCTCGATTGAAGTCTATAGCGGAACTAAAAAACGTGCCCCATGGGTTTTTCGTAAATTGAATTTAGAATGGTTCTATCGTTTGATTACAGATTGGAAACGTATGACTCGGATGCAGCGTTTGCCGCGATTTGTCTCTAAAGTATTTCAAACGAGACGTAAAAAATGAAAACGCTTTTAAGTTTTACGGAAATATGAACATCATAAAAGAATATTGATAAATCGAAATCGTTGCGATATACTATAAACAATTTAAAAATAGATTCGGCGATAAAGACAATAAATACACGAATAAAACAGAGAATAGAAGTCACCGGCTGTAAGCTTCTATATAAACTTAGACGTGTGTTTTACTACTTTAGAGAAGTATATGAAAATATACCGTTTAATGACATGTTACGTCATACCAATGAGGAAACAAATATTGAAATGATACGAAAGAGAAGCGCAACTTCTTTCAACGTCCTTTCATTTGTTTTGAATCTGGGTGGTACCACGAGCAGAAACTGCACTCGTCCCTTTATATCTAAAGGGATAAGTGCAGTTTTTTATTTTATGAGGATTTTAAGGAGGAGTAGGACTGTTACTAAAAATATAATCGAACGTTTATAAACATACCCAAACCTATTTATAATTGAATTGAGGCGACAATCATGTATAAGACTAAAGAAATAAACGGAAAATTAGGGAGTGCAATTTCCTACCCATCTAATCGTAAATATACAGCATACAGTCGGGTTGCGAACCCGTCGCAACCCGATGTATTACAAAATCAATTGGAAGATTTAACACATCACTGCAACTATCCTTGCTTTTAGCGGTTGTATCTATGGTTTTGGTCAATTTAAAAAAGAGGGTGGCAGAATATGCTGAGAGCGTATAAAACCGAAATCAATCCTTCCTTTGAACAACGTCAGACCATCAATCAAACCATTGGCACATGCCGTTGGGTATACAACAAATTTATCGAGACGAATCAAAATTTCCATAAAACGGGGCAATCGTACATGAACGGTTTTGCCTTCAGCAAATGGATGAACAATGTATATCTTCCAAGCCATCCGGATGAACATTGGGTTAAACAAAGTGCCAGCAAAGCTGTCAAACAATCTATTATGAATGCGCATCGTGCTTATCGGACATTTTTCAAAAATAAGCAAGGTTATCCGAAGTTCAAAAAGAAATCAGGTATCGGAAGCTATTATTTGATTGGTACCATTCATGTACAACGACATCGCATCCAATTGCCAAAGCTGGGATGGATTAAATTAAAAGAAAGAGGTTACATTCCCACAAATAATATAAAATCTGCCACTATCGTTAAAGAATATGACAGATATTATGTGTCGGTATTAGTTGATCAACCACCTCCCCCGATTTTCAAACCGAAACAGACAGAGGGCATCGGTATTGATTTGGGATTAAAAGAAGCTGTATTCACACCCTCCGGTGTAAAAATCAGCAGCTTCAAAACGAATCAAACTATTGTTAAACTTGATAAATCTTTGAAAAGACAGCAGCGAAAATTATCCAGAAAGAAAAAAGGTTCTCATAATTGGTATAAACAGTTGTTGAAAGTACAAAGATTATATAAACGTATTAAAAATATTAAAAAAGATATCAAACGCAAAGGCATACTCTCTATTCTCCGCACCAATCCGCTATTTATTACGATTGAAAATTTGAACATCAAAGGCATGATGAGAAACAAAAGGTTGGCCAACAGTTTTCAACAAATCGGACTCGGTTACATTGTTGAATGGTTGAAAATCAAGTGTCAAGATTATGGCATCGAATTACGCCAAGTCGACAGATTTTATCCATCCAGCCAAATATGTTCCGATTGCGGACATACACAACCCGTGCCTTTGAATCAAAGAACGTATCATTGTAACCATTGCGGAATGATGAAAGACAGAGATATCAATGCCAGTATTAATTTGAAACAAGCAACAGATTACACCGTGATAGTGTAATAAAATAAAGAAAGGAAAACTGCTAAAAGGTTATCACACAATTTAAATGTATAGATAAAGTTTCAAACTACGGTGGGCTACATCGGAAGTAACGCTCTGGGAGAGGTTCATAAACCTGATTTCAAATGAAATCAACCTCATTGAAAAGAGAAATCCTCTAATGACATTTGAGTATGTTTTTAGTAGCAGGCAATAAATATGGAACAACAAGTCATCGTAACTTTACCAGATCAACGCAAATTGGAGGTGGAACCCAATACAACACTTTACCAAGTTGCACAGAAAATCGGCAGTTCTTTTGCGAAAAAAGCAGCCATGGCATCTGTAAATGGAGAATTACACGGTTTGAATACTCAAATCGAGAAAGATTGCCAAGTTGAATTCTTTACTTACGAAGATAAAGAAGGCTTAGAAGCGATTCGTTATACTTTAGGATTTTTAGTAGGAGAAGCAGCATCAAAACATGAAGTAGAAGTAGCAGATTTTGGTGTTAATAAGGAACAATTTTATTGCGACTTTAAAGCAGCAAATAATTTGAAAGCTGCAGATTTAGAAGTAATCACTAAATCGTTGAATAAAATGATCAGCGCCAATCATCCTATTGAAGTACGCGAGTATCCTAAACTAGAAGCATTAGATTTATTTAAAGATAATCCATTTATGCAACATCATATCGAACAAGCTGAAAGTTCTGTGTCAGTAGCTGTACATGGAGATTACAAAGCAGTGATTGACCAACCGCTTGTAACCAACTTATCTAAAGTTAAAAACTTTAAATTACAATCTATTTCAGCAACAAACTGGTTGCGAGATGTTAATAATGAGTCATTACAACGTATAGCTGGATTTGCTTTTGCAGATGCGAAAGCTTTAGAAGACCATCTTGCATTTATTGAAAAATATGAACAAGTCAACCACCGTCGACTGGGCAAAGAATTAGATATCTTCTCTTTCTCAGAATATGCGCCTGGTATGCCGTTCTACGCTCATAATGGCCAAGTCATTCGTTTAGAATTACAAAATATGCTGCGTCAATTACAATTCGAAAGTGATTACGAAGAAGTTTATACTCCGTTTATTATGGATGAAACTTTATGGAAAAATAGTGGACATTGGGATCACTATAAAGAGAACATGTATTTCACTGAAGTAGATGAACAAACTTATGCTTTGAAACCTATGAACTGTCCAGGACACATGTTGATTTATAAAAATCATTTACATTCTTATCGTGATTTGCCGATTCGTATGGCAGAATTCGGTCAAGTGCATCGTCACGAATTGAGCGGTTCATTAAACGGGTTGTTCCGTGTCCGTACTTTTAATCAAGATGACGCACATATCTTTGTTCGTCGCGATCAAATCGAATCTGAAATTTTAGAAGTACTAGGTTTAATTCATAAAGTTTATAGTGTATTCGGATTTGATTACAGCATCGAATTGTCTACTCGTCCAGATGATTTTATGGGTGAAATCGAACTATGGGATTTTGCAGAACAATCTCTAGAAAACGTATTGAACCAACATGGATTTGATTATACTGTAAATGAAAAGGACGGCGCTTTCTATGGTCCGAAAATTGATATTCATATCAAAGATGCTTTAGGACGCAGTCACCAATGCGGTACTGTACAACTTGATTTCCAAATGCCAGAAAAATTTGATTTAACATTTGTTAACCAAGAAGGAGAGAAAGAACGTCCAGTGGTTATCCATCGTGCTATTTATGGCTCAAGCGACCGCTTCATCGGTATTTTACTTGAACACTTCGGAGGCAACTTGCCATTATGGCTTGCACCTGTTCAATTAGAAGTCATTCCAGTAAACGCAGACTTGCATTTAGATGCTGTCAAAGATTTGAAACGCCGCTTGAAAAAAGAAGGCTTCAGAGTAGAGCTTGATTTATCTGATGAAAAAATGGGTTATAAAATCCGTCAAGCGCATTTGAAAAAAGTACCCTACACTCTTGTAGTAGGAGATAATGAAGTTGAAAATGGCACAGTAGCAGTGCGTAAACGTGGAGAATCAGAAGAGCATAGCGTGAATGTGGAAGACTTCGTGAAACAATTGAAAGAAGAAGCGGATGTCTTAAGTAAAGTAGAGTAAATTTAGATTGAATTTCGAGATTTTAATTTTATCTTTTTGATACACTCAACCCCTTACTATTGTTGTAGTAGGGGGTTTTTAACGTATATATTATTTTACTTTTTACAATATTTTTTTCAAAAGGGTAACAAACTGTTTAAAATATCTGAAAATTTGAAATAATCTGTTTACAAAGCGTCTGATTAACTGTATATTACATATATTCATTGTTTTTAAGATAAAAAGGACTAAAGAAAGAGGATTAAACAGGGAGATGTGATGATATGACAAGAGCTGAGGAGATATTTCAACGAGATGAAAAATATTTTGCGAAAGCGGGACGTATACCGTATTATCCGTTAATTATTGATCATGCACATGGTGCTACTCTAACGGATGTAGATGGCAAAAAATATATTGACTTGTTATCAAGTGCCAGTTCTCAAAATGTAGGGCATACACCAAAACAAGTAGTAAAAGCTATCCAAGAACAAACTGAAAAAATGATTCACTATACTCCAGCGTATATGTATCATGAACCATTAGCAGAATTAGCCGAAAAGATTTGCAATATTTCACCTGGAGATTTTGAAAAGCGAGTTATCTTCGGTTTGACAGGGTCAGATGCATGCGACGGTATTATTAAATTTGCACGTGCTTATACAGGAAGACCTAATATTATCAGTTTCACAAATGCCTATCATGGTTCGACTTATGGCTCAATTTCGTTATCTGCAATTAGTTTGAATATGCGACGTAAAATAGGACCATTATTGCCAGGCGTCCCTCATATTCCATTCCCAGACAGTTATCGCGGCATGTTTAATAGTACGGAACCTAATACTGTAGAAGAGTATTTAGCACCTTTAAAAGAAATGTTCGAAAAATATCTGCCGCCAGAAGAAGTGGCTTGTATCATGTTAGAAACTATTCAAGGAGACGGAGGCTTACTAGAGCCTGTGCCAGGATATTTTGAGGCATTAGAAGCTTTATGTCGTGAGCATGGCATCTTAATAGCAGTAGACGATATTCAACAAGGAATGGGACGAACTGGAAAATGGAGCTCGATTGAACACTTTAACTTCGAACCTGATTTAGTCGCTTATGGTAAATCCTTAGCAGGCGGTATGCCGATGTCTGCAATTGTCGGACGGGAAGAAATTATGAGCAGTTTAGATGCTCCTGCTCATCTATTTACTATGGGTGCCAATCCAGTAAGTTGTGCAGCAGCAGTAGCAACTCTCGAAATGATGGAAGATGAAAATTTAGTAGATGAAGCAGCAAGAAAAGGGGCATATGCTAAAGCACGAATGAAAGATTGGGAAGAACAATATGAGTTTATCGGCAATGTAAGAGGTTTAGGTTTATCAATCGGAGTAGATATTGTAACAGACAAGAAGTCGAAAACGCGAGATAACGATGCTGCGTTGAAAATTTGCAATCGCTGCTATGAACGTGGCGTTGTCATCATAGCAGTTGCAGGAAACGTCTTAAGATTCCAACCGCCACTTGTTATTACAGATGAAGAACTCGATCAAGCATTGACTATCTTAGAAGAAACTTTCGAAGAGCTCGAACAAGGGAGACTAGAAGCATATCAAGTAACAGGACAAGGATGGTAAGAGGAGGTTAAGACGATGGGACAACAAATAGATTGGAAAAATGTATTGAAATTAAGTGGAGCATACATGGCTTACTTAATTGGTTCAGGATTTGCGACAGGTCAAGAAGTGATGCAATTCTTCGCTTCTTATGGAAAAGCGGGTATTGCTGGTATTGTATTAAGTGCTATTCTCTTTTGTTCATTAGGTGTCACACTGATGACCCGCGGATATGAATTGCAATTAGAACATCCCGGAGATATTTTCAGAGTGTATTGCGGAAAAATTATTGGAAGATTAATTGAATATTTTACATTGTTATTCCTGTTCAGTATTGTAGTAATTATGATTTCAGGTACTGGTGCAATTGCGCATGAACACTTCGGTGTACCTACAATAGTAGGGTTGCTAGGCATGGGGCTAATAACAATGATAACCGTTATCTTTGGTTTGAAGAAGTTGGTAGATATTATTGGAGCGGTCGGCCCAGTTATTGTAGTGTTAACTATCGCTATTTGTTTAGTAGTATTTTTAAAAAATATCGGGTCATTACCTTCATTGGATACATTGCCGCAAGCAGCTAAGGATTTACAGCCAGCAGGACATTGGTGGCAATCAAGTGTATTGTTCTTCTGTTATAACATTTTAGCAGGGACAATTTTCTTCACACAGTTAGGTCAGCAATCTGGAAGTAAGAAAGAAGCGGCTGCAGCTGGAATATTAGGTGGAGCTGGCTTGATGCTTGCAGTGTTAGCAATGGTTGTTGCTATGTTCGCACATTATCCGAAAGTATTGAAACTAGAAGTACCTGTACTGTACTTAGGCGATACTATTAGTCCATGGGTAGCGATAGTCTTTTCAATTTGTATCTTATTAGGGATTTATTCTACAACAGCACCGATGTATTGGTTGATTAAAAATGAATTCATGCGAATAATACCCGCTAAATTTGGAATAGCAGTTACAATTGTTTTAGGCATTATCTTTATGCTTGGCGGATCGCTGCCATTTGGGAAATTGGTTGCAATGATTTATCCATTTGTAGGTTATGTTGGTTTAGCAGTGGTAATTATTATCTTTGTACGTACAATATGGGCAAAAATCAACCCTCAAAAGTCTAAAGCTTAAGAGAATAGAAATAAACTAGAAAAATGAGATTTTAAAAATTATATAAAAAATACGCGTTGCAGTAGAAAGGGTAGCTGCAACGCGTTTTTCGTTTAAGGGTTATAGTTTTATAGTGAATGTGTCTCAATTAAGTAGTTGAGGGAACTTAATTGAACACAGGTTATTTGACATTTTTATTACTTATTTATTAAGGGTATGTGCTCAGATTGAAGGGCTATGACAATCTGAGCAGTCGTGTGATTTATGGGATGAAGGGCTATCATCCCTTTTCCATATACAATTCTGCATTTATTATCGATGGTTATAGGACAGAGCTGATTTGTGACTCTGTTTCGTTTAAGGGTTTGTGGGCTGGTACGGTAATAGTGTTGTATATCCAGCTTGAGTTGAGGGGGTCTGCTGGTGGTGATGAATTGTGGGAATTCAGTTCAGCAGACTACTGTGATAATAACACCTTATTACAGTACCTTGAGCGTTTTATTATTTTTAACGCATTTTTAGAACCATCAATTAATTTATAGATGTTATAAGTCTATTTTATGCTAATGTTGAAACTTATCAGGTTTTATTATTTGTTAGGGTTGTTTAGGGTCAGATGAATTACTTACGCTTAGGAATTATTATTTCAATCACATTATTATTCGGAAAGGAGGTCGCAAGTAATAGATATTCGACGCTGATTTCAATCAATAAGAAGTCATCTGAATGGGCTGAATCAAGACTTCTTATTGTTGTTTTGTTTTGGGCTTGCTATGCAATTTGTTATATTGTGGTGAGCGCAAATTGCATAGTATATTGTTTTATTTTTATAGAAATGAATGGGTTTTATAATGATAAGTTCCAACTCAATTGTATATGGAAAATAAAAAACTCGATCCTGTTTACATATATCACCTCCTTGAAAAGTTAGTACGAGTTTCAAAGCGGGTTAGTAAACAGCACCGAGTACCTTACACCAATCCTGATTTATTCGATTGAACGGTCAAATACAAAGATTGAAATGACCTCGTCATCTTCTAGATTAACATCTGTAAATAATTTTACAAATTTTGCGCCTACCAATTCTTCCATTTCAGTTGGAGGATGTTGGTTATAAAGCTGCTTAATTTCTTCTGTACGACCAAATTTGAGCATTCTTTCAAATTCTTTACTTTCGGTGTTGCGTAAGTAAAAATTTTCAACTTTACTCAAACTGCCTGTCATATGTGCAATGGCCCAGTTATCTTTAAAGAAAACTTTGATTTGTTCCGGACCTTTACCGATATGTGCCTTCCGATATGCACGTACGAGATTAGCAAATTCTTGAGTTTTATTTTTAGTATTCTTGCTAGCTATATCAATCACCTGCTTACTTAAGAAATGATATGACATAATGACTTACAGGCTGTATGTTTGTCTATGCTTGCCCATACTCTTCTTCTTTATTTTAGAAAAAGGAAGCAGGGGAAAGCTGCTGATTGAGTTAGCTCTTGTACAAAATGCCATTTGCTGACGTATCACGACATTCTTGAAAATGAGCGGATTTTCAATGCCTGTTATTAATACACTTGTATTTAATAATAATACTTTTAGAAAAGATTTTAAAGGCTTTTGCTTAAAAAATTAAAAAAGTAAGCAATACGCTTCTTCGTTTAAGTTTAATCATGAATATATCTACCCGAGTTGATGTGTATTTCAAACTCAATTTACATTTAAATTATATGTAAATAAATGTAGTCTTATTTCATGACAAAGCGGGATTTGTCTAATTCTTGTTTAAATTCTTTTTGTTGGGCCTTAGATTTCTTTTTAAAATCTTTTAAGAATTTTTCATAGTGAGGTAAAACATCGTCTACATCACCGAATTCTTTCAAACGGCCGCCTTCAATCCAAGCAATCTTTGTACAGAATTCACGTACTTGACCAATATTATGGCTGACAAAGAAGATGGTTTTATCTGCTTCTTTAAACTCGTGTATTTTATCTAAAGATTTTTGAGTGAAAGTTTGGTCACCTACAGATAGGGCTTCATCGATAACTAAAATATCCGGATCAATGGTTACGTTAATAGAGAAACCTAACTTCGCACGCATCCCGCTTGAATACTTTTTGACAGGTTGATAAATAAACTCTCCTAATTCACTAAATTCAATAATTTTAGGAGTGAGTTCTTTAATTTCTTTAGGCTTGAATCCCATACACAACATTTTGAATTCGATATTTTCTAATCCGGTCAATTGTGCATTTAAGCCCGCATTAATTGCGATAACACTCACTTCGCCATGTTTTTCAATATTGCCGCTGGTATTAGAGAGGGACCCGCCGATGATATTGCTTAATGTGGATTTGCCAGATCCATTAATGCCTACCAAGCCGATAATATCACCTTTATGAGCGGTCATAGAAACATCATTCAAGGCGTAAAACGTTTTATTTTTATGGTTAGGAATCAAAGCATCTTTGACTCTCTCTTTATTGTTGCGATAAATGCGATATTCTTTTGTTATATTCTCCATTTTTACAGATATATCTTTCATAAAAAACCGTCCTCATTTTACGTTGCTTAATTATGCTGCACTGCATGTCATCATTTACATTATATTATAATATGTACGTGAAAGTGAGAGAAACGCAATACATGTTTATCAATGTTCTAAATTTTACCATTAAATGATAGAAAGGTCATTATTTTAATATAGCAGATGTTTTCAACTTGAAACTGATGAAATTTGTTTCAATCTATACTATAATTACGTATAATATTAAGATGGATATATTAGGCATACAAAAATATTACATATGACTTGTAGTGAAATGCGCAAATCGTTTGAAAGCGTGGTTTAATCATGGGAGCACTAATAACTGTTCTTAAAGAACATATTAAAGGTTTTTACTTAATTAATAGATTGGCTCAGTTTGAACTGAAAATAGCTAATCACAATAACTATTTAGGAATGGCTTGGGAATTAATCAATCCGCTCATTCAAATTTTAGTTTATTGGTTTGTATTTGGATTTGGAATTCGTACGAATGCCCCTGTAGACGGTATTCCGTTTATTTATTGGATGCTTGTCGGTATCAGTATGTGGTTCTTTATCAACCAAGGTATTTTAGATGGAACACGTTCAATTGTTTCGAAATATAATCAGGTTGCAAAAATGAATTTTCCATTATCTATTATTCCAACATATACAGTAACAGCGAAATTATACGGACATCTTGTTTTATTATTAATTGTTTTCATATTCTGTATAGCGTCTGGAATCTATCCAACCATTCATATTATTCAATTATTACTTTATGTACCATTTGCATACTTGTTTACGTGTGCAGTTGCACTTGTTACTTCGACTTTAGGAGTGCTGATCCGTGATACACAAATGTTGATGCAAGCATTAATGCGCGTGCTCTTTTATGCATCACCTATTTTATGGGTTGCTAAACCAGGATCAATTGTGCAAAAGATTTTAATGTTAAATCCAATTTATTTTATTGCTGAGTCCTATCGTGCAGCGTTGTTATTCCATAAATGGTATTTCATCGAGCATTGGGAACTCGCTTTATACAATGTATTTATTGTCTTATTCTTGTTCTTTGTAGGTTCAATTTTACACATGCGTTACAGAGACCAATTTGCAGACTTTATGTAAGCATTGTGAGCTTAAGATAACTCCAAGCATGTTAAGACGTGTTTGGAGTTTTTTTAGAATGAAGACAGAGGGAGTAATATGAAATGAGACAAATAATAAAAAAAGTTTATTTGCTGATTATCAGTATATTAAACCGTGTTTTTAAAAAGAGAAAATTAGATACCAACCACATTGTTATATTTATGACCTTTAAGGAAGACGTAATGCCGATTATTAAAAGACTGAACGCAGAAGGTTATGACATTACAGTTATCGGAAAGTCGATGGATAAAATCAGCGTGAAGCATTTACCGGGTGTTCGCTTCATTGATAATAGTAATAAATATATTTTTGCACAGATTAATGCGCTTTCTACAGCGAAAGTTATTTTTATCGATAATTATTATTTGCTAATGGGAGGTTTCTATAAGAAAAAAGGCCAAACTGTCATTCAAACGTGGCATGCGACGGGTGCATTAAAATATTTCGGTTTGAAAGATCATGCTGTGGACTTAACTAATAAAAAAATGGTGGACCAATATACGCGGGTTTATCAGGCTACAGATCGCTATTTAGTCGGTGGGAAACCTATGGAAATTTGCTTTACAAATGCCTACAATGCCAAACCCTATCAAATGCTCCAATTAGGTTTGCCTCGTATGGTGCAGTATTTTTCAAAAGATTTAGATGCACAAAAAGCTGCTTTAAAACAGCAATATGGAATCGAAGGGAAGCTCGCTGTTTATGTACCGACTTACCGAGAACATTTTCAAGCGAATCGCATGATTGATAAAGAGAAATTTGAAAATGCACTACCGGAGTACACTTTGATTAATAAATTGCATCCTGCAGCACTTAAATTAGGAGAATCTTCTAAAATTGACACGCAACGATTGTTCTTGATGGCGGATGTTATTATTACCGATTACAGCTCGCTCGCAATTGAAGCAAGCTTCTTAAATAAACCCGTGTTATTCTATGTATATGACCAAGCAGAGTATGAAGTAGAACGTGGCTTAAATCATTTTTATTGGGAAATCCCTGAAGCCTATAAAGCTTATAATGAAGATGACCTATTGCATAAGTTGCAAGAAGGGCCAGAACATTACCCACCATTATTTAAAGAATGGCATAGTTTCAGCACTCCTGATACACTAGACAAAATATCAAACTATATTAGAGAATTGGTGAAAAAGTAATGAAAATTTCTATAATTATTCCCGTTTATAATTCTGAAGAGGTTGTAAAACGTGCAGTAAGATCAATTGATACGAAATATGACCATGAGATTATTTGTATTAATGATGGTTCAACGGATAATACTTTACAAACATTAGAAGCGTTGCAAAAAGAAAATAAACACGTGAAGATTATCAGCCAAGAAAATAAAGGGGCAGCCGCAAGTCGAAATGTAGGACTATCTCAAATGACTGGTGATGTATATATGTTTTTAGATGCAGATGACGAATTTCTTCCGAGTCGTATAGATTTAATGGCACGCAGATATGAAGCTAATGAGGATGTAGAAATTGTAATCGGTCAAACAGGACGTGATTTTCATGGAGAATGGCGAACTTTCCCTACACATGAAGCGATTAAAAAAGACGAAGTTGTCAACTTGACGCAATGTCCAGAGATGCTGCAATCTATCGGACCTCGTGACAAAATGTTCAGTTCACGCTTTAAAGATTTACGTTTTGATGAAGATATCGTATTTTGCGAAGAACACACTTATATGGCGCATGCATTTAACCAAGCGCGTGATATTCAACTGCTCCCAGATATTATTGCAGGCTATAATATGAGAGAAAATTCAATTACAGCTCAAAGTGTTGAACGTTTCTTCCCTTATATGAGAGATGCCTTTAAAGTGCGTCAACGTGTCATGGACTATTTAAGAATGCCGAATGTTCAAGAATATTATAGTTATCGCATGGATGAATTAATTGTCAGTTATATGTTGCAAGCATATATTACTGCAAAGCCAAAGGTGACTCAAGCGCTCTTAGATACAGTCATTCAATATATTGAAGGTATGCAAAAAACTCATTACGACGGAAATGCACTTTTTAGAATTATTAAAGTAGTAGAAGGAGGCGGCATCGGCTGGTCGCCTAAACTATATAGCCAGTGGCGTGATGCATTGAATAAAGTAGGAATTGGACGACCGAACTTTATCGCGTTTCACTTGCAACTCGTATCTAAGATTGGAATGTTCAGAGGTCGTCATGCATTGAAAAAAGCATTAAAAAAATAAAAGACGAGCTATTGTATATGGCTGGTTTAATATATTGTTGGAATAAATAATGATTTTAAAATGAAAGTATGTTATTTTTTAAACAGTGAAGTAATAATGGAGGAATTAATATTATGAAGCGTGTCATCACATATGGAACATACGATTTGTTGCATTATGGCCATATTGAACTGTTAAGAAGAGCCAGAGAAATGGGAGATTATCTTATTGTTGCTCTTTCTACTGACGAATTCAACCGTATTAAAAATAAAAAATCATATTATAATTATGAACAGCGTAAGATGATGTTAGAATCTATCCGCTATGTTGACCTTGTTATTCCAGAAGAAGGATGGGGACAAAAAGAGCGCGACGTAGAACGCTATGATGTAGATACTTTTGTTATGGGGCATGATTGGGAAGGTGAATTCGATTTCCTAAAAGATAAATGTGAAGTCGTTTACTTGAAACGTACAGAAGGTATTTCTACAACTCAAATTAAAAAAGAACTTTATGGAAAAGATGCAAAATAAAAAGCTCACTTTGCAGTAAATGAGAAAAAGTTGAACCTGAAAATTCAACTTTTTCAATACTGCAAGCGAGCTTCTTTTTATAATAGCGGTTTATTTTTTGCGACGTCTTATACCATCAATAATTAAGAAAATAATAATGGCAAGTGCAGCGATAATAAAGACGAATCCTAGCACGGTCAACACAGGATGTTCAGAAAATGAAGATTGTGCGAAAGTAGTTGCTTCATGTATTAAAGGTCTTTTTACTTCTACAGAAGGTGGACCATATTGATTAGAAATAAATTGTCTTGGATAATCAATATGCACTTGCCCATCTTTGATTACAAATTTATAATCTTTTTTCGTGTAATCTTTTGGCAACACATCATATAAATCTTTTTTGACAAAATACTTTTTACCGTTAATTTTTTGTTCACCTTTAGAAAGGACTTTTACATATTTATATTGATCGAAAGAACGATTCATAATACTGTTCCCCATTTTATTACGTTCTTTCTCACCACCAAGATGTTTGTAATCGCCGGCGCCCATAATGGCTTGATCAATACGGAAGCCATTACGTTTAGTTGTAATCGTATGGTTATAATCTGCAATATCGCTTGAGCCTGTTTTTAAGCCATCCGTTCCTTTCAAACTCAATTCTGAGCCTTCGAGAGACCAATTGAAGGTATAGTATGTAACGCCATGTTGGGTCGGTGCTAATTGCTTAGTGAAATAAAGTATTTTAGGCGTGTCTTGGATAACTCTTTGAGACAAAATTGCAAAGTCTTTAGCAGATGCTCTACTAGACATTTCATTTTTATACTTTTTAGGAGCGTAATTTTGCAAAAGGTTATTTTCAGCCCCTGTTGGATTAACAAAATGTGTTTGAGTCATACCGAGTTTTTTAGCTTTTTTATTCATTTGATCGGTAAAATCTGAAGTATTGCCTCCTACTTTCTTAGCTAAAATTAAAGCTGCCGCATTACTAGATGCCGATACGGTAATTTGTAAAAGTTCTTTGATAGTATAAGTTTCTCCCGGGTAAAGTTTCGTATTGCTAAGTTCAGGTAATGTAGACATTCTATAATCATCATTAGTAATTTTCACTTTATCATCAAGAGATAATTTATGTTCTTTAACTGCTTCTAGCGTAAGATACATCGTCATTAATTTTGTCATGGAGGCTGGATACCATTTTTTGTTCATATGATAGTCATATAAGACTTGTCCTGTCTGACTTATATTGACAGCGCCCTCTGGATTGAAGTCATCTGATATATTATAACCATATTCATTTGCGACTTCAGCAGGGGAGGGGGTATTGGTGGCTGCTTCTGAAAATGGTGTTATAATTGTACTTGCGAAGAATATCAGCAGAGTTATTAATATTATTTTTTTCATAACGTAACTTTCATTCCTTCAATATTAGTTTATTAACAGAACTAGTTTATCACAAAAGATGTTGGAAACAAGGTATGTGCACTTCTGCAAAGGCAATCGAGATAGGTCGGTCAGTCTGAGGGTTGTCTGACGGAAGAGTGCCAGACCTCTTACATTCCTTGTTCTGTAAATATTTTGCAAAGCATAAAGTTAAAGTAAAGATATTTTATAATTCAGTTGAGGTAAGTATATGGAACAGACAAAAACGAAGAGCAATCCTTTATTATTTCTTTTGAAAAAATTAAAGTGGCCGCTTGGACTTATTATAGTGGCAGTTTCTATTTCTTCATTAGGTAGTATAAGTGGACTGCTGGTCCCTTTATTTACAGGAAGAATGGTAGATAAATTCACTGGCAGCCAATTTAACATGCAATTTATTCTTATATTTGTTGCTGTTTTTGCGTTGAACGCTGTATTAAGCGGTATCGGCTTGTATTTATTGAGTAAAATTGGTGAAAAAATAATTTATGCAATCCGATCAGTAGTATGGGCTCATATTATACGTTTGCGCATGCGCTTTTTTGATGTGAACGAAAGCGGACAGTTGATGAGCCGTTTAACGGATGATACAAAAGTTATCAATGAATTTGTATCTCAAAAGTTGCCGAATGTATTGCCATCGGTTATTACACTCATCGGTTCGTTAATCATGCTTTTTATTATGGATTGGCAGATGACACTTTTAACGTTTATTACCATTCCTCTATTTGTAGCGATAATGATACCTTTAGGAAGAGTAATGCAACGAATTTCAACTCGTACTCAAGCTGAAATCGCAAACTTCAGTGGTTTGCTGGGACGTGTCCTAACAGAGATGCGCTTAGTTAAAGTGGCAAATACAGAGCAAATTGAATTAGATAAAGCTCATTTGAATTTGAAAGAAATCTATAATTTAGGTTTAAAACAAGCTAAAATTGCTGCAGTGATTCAACCTATTTCTGGCTTGATTATGCTATTGACTATCGGGATTATTCTTGGATTCGGTGGCATAAGAATTTCTTCAGGTGCTATTACAGCCGGAACATTGGTTGCCATGATTTTCTATGTCATCCAATTGTCTATGCCGTTAGTTAATCTTTCTACATTAATGACGGATTATAAAAAGGCGGTAGGAGCTAGCAGCAGAATTTATGAGATTATGCAAGAACCATTAGAAAAAGTTGAAGCGCCGACAAATCAAGATTTATCTAACGGCAGTCTTACTTTTGATAATGTAGATTTCGGCTATGATGTCAAAGAAGTATTGCATGATTTAAATTTTGAAATTCCAAAAGGAAAGGTAACTGCTTTTGTGGGGCCATCTGGGTCAGGTAAAAGTACAATCTTTAATTTGATTGAAAGAATGTACGATGTTACTCACGGCGATATTCTTTATGCGGGAGTATCTATTTACCAATTACCTTTGTCTGATTGGAGAAATAAAATCGGTTATGTTATGCAATCTAATGCCATGATGAGCGGTACGATCCGCGATAACATATTATATGGTATTAACCGAGAAGTTACTGATGCAGAGCTTGAAAAGTATACAAAACTCGCAAATTGTCATGATTTTATTATGGAGTTCGATGAAGGTTACGATACTTTGGTTGGAGAACGCGGTTTGAAATTATCAGGCGGTCAAAGACAACGTATTGATATCGCACGCAGTTTCGTGAAGAATCCAGATATTCTCTTGCTAGACGAAGCTACAGCCAATCTGGATAGTGAAAGTGAAAAGAAAATACAAGAATCTTTAGAAACCTTAATGGAGGAACGTACGACTGTTGTAATCGCACACCGTCTTTCTACCATTATGAAAGCAGACCAAATTATTTTCTTAGATGGCGGCCATGTAACTGGAATCGGCAAACATAAAGAACTCATGGAAACACATAAGAAATATAAAGAATTTGTGATGACACAAAAATTAACAGATTAATTAACTCAAGGAAGGGGCAAGACAAACTAAAGTTCCCCTTCCTTTTTAATTTAAGTAAAAAATATGACAGTTCAACTTTCGTGGTAAGTATTTTTATTTGACTTTTAAAAATGTAATTCAAAGGTACGTTTCAACATGATATACTAAAAAAGCATTTAAATTATCTTTGTAAATACGATCAACCATAATGATGTGAATCCTATTGCTTAAAGAAAAGAGCGCTTAAACAAGCAGTCATTTTTGAGTGATAATCTATTCATACATACTTCAGAAAAATAAAAGGCGGGTGTCATATGTACTTACTTATCAATATTATTGGGCTGGCGGTATTTTTAGGAATTGCAGTGCTCTTTTCCAGAAACCGTAAAGCAATTCAATGGAAGTCAGTTGTAATCTTAGTCGTTGTTAACTTAATTCTTGCATGGTTCTTTGTGTTCTTCCCATGGGGAAACTGGTTCGTATCTAAAATGGCGGATGGTATTTCCTGGGTAATAGAATCTGCCAATGCAGGTACTGGTTTTGCATTTGCAAGCTTCGTAAACCAAAAACAAATGGATATGGCAATTTCAGCATTATTCCCGATTTTACTTGTCGTTCCATTATTTGATATCTTAATGTATTTAAATATTTTACCGAAATTTATCGGAGCAGTGGGTTGGTTATTAGCGAAAGTCACGCGCCAGCCTAAATTCGAGTCATTCTTCGGTATTGAAATGATGTTCTTAGGAAACACTGAAGCATTAGCTGTTTCAAGTGAACAATTAAAAAGAATGAACGAAGTCCGTGTGTTAACCATTGCAATGATGTCGATGAGTTCAGTGTCGGGTGCCATCGTCGGGGCATACGTTACTATGATTCCAGGCGAATTAGTATTAACTGCTATTCCTTTAAATATTATTAACGCCATTATTGTGACATCAATTTTAAATCCAGTCAGTGTAGAAGAACGAGAAGATATTATTTATAACCTTAAAGAAGAAGGCGCACAACGCCAACCGTTCTTCTCATTCTTAGGTGACTCAGTTATTAATGCTGGGAAATTAGTATTGATTATTATTGCATTTGTAATCAGTTTCGTAGCATTAGCTGACTTGTTAGATCGTTTCATCAATTTAATAACAGGCATTATCGGCGGTTGGATTCATGTAAAAGGCAGTTTCGGACTCAACCAAATTCTAGGCGTATTTATGTATCCATTTGCATTACTTCTTGGATTGCCATGGGATACAGCATGGATTGTAGCGCAACAAATGGCGAAGAAAATTGTTACCAATGAGTTCGTAGTTATGGGACAAATTTCAGATGTGGTTAAATCATATGACCCACATAGACGTGCCGTTATTTCTACCTTCCTTGTATCATTCGCAAACTTCTCCACAATTGGTATGATTGTCGGAACACTAAAAGGAATCGTCAACCAGAAAACATCCGATTTTGTATCGAAATATGTACCGATGATGTTATTATCAGGTATACTCGTTTCCCTGCTTACAGCTGCATTTGTCGGATTGTTTGCATGGTAAGTCGATATTTTCATGAAGCAATGTTCAACTTTTGGTTGAGCATTGTTTTTTTCTTTTTGAAGAAAGAGGGATTAATAATATGAAAAGACCAAATAAATGAATGTGGGGAGACACAAACATTACTTGGTCTTTTACGGGAAATGAATTTGATACACGTAATCAGTAAGGACTAGGTACTGTTCGTGCATTCGAGCGAAAATTTTGTTTGTTTATTGTAAACAACACAAAGGAGATAACTCCCTTAATCTATTGATTAAAGAAGTTGAAATTTATTATAGCAAACCGCTAATCGAAAGTAAACAAAATTTTCAGAATTATTTACAAACTATTGTGGTTGCTAAAATGTAAATCGCTATATTGTAGCCTCGACAAGACTTATGCTAACATTTAAGTGTCTATACAATTTTATAAGGGGGCGGTCATTTTGAATAAAAAAACAGTGCGCGACCTGGCGTTAGTAGTATTTGGATCGTTTGTTTTTTCAGCTGGGGTAAATACTTTCATCATTTCAGGTAAACTAGGCGAAGGTGGCGTGACCGGACTTGCCATCGTTTTATATTACGCATTTCATTTGTCACCAGGTATTACTAACTTTGTGTTGAATGCTATTTTAATTGTCATCGGTTATAAATTTTTAAGTAAGCGGAGCATGTTCTTAACCATCATTGCAACTGTTTTAATTTCTGTTTTCTTGGGATTGACAGAATCATGGCATATTGAGACAGGCAACGTTGTGGTAAATGCAGTTTTTGGGGGTTCTTGTGTTGGTTTAGGTATCGGAGTGATCGTCCTAGCCGGCGGAACAACTGCTGGAACAACAATTTTAGCTCGCTTAGCTCATAAGTACTTAGATGTCAGTACATCGTATGCTTTATTATTCTTCGATTTGATTGTAGTAGCCATCTCCATTACGGTTATTCCGCTGGATAAAATTTTGGTGACTATCATTTCCTTATACATCGGAACTAAAGTTATGGAATTTGTAATTGAAGGTTTAAACACTAAGAAAGCTATGACTATCATTTCCAGCCGCCCTGATGAGGTAGCTAAAGTTATAGATGAAAAAGTAGGTCGTGGTGTCACAATTATCGATGGTCGCGGCTATTATTCTAAAGAAGATAAAGAAATCTTATATGTAGTCATTAGTAAGACTCAAGTTTCCAAAGCTAAACGACTGATTCGCAGTTTAGATGAAAATGCCTTTTTAGTTATTCATGACGTGCGTGATGTTTATGGCAACGGATTTTTAGCTGATGAGTAACTTTGAGAACGAGACAGATTTAATTTTTATTAATTATAAAGCAAGCTGAGACATTCATTTCTTGTCTCAGTTTTTTCATATCTAAAGTAAAGATTTGTTAGGAAAATAAGCACTGAGGTGTTATAATATATCCTATGATAATGATTATCAATTACATTAAGGTGATTGATAAAGAACTTAAGATAAACATTATTAGATTGAATCTAAAGTTAATTCAATCTTACGAGATAAATATTTTTAAGAGATGAAAGAAAACTGAGTAAAGTCTTGGAATGGGGAAGAACAGAAAAACTATCTGAGTTCAAGGCTTGATTAATTGTTTTCAAAAAATGGAAGGATGAAAGAAATTGATGAATCGTTTAAACGGTCAACAAGTAACAATCGGATATGGGGAACATGTTATTGTTAGTGATTTAGACGTTGAAATTCCTGATGGTAAAGTGACGTCCATTATCGGACCGAACGGTTGCGGTAAATCAACATTGTTAAAGGCATTGTCACGCTTACTTTCTGTGAAAAACGGCGAAATTTTATTAGATGGTAAAAATATACACACGCAATCTACAAAAGAAATCGCTAAAAAAATTGCAATTTTACCGCAATCTCCGGATGTTGCTGACGGGCTTACAGCTGGTGAATTAGTATCTTATGGACGCTTCCCGCATCAAAAGGGATTCGGACGTTTAAGTGCTGAAGATAAAGAAGAAATTGATTGGGCTTTAAAAGTAACTGGAACATACGACTTTAAACACCGCGCAATTAATGACCTCAGTGGTGGTCAAAGACAACGTGTTTGGATTGCTATGGCTTTAGCCCAAAAAACTGACATCATTTTTTTAGATGAACCGACAACTTACTTGGATATCAGTCACCAACTAGAAATTTTGGAACTTGTTCAGGAATTAAACCGTGAACATGGCACTACAATTGTGATGGTATTGCATGATATTAACCAAGCAATCCGCTTCTCCGACCACCTTATCGCTATGAAAGGCGGAGACATTGTCTCTTCAGGTGAAACTCACGAAGTATTAACGAAAGATATTTTAGAACAAGTATTTAATATTGATGCTGAATTAAGTACAGATCCACGGACAGGAAAACCGATGCTCGTCACATATGATTTATTATGTAAGCATTATTCAAAAGTGTGAGGAAAGTTAGATGACTCAAAAGCAGAAAAAACAAAAACAAATTAATTTCACATCTGCATTTATTTTATCTTGCCTCTTACTATTCATTATGTTGTTGATATCTATTTTATATGGTGATGCAAGAATTCACTTATCAACAATCTATCAAGCTGTCTTCCATTATAATCCAGCAATTGAACAACATAATATTATAAGTGAAATCCGAATACCGCGCGATTTAGGCGCGGTATTAGTCGGTATGGCGCTAGCAGTTGCAGGTGCTGTGGTGCAAGGTGTAACAAAAAACGGTTTAGCCGACCCTAGTTTAATTGGGTTGAATGCAGGAGCAAGCTTTATGTTGGCTGTCACTTATGCTTTCTACCCAAGTGCAAGTTTTGGTGTCTTAATGATCGCTGGTTTCGTCGGTTCTATTTTAGGTGGAACTATTGTACTGATGATGGGACGTTCACGCCAAGATGGTTTCAATCCGATTCGTATCATTTTAGCAGGCGCCGCAGTGAGTGCCTTCTTAACCGCCCTGAGCCAAGGAATCGCATTGTTGTTCAAACTTAATCAAGATATTAACTTTTGGAGTATGGGTGGTGTTTCTGGTACAACTTGGGTTCAGTTGAAATGGAGCGCCCCTATTATTATTGTGACAGTAATTCTAATCGTTCTTTTAAGTAAACAGCTGACTATTCTTAATTTAGGAGAAAGCTTAGCTACAGGTTTAGGACAGAATGTCACATGGATTCGTACCATCAGCTTAATATTGACGATGCTCTTAGCTGGTATTGCTGTTGCTATGGTGGGTCAAATTGCCTTTGTCGGACTCATTGTACCGCATATTGTACGATTCTTGATTGGAACAGACTATGCAAAAGTCATTCCTTTAACAGCAGTACTCGGCGGTTTCTTGGTATTGCTAGCTGATACAGTTGCTCGCATGTTGGGTGATGCTCCAGTCGGTGCAATTGTATCGTTTATCGGTGTGCCTTACTTTATCTATTTAATTAGAAAAGGAGGTCGTACGATATGATTGAACCGAAATTACGAATGAAACAACTCATTGCATTAGTTATCACTATTGTCATGTTGTTTGCTGCATGTGTATGGAGTGTGACTTCCGGTGAATATCATATGTCAGTCAATACTTTTTTCAAAACATTATTTGGACAATGTGAATATACAGATAGTCTGATTTTATTAGATTTCAGATTACCGCGGATGCTGATAACTATTTTAGCAGGAGCCGCACTAAGTATGAGTGGAGCAATGATGCAAAGTGTGACGAATAACCCGCTTGCTGAACCTGGGATACTAGGGATTAATGCGGGAAGCGGTTTTTTAATTGCATTATTTTTAGTAATTGGCCATGTCAACGCAGATAACTTTATTTATGTATTGCCGATATTAAGTATTATTGGCGGTATCTTGACGGCTACTATTATTTTTTACTTCAGTTATACCAAAGAAAAAGGAATTACACCTGCAAGTATGGTATTAGTGGGGGTCGGACTTTCTGCCGCGCTCTCTGGCGGTTCATTGACAGCAATGTCTAAGTTTGACCGTGATCAGTCAGAGTTCATGGCTACTTGGCTTGCCGGAAATATTTGGGGAGACGATTGGAGCTTTGTGAGTGCTCTGATACCATGGTTGATTGTGATTATCCCATTTTTATTTACTAAAGCGAACATATTGAATATCTTAAATACTAACGCGCAAATTGCTCAAGGTTTAGGAATTAATGTGCGACGTGAACGTATGGTTATACTGTTTACCGCTGTAGCATTATCTTCGGCAGCTGTGGCAGTAAGCGGCGCTATAAGTTTTATTGGTTTAATGGGACCGCATATTGCTAAAACAATTGTCGGACCTAGACATCAATTATTTATGCCACTTGCCATTTTCATCGGCGCTTTTCTATTGGTATTTTCAGATTCTTTAGGACAAGTCATCCTGCAGCCGTCCGGAATTCCGGCAGGGATAGTCGTAGCCTTGATTGGTGCACCGTATTTCTTATACTTGATGTATCGTACAAAAAGTTTTTAATTTAAATAGGTAAAAATATATTGGGGCCTTTAAGGTTATTAATGTTAATTGGGAAAGATTGTGGTAGAATAACAGTAATTGCAAATAAAATCTGTTCAAATATAGGAGGACATTGCCATGCAAGATTTAATAAAGCGACATGTCTTAAACGGCGAATTTGAATCAGTCAAACAATTAATGTCCGAATCAGATTTTATGGAATTTGAAGAAGCTTATATTTCAAGTGCACATGATGTCGAAAGTGTCATGTTTTATACATGCATTTTAGACATGATGAAAGAAGGCGAAACTTCTGAATTGCATGATTTAGCTTTCCTGCTGTTGGTTTATCCACTCAGTGAAGTTGAAGGCGCACTTGATTCTGCTTATTACCATGCTGAATCTTCCATAAAACTCACTGAGGGCAAAGAAGTGAAGAGCTTATTGCAAATGTTATTACTCCACGCTATTCCTGAACCTGTTATTTCAGATAAGAAAGCTTTCGATATTTCTAAACAAATTCTTAAATTAGATCCAAATAACAACGTAGCACGTAATATTCTTAAACAAACAGCGAAACGCATGGATAATGTAGTAGTCAGCATTGATGAATTAAATCAAAATCGTGATGCAAAATAATAAGTATCTTAAATGAATAATTTTACAAAAACAACAGGGGCTGGGACATTATTTTGTCCGAGCCCTTGTTTTGCGGGAGGGGGCAGGGTAGATACAGCATTAATTTATCCTTCAGTTTTACTAATGGATGACCTCGGTATTTTTTATGAGTAGTGTTATTATATTGAGGGTAACTTAATGATGTATTGAGTCGTTTATACAAAGCGCATGTTGCGCAACAAGGTAGTTTCTTGTTACTATATACTTTTCATGGAAAAATTCATGACCTTTAAAAAGACAGAAAACGCTATGGATAGTAAGTATAATCGTTGGCAAGCATTGTTTAATTACACGAGGAGGTATTATACGTTATCATGACGTTTAATAAAGAAACTGTAAAAATTGGCTTTGCCTATGTCGGTGTAGTCGTCGGCGCAGGTTTCTCAACAGGCCAAGAAGTTATGCAATTTTTCACAGATTATGGATTATATGCATACATTGGTGTATTAATAGCAGGTTTAATTTTAGGATTCATCGGAAGACAGGTAGCAAAAATTGGGACAGCTTTCGATGCAGAAAACCACGAATCGACACTTTCGTATATATTCGGGAAGCAATTTGGACGCATCATCGACTATATACTCGTCTTTTTCTTATTTGGAATTTCTGTCACAATGATTGCAGGGGCTGGATCTGCATTCCATGAAAGTTATGGTATTCCAACCTGGTTAGGTTCATTAATCATGGTAATTGCAATCTACATTACATTATTAATGGACTTTAACAAAATTGTACGCGCACTTGGTGTGGTTACACCATTCTTAATTGTTTTAGTGATTATAATTGCTGGCGTGTACTTAGTAAAAGGTCAAGTGCCAATCTCACAAATTAACTCAGTAGTACCGGACGCTAATCCGGTTAAAGGGATTTGGAGAGGTACAATTTACGGCGGTTTAGCATTTGCAGTCGGTTTCAGTACGATTGTGGCTATTGGCGGTGATGCCAGCCGACGTAAAGTATCAGGTGCAGGCGCGTTATTCGGCGGCGTGGTTTATACCATCTTGCTCGCTTTAATTACATTCGCACTGCAAACAGAATATCCAGCAATCAAAGATGCGGCAATTCCGACGCTTACATTAGCACACGGTATTCACCCAATTGTTACTATCTTATTATCAATTGTAATGTTAGCTGTAATGTATAACACAATTTTAGGATTGCTCTATTCTTTCGCAGCACGATTTACAACACCTTACAGCAAAAAGTATCATATCTTAATTATCATTATGATGCTGGTTGCATACGGACTCAGCTTTGTTGGATTCTCAAGCTTAATTAACTTCTTATATCCAGCAATGGGTTATGTAGGATTGTTAATCGTAGTTGCAGTATTGGTTAAATACTTTAAACGTAAGAAAGCAAACAAAGAGCACATTGCGTAATAAGTCAATTGTGTTAAGTTACTAGATATAGCAAATTATTTATAAAAAAGGTCAAGCAACTGTCAGATACAGTTGAATGAAATTCTAAAAGCAAGCGTAGCGCATTAAGTGCTGCGCTTTTTCTGTATATGGTGAGTGCACACTTTGAGAAATAAAGTCATATACAGTACAATAAAGGCAAATTATAATAATGCGACAAACGACAGAGAGAGGACTTGGTGGCATGAGCAAGCGCAAAAAACGCTGGCTTGTATGGAGTACAATCATAGTTATCGTTCTTTGTATTGCAGCGGGCATCAGTATAAAAAAATACTTTGATTATCGTCATACACAAGATATGAAAGAAAAAGTACAATTGAATAACCGAAATGTAAAAATCTTTAATAATATTACATACGGTAAGACTTTTCCTAAGAGTCAATTAGATATTATTACACCTGCAGAGTTAGATAAAGATGTTAAATTACCTGTCATTTTTTGGATGCATGGTGGCGGATTCATAGCTGGAGATAAGCAATATAAGAATCCATTGTTATCTAAAATTGCGGAACAAGGTTATATTGTAGTGAACGTCAATTATGCACTCGCACCAGAGTATAAATATCCGACACCCTTAATACAAATGGACCAAGCTGTTTCTTTTATTAAAAAGAACAGACATGAATTACCGATTGATTTTAATCAAGTTGTATTTGGCGGCGATTCAGCTGGAGCTCAGCTTTCCAGTCAATATACAGCAATACAGACAGATAAGTCATTGCGTAGTTCAATGGACTTTAAACAACAGTTTAAACCAAAAGATATTCGGGCTGCTATTTTCTTCGGAGGCTTTTACAATATGAATACGGTTAAAAAAACTGAGTTTCCACGTATTCAATTATTTATGCGCAGTTATACAGGCACGTCACATTGGGAATCAGAATTTAAGAACTTATCTGAGATGTCTACAGTTGAGCATGTTACCAGTCAATATCCGCCAACATTCTTATCTGTAGGGGATGCTGATCCGTTTGCTAGTCAAAATGTTGAATTTGCAGATGTTTTAAAACAACATGATATACCGACAGATACTTTCTTCTTCGATGGGACACATCATCTGCATCACCAATATCAATTCCATTTGGACAAACCGGAATCTAAAGAGAATTTAGCAGCTGTGCAACATTTCCTAAGTCGTAATACGAGCTCAACAAATATTAAGAAACAAAATGAGCAATTTGAACCGATTCAATTAAATCCATTCTAATTACAATAAGGGCCGGGACATAGATGAATGTCTTAGGCCCTTCATTTATGGAGTGTGGCTGTCAGAATAAGAATCGTGCAAGAGGGAATATGGGTATCAGAAAAACTGATGTACAGATTATCGATTGAAACGGTCGATTCGGAGTGAAACAATGAAATAATTCAAACTTATGTCATCCGTTCTTAATTTTAAAAAAATAGAAAAAGATCCTCGTACCATTCACCACAAATGGACCAGGACCTTGAAAATTCAATAGATTTAACGTAATAACTTTGCCATTACATATTCGTTATAATATTGATTGTCGATTTTAAGTTTATCGCGCATTTCGCCTTCAACTTGATAGTTCGCTGATTTGAACAGTTCTACTGCATGGTCGTTCTGAGGAACCACCAATGCTTCTAGTCGTCGGATACCGTGATTTAAAGCCCATGCATCAACGGCATTCAGCAATGAGTGTCCGACACCTTTATTGCGGTAATGTTCACGGATGCCGATACGCACGCGTGTTTCGTGCTGTGTGCGTTCATATTTGCGTGAAGAAACGATTGCGAACCCAATTAGCATACCATCAATTTCTGCGACGTAAATAGTATTAGATGGAGAAGTGATAAAATGCTCAAGATTTTTTAAGACACTTGAAAGTGATGGGACATATTCACCAGGACTATACAACATATAATCAGATTCATCATAGATATCTTTTATCAATTTGATATAGTCATCTGCATCGTTAATACTTATTTCTCGAATCGAATGTTCCATAGACACCCTCCAATTTATAAGATAGTATTACACTGAGTGTACACTATCTCGGTATATTTAGCATTATTTTAGTTTAATTCTACTCTATTTTTTTACAAAAACAAAAAATTGATGAAAAGCACAATTTCTAGTTTAGAAGAAAAACATTGAAATGTAAATGAAATCATTCTGAAATATTCTTGAAACATTAATCAGAAAGGTGATAAAAAATGAAAATACTGCTTGTAGAAGATGATAAAACTTTATTTAAACAACTAAAGAAAGAATTAGAACATTGGGATTTGCATGTTGAAGGAGTAGAGGACTTTGGCAATGTTTCATCAGAAGCTGAACAAAAAAATCCTGAGATTATTATTATGGATGTCGAATTGCCGAAATATGATGGTTTTTATTGGTGCCGACAAATTCGTCGTGAATCGAATGTACCGATTTTATTCTTATCTGCACGGGACAATCCAATGGATCAAGTAATGAGTATGGAATTAGGGGCTGATGACTTTATTCAGAAACCTTTTTATACCAATGTACTAATCGCTAAGTTAAAAGCAGTTTACCGAAGAGTTTACCAATTCAACTTAGAAGAACAGCGCAATATGACCTGGGGCAGCATTCAAGTTGATTTAGCAAAAGGTGTTTTAGAACGCGAAGGTGCAGAAATTCATTTATCTAAAACAGAAATGCTGATACTCGAAATTTTATTAAAGCATCGAAATGAAACGGTCAGTCGTGATGAGCTTATTACTGCTTTGTGGGATGACGAGGCCTTTGTGAGCGACAATACTTTAACAGTTAATATTAACCGCTTACGTAAAAAACTTGCAGATTTCGGCTTGGATAAAGCAATTGAAACACGCGTAGGTAAAGGATATATAGCCAATGATATGGTTTAAATGTACAAGGGATTTCCTCGTCTCCCGTATTAACTGGATATTACTGCTCTTAGGACTACAAGTGGTCTTGTTGATTTTCAGCTATTTAGATCCAGATTTGTCTGTTGGTGCCGTCAGTTACGTAGCTTTATTTAATTTGATGATTATTGTGGTCTTTCTCTTTTTTGCTTATTTACGAGAAACTGCTTTTTTGAAAAAGTTATCGGAAATGCGCGAAGTCGAAGAGCTGAAGCATAAAGAAGCGGCAAATACTCCAATGGAAAGAGAAGTCTTAAAGTATTTGTATGCACAAATAACGCGCCAAAAGAAAATCGTCTCGAAGCAAGCTGTTACTTTAAAGGAACAAGAACAGAGCTTGACCCACTTTGTACATGAAATGAAAACGCCTTTAACGGCAATGAAGTTGCTTGTAGAAAAAGAACCAGATAAAGAAAAAAGAAGTGAATTATTATTTGAATGGTCACGTTTGAATTCTATGCTTGATAATCAACTTTATTTAGTGAGATTAGATTCAAAAGGGCAAGATGCTTATTTTGAAAGAATTTCTTTAAAACGGATGGTTATAGAAGAAGTTCAACTTACCCGACACATTAGTCAACAAAAGGGTATTGGTTTTGATATGGAATTTGGGGAGGATTATGAAGTTCTATCTGACAAGAAGTGGTGCAAAATGTTGTTGCGTCAACTTATCACTAACGCAGTAAAATATAGTCCTGAAGGCGAAGATATTACGATCAGAGCCTTTTCTCGCGACAACCATATCCATCTTGAGATTAGTGACAAAGGTAGAGGAATACCTGCTAAAGACTTGCCTCGGATTTTCGATCGCGGCTTTACGTCTACAGGCCATCGAAGTGAGACTACTTCTTCAGGCATTGGACTTTATTTAGTGGACCAAATTAAACGCAATCTAGGGATAACAGTAGAAATTGAATCTGTAGTCGATGAGGGCACTAAAGTGCATTTAACTTTTCCTAAACAAAATGAAATCGTGGCCCGGAAAGCTGAAGTGACAAATTTGTAATTTTAAAAGTCTGATTTGTTAGTTCAAACAAACGACCTTGCTGAATGAATTGCATAAACTAGAGGTATAAATCATTACCAAAAGGAGTGGAATTGAAGTGGCAATTCTTACAGTATCTAATCTCACCAAAGTATTTGGAAATAAACACGTCGCTCAAGAAGTGCTGAAGGGCTTGTCTTTCAAAGTTGAGAAAGGTGAATTCATTTCTATCATGGGACCCTCTGGTTCAGGAAAGACGACATTGTTAAACATGTTAAGTTCAATTGATTATGTCACACAAGGATCAGTAGAACTGAATGGTCATCAACTGCAAGATTTGACGAATAAACAACTTTCTGAAGTACGTAAGCGCGAAATCGGCTTTATTTTTCAGGACTATAATTTGTTGAATACATTGACAGTGAAAGAAAACATTATGTTGCCGTTGTCGATACAAAATTTGGAGAAAAATGAAGCGGAAAAATACTTTGAAGAAGTCACTGAGGCTTTAGGTATTTCAGAACTGGCAGATAAATATCCATCTGAAATTTCAGGAGGTCAGAAACAACGTGTATCAGCTGCGCGAGCTTTTATTACGCGGCCTTCCATCATCTTTGCAGATGAACCTACAGGCGCCTTAGATTCTAAAAGTGCGCAAGATTTATTGAGACGTTTGAAGGCGATGAATGAACGTTTTGAGTCTACCATTTTAATGGTAACGCATGATCCCGCCGCCGCTAGTTATTCTAATCGTATTATTATGTTGAAAGATGGTCAGATTTATTCAGAACTCTACCAAGGCGATCAGGATAAACAAGCCTTTTATAAAGAAGTCATTCAAGCACAAAGCGTCTTGGGCGGTGTAGAGTATGACATTTAGACATATCGTATTAAAGAATTTAAAGCAAAACTTAAGACATTATGGCTTATATTTATTTTCCTTAATTATTAGTATTGCATTGTATTTCAGCTTTGTAACTTTAAAGTATGCAAAGAGTATTAATAACGAAGACTCAGCTAAAATTATACGCGAAGGTGCGAACGTCGGAAGTATTTTTCTTTTCATCATCATCGTGATTATTCTGATGTATGTCAATCAGCTTTTTATTAAACAACGGGTAAATGAATTGGGACTTTACCAATTAATCGGTTTAACACGATCGAATATTGTCCGTATGTTGATGCTGGAACAAGTTGTGATTTTCTTAATGACTGGCATTGTAGGAATTATAGGCGGATTCCTCGGATCACGTCTGTTATTGTTAATCGTGTTGAAGCTCATGCACATACAAGAAAGCATCCACCTGACATTTAGTTTTAAAGCATTAATTGCTACAGTTTTAATGCTGATACTTGCTTATGCTTTAATTATTCTGAAAAATGCTCTTTTCATTAAGAGACGTTCTATCTTAATGTTGATTCGAACACGTCAAACTACTGACGTTAAAGAGAATAAAATAACTAAAGCCGAAACTATCTTCGGAATTATTGGCGTGTTAATGATTGTCACAGGTTACTATTGTGCTTTGAATGTTAAGTTATACGTTATTCCTGTAATACCGTTTTTAATACTCTTTTTAACGGTACTAGGTGCTTATTTCTTCTTCCGCAGTACTGTATCTTTATTTTTTAAGATACTGAAAAAGCGAAAAAATGGAAATATCGGTATCAATGACGTCATCTTCACTTCTTCAATTATGCATCGCATGAAAAAGAATGCCTTATCATTAACGATTATTGCGGTAATTTCAGCGATTACTGTAACTGTATTATGTTTCAGTGCAATCACTTTGAAAAGTGAACATGTACAAATCAATTTATCATCACCCTATGATGCTACAATTCAGAAAAAGCAATATGTTGAAGGCGCACATATTACTAAAGGCAAAGGAGAGTTAGTACAGCCCTACGGTACAGGTTTAACATTAGGCGATATTAATGACCATTCATATGTACAATTTAAAAATAAAGCAAAACAACCTTTGTTGCGAGTAAAAGTACAGCTTTCAGATTTGAATATTAAATTCAGCCAAGAAACGCTTAGAGGTGGAAAATTATTAATTCTAAACCATGAAGATTATCAGCTAGTGAAGAGTAAAACAGCATATGATAAAGGTGATTTAGTGAGTCAATATGGTTTTACCTTTAAAGAGAAGCATCAAGAAGCTGAAGCGACTCAATTATTGCATCAAATCAATCCTGATTATATGACAAAAAAAGAAATCGCTGATGATTTTAGAAGTTTCAGCAGCGTATTCTTGTTTGTTTCAAGTTTCTTAGGAATTGCTTTCTTAATTGCTGCAGGTTGCATTATTTACATTAAACAAATGGACGAAACAGAAGATGAAATGGAAAACTTCAAGATTCTGCGTAAACTAGGATTTACACAAGATGATATGAAGCGAGGATTGATTTTAAAGGTTATCTTTAATTTCGGTTTACCCTTAATCATCGGGTTATTACATGCTTATTTTGCAGCCTGGGCCTTTTTGAAATTAATGGGCTCTAGTGATCATACCCCTATATTTCTAGTAATGACTATCTATACTATTATTTACGCATGCTTTGCAATTATTGCTTACGCACATATGAAACGTGCAATTAGACATTCTATTTAAAGTTACTACGCTGGGAGAACATTTTTTGTTCTCCCAGCGTATTTTTAATGTGTGAAATGTACTTGGCTAGGATATAGCAATATAGAGACCATTATCTTCTTTATGAAAGTGGTTAATCGAAGGGGGGAAGTACAATTTTATGCTTGGCTCATTCCTTTTAAAAATAGGGAGATGATGGCGAATGTAAAACATATGTCTCAATTGTTAAGATTGTGTAAATATAATTGTAGAGATGTAAATTTTGTGCTATTTTCTTTTTAGGAAGGTAAATTTAGTTTATTGCTTGCATACGCGGGTATGATATAGAGTTTTAAACTATTTATTAGAAATTTTTGAAGAATAACAGAAAATGAATTTTCAAACTACGAAATGTGATTGGAAGCAATCGCTGAAAATGGAGGATTTTTCAATGTTTAATAAGAAAAAGGATAAGTTTATGGTTAAGTTAGAGGAAATGGTGTTCAATCTAGACCGTGCTGCTATTGAGTTCGGAAAAATGGACTTCAATACTCACCTAGATTTAAAAGCTTATTCTGATAACATTAAAACTTATGAATCGCATGGTGATGAATTGATGCACCAAGTGATTTCAGATCTAAACCAAACTTTTATTACCCCAATCGAACGTGAAGATATTTTATCTTTATGTAATGCTATCGATGACGTGTTAGATGCAATGGAGGAAACATCAGCAATGTTTGAAATGTATTCGATTGAGTATTCAGATGAGTATATGGCTGAATTTGTAGAAAACATTCAAAAAGCTGTAGCTGAAATGAAATTGGCAATTGGTTTATTAGTAGAAAAGAAACTTTCGCATATGCGTATTCATTCTATCAATATTAAAGAATTTGAAACAAACTGTGATGGTATTTTAAGACAATCTATTAAACATATCTTCAACAGCGAAACAGATCCAATTACATTAATTAAAATTAAAGATATATATGAAAGTCTAGAAGATGTTGCAGATAAGTGCCAAGCTGTAGCAAACAATTTCGAAACAATTATCATGAAAAATAGCTAAGGAGTTATAAACTATGGACTATGTTTTAATTATCACTGTAGCTATCGTCATTTTTTCATTGATATTTGACTTTATTAATGGTTTCCATGATACAGCCAATGCGGTAGCCACTGCAGTGTCAACTAGAGCGCTGACTCCCCGTCGCGCAATTTTACTCGCAGCCGTTATGAACTTTATCGGTGCATTAACATTTACAGGTGTAGCTGGAACAATTACTAAAGACATCGTTGATCCATTTAAATTACAAAATGGACTTGTTGTTGTGCTTGCAGCCATTTTCGCTGCCATTTTTTGGAACTTATTAACTTGGTTTTTCGGTATTCCAAGTTCATCATCACATGCATTGATTGGTGCAATCGCAGGGGCGGCTGTCGCTTCTCAAGGGTCATTTACAGTATTGCACTTCCAAGGTTTCACTAAAATCATTATCGTATTGGTTGTGTCTCCTTTAGTTGCATTTTGTGTTGGTTATATTATGTATTCCATTATTAAAGTGCTCTTTAAAAATGCTAATTTAACGAAAACAAACCGCAACTTTAGAATATTCCAGATTTTTACAGCGGCATTGCAATCATTCTCGCATGGTACTAACGATGCTCAGAAATCTATGGGTATTATCACATTAGCTTTAATCGTAGCAAATTTACAAGATGGCAATAACGTAGAACCAGCATTATGGGTTAAAATAGCCTGTGCCACTGCTATGGGTCTTGGTACTGCAATTGGTGGTTGGAAAATTATTAAAACAGTCGGCGGCAACATAATGAAAATTCGTCCGGCTAACGGTGCAGCTGCTGACTTATCATCAGCTTTAACAATTTTTGTAGCATCATCATTACATTTCCCATTATCTACAACACACGTTGTATCTTCATCAATTCTTGGTGTAGGTGCTTCTAACCGTGCTAAAGGCGTTAAATGGAGCACAGCGCAACGTATGATTGTTACATGGGTAATTACCTTACCGATTTCTGCTATTGTCGCAGCGATTGTGTATTGGATTATGCACATCTTTATATAGTGAATTTAGAAGTAGGATTGACTTGATATTAATGAAAAATATTTCGTTGTTCTACTCAGATAACTACTGCTAGTTTGAGAGGCAGGATTGAGACTTTTACCAAGGTCTCAATCCTGTTTTTTATTTAGCGGGTTTTTAAACCTAGCGTGCAGGCAGGGCTGGCAAGCCTATACAATTAGTTTGACTCAGCATAGGAAAGAGGGAGAGTGTCATAAAATAATTGCTTGGTTTCTCCCTAACTACTATTCAAAATTAAAGAGATGAGAAAAAAGCTTCTTTCTTCACCAAATGATATGGCAGAAAGAAGCTTTATTTATTATACAGTTATTTATATTAATGAATATAGTTATAGCTAGAAACCATTGATGCAGGAATTGTACGATAGCCGACAACACCTGGAGGAGTAGCATAGTTCATTTCAGAAACTAAGATACTCCCATCGCCATTAACTTGTTCCACGTAAGCTACGTGGCCAACGGGACCTTCATATGTTTGTAAAATTGAACCTGGTGTCGGTTGACTATTAACAGTGTAACCGTCTGCTTGAGAATTAGAAGCCCAATTCTCTGCATTGTACCAATAAGTGCTGATAGGTTGTCCAGTTTCAGCACGACGATTAAAGACATGCCATGTACATTGACCCCAATCGTATAAGTTTTGGTGATTGAAAGTTGGAGAATTCCCGTTTTCTGCAGCAGTTGGTGTACCGCCTTGTCCGCCGCCTTGACCACCAGCAGCATTAGGGATTGTAAGGGATTGTCCTGGATGGATCAGATAACCGTTCAATCCATTAGCTTGCATGATTGCTTCAGCAGAAGTACCATATTGTGCAGCAATAATACCGAGTGATTCACCGGCTTGTACGTTATGAGTAGCACCGCCTTGGTTAGTTGAACCAACATTCGTGTTAGTATTTGTGCCTTGTTGGTTGCTTCCATTTACAGTAATAACTTGTCCAGGGAATAACATATTGTTGCTCAAGTTATTATCTTGTTTGATACTATCTACAGAGACACCATATTGATCGGCAATGGACCAAAGAGATTCACCGGCTTGTACAGTATGTTGAGTCGAAGCGTCTGCATCTTGGTGAGTTAATGCTAATGCAGCACCTGTTGCAACTGAAAATGTAACTGCTAACTTTTTCAAAGGGAGTTCCTCCTTATAATGTAAATTATCATATTTATAAAAATCACTTTGTATGTAATGATAAATTTTTAATTTTCTCTTTCTTTACTTCCACATCTTAGCAAAAAAATGCTCCGTTGTGGGAAATGTCATGTTCTTGTAATATTATTTAATAAAAACAAAGTTCTGTTAATAATTTTAAAACCCCTGTCACGACAGACTAGAACAGAATATTCTGATATTATGTGAAATGATTATCGTAATGATTGTAATATTAAGATGACGGTGTGATTAATATTATTCATGCACGAAATGTGTTATTGTTATACAAAATCTAACTTTTCTTATTTTAAATGGAGGCGCTTCGAAAATATGGCACAACATTCAAACACCATGACAAGATCTCATGCATATGCAAAAGTATGGTTGTATTTTATGTATTTCTGGATAATATTCGGTATCGGCACTTATTTCGGCCAATACCTTCCTTTAGAATGGCGGAGACCGCTTTCAATCGGCTTAACTGTTTTAATCTTAATTTCACTCTTTATTAATCGTTCACGTAGATTTGGCTTTATTATAAGTAATATCTATGCAATTGCCATAGGATTATTAGCTTACGCTTCATTTGCAACTTATTTACAAAATTTAGGGGCTGACCTGTTTTATAAAAATATTGCATTAGCAGTCGGAGCATTTATTGCTTTCGGTATTGTCGGTTATTTCTTTATTCAAGACGCTTCAAGCATCGGCAAATATTTATTTGTTGTTTTAGTAGCCTTGATTATTGCTTCATTAATCGTTTTCTTTATTCATAATCCGATTTTTTATACAGTGATTAATGTGATTGCTGTAGGATTATTTTTACTCTACACACTCTATGACTTTAACCGTTTAAAAAGAGGACAATTCGAGCCGAGCGAAATGGGCTTTAACTTATTTGTAAACTTATTAAATATCATTATCAATATATTAAGTCTTGCAAACCGTTTTAGAGACTAATTACTTAAAAATAATATAAAAGTTTCGCAACGATCAGTTGGTGTATTACGATAAAGGTTAGATAATAAAGTAAACACCAACTGCTTTTTTTAGTCTTAATAATACTATACAATCACACGTTACGTGATTTTGAGCAACATAAAAAATGGATTAATATTTAAAATTTGTTTTTATTTTTTTGCTGTGCTAAATTTGAGATGAACTATTCTTTATAATTTAACAGGAGAGGAAATAAAATAAAGATACAGCGACGATTTCTTAGAATGAAGCGCTTATTTTATTTAAAGGTTATATTATGAGAAGCGATATTATTGAATTATATACGGCAGAGACATTGCCGCTAAATAGATGTTATGACGGTATTTTATTGTTGTGGCCAGCAGACGCTGTTGCAGAAATCCAGCATTTTACCGAAACGTACACCTTATCAAATCAATTGCATATTATTAATCACAACGATATTTTTCAAATAAAGAAGAATGAAAAAACGATAATTCTTTATATAGCAAGCGATTGGTTTAAAGAAAGCGGTTTCAGATTTTATAATTATATGTTTAATATCCAACTTATTCAATCTGCAAACGATATAAAAAAATGTATGGCGAGTCTAATGGTTCGCTACTTAGAAGATACCCTTACTGAAGAAGCACTTGCACGTCAAATTAGAAAAATTTGTACGATATTAGTTGAAGAGGCTTCAGTAAACAAAAATTTCATTACCTCTCAAATACCCCCAGCTATTCCTAATCAATATAGAGAGATTGTAGAATATATACATGAACATATTGATTCTAAATTAACACTTGATTCAATGTCGAAAGCTTTTTTTACTTCTAAAACGGCATTATCTGCAAAATTTTATGAAATTTTCAATGTAGGGTTTAAAAAGTACGTTGAAACATTACGGATCGGTTTATCTTTAGAGTATTTAAATACTACAGACGATACAATCGGATATATAGCAGAAAGAGTAGGCTTCAGCCATTCAAGCCTTTACACTAAGAAATTCAAACAACATCTTCTAATGACGCCGAATGTCTATCGCAAATTAACTCAATTCCAAAAAAACATTAGTTATTTATTCAAAGGCTTTAGAGTAGCGCTTTCCAAAGAGGAAAAAACTGCTTATATTGCTTATCTTGTAGAAGCATTACGCAATTTTGATGATGATGAAGAAAATATGGTCTACATCGATGAGTTAAATCCACGTTTCTCGCCAACCCGTCCCTTTGTGATGGCGATTCAAATACATGAAGTAAGCGAATTGAAAATGATGTTAATCGATTGTCGCAATAAATCTATTATCGACTTCGATAATGAGGCAATGCTGGTGATACAAATAAGCATATCACAAATCTACCGTAAGTTAGATATAGAAGAAATTTTTCAAATGTTGGATACGATTTACCAGTATAATTTAAATGTAGCTTTCATGGTAGAAGATCAACACGACATAGAATATATGAAAGAAGGATTAATGAAATTCGAGAGATTTTTAGCACATCCTATTTATACAGCATTAAAATCCAACTCTACTCAAATTTCTCTAACATTTAATTTGAAAGATATGGAATTAAAAGAGATATACGTGCAAATGTTAAGGATACAAGATTTAGATTTTAATATTGATTTTAATCTTGATATCACACAACTATTCAATCAACCAGAAGAATTTAAAGCGATGGAAACACGATTGAAGAGAATTAGTTTCACGCATTATTTTATAGATAATGCTGAACTGGATTATCCATATTTAGAAAAAGAATACGATAATCTGCCTATCAAACAAGTAGCAGAACTTACTGAAATTAAATCAATCATGAAACGCATGCATTTAGATGAAAGACAGTATATTCTTATTAATTTACCTAATCGTAATTTATTAAATGATGATTTGAGTTTATTAGATAGTACACCATTAATGATGTATATGTTTACGCAGTTTTATGGAGTTTTATATGGAATCGGTATCAACTTGGTCCAACAGACTCAGAGTAAGACGTTGTACCTATATGATAAAAATGGTTTGAAAACGACACTGTATTTTCTTTATCAACAACTGTCAGATTTTGAAACGTTTTATTTTTATAATGAAAAGCCTTATGTAATCACTGAAGATACAGAACGCTTTGCAATTATGTTATATGATTGGCGTGTGATTGAAAACGAAATGTATTTAACCAACCAAAATAGGTATCAATTCAATATTGGTTTCAAAAGTAATAAATTAAGAAAAAAATTATCTTGTGACTAGAGAAATTACTGACTATAAATATGGTAATATGAATACTATCATATCTCCACCGTTATTAGATACTTATCATTGGTCGGAATATTTAAAACGAAAGATTAAAAGTGTGAATCACCCTAGATTTGATGTCTTTGAACATGATTTCCGTGTTGGAACAATGAATACCAATATCAATTTTAATTCACTACAGTTACTTTCTTTTTATAAAAAGAAAAGGTAAATCATATTAATTGCTGTATTCAATAAAAGCATTGCACAATTCAATTTGTTCTACTTGGAAAAAATGGTTAAAGAATATGGGCAAACACTAAAGACTTTCTGGCTTTAAATATCCATAATTAAAGTATTATATCTGTATAAAATATGGAGGAGTATACTTTGAAAAAAAGTAAGTTAGAGTCTTTATTAAACGAATATAAAAAGTATATGGATCTAATGAATTACATAGAGACATCACACAAAATCAATATGAATGATTTTGTGGTCTTGAACTGTATTCATGAACATTGCACCAAAGAAAAAATGTTGATGCAGCCATTCTTGAAAATTGCAACAGATGCCTTTGAATTGAGTCGTACGAAAGTACTCGCTTCAATTCGCAAGTTAGTCAGTCAAGAACGCGTCAGCAAGGTCAGATCCAATACAGACGAACGTAAAGTTTATTTGTTTATGGATGAAAGCAACATAGAAAAACTGAATGCTATGCTCAATGATATTGATAAATATCTAGAGAAATAGCTCGGAAAGCATCTATACTTTCCTATAGAAATACAGTGAGAGATATAATAACGGATGAAGAGTTGGGACTACATGATGTCCTGACTCTTTTTTGCATAAAAACAAGAAAAAATTCCACTAAAGGAGTATTTGGTGCGTTAAAACTATATATTAGTGCGAAAATCATGTATAATAGTTGATGTTAAAAATGAGAGCGAAAGCGAGATGGAAGTATGGGACGTAAATGGAATAACATCAAAGAGAAAAAAGCCCAAAAAGATAAAAATACAAGCCGTATTTATGCTAAATTCGGTAAAGAAATATATGTTGCAGCAAAATCAGGAGAACCAGATCCAGAATCTAACCAAAACTTACGTTTAGTATTAGAACGTGCGAAAACATATAATGTACCTAGAAATATCATTGATCGCGCAATTGATAAAGCTAAGGGCTCAGATGATGAAAATTATGATAATTTGCGTTACGAAGGATTTGGACCTAATGGTTCTATGTTAATCGTCGATGCTTTAACAAACAATGTGAACCGTACAGCATCTGATGTACGTGCTGCATTTGGTAAAAATGGCGGCAATATGGGTGTATCCGGTTCAGTAGCATATATGTTCGATCATACGGCAACCTTTGCCTTTGAAGGTAAGTCAGCAGATGAAATTCTAGAAGTGTTGATGGAACAAGATTTAGATGTACGTGACGTAGTGGAAGACGGCAACTTGACAATTGTCTATGCTGAACCTGATCAGTTCGCACAAGTGCAAGATGCTTTGCGCCAAGACGGAGTAGAAGATTTCCAAGTTGCTGAATTTGAAATGCTATCTCAAAATGATATTCAACTATCTGATGAAGACAAAGCAACGTTTGAAGGCTTGATTGATGCTTTAGAAGATTTAGAAGATGTACAAAATGTTTATCATAACGTAGATTTGGACGCGTAATATGCATTCAGCAAAAGAATGGATACAATTATTAGAGTTAGAACCGCATCCGGAAGGCGGTTTTTTCAAAGAAGTCATTCGAGAGAATAAAGATACGACAGCTTCCAGAGCAGCCTATACGAGTATCTACTTTCTCTTAACTGATAAACACATTTCGCATTTTCATCGTATCGATGCTGATGAAATTTGGTATTATCATGCAGGCCAAACTTTGACGGTGCATATGATATACCCTGATGGGCAATATGAGAAAGTGCATATTGGCGCGAATATTGCGGAGGGCGATGTGTTGCAGCATGTAGTTCCGGCAGGTACAATCTTTGCTTCTTCGATTAAAGGCGAAGCGGGATACGCTTTAGTTGGATGTATGTGTCAGCCAGGCTTTATGTTTGAGCATTTCGAGTTGTTAGATCAACCGACACTGACAACACAGTTTCCAGCACTTTCTGAAGTTATAAAGAAATATGCAGTAAAAACAGTATAACATCAGACTATTTATAAGTTGGGTTGAGACTTTCACCAAATAAGTCTCAACTCTTTTTTTATTCATCGTCAGTATAGCTCTATCAGTGTAAGTGCTTGTTAATTACCTATTAAAATATGAAATTATAATGTGTATAAATGTTAAGTTTAGCAAACATTGAGTGACATGTATGATTCAGTTTTATATAATGATGACAAGGAGTTGGTGACAATGAAAGTGAAATACATTGATAAACGTCACTGGCGTCGTCTGATCGAGAGAGATTATACTGAAGTTAAGGTGAATAATAATAAATTCAAGGGAATCATTGGATTAATCACTATGAAAAAAGTAAGAGAGCCGCTGAAAGTGAATGTTGTCGGCCAAACCATTGTGGTGGCTGATGATAATTATCAATGGTTGCAGATTGTACCGGATAAAAAACGCTACAGTATAACGGTGATGCTAGATGAACATGGAAATCCGTTAGAATATTATTTTGATATTAATATTAAAAATATTACGCAAAAAGGAAAAGCACGTACAGTCGATTTATGTTTAGACGTTATTGTATTACCAAATGGGGAATATGAACTGGTCGATGAAGATGATTTATTACGTGCGTTGGAGTCGAAACAAATCTCTAAGAAACAATATCATGAGGCGTATATTATTGCACATCAATTAATGATGAAAATTGATCATGATTTTCCGGGTATGCAAGACAATATTATGTATTGTTATAATAAGATTAAACGTAAATACTTGAGCGATAAGCATACGACGCATCATCACCGCAGTTAAGTCAAGCGAGGATGCCGCAATTCGAAGTTGCGGGGGGTATGTTGATTGATTATGGGGGACCATGCTGTCTATTCTAATGCTGCATGGTTTTATTTTTTAGAAGAAGGATTTGAATGGTGTAGGAGGAAATGGCGTGAAGATTGAAGACTATCGTTTGTTGATCACATTAGATGAGACGCGTACGCTGCGTAAAGCGGCGGAAATTCTGTATATTTCGCAACCTGCTGTGACTCAGAGGCTGAAGGCGATTGAGAATGCGTTTGGAGTGGACATCTTTATTCGTACGAAGAAACAGCTGATTACGACCACGGAAGGTGCTATGGTAATAGAGCATGCGCGCGATATGCTGAAGCGTGAGCGTCTTTTCTTTGATAAAATGCAAGCACATATCGGCGAAGTCAATGGTACCATTTCTATCGGTTGTTCATCTTTGATTGGTCAAACTTTATTGCCGGAAGTATTGAGCCACTATAATGATAAATATCCTAATGTGGAAATCCAGGTGCGTGTGGGCTCGAGTGACCATATTAAGGCACATCATCGGGATTACCATATTATGATTATCCGCGGCAATAAGATTATGAATTTGAATAATGAACATTTGTTCAATGATAAACATTATTTTATTTACCCTAAAGGTAAAAGAGACCAAGTGGCAGAGCTGCCGTTTATTGAATTCCAAGCGGACCCTATTTATATGAACCAAATTAAAGAGTGGTACGGGCGTAATTTAGAACGTGATTATCATGCCATGATTTCTGTAGACCAAGTAGCCACTTGTAAAGAAATGCTGGTTGGTGGTGTAGGAGTCACTGTTTTGCCGGAGATTATGGTCAAAGGATTGGATAAATCGCGTTTTGAATTTGAACAAGTTGATATTGAAGGCAGTCCGCTCGGGCGTTCGACTTTTTTAAGTTATGATTCGAGTATGCTGCAGTTGCCGCAAGTAGAATCGTTTGTCGAATTGGTCAAACATGATTTAAAAAGAGAAGAATAGGTGAGTAGAAGAGAACTTTTTATGTGCTGTATTAATAAAAAGTTCTTTTTTCTATGAAAAATTTCGTAAATCTCTTTCGAGCTATTCCAAAGTGGGTCTAAATTCTTTAAAATAATATAGAATCAGTTTATTTATAAACATTGAGAGAGGTTAAAATATGTTTCGAGCTTTACTGCAAATCAAGAACTATAAATTGTTTGCGATCAACATGATGCTCTTAGGAATGGCCATCGCAATCACTATTCCTTTTCTCGTCTTATTTGCTACGAATGAATTGGGGATGTCAACGACTCAATTCGGTATTTTGCTGGCGTTGGCTGCTATCAGTCAATTTACGGTAAATGCTTTAGTAGCAAGGTTCTCTGATAATGGAAAGGTGAACCGCAAGTTATTAGTTATTATCGCCTTATTTATGGGCGCCATGAGTTTCAGTATTTACTTTTATGTTCATAGTATTTGGTTATTTATTGCCTTATATGCTATCTTACAAGGTCTGTTTGCGCCTGCTATGCCTCAACTTTATGCGTCTGCCAGAGAAGCCATCAATCAATCTTCTTCACGTAATCGAGCGAAATTTGCCAATACGGTGTTGCGTTCTATGTTTTCCTTTGGATTTCTATTCGGACCGTTGATTGGTTCTGTGCTTAACCAATCGATGGGTTATGCGGGATTATTCGGCGGAACTGTGGTAGTCATTCTGATTACTTTAATTCTGCAAGTCTTCTTTTTCAAAGAAGTAAAAGTTGAACGACCTATTGAAGAGGGGACGCATGTGGAAACCAAAGCACCGAGTATGTTCACTCAGAAATCTTTAATCGTTCCCTTTGTCGCATTTATTCTATTGCACATCGGACAATGGATGTATACCTTGAACATGCCGTTGTTTGTGACAAAGTATTTACATGAAAGTGAAAGTTATGTAGGTGTTTTAGCTAGTTTATGTGCCGGTTTAGAAGTACCATTTATGATTATATTAGGCGTGCTGTCGGCTAAGTTAGAGACACGTACACTTTTAATTTTAGGAGCGATTTCCGGAGCACTCTTTTTCTTCAGTATCGGAGTCTTTGATGACGTAAGAATGATGATAGTCGGTCAAATTTTCTTAGCTATGTTTCTTGCGATTTTATTAGGTATCGGCATCAGTTATTTCCAAGATATTCTGCCGGCATACCCAGGTTATGCTTCAACGCTGTTTGCTAATGCTATGGTCATTGGTCAGTTATTAGGAAATTTACTTGGCGGAGCGATGAGTCAAATCGTGGGATTAGGGAATGTGTTTTATGTATCAGCTGCTTCTTTAGTCTTAGGTATGATATTAGTCTTCTTTACGAAAGAGCAGAAATTTATAGAATAAGAGGTTGAATAATTAATGATAGCAACTATTTTATGGATATGTATTATTGCTTGCTTTATTGTCGCATTTGTCGGTTTAATTAAACCGATTATTCCATCTATGCCGATGATTTGGATCGGGTTCTTAATTTACCAAATTGGGTTTCACAATGGTCGTTTATCTTGGATTTTCTTTGTCTCCATGATTATTTTGACAATCCTCGTCTTTGCAGCAGATTTGATGATGAGTCAATATTTCACACGTCGCTTCGGCGGTTCGAAAGCAGGCGAATATACTGCTTTGATCGGTGTGATTGTCGGTTGTTTCATCTTCCCGCCATTTGGAATCATTATTGTGCCGCTCGTTGCCGTATTTATTGTAGAAATGATATTACGTAAAGACCCGATGAGCGCTTTGACAGCGAGCTTCGGTTCAGTAGTCGGTTTCTTGGCGAGCACTGCAGCACAAGCCATTGTGATGATTATTATGGTACTGTGGTTCTTCTTAGATATTATTTTTTCATGAAAAATAAAGACTTTTTCAGATAGCTGTGGTTAGATATGAAATGAGCTGAGACTTTTAACGAGGTTTTAGCTCATTCTTTATTCAGCTAGTTACTGCCATTCCAAAGACAAAGGCTGGAACAACTTAATGTCCCAGCCCAATCTGCTTTTATAAATAAGTATTGGAATCTTTTTTTATGTAGTGATGGTCTACATAGAAAGCCAATGGTGTAATGATGAATGAAATAATAATAAAGGTCCAGTTGGCGATTTTAACGTGCGGTCCGAAAGCTAAGAACGATTGCGGAATATAGACTACATAGAAGAGTAACGCCACAATAGCAAAGATAATCGCATAAGTTAACAGCCAGACCCAATTTGAATTATTGAATGCTTGTATTTGCACAGTTTTAAAGGTCCACCACACAAAGAGAAATATAATGAACAAACCTGCTAACAAGGTAATAGGAAACGTATAGAGATAAAGCGGTTTTTCGCCAATAAAGAATCCGATAAATCCTTTGAAGAAACAAAAGATTCCGAGTAAGAACAAGATATGGTGCCAGATATATTTGAAAATATTTTGTACCGTTTCATTTTTCAGTTCCTTAATCGTCCGAACCGCGTGTGCTTTAGGGTTATGATTGAAGAAATCCATAGCCAGCATCCCTTTATTTTCGGCTTTCAATAGATGCTTTAAGATGCGATTCAACATGACCTCTGAGTCATGAGGATTAACGCGCAAATCAGCCCGAATATAAGTCATATAATTTTCGAAGATTTCTCTGTCTGTATTATTCAGATGCAGAGATTTGACATTATTCTCACGCATTAATTGTTCCGTAGACTTCGCCATTCTCTTCGCCCCCTTCATTCTAAATATACAATCAAGAAATATTATGACTAAGTTAAGACAATAAATCAATTGAAGTTTCAAGATTCATTCCACTTTCTCGGGAGTATCCTTTTTCAATCGATGAACCAAAGAGGGAAACATGGTAAAATAGAAGCGATACAGTTTTTATTTTTCCAAAGGAGTACTATCCATGAAAAAAGTAATTATGTTGCTGCTGGCCTCTACACTCATCCTGGGCGCATGCGGGAAAAGTGATGAAAAAGCAGCGCTTCAAAAAGATATTGATAAACTGCAGAAAGAAAATAAATCCTTAAAAGCGACTCAAAACAAGTTGAAAAAAGATAAAGAACAGAAACAAAAACAAGTAGATGAACTTCAAAATGAAGTGAAGGATAAAGTCGCTACAGAAAGTATCAAACAAAAATCAGATTCAAAATCACAAGAAGAAGATAAGAAAAAGACTGCAGCAGAAGATAAGAAAGCGGAATCCGACAGCACGAAAAACCAACAATCAACAAAGGCACAACCGAAAGAAAATGGTGCTCAGCCCTCAAAAGAGCAACCTAAAAACAATACTGCTCAACCAGCCAAAGAACAGCCAAAAAAAGACGCTTCCCAACCAGCCAAAGACAAAACAACACACTAAGTTGTACAATAGTTTGGTGGGAAACACACAAGGGTAAGAAATATATAATAGAAAAAACGTATAAACCTAAAAGGAGTCGATATCATATGTACGAACCAGAATTCCACGAATTAGAAGGTAAACAAATGACTTTGAAACAAGTCGGCGAAGCCATCGAAAAGATTTCAGGCTATCAATTAGAACAACCAACCGGCCAAATCAAACGTATTGTTGCTCAAAAACCGAACTTCGAATCCGAAACAGATACCTTCCAAGCTACATACAAGCTGAATCACCTTGGAGACTTCGTTGACGTGACCTTCACAGCACCTAAAAACGACCGCGACCGCATCAACGAAATCCAAGTAACCATTCAATTAATCACTTACATCACACGTTCAAAATTACCGCAAGCTTAAACTGCCAGTTTGGGAAAAGAAAAACTTGGAGAGCAGGGGGAAGCCGAAGAGCTGTTCTATGTTGAAATTAGACTCCCTGCATGTTCAAGCGTCAACAATCGAATAAGTAAAAAATAAAGGCGCTTGTAAGTAGAGGTGAATAGCAATACACAATATCAACTTTACTGCAGTGCTTTTTTCTATAGTAAATTAACGTATAGCATTTGAGATTTATTTGGTGTACGAGGTGGAATCAATGAGTGTATATATCGAAACAGAACGATTAAAATTAAGAGATTGGGAAGAAAAAGATTTGCTGCCGTTTCAGAGAATGAACGCCAATCGGCAAGTCCGCCGCTTCTTCCCGAGCATACTCAGTTATCGTCGATCAGAACTCGACATGCAAGCCATGCAGAAAAATCTAGAACAAGACGGCATGGGCTTATTTGCAGTCGAATTAAAGGAAAGCGGAGAATGGATAGGATTTATCGGTGTCAATCATATACCAGAAAAAAGCCAATATTCATTTGAAGAGTTGCCCTTTTACGAGATCGGCTGGCGGTTAATACCTGAAGTATGGGATAACGGCATTGCAACAGAAGGCGCAGAAGCGGTAGTAGAATATGTGAAAGAAAAAGGAGTCGCCGAAATTTATAGTATGACGGCAGAATCCAACACCGCTTCAAGACGTGTCATGGAAAAAATTGGAATGACCTTAAAAGATACATTTGAGCTGCCTGGGGTATCAGAAAATCACCCGTTACAACCGCAAGTCCGTTACTATAAGCAACTTAATGAATAAAGAGGAAGCATCCGAAATGGAAATGCTTCCTCTTTATTATTTGGTCAAATGCGAAATTGGGGCGCGGTGGACGGTTAGCGGGCGAGTGTTGGCAAGTACATATGTAGTAGCGGGGAGTAGGCGGATATATTGGCCAAGAATCGTGGCAACGTGTCCAATAAACGCGGATATTGGCCAAGAATGAGAGCAACGTGTCCAATAAATGGATATATTGGACAAGAATGTGGGCAACGTGTCCAATAAATGAATATATTGGCCAAGAATGAGAGCAACGTGTCCAATAAATAGATATATTGGACAAGAATGAGGTGAACGTGTCCAATATTCTACTAATCTAGACACAACCTGGAAACTAGTGTCTAGAAAACTGCCGACTTCTGCCGACTCCCCCCAACACTTGCCAACTATCAAACTCATCTCCATTAACCACTACATATCAATCATAACTACGCGTACCCACAGCTTCATAATGTTCTAATCCTTCAAACAAAGCATCTAAATCATCATACAACGGAGCCAACGCACGATATTTCGCATCGATAAAGCCCGCTTCAATCATTTCATCCAACATTTTTTGCAACGGCTTAAAGAAACCATTAATATTGAACACAGCCATCGGTTTATCATGAATGCCGATTTGTGCCCAACTATAGGTTTCAAAGAACTCTTCCAGCGAGCCGGCACCGCCTGGAGCCAACACAAAAGCATCGGCCAACTCAGACATTTTAGCTTTACGTCCATGCAATGAATCCACCAATACTAAATCCGTCAAACGTTGGCTCGTAATCTCTTTATCATCCAAGCTGCGGGGCATCACACCAATCGCTGAACCGCCGTGATCCAATACACCATTTTGAATGGCGCCCATGATACCGACCGAACCAGCGCCGAACACAAGTTCATAATTATGCTCAGCCATATACTTGCCGAGCGCATAGCCTTGTTCCATATAAATTGGATCTTTTCCTCGACTTGCACCGCAATAAACCGCTATTCTTTTCAAACTCATAATTAACCAACTCCAAGCTCCATATTTTACGAAGTTACTTCATCAATGACACGTTGAAAGCGCAACTCAAACTTGGCTCTCGCTTCGTCAGTAAAACGCTTAGGTCCTTTATGACGTTCACCTTGCTGGCGTGCTTGAGCATGACGGTAACGCTGTTCCAACAATCGCCCGATATTATCCTCAGTATACACCATGCCATTATGATGCATCACTACACGCACCTTGCCGAGCAACAAACTTGCTAATCCATAATCCTGAGTTACCACAATATCCGATGACTTCGCCAGTTGGACAATCTTATAATCCACACTATCAGGACCATCATCCACATACTTGATTTCCACATGAGAAGGATAATCTTGCATCGAAAAATGTGAATAACTCCGCACCAATACAACAAAAATGCCTGTCCCCTCAGTCAGTCGAATCACTGAATCTGTAACAGGACAAGCATCACCATCAATTATCACCCGAGTCATTTAGAGATTCGGCTTCTTTTCATGTTTTTGAATTTCTTTGATGCGCTCCTCTTGATTCGCACGTCTTGCTTCCTCTTCCTTTTTCAAACGCTGTTCAATGCGATCTTCCAAGATACGGTTCATATCATACGCTTCATCTTTGTTCTCTTCCTCAAGATCTTCACCTTTATTAGCAACTTGCTTATCAGAAGCACCGCCCGGAACCAGACCTACTTTCTCTTGATATTTCTGCGCATCCTTCATTTCTTTTACCAAACGTTTGCGCGTTTTTTCATCATCTTTTTCCTCTTCTTTACGGCGTTTTTCTAAGTTTTTATCCAACTTCTTCGCCATCTTGTCAGCTTCTTTACGATTTTTCTTCTCTAATTTTTCGCCCTTAGCCTTGATACGCTCCGGATCATTCTCCTTCGCTTCCTTCTTAGCTTGACGTTTTTCCTCTAAATCTTGCTTCTTATCGCCGACATATTGCGCAAATTCAGAAGATTTATTTGAAACCGCAGACACAGCCTGTGATGATTTACTAGACACACTTTCTCTTAAGTCCGCAGTCTTTTCATTCACCTTTTGCACATCAGGGTGATCCTTAATACGCTTACGTTCCACGATTAAAGGCACAAGAATAACTGGTAATACTGTAATTAAAGTTCTGATTAATCTCTTCTTCTCCATTATAGTGGCCTCCATTTGTTAGTCTATAAATTTTAAATACCCTGTCCCAATTCGCATTAAACCGCCTAACCATGATAACATCTAAGTCCCCTCACTCCCGTGAAAAGAAACCCTTGGAGAGGGGGAGGGCGAAGAGAGCAGCTCAAAAAAAGAAGCCGAGACAATATGTTGTCTCAGCTTCTTGATAGACGGGCTCCTCAAGCATCTTGTAATAATCGGGCTTTCGAAGACTGATTCCGCGGCAATAAGTGCGAAATTCACTGAAGACTGGAGAACGTCTTCTGTTCATTTCTCCTTATTGCTTGGAATCAAACCGTCTTCTCAAGCACCTTTATATTCCTTTTCCTATTCCGAACCCGAAGTAAAGAATAGCGATAAAGATAACTAAAATAATTCGATAAATCGCAAATGGTACTAATTTTACTCGGTTGATCAGGTTCAAGAATAGACGGATTGAAAGCAATCCGAAGATAAACGCTGCTAAGAATCCGATGATGTAAAATGGAATATGATTCAAATGAATATATCCGATATGTTTGACTAATGATAAACCGCTGGCTGCCAGCATAATCGGTACAGCCATAATGAATGTAAAGTCTGAAGCGGCTTTATAATTCATTTTCATTAAGACACCTGTTGAAATCGTGGAACCAGAACGACTGAATCCAGGCCACATTGCTACGGCTTGTGATAAACCAATAACAAAAGCTTGGAAGAAAGAAATCTGGTCGATATTTTCACGGTGTGCGTAACGCTCGCTGAATTTTTGAGCGAAGATCATGTAGAAAGCACCTAGTAATAATCCAATCATTACTGTTGGTACACTAAATAAGTATTTTTCAATTACATCATCAAAAAGCAAACCTAAAATAGCAGCAGGAATCATACCTACAAGTACGTGCCATAAAGTTAAACGTTTAGGTTTAACACGTTTGCCAATTGCACCATCAGCTGTTTCGGTTTCTGTAGCAGCTGGTTGGTATTTTCCGATATACAACATTTCAAAGTAACGTTTTCTGAAGACCCATGCGGCTGCGAAAACGGAACCTAACTGTATGACAATTTTAAACGTAAACGCTGACTGAGAGCCAAGAAATTCGGGAGATTTCAACCACATATCATCCACTAAAATCATGTGCCCTGTAGAAGATACCGGCGCAAATTCCGTTAGCCCCTCTACAATACCTAGAATCAACGCTTTTAATAATTCTAACAATAACATAGCGTACCTTCCTTATTTCTGAATAATATTCAAATTTGTTATGTAATCACATGTTGAAACAACTTTTATGATAGCATAATCAAAAATATTTGTGCTAATAATAATAGCAGAATATCTAAAGATAAGACTAAAGAAGTATAAGTACAAGTTGCGCTCTGACTAGTCGAGAGGAAGATTAAGGTTCAGCCCGCTTTCAAAATCTTTCTTTTCCGAGGCGAAAAAATTGAAATTATACCCCATATGATTTAAGTTGAGGTTAAGACATTTTTTGACACAAAGGGTTGCTGTGACACCCTGAACTTCTAAAATAAGATGAAAGCACAGTGGGTGGGACAAGTATGAAATGGTACATACGTGTTCCACTTTTGTTGTGTTGCAGACCCTCTATATAGAGAGAATTTAAGGTGAATTAAAATGAAAAACTTATCTCGTTATATTCGAAAATATATTTCGTATCCTATATTAATGGCGATTGTGTGTGCTTTACTCGCTATCATCGTGGTGGTACAGAACATTACTATTGCCAAAGTGTTAGATATCATGTTGACGAAAGCACATAGCATCTTGACACTGCCGGTAATTCTCGGTATTTTGCTCGGCGTGCTGATTTTACGCGCACTGCTCAACATGACGAACCAATTGCTAGGTACACAACTGGCTTACAAAGTAAAAACGCATCTGCGTGAACGCGCTATCGCTAAAAATTCCCACCAGCCCATTGGTGAACAAATGAGTGTGATTACTGAAAGTATTGATGGCATTGCGCCATTTTATCAAGACTACTTGCCGCAAGTCTTCAAAGCAGTCATGATTCCTATCTTTATCATCTTGGCTATGTGTTTCATTCATCTGAACACCGCACTGATTATGATGGTGACAGCACCCTTTATTCCTGTGTTCTATATTCTCTTCGGATTAAAGACACGTGACGAATCCAAGGATCAGATGACTTATTTGACGCAGTTCAGCCAACGTTTCTTAAACATTGCGCAAGGATTGATTACCTTGAAACTCTTCAATCGCTCTAAGCAGGCTGAAACGACTATCTATAATGAAAGTACACGGTTCCGTGATAAAACAATGAAAATTCTGCGCAGTGCCTTTATGTCAGGTTTGATGTTAGAATTTATCAGCTTGCTCGGTATTGGTTTAGTGGCGTTAGAAGCGGGTCTCGGACTCGTCTTATTCCATAATGTGAACTTCCAAACGGCAGCAATTGCGATTATCTTGGCCCCTGAATTTTATAATTCCATCAAAGATTTAGGTCAAGCCTTTCATACCGGAAAACAAAGCGAAGGGGCTGCAGATGTCGTATTCGATATGTTGGATGCTGAAACAGACACTGCAAGACCTACCGATATTGCCGTTAATCCTGCACAATCAGCTCAAATTCGTTTGGACCATGTTTCCTATCAATATCCGCATGCAGAACGCTTGGCAGTGAATGACGTTTCGCTCGATATCCGCCAAGGAGATCATATCGCTTTAGTAGGCCCTAGCGGCGCAGGTAAGACGACACTTTCTCAGTTGATCTTACAAATGCGGGAGCCCTCTCAAGGCACTGTATTTTTCAACAAGAAGAATTTGAAGTTAGGAATTCTAAGTCAGCAGCCGTACATCTTTAATGCCAGTATCCGAGACAACGTGACCATGTTTCAAGAGGTCCCGGACGCAGACATCATGAAAGTCATAGCCGCAGTCGGGTTGACTGACAAGATTAACGCTTTGCCTCAAGGCCTAGAAACTGCGATTGGTGAAGGTGGCGAAATGCTGTCAGGCGGGCAAATGCGTCGTATCGAACTGTCGCGTGTCCTGCTAGACCGCCCAGAAGTAGTGGTCTTCGATGAACCTGCAACCGGCTTGGACGTCTGGACCGAACGCGTGATTCAAACTGCGTTGAAAGACTACTTTGGAGAGCGGACGGTCATTATGATTGCCCATCGCCAAAGTACGATTCGCTCAGCAGATCGTCGTATTTATATGGAACAAGGACGTATTACAGCAGACGATCAAGTGATTTCGATTGGAATGCATAAAGGACGTGAGAAAGAATGAAGAAACGACCGATTCGATTCAAATTAGATAAAGACTTGATATTTGCGATTCTTGTCGGGATTATCGGCGCGCTTGTAGCTATTGGAATGTTCTTCTTAAGCGGGTTGATGATTTCGCAAGCAGCACAAAATGCGCCGCTGGTTGCCTTGATTATCTTGGTCGTCTTAGTGAAGATGTTCGGATTTATTCGCGCACTTGCACGTTACTTTGAGCGTCTGTTCTCACATCGCACAACCTTTACGATGTTGCGTGATGTGCGTGTTCAATTCTTCTCAGGTTTAACTAAGGTAGTACCGGATATTTATCGGAAATTCAAATCTAGTGATTTAATTTCTCGTATGGTTTCGAGTGTAGAAGCTTTACAGAATATCTATTTGCGTGTGTATTATCCGCCGGTAGTCATAGGATTGACAGCGTTGATTACAGTAGCTGTGCTGTTTGAATTTTCTTTTGCGCATGCATTGTTGTTGTTCTTCAGCATGGCTGTTTCTCTAGGCGTGCTCCCTTGGTTAAGTGCGAAACGTGCACGTGTATTGAGCGAACGCGTTGCAAAAGACGAAAGTCGCTTTCTCAGCCGTTATTTTGACTACAAAGAAGGTTATGGAGAATTACAACGGTTTCATCAAGCGAAAGCCTATCGACGAAGCTTAGCAGATGTCTTAATACGTTACAGCCAACGCCAACGCAGTGAACAACGGTTCTTAACGTTGTATGATTTTGCGTTAGATTTAGTTTCAATGATTTCACTGTTCTTATGTGTCTGGTTAGGCATTATCCAGGTACAAAATGGCAATATGGATGTCGTGTATCTGACAAGTATCGTATTAATGCTCTTAACTTTATTTGAACAAGCGGTGCCTATGAGCAATGTGGCATATTTTAAAGCAGATACAGACCAAGCGATTATGAATATTAGCGAAGTATTGAATGATGTTCCTGAAACTGCACATGTTGCAGAACAAGGTGAAAATGATGAAAAAACTAGAGCGGGTCATTTAATCGATATTGACCAAGTGTCCTTTAAATACTGGAATCAATTCAGTAATGTGTTGAAAGACATTGATTTACACATCCAAGAGGGGGAACGTTTAGCTATTATCGGTCCCTCTGGTTCTGGTAAGAGTACGTTGATGCAAGTGATGGCAGGTCTCTATCAAACCGAAACAGGAGAAGTATTGTTGAATGGACGCAATATCTATGATTTGAGTGAAGCGGAAAAAGCTGAACAGCTTAATGTGATGTTGCAGCATCAACAATTATTTGATGGTACAATTAGAGATAATTTATTATCAGATGCTGATGATGCTTCGATGCGCCGTGTCTTAGATGAACTCGGCTTGCAGCATGTATCTCTAGACTATGAAGTAACCTTGACTGGTACCGGCTTGTCAGGAGGAGAACTGCAGCGCGTCTGCTTAGCACGTTTATTCTTGAAAAATGCACCGATTTGGCTATTAGATGAACCGACACGTTCATTAGACTGGGATAATTCAGAAGCGCTTATGCAGCGTATATTCAATCAAAGTGAAACATTGATTGTAGCTACTCATGATTTAGAACTATTGCCGCGCTTTGATCGGATTGCAGTGATGATTGAAGGAACGCTTGTGGAAGCAGGTACTTATCAAGCCTTGATGGAACAACAAGGTTATTTATATGAGATGGTAACTTTAAACGAATAAAAAAAGGCATAGCCCGAAAGTTTCGGACTATGCCTTTTCTATGCTTATATTTATTTTACTTATAAAAGCGTAACGACATATGAAGTTAGCACTTTAATTTTAACGGCATCGTGTTTACGCGTTTTCTTTAGCAAGTGAATCGATAAGTTTGTCTAATAAACGGTTTAATTCTTTTTCTTCGGATTGTGATAACCCTGAAATGTCAGCCAATTTGTTACATGCTTGTCCAAGCTCAGGTTTGATGGCTTCACTTTTTTCAGTTAAATGGATGAAGACTTCACGTTGATCTACTTCAGAGCGCTCTCTTTTAATCAAATCAACTTGTTCCATTCTTTTTAATAGTGGTGAAACCGTTCCTGTGTCAAGTGCAAGTTCAGTTACGACTTTTTTGACATTTACAGGGGAATCTTCCCATAAAATTGTTAGTACTAGAAATTGCGGGTAAGTTAGTTTGTACTTCTTAAAAACTTTATTAGAGTAGTAGCGATTTACTTGTCTTTGAGCATTGTACAAACTAAAGCATAAGCGTCCGCCTAAATTAAGTTGTTCAGACATTGAGTTCTCCTCCAGACATTCTATCCGTTATTTTTTCTCTGTTCGGCATTTGTACCGTCTATGTTGCATAATTGTGCAAGGACAAAGATAATAGCATATTTCGCGCTATTTTGTCTATTGCTTACAAGCCATGTTAAAATTAAAGCATGTATAAATTTTAAAAGATACCTTGCATTAAATCAAGTTGTAACGTAATATAATACAACCATTATTCATTGTATCTTTAAGAAATTTCGAAATGAGTGTTAAAAATGAAAATAAATAATAATAAATTAACTATTAGTATTGTAACAGGTTTTCTAGGTAGTGGTAAAACGACTTTCCTTAAACATTATACTGAGCAATTATTAAAAAGAGATGAGAAAATTACGGTCATTATGAACGAATTTGGTAATTTTGACATCGACAGTCAAATTTTAGCGCCTGTTATAGAAACCGTTTCATTACAGAACGGGTGCGTATGCTGTGATTTAGCACAAGATTTAGTCGCTCAGCTTAAGGCGATAATACATCAAAATCAATCACAACACGTCATAATTGAAGCCACAGGAATCGCTCATCCGCTTCAACTCATCGAAGCTTGTTACGACCCTCTTTTAGCACAACAAGTTAATCCGCCGCTGGTTATCGGCCTCGTAGACGCTCCGCGATTCCTGCAACGTGACACTTATTCTGCTGCAACACAACAATTGATGGAAGAACAAATTGAAGTTAGTCATGACATTATTGTGAACAAAGTAGATTTAATCGATGAAAAAGCGCAAGATGAAATCGTCTCACAATTACAGACACTGAATCCGAAGGGTACAATTATCAAGACGACCTATGGACAAGTAGCTTCAGATGAGTTAGAACAACTTCAATCACCAGAACGAGCTGATTCACCTGCACATTCACATCTGCACCATCACGGTATCAGTGCGCTAGCTTATACCTTCACGTCGCCGATTGACCGTCAAATGTTTTACCAATTTATCTTACGCTTACCAGAAAATATTTATCGCTTAAAAGGGTATGTACGTTTCAGAGATACACCTGACGTTACTTATTTGTTCCAATTTGCGTATGGTATGCCGGATTTCGAGCCGGTTCAATATCATCCAGAAAATACGGTAGTATTAATAGGCGAGCAACTGGATAAAGAACGTTTGCGTAACCAATTAGATGCCTTGCAGTTCACTTGAAAATTGACGTACCTCTAAAAGAAAAATTATAATAGATACAACATTTTGCATCATGCGTTACGAAAGTAAAACTACATTTTATTGTAATTGTAGTTCTTTTAGTCTTACTATAATAGCGTAAAAATTATATTTCACAAGTATTATCATTATATTTAAGAAAGATTTAAGAATTAGAAAGGGGATAGCACTATGGAGCGTGTCCAAATCAATCGAAGTGTAGACTATTCACGTATTATTCAAGGATTTTGGAGAACAAAAGATTGGCAGAAATCTACACAAGAATTAAATCGCTTTATTCATGAATTGGTAAATTTGGGAGTTACAACAATGGATCATGCAGATATTTATGGAGATTACTCCTGTGAAGCCTTATTTGGTGAAGCTTTAGCTTTATCACCCGAATTGCGCGATAAGATTCAGTTAGTTTCTAAATGCGGTATTATCTTGCCCACTGATCGTTTAGAATTATTTGACGGCCATCGTTATGATTTAAGTCGTTCTCACATTATCGCATCTGTAGACCGTTCTTTAAAAAACTTGGGAACAGATTATTTAGATACGTTGCTGCTGCATCGTCCTTCTCCTTTAATGAACCCTGATGAAGTAAGATCTGCCTTGGATATTTTAGTAGAACAAGGTAAAATCAAATCATTCGGAGTATCTAACTTCTCTAATACGCAATATGATTTATTAAATTCAGATATTAAATCACATAAATTGCATATTGCAGTCAATCAGCTTCAAGTCTCGCCTTATCATGCGGAGCCGATGTTTGATGGGACGATTGACCATATGTATCAAGACCATGTCAAAATTATGGGTTGGAGTCCTTTAGCAGGAGGCAAATTATTAAACCTTGATGATGAAAAGGCAAAACGTGTAATGTCTATTATCAGTCCTATTGCCTATAAAAATAATGTTGCTCCAACTTCAGTCATTACAGCTTGGCTGATGAAACATCCGGCAACCATTATGCCGATTATGGGAACTGGCCAAATTGAACATATGCAAGATGCAGTTAAAGGTTTAGATATTGAACTAAGCGACCAAGAATGGTTTGATATTTATGTTGCTGTACGTGGGGAAGACATTCCATAAAATTTAATTGAGTTTGAAGGAGAAAAAATAATGAATCCAGATGAAAAAGCGCGCCAACGCATCAAATTTGAACGTAACTTTGTCGTGCTGCCTTATATTATCTTTGCGATTATCGTCTTTATCTTTACGACAATCGTGTCACAGCCGACTGTCGTATTGACGCTTTTCGGTATTTTCTTAATTTACAATGCAGTGTTATTATTCGTGGCCTTTATTAAACATTATCACCGCACCATGATATTATTATTGATTTTAACCGTTTTTGTCGGTTTGATTTTCGGAATATCAGCCACTGCACATTTCTCTGCACGTTATAACTAAACAGTAGGAACACAAAGAGGATTTACACCTGAGCCGCATTGCTTGGGTGTAATTTTTATAGCAAATTTGAAGTTTTATGTAATAAAAAACTCTTAATAAGTCTTTTTAACTTATTAAGAGTGAGAATCTGTCTATTTAATTAAAATTCGAAAGTAAATTTTATTTTTGTTTATTTTTTGAAACAGGTTTGATAGATAAAAAAGCTCCAAGTGTAAGTAATATTGAGCCGAATAATGTAATTAAAGTCGAATTAGATTCTGTTCCGGATTCTGGTAAAGTTTGATTATGTTTTTCTAAATTGCCTTGATTATTTTGTTCGTTATTTTCTTGAGTTTGTTTCTGAGTATTTGCAGAACTATTAGATGCTTTTTGGATTAAATTACCTTTGTAATCATAAATATCACCAGTATCCTTTTTAACATATAAGAATGATGGAGCTTGATGAGGCTCCTCACCAAAAGCTACTTTATATGAATTATCTACTGGATTAGTCCCATCTTTGTCTATCGTGTATTGCGTTTCGCTTTTCGGTTGGTAGTTATCGTTATTTTCTACTAAGTTTTTAACACTGTTTGAAGCTTGTCCCTCATCAATAGTTGCAGCATTTGCAGTGTTGCTTTGTACCCCTGTAAATAACAATGTACTCGCTAAAGCAGTTGTCCCTAAAAGGCCTAATTTTTTCATGAAAAATTCCTCCTATTAAGTAATTGCCTACATCTTATCAAAATATAAGGATTATTCAACCTTATTGTAAAAAATAGTTTCAATTATCTGTGTTTTAGTTTTTAAATAATTTTATAAGAATTATTCGTTTGTATTCATATATGATAATTAAATTGAGATGCAGAAAGAATACTCTTTCATTTTATGTTCTTACAAATAGATACAGCTCAAAAAACCTTCTTTAAATTTAAATATTTAAAAATAATTTTTAAGTCCTAAGTCTCTCCAAAGCTTTCTTTTTCCAAAATTTTAAAATTAGTGGAAGCGTTTTCTTTAATTTGCTATGCTTGAATTAAAGAGAAGACATGAGACTAAGGGGGAAGATGAATGACGAAGAATAAAATTGCGATTATTGGTGCAGGACACACGGGTTCGACGTTAGCGTTTATTATTGCAGAACGTGCTTTAGCAGATGTGGTATTGCTCGAAATTCCGGATAATGAAAAGCCGGCGCGTGGAAAGGCATTGGATATTAAAGAGAGTGGTCCGATCTTAGGATTCAATGGAAGTGTAGTGGGAACTTCAAATTATGAGGATATCCAAGGTGCGGACATTGTAGTGATTACGGCAGGTGCAGCACGTAAACCTGGGATGAGCCGTGATGACTTGATTCAAATCAATGAAAATGTAATGGCGCAAGTGACAGAAGGGATTAAGAAATATGCACCGGAAAGTAAAATTATCGTGCTGACTAACCCGGTGGATGCTATGACTTACGCGGTGTACAAGTTGTCAGGCTTCCCGAAAGAACGCGTCTTAGGACAATCAGGCATCTTAGATACTGCGCGCTATCGTACCTTTGTATCAGAAGCTTTGGATGTAGCGCAAACAGACGTGACAGGATTAGTTCTCGGCGGTCACGGAGACACAATGGTGCCGATACTCAGTACCACATTAGTCGGCGGTGTTCCGCTTAAAGCATTGCTGCCACAAGACAAAATTGACGCCATCGTAGAACGTACACGTAAAGGCGGAGCAGAAATTGTCGGCTTGCTAGGCAACGGTTCCGCTTACTATGCACCCGCAGCTGCGATATATGAAATGGCCGCTGCTATCTTGCGCGATGAGAAACGTCTCGTACCCGCAATCACATACTTGGATGGTGAATACGGATTCAAAGATATCTGTCTAGGCGTACCTACTATCCTGGGCGCAAACGGCGTTGAGAAAGTCGTCGAACTCGACTTAACTGAAGATGAACAACATCAATTACAACACTCAGCTGAAGCAGTTGAAGAAGTGAAATCTGCTTTGAAAAAGAAATAATTGGAAAGAGCAATACCTGGGCGGGCCGATGACGAAGGCCCGCTTTTTGTGTGCTATTCTGGGCATTAAAGAGCAGAGTGGTTACCTAAGAATATAATTTCGACAAAATTGTGAAAATTTTAACAAATTCCTCAAAAAATACATAAATGAAAACGCATTATTGCTATAATAAAGTTGAAAAAAATAAATTGTCAGATAACTGCACGATGCAGTTTGCTTTAAGGGAGGAAATTGTTATGGCAAGTAAGGAAGCTACGTCTCAAAAAGAGAAGAAAAATAAGAAAGTGAAACCGCTATGGATTATTATCAGCTTTGTCGTGTTAATCGCAATTATGCTGATTCCGACGGGCGGCAGTATTCCAGTGATGGCTAAAGTATCGCTGGCAATTCTCGCTTTTGCAGTCATTATGTGGGTGACTGAAGCGGTCTCTTATCCAGTATCATCAACTATGATTGTATCGTTGATGATACTCTTGCTCGGGTTCAGTCCAGTACAGAACTTAGCGGAGAAATTAGGCAATCCGAAAGCGAATGGAGCTGTCTTACATGGCAGTGACCTATTCGGTACTACGAATGCATTGAAATTAGCATTCAGCGGATTTGCAACACCAGCAGTTGCCTTGGTTGCAGCAGCGTTATTCTTAGCAGCTGCCATGCAAGTCACTAATTTGCACAAACGTCTTGCATTATTGGTTTTATCTATTGTGGGAAATAAAACCAATCGTATTGTTATCGGAGCAATTTTAGTCTCCATTGTATTAGCCTTCTTTGTACCTTCTGCTACAGCACGTGCCGGGGCAGTAGTACCAATATTATTAGGAATGATTGCAGCATTTAAAGCATCGAAGGAAAGTAAATTGGCCGGATTATTAATCATCACAGCGGTACAAGCTGTTTCCATCTGGAACGTCGGTATCAAAACTGCCGCAGCTCAAAATATCGTAGCCATCAACTTCATCAACCAAAGTTTCGGGCACGATATTTCATGGGGGCAATGGTTCTTATACGCTGCACCATGGTCAGTACTGATGTCAATTGCCCTTTACTTCATTATGATGAAAGTAATGCCGCCAGAACACAAAGAAATAGAGGGTGGAAAGGAATTAATCCGTGCCGAACTTGATAAACTCGGGCCGATCACAGCACGAGAATGGCGTCTCATCGCTATTTCAGTACTCTTGCTTATCTTCTGGTCAACGGAAAAAGTATTACATCCGATCGACTCATCATCTATTACACTTGTAGCCATGGCCGTTATGCTGACACCGAAAATCGGCGTAATGACATGGAAAGAAGTAGAAAATAAAATACCATGGGGCACTATTATCGTCTTCGGAATCGGTATTTCACTCGGCAACGTCTTGCTTAATACTGGAGGCGCACAATGGCTGAGCGATAAAACATTCGGCTTAATGGGCTTGCAACATATGCCCCTTATCGCAACCATCGCACTCATCACACTCTTCAATATCCTGATTCACTTAGGATTCGCAAGTGCAACCAGCCTATCATCAGCCTTAATACCCGTCTTTATCTCCTTGACAGCAACATTGCATCTAGGCGATCAAAGCATCGGCTTCGTATTGATTCAACAATTTGTCATCAGTTTCGGCTTCCTGCTACCTGTAAGCGCACCGCAGAATATGCTTGCATACGGTACAGGCACATTTACAGTAAAGGATTTCTTGAAAGCCGGCGTACCGCTGACAATTGTTGCCTATATCCTTATCATTATCTTCAGCATGACTTACTGGAAATGGCTTGGATTGATTTAAAAAAGAAACCTTTGAAGAGTACCTCAACTCTTTAATAAAATAAAAGCGCGCGAACAGGATTTTTCACCTGGACGCGCGCTTCCTTATTTAAAAGACAAAGAAACAAATATATACAGCGACAAATTCAAAGAACGTCAACAAGTACATATACTTCAAACGTAATTTTGCACCGAGCGCGACTTCCCAATTTGGATAGTATTGCTCATAATAAACAATTTGCAATAAGAACACACCAATACCTAATGGCAAGCACATGAGTGCAATACTGATTGGAAATGAGAAACCGAGCTCACGGATAAGGTGGCCGATAGCCATTTGCAGCAAGATTACAACTGCGAGAAAGATTCCGAGATAGACTGTCATTTTACCATTCGCACTCCTTTAACTAAAATCAAGAATAGGACTTGCAAGATTGCCATTAAGATGATGAAGAAGACGCCTCTGGCATCCAGCAAAGTCATGACATCACGCAAAATCGCCAAGGGCTGGTTGATTAAATAAACAGTATGTAAGCGTAAGAATCTGCCCATAAATATACCTAAGCTGTTGGTGATGATTAAGAAAGTGACAATTAAGTAATTGAATACAGGTGTGTCTGTCAAATGTAATAGTTTCATGTTGATCAATGCATATAAATAAAGAGCAAAGAGTACTCCTGAAACTAAGAACGTAAAATACATCCATTCTGTGGGACGCGCACCATGATAAATATCAAAACCAAATTGATTTAAGTGAATTAAATCAGTCACCATATAGAAAGTATTAGGAAGAATCAAGATAAATATAAGTGCGAAGATAATAAATAATGGCCACTCGAACTTTCGCTTCGGTATAAAGAGTTTAAGTAATAATACCAATTCAAATGGAATATATGCTAAAAAGAGATTGAGTGCCATAAAATTATAAAAGTGATTTAAAGGCAATGTTAATAACATTAATAGCACAAATAATATCCTAGCAACATAACGTGATTGCATGATTAATGCCTTCTTTCTTCTTTCGTATTAAGGAAATTATCTATATTTAAACTTTTAAAGTTTGAAGTAAGTCAGACTTAGATGACTATATTACACTTTTTCACACGTGATATCAATTTATTAGGGCAGAGTAGTTTGCTTTCTTTCCTCAATTTATGAAGGATAACGATATTTAATTTAGGGAATAATAAAAAGCAATATTGCTGTAATATGTATCTATTGAGCGTTAGGCAGTGAATGGGGTATAATAGATAGTCAACGAAAAAAGATGCAAATAAGCAATAAAGGAGGACATCATGAGTAAGCAATTAATCACATTATATTTTAATATATTTCTTGTTTTCTTAGGTATCGGATTAGTTGTACCAGTATTACCTGTATATTTGAAAGATCTTGGTTTAAATGGAAGTGATTTAGGAATTCTTGTTGCGGCCTTTGCATTGGCTCAGATGGTTATTTCACCATTCGGCGGCAACTTAGCAGATAAATTAGGGAAGAAATTAATTATTTGTATCGGCTTAGTTCTTTTTTCTGTTTCAGAATTTATCTTTGCTATGAGCAGTAATTATACCTTATTGATTATTTCCAGAATAATCGGCGGTTTCAGTGCAGGTATGGTAATGCCGGGGGTAACCGGAATGATAGCAGACATCTCTCCTGCTAAAGATAAAGCGAAGAACTTCGGTTATATGTCAGCTATAATCAACTCTGGTTTTATTTTAGGACCAGGGCTAGGCGGATTTATGGCAGAATTCTCCCATCGTCTGCCGTTCTATTTTGCCGGATCGCTAGGCATTGCAGCATTTATTTGTTCCTTATTCTTTATTCAAGGAGCAAAACGCGAAACGACAGATGGTTTCCATACTGTAATTGAGCCGCAAGAGTTGGCTAAAATTAATATTAAAGTGTTTATTACACCGATAATTATTACCTTCGTCTTGGCTTTCGGACTGGCCGCATTCGAAACGTTATTCTCTTTATATACTGCAGACAAGGTCCATTATTCGCCTAAAGATATTTCCATTGCCATTACAGGCGGTGGTATAGCCGGAGCGGTTTTCCAAATCTTCCTATTTGATAAATTTATGAAATACTTTGAAGAATTGACTTTCATTCAAATTGCTTTATTTTATTCAGCAGTAGTCTTATTCTGCTTGATTATTGCACATGGTTACTGGACTATCATGCTTATCAGTTTTATCGTCTTTATAGGTTTCGATATGATTCGTCCAGCAATCACCAATTATTTTTCAAATATTGCGGGCGACCGACAAGGGCTCGCAGGCGGCCTGAACTCTACCTTTACCAGTATGGGCAACTTTATCGGTCCTTTAGTAGCAGGTGGATTATTTGATGTGAATATTGAATATCCTTTATACATGTCGATTATAGTCATGCTATTAGGTATTGTAATTATCTTCTTAGAAAAATTACTGCGAAAAAGAAAACAAACGAAAGCAAGTTAAATGTAGAGACGATTATATGGAAGAGTATATAAATAATTAAAAGATATCATTTAAGCCGATGAAAATTCTGTGGATTTTCATCGGCTTAAAATTGATATTGAACAGAAATTTTAAAGCTGTTAGTTGCCTAGTGAGTACTTTTTGTATTTCTTAGTATAAAGACGTGTGATAAGAGATATTATTCCGAATGTCATAAATATAATAAACATCCATACTGTTCCATTCATTACTAAACTTGTATTATCATATAATAATCCTTTTAATGTCTTAATATAGTAATAGAAAGGGTTCCAGGGAAGAACAAGATGCTGATAAAATTCTGGTACCATTGCATTAGGCAACATCACAGATTGTATCGTAAAGAATAATAAGAGTATAAATACAGGGACTATTGCTATACCTGTCCATACCATAAATCCAAATATCAGAGCAGAAAAACCTAAAATAGCAATTGCAATATAAGTTGCTGTAATTACAGGTTGATTAAAATCAAAATTTAAAACACCGCTCATATAATAAATGTAGATGAATGAACCGACAAAAGCGGCGGTAGTAATGGATAAAATGAGTTTGCATACAAACCACAATTTGTCTTTACTTGGAGCTAATTTCTCTCTATTTTTAAATGTAAAGAAAGATAAAATAGCTATAATAAGAGACGTTAGCCAAATAGGTGAAAACATAACAGCAGCTGCATTGCCATTAGCTTGGTTGTCTTTAATTTTATTCAAAGTAGTAGTATCCACTTTTACAGGATTGACGAAGTGATCAAATTGCTTGCTTGGGAGATCGATATTATTTTTAGCTAATAACTCAACATTTTGTTTGCTGATTTGATTGTTTAATTGGTCTGTAATTTTAGTTAAAGCTTGTTGGGCGATATTCGATACTTGTGCATTGCTCCCTTGGTTAATGATAATTCCTATTTGTGCTTCTTTCGGTTCTGGTACTTTTTGTGCGCTTTTACCTACTTTTGATTGCATGATTTTAATTTGTTCAGGTGATAACTCGCCTGAATTAACCTTTTCTTTTATTTCTTTTTGTTTTTCTAACATAATCTTATTTTGTGCATTGCTTAGAGCATTTTTTGAAAAATCTTTATCAAACACAATAGCTCCTACATATTTATTATCTTCTAATCCTTTATTGAGTTCTTTTGTATTATCTACTTGCTTCCAATCTATAGTTTCATTTTTACTTTCTTTTAGTTTATCAATAAAACTTTCTCCTATATTCATAGATTTACCTTGAACTTCAAAACCACTGTCTTTATTTAATACTGCGATAGGAACATTTTTAGGTTTCGGATTATAAGCAGGATAAAAGGCTGTTGCTAAGATTATAAGGATAAGTGTTGCTGCAATAGGGATAAGCCATAGTAATTTTTTCTTCATAAAATTTCCTCCTAATTTTAAGCAACACGATGTTGCTTATCATTCTATGTGTTATTATAAACTCGTAAAAACTATACTCAATAATCAATTAGGACGAATGTGAATGTTAAGCAACAAATTAGAGAAATATGTAAGAAAAGTAATTTTCTGATGTTGCTACAATCATAAAGATGTTAATTAGAAACGAAAAAAGGAGACGAACAAATGGATCGCAGAGTCAGACGTACCACAAAATCAATCAGCAGTGCATTTATTCAATTGCTTAAAACTTATTCGATAGAGGAAATAACTATTCAACAGATAGCTGACGAAGCAGATATCAATAGAGCGACATTTTATAAGTATTATACAGATAAGTACCATTTATTAACTGCATTAGAAGACAATGAAATTCAAAACATCAAAAAACATATAAATTATAATGCGCTATCTACATTTAGAGAAAGAAATGAAAAAAGTTTGAATGACTTATTTAATGGTGTCCCTCAAAATATAGTTGAAATTATACTTAAGAATATTGAGTTATATGAAGTTTTATTTAATATGAAAAGAAGGAGTGCTATCGAAGATAAATTGTCTGACACTATAGCACAAAATTTAACTACTATATTGAACAATGAAAAAAACATCAATACTATTCCCTATAGATATTTTCATTGTTTTATAGCAGGTGCTATTATTTCTACTATTAAATTTTGGGTGCTTGATCCTGACAGAATATCTAAAGAAGCGCTTATTAATAGTTTATATTTATTAATGTACAAAGGACCTTTAGGACAGTTATTAGATGAAGTGTCTTCTGGAAACTTAAAGTAAAAATTCAATATTGAGACAGTATATCTATGCTCACAACAGTTGACATAAAAGTTGTGAATAGATATTCTGGCAACCATTATTTATCAGAAAATTTTAAAATCTCGTTGACCGCATTTTAAGTTAGTGGTAATCTTAATACAATTCAATCAATCAAACTCTTATCCAGAGCGGCGGAGGGAAGTGCCCGACGAAGCCCGGCAACCATCATTATATGAAAAGGTGCTAATTCACATTAAGCGTAAGCTTATAAAGATGAGAGAAAGTGTTTAAGGCTTTCTCTTTTACAGAGGAAGTCTTTTTCTGTGTGAAGGAAGAGTAGATTTTATTGAAGAACTCATACATAGGAAGGTGTCAATGAACATGAAGAAAATCATAAGTTTGTTTGCATTGTTAGCAGTCATCTTTATACTTGCGGCGTGCGGTCAAAGCAAAAGTGCTGAAAACAAGAAAATAACCGTAGCAGCATCTCCAGCACCGCATGGAGAAGTATTAGAACACGCGAAAGAAGAAATGAAGAAAAAAGGTTACGACTTAGAAATTAAAGTAGTGAATGATTATAAAGTACCGAATAAATTGTTGGATAAAGGAGATATAGATGCGAACTTATTCCAACATGTCCCTTATTTAAACGCGGAGAAAAAGTCCCACGGTTATAAGATTGAAGAAGTCGGTAAAGTATTTACAACGCCGATGGGTGTCTATAGTAAGAAGTATAAAAATATTAAAGACATCCCAGACGGCTCAACGATTTATGTTTCTAATAACCCGGCTGAAGAAGGACGTTTCTTATCTTTCTTTGTTAATGAAGGGTTAGTGAAACTTAAGAAAGGTGTCAAAATAGAAGATGCCAAATTTGACGATATTGTAGAAAACAAAAAACATTTGAAATTCAACAATCAACAAGGTGCAGAATTTTTACCTAAAACGTATAAAAGCGGAGAAGGGGCAGCTGTAATTATGAACTCTAACTATGCAATGGATAACGGTTTAAAACCTTCTAAAGATGCGATTGTCATGGAAGATAAATCATCTCCATTTGCTAATATCCTTGCGGTAAAAGAAGGGCATAAGAACGATAAGAAATTTCAAGAACTCATCAAAGTCTTGCAATCTAAAGATATGAAAAACTTTATTGAGAAGAAATATGGTAAAGACGTTGTACCATATGAAGCAAAATAACTGACAACAGGTGATAATCATATGACAAAGTTAGGAATTATCGGAACAGGACGTGTAGGTAGCCAAGTATTGACGGATGCACAGTATCTAGGTGTTTTTTCAGAAATTGTTTTAATAGATACCAATAAAGATTTAGCACATGGGGAAGCATTAGACCATCATCACTTACAGGGACTGAATCACACGCATCATATCAAGACATATGAGGGTAGTTATCAAGATTTGGCGGATGCAGAAATAGTGATTGTTTCTGCAAGCGCACCTGCTACTCCAGATATGGCAGATCGTACCCTATTGACACGGGCGAATAGTTCAATTATTCATTCAGTATTTGAACAGCTGAATCAAGTAACGCAAGAAGCTGTTGTTATAGTGATTTCAAATCCTGTAGATGCGATGACTTACTTAGGACAGACATCAGGTTATCCTGCTGAAAAGGTTATCGGTACAGGAACAATCTTAGAATCTTCAAGATTCAGAACTTTAATTGCAGATCATTACAAAGTGGATCCGAAAAATGTAGAAGCATTTCTATTAGGTGAACATGGCTCGCATGGCGTACCGATTTGGAGCAGGGTAAGAATCCATGGTATTGAGTTAGAGGAGTTTGAAAGCTTAACAGGCAACACACCAATAGATAAGAATGCAATCTCCAAACGTATTGACGAAGTATCATTCGAAGTCTTCCAGAAAAAAGGATGGACGAATTCAGCTATTTCGAGAGCGGCTGTACAACTCGCACATGCTATTTTGCTCAATGAACAAAGCATTGAACCAGTCAGTGCAGCGGTGCATGGGGAATATGAATTTGAAGAAGGAGCGCTCAGCTTACTGTCCTTAATCTCTAGAGAGGGAATTGTAAAACGCTTACCAATTCAATTGGAAGAAGCGGAACTTCAACAATTAACAGCTGCGCATCATTTCATTCAACAAGCTATCGAACAAGCACTGAAAGAGTTGAAATTATGACGTTCGAATTAAATGTATTGAATTTGTAACATAATTGAATTAAAAGCAGGTAAAGACGTGCAGCTGAAACGAAATGAAAAAAGTGTTTCCTGCACGTTTTTTATATGGATGAAATCATGATGTTTATTGAATTGAAAACTCTTACATTAAATAGAATTGTCACCTTTAAAAAATATCGTTTGTGTTACATTTATTACGTATATTACATTTGGTTTAAATAGCATGCTACATAAAGATTTAGCTTTGTTTGTGTGTTAATATTGTAAACACGATAACAGAACGACGAGGGAAGTAGAATGAGAACAGTATTATTATGGATTTATGCTGGCATTCTGACTTGCTGTCTGGTTTTTCTACTTGTCTTAGTATCGAACGAAACAGAGCTTGCTAAATTCCAAAATGGAGTTTCAACTTTTATGCAAGGTAAGCAAGTTTCTTCAAATGAAACGAAAGAAAGTGGACCGCCTCCATCTTATAGCGCGGTTGCTGGAAATGACATTAGTCATCAGGCACAATCAGAAAGTAAGCAACATGTAGACACAAATAAAGCAGAGAAAGCATTTGTAATTTCGATTACATCTATTAACTTGAAAACGAGCAAACATTTATTTGAAGATTTCACTTCACAAGGTGCATCTGACACAAAGGTTCGCTGATTGCGAGCACTAAGATATGGTCAGTCACCTTGTTTTTTTTTGTCTAAAATATTAAATAAGCAAGACGAGTTTCTTTTAAAAGCCTAAAAATGCTATATTTGAGGCATGAGGTGAATGACATGAAACAGAAGAAAACAAATGCGATGCGTATTTTAGAAAATGAGGGCATTCAGTATGAAGTACGCACCTTTAAAATGGGAAAAACGCATATAGAAGGACAAGAAGTGGCTAAATTAATCGATGCTTCACCGGAACAAGTTTTCAAAACGTTAGTGTTTATCAATAATGATGGTGATCCGTATGTATTTGTGATTCCAGTTGAAGGAAATTTAAATATGAAACATGCGGCTCAAGCGGTTAAAGAGAAAAAACTGCATTTGCTTCCGCTTCAAGACCTTACTAAAGTAACAGGTTATATCCGTGGCGGTTGCTCGCCCGTAGGTATGAAACATCTTTATCCTACTGTCATTGATCAGTCTGCTGAGCAACAGGAAACAATCTTTGTCAGTGGCGGACAGCGCGGCGTTCAAATGGAAGTGGATGTACAAGATTTAGCAAAAGTAACTAATGCGACATTAGCTGATGTCGCCAATCATCATATGGATTAAGGAAGCGGAACAGAACGATGAAATAACTTAAATTATGTTATTTCGGCATTCTGTTCTCTTTTTTTACTTTTAAATGATTGTTTTTGAATGAAAATGAAAGATTTTGGTTGATTTATGTAAGCGGAAACATTATAATGAAATAGAAATGAGGTGACGATATGATTACGGAAAAAAGATTTGAGGTCATTATCAATTTATTAAAGGAGAAAGAATTTCTGACTTTGCAAGAATTGATTGAGATGACAGGCTGCAGTGCTTCCACTATTCGCCGCGATTTATCTAAGTTGCAGCATCAAGGTAAACTGCAACGTGTACATGGCGGTGCTACTTTAAAGACAACTTCACTCAGTGAACCTAAATTGTCTGAGAAGAAAGGACGCAATACACAAGAAAAAAGAGAAATTGCGAAAGCAGCTGCTCTGAAAGTGGAAGATAATGACTGTATCTATATTGATGCCGGTTCATCAACTTATGAAATGATCAACTATATCACCGCTCAAAATATCGTCGCCGTAACTAACGGACTGACTCATGTAGAAGCATTATTACAAAAAGGGTTTAAAACTATCGTCATCGGTGGAGAAGTTAAGCCGAATACTTTGGCGGCAGTTGGTCCGAAAGCTATAGAAACAATAAAAAGATATCATTTCGACAAAGTTTTTATTGGTATGAATGGTGTGGATTTAGAGAAAGGGCTGTCTACGCCTGATGAACAAGAAGCTTATGTGAAAGAAACGGCCATGCAATCGGGAGGACAAATCTTTATTTTACTCGATTCATCCAAATTCGCGCATACTTACTTCGCAAACGTTCATTTGCCAAAACAAAAACAAGCTTTGATTGTAACTTCCAACAAAGCATTGCAACGCCAAGATATCAAAGCCTATCATAAACAATTCGTATTAGAAGGAGGACAATCATGATATATACGGTAACATTCAATCCGTCTATTGATTATGTAATGAAAGTTGCTGATTTTGCCACAGGAGGGCTTAATCGCGCAAATGCAACTTACAAATTTGCTGGAGGCAAAGGTATTAATGTTTCTCGAGTATTGAAAACTTTAAATACGGATTCCACAGCTTTAGGTTTTATCGGAGGTTTTCCGGGTGCATTTATTAAAAATGCTTTGGAAAGTGCGCAAATTCCGACAGGCTTCATTGAAGTAGAAGAAGATACAAGAATCAATGTGAAATTAAAGTCAGGACAAGAAACAGAAATTAACGCTAATGGGCCCGCTATCTCAGAAGAAGCTTTCCAATCTTTACTTTCTCAAATTAAACAAACTTCAGCAGAAGACACAGTTGTGGTAGCAGGCAGCGTGCCTAAGAGTATCCCGGATGATGCTTATGTGCAAATTGCACAAATCACGAAAGAAACAGGCGCGAAGTTAGTAGTAGATGCAGAGAAACATTTGGTAGAAGCGGTATTACCTTACCATCCTTTCTTTATAAAACCGAATAAAGATGAGTTGGAAGTAATGTTCAATACACAAATTAAATCAGATGCAGATGTAGTGCGTTTCGGTACAGAGATATTGGCGAAGGGTGCACATGCAGTCATTGTATCTCTCGGCGGTGATGGAGCGATTTATATTGATGATAAACATCAAATCAAAGCTGAAGTTCCGACAGGTGAAGTAATCAATACTGTCGGCTCTGGTGACAGCACAGTGGCTGGTATGATTGCAGGTCTAGAAAATGGAATGAACGTACCAGAAGCATTTCGCAATGCAGTTGCCTCAGGTACCGCAACCGCATTCAGTGATGATTTAGCTGGAAAGGCAGACATCGAAGCAGTAAGGGAAAAAATAGTTTTGACGGACTTGGAAAAGGAGTGACAATGCATGAGAATAACTGAATTGTTAACACGCGATACAATCGCAATGGATGTTGATGCAACGACTAAAGAGGGCGTTATTGATACACTAGTTGATCAATTAGACCAAGCAGGCATTTTAAGTGACAAAGCAGCTTTCAAAGAAGCTATTTTTGCAAGAGAAGGACAAAGTACAACAGGTATCGGAGAAGGAATTGCAATTCCGCATGCGAAAGTAGCGGCGGTTAAAAAACCAGCCATCGCTTTCGGAAAGTCTAAAGAAGGGGTAGATTATCAAAGTTTAGATGGTCAACCTGCACATTTGTTCTTTATGATTGCAGCTCCTGAAGGCGGTGCTCAAACACACTTAGATGCACTCGCAAAATTATCAGGTATTTTAATGGATGATAAGGTCAGAGAAGCATTATTGCATGCTGAAACACCTGAGGAAGTATTAGCAATTATTGATAAAGCAGATGATGAAGCACCAGATGAAGAGGAAGAAGCAAGTGTAGATCCAGCTGCTGAAGGTGATAAATCAGAATCAGATGAACCTTATGTTCTTGGTGTAACTGCTTGTCCTACAGGTATTGCCCATACGTACATGGCTAAAGATGCATTGCTTAAACAAGCCAAAAAAATGGGCGTTAAAATGAAAGTCGAAACGAATGGTTCAAGCGGTATTAAAAACCGTTTGACTTCAGAAGATATTGAAAAAGCAAACGGTATTATTGTGGCTGCAGATGTGCATGTTGAAACAGACCGCTTTGACGGCAAAAATGTAGTTCAAGTTCCTGTAGCAGATGGGATTAAACGTCCTGAAGAATTAATCGACTTAGCGTTAGCAACAGACCGTGAACCGTTTAGAGCAAAAGAAGGACATGGCAAAGGTGCACAAGGTCAAAATGGCGGTAAAACTGAGAAACAAAGTGTCGGTAAAACAATTTATAAACACTTGATGAATGGTGTTTCTAATATGTTGCCATTGGTTATTGCCGGCGGTATCTTAATGGCAATTGCCTTTATGTTCGGTACTAACTCATTTGATCCGAAATCTTCAGATTACAATGCTTTCGCTGAACAATTATGGAATATAGGTAAAAACAGTGCCTTCGCGTTAATTATTCCAATCCTTGCTGCATTCATTGCTCGTAGTATTGCAGATAAACCAGGTATGGCAGCAGGTTTAGTTGGTGGTATGTTAGCAATCAGCGGTGACTCAGGATTCATCGGCGGTATTATTGCCGGTTTCTTAGCAGGTTATTTAACTGAAGGTATTAAAGCGATGACTCGCCGTATGCCTCAATCATTAGAAGGTTTAAAACCTACATTAATTTATCCAGTATTATCTGTAACAATCACTGGTTTACTCATGATTTATGTATTCAACCCGCCAGCATCTTGGATTAACCATTTATTATTAAACGGTTTAAACAGTTTATCAGGTGCTAATATCATGTTATTAGGACTTGTTATCGGGGCAATGATGGCTATTGATATGGGTGGACCTTTCAACAAAGCCGCTTATGTATTCGCAACAGCAGCTTTAACAGAAGGTAATGCAGCTCCAATTACTGCAGCAATGGTCGGTGGTATGGTGCCGCCAATCGCAATCGCTTTAGCGATGCTTATCTTCAAACGTAAATTTACTAAAGCACAACGTGGTTCTATCGTTCCTAACTTTGTAATGGGTGCTTCATTTATCACAGAAGGCGCAATCCCATTTGCAGCAGCTGACCCATTAAGAGTTATTCCATCAATGATGGTTGGTTCAGGTGTAGCTGGAGCAATCGCACTTGCATTAGGCTCTTCTATCCACGCGCCGCATGGTGGTATCTTCGTCATCTTCGGTACAGACTGGAGCCATTCTTTACAAACATTATTAGCCATTGCTATCGGTTCTGTTATCGGTGCTGTCATCTACGGTTTATTGAAACGTAAACCAACAGCAGATGAAATTGCAGCGGCAGAATCTATGGATGAATAATTAAATTTGAAATTCAATTCGATTTAGCGCATTATAGATAAAGTGAGCCTGTTAATTCGGGCTCACTTTAAAATGTTATTTACTGTGGTAGGTAAATAAATATATTGGATAAAGCAGCTGATTAAGGATAATAAACTAAAGCGTTTTATTGTCCGGTTAATCAGCTGTTTTTTTCGAAAAAGTACTTTAAAATTGTGATGAAATGGTGTGATGGAATTCCGAGTGATTCAATCCAAAAAATTTACTATTTCACTTGCTATTATGGTATGATATTCTTGTTAGATTTTACGCTAGTTGGGAGGTGTCGCTGTGATCATGGGAAGGATGTAGCTTTAATTCGTGTAACATTAAGCATTACGAAATTTACATCAATGCCGTACACAGCGGCATATAATTTTGGAGGTGAATCCCTAGCAATAGGGAACTAATTGGATAGTACGACCATAATAAATTTAGTTATATTTATATTTTTAATCGCTTTAACTACAGTCTTTGTAGGATCTGAATTTGCTTTAGTAAAAGTAAGAGCAACAAAAATTGAAGAAATGATATCAGAGGGTAACGGTAGTGCCAAAGTGGTCAAGAAAATGATTACTAATCTTGATTATTATTTATCAGCCTGTCAACTTGGTATCACAGTTACATCTTTAGGATTAGGTTGGTTAGGAGAACCTGTCTTTTCTAAATTATTACATCCTGTCTTTGAATTATTACCTTTACCAGGTGCCCTAAATACAACCATTTCAATTGTGATCTCATTCTTAGTTGTAACCTATTTGCATGTAGTATTAGGTGAGTTAGCACCTAAAACCTTTGCGATTCAACACACTGAGAAGATTGCCTTGCTATATGCACGTCCGCTTTATTATTTCGGCTTAGTCATGAAACCATTAATTTGGTTAATGAATGGCTCAGCGCGTATGATTATTCGCATCTTTGGAATTGATCCCGACGAAAACAACGATGCAATGTCTGAAGAAGAAATCAAAATGATTATCAACAACAGTTATAATAGCGGTGAAATCAATCAGACAGAATTAGCTTATATGCAAAATATCTTTTCATTTGATGAGAGACAAGCTAAAGATGTCATGGTACCAAGAACGCAAATGGTCACTTTAAACGAACCTTTTACAGTGGATGAACTTTTAGAAACGATTAAAGAATATCAATTTACACGTTATCCGATTACTGAAGATGGAGATAAAGACCATATCAAAGGTTTCATCAATGTGAAGGAATTCTTAACTGAGTATGCTTCAGGCAAACCGCTTAAAATTGCTAATTACATTCATGAACTTCCATTAATTTCAGAAACTACGCGTATTAGCGATGCTTTGATCAGAATGCAGCGTGAACGTGTGCATATCAGTTTGATTATTGATGAATACGGCGGTACAGCAGGTATTTTAACCATGGAAGATATTTTAGAAGAAATTGTCGGTGAAATTCGAGATGAATTCGATGAAAATGAAGTAAATGATGTGGTTAAACTCGGAGAAAATACTTACCAAATTAACGGTCGCGTATTACTCGAAGATTTAACAGATGATTTCGGCATCGAATTTGAAGACTCAGAAGACATCGATACTATCGGCGGTTGGTTGCAAGCACACAACACAAACTTGCAACAAAATGATTACGTAGATACATTCTATGATAGATGGATTATTTCAGAAGTTGAAAATCATCAAATCATTACTGTTATTTTAAAATATGAATATAACGAAGAGCGTAAAGAAGAAATCGAAGAAGATGATGACGAAGATAAACATCATAGAGATAAACGTCATAAAGATAAAAAAGAGAAGAAAGAACGTAAAGATAAAGCAGATTAATGCTTATTGGGAGCGGAGCTGAGACATTTTAATGTCTTGGCTTTTCTTTTTTATCGACACAATTTCGACACGATGAAAAGTTATGTTTCAATTAATAAACAGTTAATGGTATGACGTTCAGGTTCAACATATAATTAACTCAACATATTTCAAATAAATAGAGAAATGAGGAGTTAAGATGAAACCAGCATATTGGATAGCAGCAGCTTCTTTAACTACAGCAATTATTTTAGGCGGATGTGGAAACCAAGAGAAAGAAGAAAACCATAAGGATAATAAAACAGAGCATCATGATCATCAACACAGTGATAAGGAACATAAAATACTGACAGGTAAATTTAAATCTGGCGAAGAACATGTAGAAGGTAACGTAAAGATTGAACATGGCAAAATTATGCTGACAGATTTCAAATCAGCTAAAGGACCTGATTTATATGTGTATTTGACTAAAGACGGTAATATCAAAGAAGGTAAACAATTGGAAATGGTAGACTATAATAAGCCAGAACAAACCTTCGATATTCAAGGTGCAGATTTAGATAAATATAATGAAGTGACTATTTATTGCAAGAAAGCGCACGTGATTTTCGGTGCAGCAAAAGTAAAATAATAAAACACACAATGAAGTTGGGAGACAATCAACCCAACTTCATTTTTAAATCAAACTACATCTTAAAGGAGAATAAACATGAAAAATTATAAACACATTGTACAGTATATTATTATTTTCATTATTCGTGCAGGTTCAGGCGGTTATATATTTGCACAAGGCTGGGAAAAATTAACAGGTGGATTTACTATCAATGGTTTAGTGCCTGTGGTCATTCAGAATGAAGATTCACCTGTATGGTTTAAATTATTTTTTGAACACATCGTCGCTCATACTACAGGAATTTTCAATATTGTAGTGCCTTTAGGGGAAATAGCCATCGGTCTAGGATTATTGTTCGGAATAATGTCACAAATTGCGAGTTTCTTTGGCGCGTTTGTTATGCTAAATTATATTCTATCGGATATGATTTTTACTTATCCGGTACAACTTGCATTTTTTATTATCCTTCTTATGAATCCCGCTGTTCTTAATAAGATATCCTTAAAATCTATGATCCTATATATTAAAGAAAAAGGTGAATACAAACATGAATCACATCCTGCTCGTAGACGATGAAAAAGACATTGTAGATATCTGCCAAACCTACTTTGAATATGAAGGTTATACTGTTACAACTGCTTCGAATGGTGAAGAAGCACTTCAACATTTAAATGATTCAATTGATTTAATTGTTTTAGATATTATGATGCCTGAACTCAACGGTTACGATGTTGTTAAAGAAATGAAACAGAGGCAACTCGACATCCCATTTATTTACTTATCCGCTAAGACTCAAGAACAAGATACTATTTATGCACTGACTTTAGGTGCAGATGATTATATGACCAAGCCATTCAGCCCTCGAGAGTTAGTACTTCGCGCAAACAATCTGCTAAATCGTGTACGAAAATGTATGAATTTGCAGTCTAGCCTTAGATTTGGCGCACTTGAATTGAACGATACTCAGAAACGCGCACTCATTTATGATGAACCCGTCAACTTACGTATTAAAGAATTTGAATTGTTGTGGTATTTAGGAAAACATGAAAATGAAGTCATTTCAAAATCAGAATTGATTCAAGAAGTATGGCAATATGATTACTACGAAGATGTGAACACAGTCAACGTGCATATCCATCGTTTACGTGAAAAATTCGAGCAATTCAACTATCATGATTATACAATTAAGACAGTTTGGGGACTGGGATATACTTTCGAAAGGAAACAAAGTTGATGTTTTCAATCAGAACTCAAGTTATTATTGGAGTACTTTCAAGTATTTTATTGGCATCCACAATTTTAGGTATGGCCTATAAGTTAATGTTATTTAACGGTCATACCACGGCCCTACTGACCATTAGTGCGATAATCTCAAGTTGTTTAGCACTGTTGATCTGCAGTTTATTTTTAACCCCGCTTGTACAACGAATTAAAGTATTTAATCTTAAAACTAAAGAGTTTGCAAATGGCAATTACCAAATGGAACCGATTAATTTCAATTCTCCCCGTGAAATCAAAGAACTCAGTCATTCTTTTAATAAGATGGCAAAAGAAATCACAGAACAGATGAGACAAATTAAATCTGAGCAGCAAGAAAAATATGAACTGATTCAAAATCTTGCACATGATTTAAAAACCCCGCTCGCTTGCATCATTTCTTACTCGGAAGGTTTAAGAGACGGAGTGATTGAGAATGAGAATGATCGTGAAGCGGCTTACGAAAGTTTGATTAAACAGTCTAAAAGGCTCTCAAATATGTTTGATGAATTGACGAATGTTGCAGCATTGGAATTACCTAATAAAGAAGCGGTAGAAATGATACAAATTGATCAACTGCTTATTACAATTTTAAGCGGCTACGAACAACGAATGAAACTAGATTTACGTAATTTAGAAGTGAATTTTTGTAATCAATTTGAACCCTTTAAACAGTATCCTCGTCCTTTAGAACGTATTCTGACCAATCTAATAGATAATGCTTTGAAATTTTCTTCATCAGGCAGTCCAATTAATTTGTCGCTGGCTGAAAATGATCAAAATATTGATATCATAATTCAAGATAAAGGAATAGGCATTCAGCCTGAACATCTATCTCGTATCTTTGAGCGTACTTTCAGAGTTGAACATTCAAGGAATAATGAAACTGGAGGTTCTGGTTTAGGTCTGTATATTGCTAACGAATTAGCAACGCAAATCGGTGGAACAATTAAAGCAGAAAGCATCCCAGGTAAAGGCACCAAAATGATTGTTTCGATTCCGAGATTATAAAAAATAGAGGAGGCTGGGACAATACTTTGTCCGAGCCTCTCTATCTGATCAGAAAATGTACTGCTATATTAGTTGGTTTCTTGTTGCAGACATTTTTCAAAGAGTACATGATTTTCTAAATGAACATGTTGCAATGTTGCTTTTTCTAAAGCAGCAATTCTAGTATATACTAAACGCCAAGTTCCGCACGCTTCAACAGGAGGTTGGAAATCATTTGTGAGTTCTTCCATTTTTCGTAAAATAACTCCTGTGTTATCATGATCCGATTTTAAATCTTGAATAATCGCATTAATATTTTCAACGTTTTTTCCTTCAGCAAAGGCAATCAGTTGAGGGAAATCTTCCTTATCTTCTTTTTCAGTGTGTTCTAACATATTATTTTTAAAAGTCGTATATAAATCTTTCAATTCTAGAAGATACGGATGATTTGGACCGTGGACTTTCGCTAATTTAGTAACATAAGGTGTTAAATTTTTAAATTCTTCTTTCATAGGTTGATGATATGCATCTTGGATGTATTGGATTAACGAAGGAATACTGAGATATTTAGGATTAAGTCCTTCAGAACTATTATCTTGTTTACTTACTGTTTCTAATTCTGCTAATAAATCTTCTAATACTACTTTTTTCTTATCTTCTGCTGCTTTCTCGATAGTCACTTGTCCACCACAGCAAAAATCTATTCCGGAATGTTTGAAGACATCTGCAGTTTTAGGATAGTCGGTCACAACATTCGCTACAACATCATTTTTAGTAATCATAAAGCATTCTCCTTTTGATTCACTTCGACTCATCTCTAGTATAAGGAGAAGGGGAACAAATAAAAATAGTAATTTATTTATGATAATGAAAGAATAGTAAATTAAAAATAATCAACCTTTAATTTTATTTGAAAAAGTTACTTTAAGAGTGATATGACTCTATGAACAATGTTTTTTGAGATGTTTATTATCTATTTTAGTTACAAAAGGATGAAATAGTAACTTATCATTCTTTTGTGTCAGATTTCTGAATTATTGATAATTATTCTCACCAATAAAATAAAGACTGAAACAAGTAATGTCCCAGTCTCGTCAAGAGTTTTATTATTTTAAAGTGCCGATTTTCACATCGTCAGGATGTTTGCCTTGGCGTAAGTTTTTATTTAGTTTATCAATCTTTTTGACATCTTTCTCTCTTAATTCGAATTTGATAGCATCAAAGTTCTCGTAAATTCTAGAAGGAGTTTTAGATTTAGGAATTACGATACGATTATGCATTAAATGCCAATTTAAAATAATTTGGGCAGGTGTTTTTTCATATTTCTTAGCGAGTTTTTCAATCACTGGATCTTCAAATAGCCCGCGACCGCGCATTAAAGGCATCCAAGCAGTTACTTTGATATCATGTTGATCACAGAACTCTTGTAATTCTTGCTGATTTAAGTAAGGATGACATTCAATTTGGTTTACTGCAGGTACAATTTCTGTTTCAGCCATCAACTTTTCAAGATGATGCTGCTCAAAATTGCACACACCAATCGCTTTGATGCGTCCTTCTTTATAGAGTTCCTCCATTGCCTTATATGTTTCGATAAATAAGCCGTCTTCTTCGCATGGCCAATGCACTAAATAAAGATCAAGATAATCAGTTCCTAGTCTTTTTAAAGAAGCCTCAAATTGTTCTTTTGTACTATCATAACCTTGAAAATCGTTCCATACTTTAGAAGTTATAAATAATTTTTCACGAGGAATATCACCTTTTTTAAGTGCTTCACCTAATTCTTTTTCGTTTTTATAGATATAGGCTATATCAAATGAACGATAACCAGCTTTTTCTGCAGCTTTCACTGCGGGTTTCATATGTGATTCATCAATTTTATAAACACCGAAACCTACACGCGGCATTTTCAAACCGTTATTCAACTTTGTGGTCTTCTTCAAAATGAGTCGCTCCTTTGCCCTTTTTCTTAATTGTAACAAACAACTTATCTGCAATACTATTAATTAGATAGCTAAAAAGTAAAAGTATAAAATTATACGTAATTTATTCGCGCAAAAAAATAGAACCGAAATTCAAAATAAATTTGAACTTCGATTCTATCTATCAAAGTCTTATATTAGCTGTAACATCCTATTATTTACGTTTGCGCATTGCACCGAAAATAAATGATACAATGGCTACTAAAATAATTGTACCGATTAACGCAGGGAAAATTGAGATGCCGCCGAAGCTAGGTCCCCAATGTCCGAAAATAGCTGAACCTAACCAAGCACCAATGATACCTGCAATAATATTACCTAAAATTCCGCCTGGAATATCTTTACCTAAGATTGCGCCAGCTAACCAACCGATTAACCCGCCGACAATTAACATTATAATTAATCCCATTTTAATTTCCTCCTGTCTCTCTAACAAAATTGTTCTTTTTGTTTTGCTTTTATTTCTATACCACTCAGACAGAAGGGATAATCGTTAAATAATCAAATTTGTGCTAAAACATTTTTATCCATAATAAAAACAAGATTAAAATTAAATATATAATTACGAAAATATACCAAAAAGGTGTAAGTAATGTCATTATCATGAAAGATAACACTATTAATATAGTGCCTATAGTTAATTGATTACGTATTTTCTTAGATGATTGATGTTTCCCTTTTTCATCGCTATTCTGAAAAGTACTTAAAAATAACAGAGAGGCACCTATTAAAAAGAATGCAGGAGATAAATAAGGAATGGACATGTAATAAGAATCTTCACTTGTATTAAATATAATAAAGAAGGAGATGCTCATCAGCGTAAACACGATAAATGCTACAAATTTTTGAGTTTCAAAGACAATCGGGCGCAGTTTCCAATCTGCAAGCAGTGCAAGTCCTGCCCAAATTATCATGAAAGCTACGAGTGAATATGAAATAAAATCATATTTACCAATAATATAGATGTCGACGACACTATTGATTGCTAGAGCAACTAATAGTGTGCTGAGTCTTAATTGACGTGGGGTGTGCAGCCACATATCGACTCCGATTGCTAATAATATAATTGAAATATTGATAATTATGTAAACGAGCATATGATGTGTCTCCTGACTACTATTATTCACTGAAGTATTATATCAAATTATAAGTGATTTAATCATTAGAAAACACTTTGCGAAAGAAGAGAAGCATAGTATTAAAAAAGATTGCTCTGTTTTAAATAGATAAAACAGAACAATCTTTATGAGAATATATAATTTATACACCTTTTTGATTGCTCCAAAGAAGGGTATGCAGCTGCGGCAATACATAAGCTTGATTCATATCGCTGCTGTGCATTACTGTCTCTACTAAACTTTCATAACGTTCCAATAAACGCGAGGTATGGTTTTCGACTTCTTCCTCTAAATAAGGATTGCCGACTTGTAAGTAAAAAGGAATATCAGGATAGCGGTGATGAATTTTTTTAGCAAATTCAAAGTCTCTGTCTTCAAAAATAACTACCTTTAAATTTAAGGATTCAGGTACGCATTGAGCAATGACACTATCTAATATTTCCAAGTTAGGTTTCATACCTGAACTTGGTGGTTTTGGACTGATAGTTAAGTCGTTGATTTGGCGCATCCAAGGTTGGTAACGACTGCCTTGAGTTTCTAAAGCGGTTTCGATACCATATTCTTCAAATAAATCCACTAACGCTTGAATTCCTTTAATTAAAGCAGGGTTGCCGCCTGAAATTGTAACGTGATTGAAACAGTCACCGCCTACTTCTTTTAATTGCTGATAAATTTCTTCAGCGGTCATCATTTGAATATCTTCTTTTGCACTGCCATCCCAAGTAAACTTAGAATCACACCAACTGCAATGATAATCACAACCTGCTGTACGCACAAACATAGTTTTGCGGCCGATGACTCTGCCTTCACCTTGGATAGTCGGACCGAAAATTTCTAATACAGGTATTTTAGCCATTGCGGAACTCCTTTGGTCGATAAACAACATAGCTGGAAGGTGTTTCACGTAAATATACTTGCGCACATTTCGGATGATTAGGTTGTTGTTCTAGTATTTCTTCAGCCATTTTACAAATGGTTTGTGCTACTACTTCTGTGGACGGCATTTTGTCTTTAAATTGCGGTAAGTCATTCAATAAATAATGATCGAATTGTTCGTGTATTTGTTTTTTTAAGTAAGCGAAATTAATTAAGAAACCGCTATGATCTAGTTCATCGCCGACAATCGTTAAATTCACAAAATAAGTGTGACCATGTGTACGCACGCATTTACCTGCATCTTCGCATGGGATATAGTGGGCTGCTGCAAAATGAAAATCTTTATTTAATTCGAACGCGTAAGGATGAGAAACACTGGGGTAAATTTGTTGTAACATCCTACTTCACTCCTTTTTCTTCTAAATAAGCATTTAAACCACGTGCACGTAATTTACAGGCAGGGCATTCACCGCAACCATCTGCAATAATACCGTTGTAGCAGGTTAATGTTTGGTTACGTACATAATCTAAGACACCGAGTTGGTCGCTCAAAGCCCAAGTTTCTTTTTTGTCTAGCCACATCAATGGTGTATGGATAACAAAGTTTTTATCCATAGATAAGTTTAATGTGACATTCATAGATTTAACGAAATCATCGCGACAGTCGGGATAACCTGAGAAGTCGGTTTCACAGACGCCTGTAATGATATGGCGTGCTTTGATTTGATAAGCTAACGCTCCAGCAAATGATAAAAATAATAAATTTCTCGCCGGTACAAAGGTATTAGGAACGCCATCATCTGTTTGTTCAATTTCTAAATTATGTTGTGTGAGTGCATTAGGAGTAAGTTGGGAGAGCAGCGACATGTCTAGAATATGATGTTTTAAACCTTGCTCATCTGCAATTTTCTTTGCGACTTCGATTTCTGTATCATGGCGTTGACCGTATTGGAATGTAACAAGTTCAACTTCTTCAAATTTTTCTTTTGCGTAAAAAAGACATGTTGTACTATCTTGACCTCCGCTGAATACAACCAGCGCTTTATTATCATCAAGTGTGTGGGCTGACATAAATTGATTGCTCCTTTATCTTTCATGGTCTAGCTGAAAATAAAAAAATTGGACGCTGTATGAACTGCTTTGCTGTAAGTACAAATACAAGTTCTCAGGCCCAAGTTGACATGATAGACAATTTAATTTTGTATTGCCTATCTCTATAAAAGATAGACGTTTGGAAGTAAAAGTCTAGTTTTTTATAGAGGGTATCAGCTAGGAACCTCTGTTAATTGAATTCGTTAGATAGAATAATATATTTACAAGACAAAATCAAGACAGACTGCAAGGGGTGTGTTACATTCTGGTGGATTATTTTGTAAAATAGATTTAAATCAAGCAATTTTGTTAGGGGTATAGCGTATGATTATTATGATAGATAACAAAGATTCATTTACATACAATATAGTAGATTATCTGACTGTAGAAAGCGGTTCGGAAATCAAAGTAATAGATAGTACAGAGGTAACACTGCGAGAGCTTGAAGCACTTCAACCTTCAGCATTGGTTATTTCTCCAGGTCCTGGACGTCCAAGTGATTATCCGATTTTATTTCAAATTCTTGAAAGATTTGAGGGTAAAATTCCTATCTTAGGAGTATGCCTCGGTTTTCAATTGATTATTGAGTATTATGGCGGCTCTATCATACCGAATACGCGTCCGGTACATGGTCATACTACCAGCATTACGACTACTGCAGAAGGCATATTTGAGGGGTTGCCTCAATCATTTCAAGTTATGCGTTATCATTCATTAATGGCAGATCCTGCTGAAATTCCTGCAGTATTAAAAGTAACCGCTGAAAACGCAGAACATATTATTATGGGGGTTCAACACCAATCTTATCCTGTGTATGGAGTACAATATCATCCAGAATCTATTTTAAGTGAATATGGGCATGAACAATTTCGACTGTTTGTACAGAAAGCGGGTGAAAGGGTTGTTAGCTAAATTTAACTTTCGTTATTACGAAGATGAAACTAAGTATCAAACCTATCATTATGATTTTGAAAGCATCCAAGCATCTTCTGTAGCCTATCATTTAGAAGAAGTCAAAGATGTGCTTGCATTTGCGGAAGCTCATCAGAAAAAGGGTGAATATGTGGGTGTGTATCTACCTTATGAAGCAGCACCGGCATTCGATTCTGATATGAAAGTCAATCTTCCTGAAACATCAGATTATGTTTATGCGGCTGCTTATGTCTTTGCACAACCTGAAGCTACAGTGAAAGCGGAAGTGAAGCATCCGCCCCAACTTTGCTTCAAGTTCCGGATGCCTGATGAGATGCTGCAAGCGCATATTCAAGCGGTTCAAGAGGCAATTATTGCTGGAAATACGTATCAAGTTAATTATACAACGCGTTTATATGATGAAATTCGTGTACCAATTTCTGAATTATATGCGTACTTGACCCAAACTGCACATGGAAATTATACAGCACTACTAGATACAGAGGAATTACAAGTGGCTTCCATCTCTCCCGAATTATTTTTCCAAAAGGGAGAATTTAAAGGGGCTCAAGATGTGGTGCTGAGCAAGCCGATGAAGGGGACGATGCCTCGGGGCGTTGATGAAGCGGATGATCACATGTTCTATGAACGGTTGGCGCACTCTGAGAAGGATCGGGCGGAAAATGTCATGATTGTGGATTTATTGCGAAATGATATTGCGCGGATTGCGGTTCCGGGAAGTGTGAAGGTGTATCAGCCGTTCTATATTGAGCGTTATGAAACGGTGTATCAGATGACGAGTATGGTGACTGGAGTGATGCGCCAAGGGACTGCTTTGGTGCGGTTGTTTGAAGCGTTGTTCCCGTGCGGTTCGATTACGGGGGCACCTAAAATCAGTACGATGCGCTATATTAAACAGTTAGAGGAAGTGCCGCGACATGGTTACTGCGGTACAATCGGTTTAATGTTGCCGGATGGGAAGGCAATATTTAATGTGGCTATCAGAACGATACAGTATATAGAAGGAAAGGCGATTTATGGCGTGGGTGCAGGGATTACGATTGATTCGGATCCAGCAGCTGAGGTGTCAGAGTTCAGAGCCAAAACTAAGATATTGGGGTAGTGAAGAATGTATTTGTTTGAAACGATGCGAGTGGATGAAGGCGAGATTTCGAGAAAGGTTTATCATACGAGAAGAATTGCGCAGTCAGCTGAACGATTGGGCTATAGGTTTGATAATGAAAAGTGGGAAGACTATCTGGAAGCAATCTGTGCGAAACATGCAAATGGTGTATGGCGCTTGAAAGTCATGTTGGAGAAAGATGGAAGTTTAACGCATCAGATTGTGGAGTTGCCGAAAAAGAGTAGTTTCAGCGCACATTTTGAATTAATAGATTATCAATTTCCTGAATGGCAATATACGTGCAAAACTTCAGAACGGGGACACGTCGCACACTCTCACATTACAGATGTTGTCTTGTATTATGACGCGGCTGGCAAAGTGTTGGAGTTTGATATCGGCAATGTAGTTGTGGAAGAAGAAGGTCAATGGTATACACCTCCTTTTGAAAATGATTTTTTAAAAGGATGTATGCGCCAAGCTATGTTGGATAAGGGACAATTACAGCTGCGAACTTATCAGGTTGATGAGTTGAAAGAGAAGTTGAGAAGCGGGCAAGCCCGAATTTTTCTAATAAATAGTTTGCGAGAGGTTGCCGATATTCGGATTAATCTTTAAAATTGATAATGTTCAGAACAATCAAAGTAAATGAAGGGTATAAATAAAGGTGGCAGCATGTTATGGATTATCGTTATTTTAATAGTTGCTGCAACATTTCTCACTAAACTAGTTTCTAAGCGACTGATTAAGCGACATTATTATCGGACAGCACGCTTATTAGTGAGCGGAATGTTGATGATACAGCTGGTACTCGTGTATTACTTCATGAAAATACTTGTTTTATACATTATAGATTTATTGAATATGTTTTATAACCAATAATAATTCGAGGTGCGTTATGAAGATTTATAGTCAAGGTGACCAAGCGATTGTAGTTTCGGTGGAAAAAGAAGTGACCCAAAATACAACAGAAGATTTATTGGCATTACGTTCTTATTTAGTAGAACAAGATTATCCTTTTATCACTGAAATTGTGCCGACTGAATCGGATATGATGATTGTTTACGATGCGAGAAGTATGATTAAACATCATCATATTAAGTCGCCTTTCCAATATATGAAAGAATTGCTGCAATCTATCAAAATTGAAGTTAAACATGGAGATGCTGTCAATATGCCGACTGAAATTCCAGTTTATTATGGTGGAGCTTATGGGCCGGATTTAGAAGCATTACTGGAATTTTATAATATGGATAAAGAAACTTTTATTCAGTTGCACTCTCAAAAAACTTATTTCGTTTCCATGATGGGTTATTCTCCTGGCTTTCCGTATTTAACAGGAATGAATGAGCGCTTATATATTAATCACACAGGAGATACGAAGAAATATATTCCAGCAGGTTCTGTTATTTTAGAAGGTAAAAAGAGCGGTATCGTTACAACTGATACATATGGAGACTGGATTGTTATCGGTTATACACCGGTTAAGTTATTCGACCCTTCAAAAGAAGATTTTACATTACTGAAATTAGGCGATACGATTCGCTTCAAAGCAACTGAACCAGAGGCCGATAAGATTGGAGGCGAAGTATAATGTCAATCATCATAGAAGATCCAGGTTTATTTGCCAGCTTTCAAGATTTTGGACGTCAAGGGTATGAACATGACGGCGTGATACCTGGCGGGGCAATTGATTTCTTAGCGCATGAAGTGGCCAATCGTCTGGTTGCGAATGATAAAAATGAAGCAACGCTAGAAATGACGACTAAAATGGCTCGCATACGTTTTACTGAACCGACTTTGATTGCCTTAGCAGGAGGCAATTTTAAAGCTTGGACACAGCAGATGCGCATTTTGCCTAATAAATTATATTTAGTTGAAAAAGGCGATGTCCTTCAATTCTCTGAAACTAATCGTACCTCTCGTGTTTATTTAGCAATAGGGGGCGGCGTTGAGTTAGAAGAGTGGCTCGGCTCTACTTCAACTGATTTTCTCTCTCACATCGGGGGATATGAAGGCCGCAAGCTACAAGCTGGTGATGCTATTAATATGAAACGTGCTTACTCCGAACGTCATTTGAAATTGTTTGATAATCTGAAACATACTCATAAAACGGATTGGGGTGTTGATGGGTATGCTCTATCTTTCAACTATATGTCAGATATGTTTCATGTCATCTTGAACAAAGGTGCTGAAGATTTTGACGAAGAAACATTGAATCGTTTTACGCGTGAAGAATATAAAGTAACCAGCAAGGCTAACCGTGCAGGGATGATTTTAGAAGGAGAACCGGTAAAAGCATATTATGAAGATATGCCGCCTCATCAATCGGTTAAAAGAGGCACAATACAAGTAAAACGTGATGGTTCACCGATAATTTTGTTAAATGATCATTATACACTAGGCAGTTATCCGCAAATCGGTACGATTGCCAGCTATCATCTCACTAAACTCGCTCAAAAACCGCAAGGCTCTAAATTAAAATTCCAATACATCGATGTTTACACGGCGGAAGATAATTTAATGAAATACAGCAGCTGGGTACAACAGCTGTTTCATGGTATCGAGTATAGAATGTTGCAAGAAATGCAAAAATAAATTGAGTCTATCTATATAAAATATAGAACGCTGATCGGATAACATTATCCGGTCAGTTTTTTATTTAACTAAGTACACACAGTATTTTAAAAAGGAGCACTAGGTCTAGAGTCTGATTTGAAAATAAGAAAAAGCGTGTATAATTTAACGCTATCAACACTCTTTAATTACAATAAAAGCTTGATTTAACAGTAGCTAAGCTTTGTTTTCATTGTACCTTATTATAAAATTAACAAATAAAAAATAAAGTGTAATAAGTAAAAAATGACTAGGTTATTACTTGAAATCCGAGCCGAATTGTTCTATATTTAATTACTGTACTACGTACTTTTTGTTACAAACAGATTACAAAAAGTGAAGATTGTAAATAAATGATTAACGAAAAATAATGTTTAACAAATTTTTTATGAAACAAAGAGGTTGAGAAAAGGGCTGTTTGAAATTCCGTGTAGTGAGTGACAGATTTCACTTTTAATCTCAACCTAGTTTTTAATGTATAGAGTGATTTAAGATGAATAAATAATAACGGGGGAGACACACATGAGTCTGCAGAAAAAGAAAATAAGCATCTTTGCCTTTTTCATACTCACGCTTATCACGTTGAGTATAAAAACATACTTTGCTTATTATGTTGATTTTTCTTTAGGAGTTAAGGGATTAGTTCAAAATTTGATTCTATTGATGAATCCATACAGCTTAATCGCACTGGTATTAAGTGTATTCTTGTTCTTTAAAGGTAAGAAAGCATTTTGGTTTATGTTTGTAGGCGGTTTCTTACTTACATTTTTACTTTATGCGAATGTCGTTTATTTTAGATTCTTCTCAGACTTCTTGACATTCAGTACCTTAAACCAAGCAGGTAATGTTGAATCTATGGGCGGAGCAGTATCAGCTTCATTTAAATGGTACGATTTTGTATACTTTATTGATACAATTGTTTACTTATTTATACTGATTTTTAAATCTCAATGGTTAAGCACACGTACATTCAGCAAGAAATTTGTACCAGTTGTAATGGCCGTTTCAGTTGCATTGTTCTTCTTAAACTTAGCATTTGCTGAAACAGACCGTCCTGAATTGTTAACACGTACATTTGACCATAAATATCTTGTGAAATATTTAGGACCTTACAACTTCACAATTTATGATGGTGTTAAGACAATTCAAAATAACCAAGAAAAAGCATTGGCATCAGAAGATGATTTGACTAAAGTATTAAACTACACAAAACAAAAGCAAACACAGCCTAATCCTGAATATTATGGTGCAGGTAAAAAGAAAAATATTATCAAAATCCATTTAGAGAGTTTCCAAACATTCTTGATCAACAAGAAAGTAAACGGTAAAGAAGTTACTCCATTCTTGAATAAATTATCTTCAGGTAATGACGAGTTCAGATATTATCCAAACTTCTTCCATCAAACTGGTCAAGGTAAAACATCCGATGCGGAATTCACAATGGATAACAGTTTATATGGATTGCCTCAAGGTTCTGCTTATTCACTGAAAGGCTCTAATACTTTCCAATCATTGCCAGCTATTCTGGATCAAAAAGAAGGCTATAACAGTAACGTAATGCATGGTGACTACAAAACTTTCTGGAACCGTGACCAAGTTTATAAACATTTCGGTATCGATAAATTCTATGATGCAACATATTATGATATGAGTCCTAATAATATTGAAAACTTAGGATTGAAAGATATGCCATTCTTTAAAGCATCAGCAGATTATCAATCTAAAATGAAACAACCATTCTATTCACATCTTATTACGTTGACAAACCATTATCCGTTTACATTGTCATCTGAGGATGCGGATATTGAGAAACCAAACACTGGTGACTCAACAGTCGATGGATATGTACAAACAGCAAATTATCTTGATAGATCATTAGAACAATATATTAATGACTTGAAAGCCAAAGGCCTTTACAAAAATTCTGTAATTATTATTTACGGTGACCACTATGGTATTTCAGAAAACCATAATAAAGCTATGGAAAAATTATTAGGTGAAGATATTACACCAGCAAAATTCATGGACTTGAACCGCACTGGTTTATGGATGAAGATTCCTGGTAAACAAGGCGGCGTTGATAACACTTATGGTGGACAAGTAGACGTTATGCCAACACTATTGCATTTAGTTGGTATTGATTCTAAAAACTACTTGATGATGGGTACAGATTTATTATCTAAAGACCATTCACAATTAGTACCATTTAGAAATGGTGACTTCATCACACCGAAATATAAATATGTAAACGGCAAAGCTTATGATAATAAAACAAATCAACCATTAACAAAAGAACCAGCCGATTTACAGAAAAATAAACAACAAGTCGAAAAAGATTTAGAAATGAGCGATAACGTTCTAAACGGCGACTTATTCAGATTCTATAAAAATCCTGACTTCAAAAAAGTAAATCCGTCAAAATATCAATATAAAACGGGTCCAAAAGGCTCAGAACAAAAATAGAATAAAAATTTACTAGAGAGTATTTAGAACTGTTGAGTTCTAAATACTCTCTTTCTTTTTGACCTCATATAAATCGACACAATAATAAAATTTGTCTATTATTTCTTTTTCTCATGATTTATTTACAATTTCTTAATAATAATAGATACTTCTAAGCGGTGCGACAGTATCATTTCAACTCTAAAAGGTGTATAATATATGGAACTGATTTCACTATAAGCAACCCCAAATAGTGAATAATAGGACAAATGAACGTACGAATATAAGTGGAGGCTGAAAATGGAATCATACAAAATAGAACACTTACATAAATCTTACGCGGATAAGGTAATATTTGATGATTTACACTTATCTGTCTCAGAACATGAACGCATTGGACTTGTAGGAATCAATGGAACTGGCAAAAGTACTTTGCTGAAAGTGATAGCGGGCTTAGATGATGACTATGAAGCAGAAGTAAATTGCCCCAATCAATATCGCATTCGTTATTCATCTCAAAAGCAAGACTTGGATGAAGATAAGACAGTTTTAGAAGAAGTATTGAGCGCAGATACAACTGCAGTTAAGTTGATCAAAAATTATGAAACAGCAGTTCAACGGTATACTGAAACTCAAAATGATGCGGACTTTCAAAAAATGATGCAAGCTCAAGAAGCAATGGATCAAGCAGAAGCTTGGGATTATAGTGCAGAGGTCAAAACGATATTATCAAAATTAGGAATAAATGATACTACTCAATCTGTACAAGCATTGTCAGGTGGACAGCAAAAAAGGGTGGTGCTTGCTAAAACGTTAATCGAACAACCGGATTTATTATTGTTAGATGAACCGACTAACCACCTAGACTTCGATTCGATTAAATGGTTGATTAATTATGTTAAACAATATCCGCATACTGTACTTTTTGTGACGCATGATCGGTACTTTCTGAATGAAGTCTCTACACGTATTGTTGAATTAGATAGAGGTAAATTGCGTACGTATCCAGGGAACTACGAGGATTATATTGCGATGCGTGCTGAAAATGAACAAATCGAGCAGCAGCAAAATCAGAAGCAACGTTCATTATATAAACAGGAATTGTCTTGGATGCGTGCAGGAGCAAAGGCACGTTCAACAAAACAACAAGCAAGAATCAATCGTTTCAGTGATTTGGAATCACAAGTTAAGAACCAGACAACACGCGAAACAGGACAACTTAATCTTGCACATTCAAGATTAGGTAAACAAGTCTTCGAATTAGAAGATTTGACTAAGCAAATTGCAGGAAAGACTTTATTTGAACATGTAACTCAGATTATTCAAAATGGACAGCAAATCGGTATTGTGGGACCGAATGGTGCTGGCAAAACAACATTATTGAATATTTTAGCTGGAGAAGATACTGATTACTCAGGGGTTGTTAAAATAGGTCAAACAGTGAAGACTGCCTACTTTAAGCAAACTGATGAACGTTTAGACAGAGATATCCGTGTGATTGACTTTTTACGAGAGGAAAGTGAAGTTGCCAAAGAAAAAGATGGAACGACTGTTTCAGTCACGCAGCTATTAGAAAGATTTTTATTCCCAAGTGCCACACACGGTAAAAAGGTATATAAACTGTCAGGCGGAGAACAAAAAAGACTTTACTTGCTTAGACTGTTAGTACATCAACCGAATGTATTATTATTAGATGAGCCTACGAATGATTTAGATACCGAAACATTGACCATTCTTGAGGACTATATTGCGACGTTCGGTGGCACTATTATTACTGTCAGTCACGATAGATACTTCTTGAACAAGGTCGCTCAAGAATTCTGGTATGTTCATGATGGGCAAATTGAACGTATTATCGGAAACTTCGAAGATTATGAAACATATAAAGAAGAACAAACTAAGCGTAAAGAAGCAAGCAAACAACAACCTAAACAAACGAAAGAAAGACAACGTAAAGGGTTATCGTATAAAGAAAAGCGTGAATATGAAACGGTGATGGCAAGAATTGAGGAATCAGAAGCGCGTCTTGAAGCAATTGAACAAGAGATGGTAGATGCGAGTGATGATTATACAAAAATACAAGCACTTAATTCTGAAAAAGAAACTTTAGAGGCACAATACGAGCAAGATATGACAAGATGGAGTGAACTTGAAGAATTAAAGGAACAATGAGGGGTCAAAAATATGGAAACAACATTATCACATTATTTTGGATACCAAACATTCCGTCCTGGACAAAAAGAAATTATTTCCAAAATACTAGATAAACAAAATGTGTTAGGGGTTTTACCGACTGGTGGCGGTAAATCATTATGTTATCAAGTACCGGGTCTGATGATGGGCGGAGTCACTGTTGTAATCAGTCCGTTGATTTCATTGATGAAAGACCAAGTAGATCAGCTGAAAGCGATGGGGATTAATGCAGCATATTTAAACAGTAGTTTGTCTCAAAAAGACCAAAAAGCTGTAGAGAAACAATTGCTTAATGGTGAAATACAATTTTTATATGTGGCTCCAGAACGCTTTGAAAATAATCAGTTCATGAAATTGCTTTATGGATTGGATATTAAATTGGTCGCATTTGATGAAGCACACTGTATTTCAAAATGGGGTCATGATTTCAGACCGAGTTACCAACAAGTCATCGGTAAAGTGATGTGTTTGCCGCAACACTTTGCAGTTGCTGCTTTGACTGCTACTGCGACAGCTGAGGTGCAGCAAGATATTATGGAAAGACTGCATATTGCTTCAAATGATATGGTTAAGACGAGTATCAAACGTCCTAATTTGAAATTTAAAGTCAATTCAACGTATCAACGTCAGAAATTTGTGTTGGAATATGTAAAGGAACACGCAGATAAAGCGGGTATTATTTATTGCTCTACACGTAAACAAGTGGAAGAACTGCAACAAGTTTTTGAAGACCAAGATATTAATAGTGCGATTTATCATGCGGGTTTAACTAATAAAGAACGTGAAGCGGCTCAAAACGACTTTGTTTTTGATAAAACGAAGGTCGTTATTGCGACAAATGCATTTGGAATGGGCATCGATAAATCTAATGTTCGCTTCGTCATTCACTATAATATGCCAGGTGATTTGGAATCTTATTATCAAGAAGCGGGCCGTGCTGGACGTGATGGTTTAGAGAGTGATTGTATTTTATTATATAGTGAACGTGACATCGGTCTGCATCAATTCTTTATTGCTTCTTCTAAGGCAGATGATGATTATAAAGAAAAAATGGGCGAGAAACTCAATAAAATGATTCAATATACGAAGACGAAAAAGTGTTTAGAAGCCACGCTAGTCCATTATTTTGAACCTAATGAGAAACTAGAAGAATGCGGACGTTGCAGTAATTGCGTCAATGAAAATAAAACTTATGACATGACAGACGAAGCCAAAAAAATCATCAGCTGTATTGTCCGTATGCGTCAGCAAGAAACTTACGGCGTGATAATTCAAGTACTGAGAGGGGAGATTTCTGATTATGTAAAATATAATCAATACGATGAGTTGTCCACTTTCGGAATTATGAAATCTTATACAACCTCAGAATGCAGTCATCTGATTGATGAATTACGATTCAAAGGCTTTTTGAATGAAAATGATGAAGTTTTGACTTGTGATAAAAAGGTTAAAAAAGTGTTAAGTGAAAGTTTGAAAATTTATACGGTACCGTTTAAACGTAAAGCCAAAGAAAAAGTAAATATCAATACTATCGAAGGTGTAGACCGTGCTTTATTTGATGAATTAGTTGCGGTTAGAAAAAGCTTGAGCGAAAAGCTGAATATTGCACCGATTAGTATCTTCACAGATTTCACTTTAGAAGAATTTGCGAAACGCAAACCAGAATCAAAACAAGAGATGATTGCAATTGATGGAGTCGGCAGCTATAAATTAAAGCATTATTGTCCGAAATTCATTGAAACTATTCATAATTATAAAGCACAAGTTTAAAGTGATTTTTAAGAACAGCAAGTTTAACAACGAAAGGGTGCCACCAATGTTAGCTTGTTGTTCTTTTTTAAATAAAGAGAAATGTGGGTGAGGGAATGATAGAGTTCAAGAATGTCAGCAAAAAATATGGAAATAAAACTGCAGTTGATGATGTCAGCTTCAAAATTAATGAAGGGGAGTTTTTTGTTTTAATCGGACCGTCTGGATGCGGAAAAACGACGACGTTGAAAATGATTAATCGTTTAATACCGTTGACAGAAGGCTACATTTATTTTAAAGATGCACCTATCAGTGATTATCCAGTATACGAAATGCGTTGGGACATTGGTTATGTATTACAGCAAATTGCTCTTTTTCCGCATATGTCAGTGAAAGAGAATATTGCGCAAGTTCCTCAAATGAAAGGTTGGAATAAAGATAAAATTGATGCACGCGTAGATGAATTACTAAAAATGGTAAATTTAGATCCTGGTACATATCGCGATCGCAAACCTGATGAGTTATCTGGTGGACAAAGACAACGTGTGGGGGTAATCAGAGCCCTTGCTGCTGATCCGCCTGTTATTTTAATGGATGAACCTTTCAGCGCCTTAGATCCAATCAGCCGTACAAAATTGCAAGATGACTTGATTGAACTGCAAAAGCAGATTAAGAAAACTATTATTTTTGTAACACACGATATTGATGAAGCGATGAAGCTGGGAGATCGAATTTGTTTACTAAATGAGGGACATGTGGAACAAATCGATACTCCAGAGCATTTTATCCAACATCCTAAAAACGATTTCGTGAAACAATTTATCAGTCAATATGATAGAAATGTTCAACAACAGTTGAAATTGGATGATGTATTGCAAAATACTGAATTGAAATCTCTTCAATCAACACACGATTTGCCTATTGTGCAACATGATGCACCTTTAAAGAAAGTGTATGAAGATTTAGCACGCTACGATGCAATTGCAGTAGAGCGTAAGGGTCAAACACACATGTTAACGAGAGAAGATATTTTCAACTTCTTAGCTGATAGTGAAAGAGGTGACGCATCATGAATGCATTTTTAGAAACGTTATCCGCACGTAAAGGCGAGTTGCTCAGTACTATATTAGAACATATTCAAATTTCATTTATTGCGCTTTTAATTGCATGCTTGATTGGAGTTCCGCTTGGTATTTTGCTAACGAAGACGAAGCATGTATCTGAGTTTGTCATTAATATTGCTGCTGTGCTGCAAACGATTCCGTCATTAGCACTCTTAGGATTAATGATTCCTATTTTTGGAATTGGAACTTTACCGGCTATTATTGCTTTAGTGGTTTATGCTTTGCTGCCGATTCTCAGAAATACATACACTGGGATCAAAGAAGTGGATCCTTCCTTAGTGGAAGCGGCTAAAGGGATTGGAATGAAGCCTGGAAGAAGACTGACGAAAGTCGAACTGCCTATTGCGATGCCGATTATCATGGCAGGGATACGTACTGCTATGGTGCTTATTATCGGTACTGCCACATTAGCAGCATTAATTGGTGCAGGTGGTCTAGGGGATTTAATCTTACTCGGTATTGACCGAAATAATAGTTCTCTTATTTTATTAGGTGCGATTCCAGCAGCTATTTTAGCTATTATCTTTGATTTAGCTTTACGCTATATGCAAAAGTTATCTTATAAAAAATTACTGATTACTTTAGGTGCGCTTTTACTTATTGTCGTTCTCGTCATTGTTATCCCATTGTTTGGTGGCAAAGGTGACAAAGTTACAATTGCTGGTAAATTAGGTTCTGAACCTTCAATTATTACGAATATGTATAAAATTTTAATTGAAGAAGAGACGGACGATACAGTAGATGTAAAAGATGGAATGGGTAAAACATCCTTCTTGTTCAATGCCTTGAAATCCGATGATATCGATGGTTACTTAGAATTTACAGGTACAGTTCTAGGTGAATTAACGAAAGAACCCTTAAAATCTAAAGAAGAACATAAAGTGTATGAGCAAGCTAAAACAAGTCTTGAAAAGAAAGATAAGATGACTTTATTGAAACCGATGAAATATAACAACACTTATGCATTAGCGGTTAAACGCGATTTTGCTGAAAAGCATCACTTAAAAACAATCGGCGATTTAGAAAAAGTTCAAGATCAAATCAAACCTGGTTTCACACTAGAGTTTAATGATCGTCCAGATGGTTTTAAAGCGGTTTCTAAAGCCTATGATTTAAAATTTGATAATATCCGCACTATGGAACCGAAATTACGTTATCAAGCAGTCAAGAAAGGTGACATTAACTTAATTGATGCCTATTCTACAGACGCTGAATTAAAACAATATGATATGCAAGTATTGAAAGATGATAAGCATGTCTTCCCGCCATATCAAGGCGCACCGATGTTCAAAGAAAAATACTTAAAAGAACATCCTGAAATTAAAAAGCCATTAAATAAATTAGCGGGTAAAATTACAGATGAAGAAATGCAAGAAATGAATTATAAAGTAACAGTGAAAAATGAAGATCCATATAAAGTAGCAAAAGATTATTTAGAGAAACATCACTTGATTAAATAATGATAAAGCTGCTTGGGATTTATTACAGGGCCGGGACAAAAAGAATGTTCTGGTCCTTTTTTATAAATCTGCAGAAGCTGTCGGAATAGATAATGTGAGGTGGGTGACAAAGCGGGAAGGAAGATGATGACAAATTTTGTTGATGAGTAAGAGGGAAAATGAAATGTCTAGTCGTTTGTGGCGCATATATATTTAAGCCCGAGGTAGCTGGAACATAATAATATATCATTTCCTCTTTCTCCCTCACGGGTAATTTAGCAGTATTTAAAAAACAAGTTTGCATTCTTATTGTGAAAAGATATATAATATAAATCAAATTATTACTAATGAATTTAAATATCAATTATATGTTTGTAACTATTGTTACTATAAGTTTGTCCGCTTTTTAAACATTGATTTTCGTATATCAAAAAACGAATAGGGAGTTGAGAACTTGTGAGTATAGGAATAATTCTAGTTATAATAATGTGTTGCGTATTTCTGCCTACAGTCATAACTATTAACGAAAAGAATAAAAAGAATAAAAAGAATAAAAAATAGTACACTAATGATTGGGATAGTCCTTTCAAAACAGACATTTAAATTAAAATGGAAGTTTTGAAGGTGTATTTTACTCATAATATCCTAAAAAAATATCAATTACTAAAATGTTTTTATCGTATTTTGATTTACTAAAAATGAATTTCGTAGTCAAAACGTAACCAATGCAATATGCAAGAACCTATAAACCTTATAGAATAAAGGGCTACACGGCGTACCCATAGATGTGATATAATATTTATTAAATTCAAAAATATCAGTCAATTTAAACGGGGGGCTTTACCACATGAAAAAACAAATTCAACAATTATCCGCATACCAACCAGGATTGTCACCACGCGCATTAAAAGAGCAGTTTGATTTAGATATCGAATTGCACAAACTTGCATCTAACGAGAATTTATATGGACCTTCTCCTAAAGCAAAAGAAGCGATTAAAGAACATGTAGATGAAGTCCTTTATTACCCTGAAACAGGTGCACCGACATTACGTAAAAAAATAGCAGAGAATTTGAATATCGATGAGAAGCGTATTTTATTTGGTGCGGGATTGGACGAAGTAATCTTAATGATTTCACGTGCTGTACTAACACCTGGAGATAAGATTGTAACGAGCCAAGCGACATTCGGACAATATTATCACAACGCCATCGTTGAGTCCGCTGAAGTTGTGCAAGTACCTTTAAAAGAAAATGGACAATTTGATTTAGAAGGAATCTTGCAAGAAATCGATGAAAATACAGCTCTAGTATGGATTTGTAACCCTAACAATCCAACAGGAACATATGTGACGCATGAAGAATTAGAAGCATTTTTAGAACAAGTACCAGGCAATGTACCAGTGCTTGTAGATGAAGCTTATTTTGAATTTATGACTGCGAAAGATTTCCCTGATACTTTGAAGCTGCAAGAGAAGTTCCCAAATGCCTTCTTGTTGCGCACTTTCTCTAAAGCATATGGATTAGCAGGTTTGCGTGTCGGTTATATTATTGCTACAGAAGAAGCGATTCACAATTATAATATTATCCGTCCGCCATTTAACGTAGGGCGCTTATCAGAATATGCGGCAGTGGCTGCTTATGAAGACCAAGATTATTTAAAAGAAATTCAAAAACGTAATGCAGAAGAACGTGAGAAATTTTTCGCTATTCCAGAAAGCAAGCATTTCTTTGATAGCCAAACTAATTTTATTTTTGTAAAAACAAAGCGACCTAAAGCATTATATGAAGCGTTACTTAAAGTCGGTTGCATTACCAGAGAATTTCCAATTGGCGTCCGTATTACAATTGGTTTTCCAGAACAAAATGCTAAGATGATTGAAGTGTTAAAGAATTTTGATTTTGAGGCGTAATTTAGAAAAATAATTATAAGAGAGCAGTACTTTGGAAATCATATGATCGATTTCAGTTCTGCTCTTTTTTCATTTACATAATAATTATAGAGATATGCTATACTCGTAATGGATAAAGAGGAAAGGAAGTTACATAGTATGGAGAGAAAATCGATTGCCATTGATATGGATGAAGTATTAGCTGATACAATTAAAGCCTTGATTGAAGAAGTCAATGCCCGTACAGATTTAGGTATCAAAGAAGCACTTTTAGACGGTAATAAAATTCGACATTTTATGCCTGAACACGAAGGTGTTTTAGATGAAGTATTAAGAGAACCTGGCTTCTTTAAAAATTTAGAAGTAATTCAAGACGCTCAAGAAGTAGTGGAAAAACTGTCGGAGCATTATGATATTTATATTGCGACTGCTGCTATGGATGTTCCAACATCATTTCATGAAAAGTATGAATGGCTGCGTACGCATTTTCCATTTTTAGATTCTCAACAATTTGTCTTTTGTGGACGTAAAAATATTGTTAAAGCTGATTATTTAATTGATGATAATCCACGTCAGTTAGAGCGTTTTACTGGCAAGTCATTAATGTATACTGCTGCACATAATATTCATAACGAAGATTTTGAGCGTGTTAATAACTGGAAAGAAGTAGAAAAGTATTTCCTGGGAAATGAAGAAATATAACTAAGGGTAAGTAGCTGAATAGAGATAATACTTCGTTGGTTCATCCGAGCTAAACTAACAAAAAGAAGGTTGAAACCACCATCTTTTCTATTCTATTTATTAAGAAGAACTGAAGATGTATTTCGCTATGTTTAAAACAATGAATCAATTGAAAGCGCGCATGAACTATATTGTGTTCGCTGCCAGAAAATAAAGAATAGCTGTGAAGAAATCTATTATGAATTCTTCACAGCTATTTTTATAAGGAGAGGGGCTAGAACAGAATAATAATCTGATTCCCTCTAAAAATAATAATATTGTGACAATTAACGGATGCCGCGCATACCTTTAACAATTTTTGGTACAAATGCTAGTGTGACTAAACCGATGACTACTGCTAAACAGCCCAAGAATAAGAAATAATTTTGGTAGCCTAAAGGTTTAATAAGTTTAACTAATGTACCATTGATTGCTTGTGCAGTAGCATTCGTTAATAACCATAAACTCATCATTTGAGAATTAAATGCCTTAGGTGCTAGTTTTACAGCAGCACTATTACCAGTCGGCGAAATACATAGCTCTCCGATTACACAAATGATATAAGATAATATTACCCAGTTTACAGTGATTTGATGACCACCGCTGCCCATCATTACAAAGGCAATCATGATATAAGAGATACCAGCTAATACAGCACCCCAAACGAATTTAGTAGCTAAACTTGGTTGACGTTCTCCCATTTTTTTCCAGATATAAGAAATAACAGGACCTAATAATACGATGAACAGTGGATTAATAGATTGGAAATAGGTTTTCCCAAAGGCTGAAGTCCATCCAAATAGGTTGATTGTCATATCTGTACCTTTGAAAGCGTAAATGTTAAGTACATTAGAACCTTGTTCTTGAATTGACCAGAAAATAACTCCGATAATGAACAAAGGAATAAATGCGATAACACGAGAACGTTCATCTGAAGAAACCTCTTTACTTCTAATCATGATCGTGAAGTAAATTATCGGCAATGCAACACCTAAGATTAATACTGTTGTACTAATCATATCGAAGGTGAATGTACCTGTAAGTACAGTAATCAATATTACGATAGCAATAATTGCTGCAACTGCTCCTACGATGATGCCATAGCATTTCTTTTCAGCTGCTGAAAGCGGGTTGGTAGGTCTTAAACCTACATTTCCTAAGTTGCGTTTGTTAAAAATCAAATAAATGACAAGTGCCACAGCCATACCAATTGCTGCAATTAAGAAGCCTTGGTGGAATTTGTGGTTGTCAGAGAATTGATTTAAAATAAGCGGTGCGACTAAGGCACCCATATTCACTGACATATAGAAAATAACAAAACCTGAATCGATACGTGAATCGTTTTCAGGGTACAAGCGACCTACAATATTAGAAATATTCGGTTTCATAAGACCAGAACCTATAATAATAAAGAACATCGACACATATAAACCAATATTTGCGAGTGGCAGACTAAGCACCACATGGCCGATGATAATCAATACGGCACCATACATAGTAGCACCACGTGTACCTGTGATTCTGTCGGCTACCCAACCTCCAATAATTGTAGTCATAAAAATAAGTGAACCATAAATAGACATTACAGATTGTGCTGTAACCTCATCCATTCCTAAACCGCCATCTTTAATGGCGTAAAACATGTAAAAGATTAAGAGTGCACGCATTCCGTAATAACTGAATCTCTCCCAAAATTCTACAAAGAAGAGTACTCCTAATCCTCTTGGATGTCCGAAGAAACCTCTTTGAGGAATTTCTTGAACATGCTGATTATGCAAATTATTCTGCAAATTAATCCCGACCTTTCTATCCTAAACGGGCTGATTATATTAGATTTTACTCTCATCAATTAATAGTTTCAATAATTTTCTAAAAATAATAATATTAACAATTTTCAGATTATTGTAGTCATCAATTTAATCTACAAATTATCAGTCAAAGTAGTGAATAAATTACTTTGGAAACAAAAGAAGCGGAGACATTATGTCCCCGCTCCACGAAATATATTTTTTAATTAATTAATGAATACCTTTCATGCCTCGTTTAACCATAGGAGAAACTACGATGAGCAAGACACCAATAACGATTGTTAATAAGCCTGAATACATAAAATACTCAGAAGGATTCATACCTTTATAAAGTACTACCAGCTGTGCGTTTAACCCTTGAGCTGTCGCATTACTCAACATCCATAAACTCATCATTTGAGCTGTAAAAGCATAAGGTGCAAGTTTAGTAGTAGTCGCTAATCCAACAGGAGAAATACAAAGTTCACCGATTGTAATAAGCAAGAAACTGAGCACGAGCCATATAGGATTGATCAGTGCTCCATGCAATCCTCCAGCTAATGGAATCATCATAATGAGATAAGATAGGCCAGCAATAATAGCGCCCATTGCAAATTTCATTACTGTAGATGGGTTACGTTTTCCTAATTTCACCCATAAAGTTGCGAATACAGGTGCTAATGCAACGATAAAGATAGGATTCAGTGATTGGAACCAAGCTGCTGGAATATCAAAATGAATTGCGCCGCCTGTAAGTTCAGACATTTTTAGTTGTGTATTTTTATCTGCAAAGTTTGCAAGAATAGTTGAACCTTGTTCTTGAATCATCCAGAATGCTACTGATGTAATATACAAAGGAATGTAACTGCGAACACGTGATTTTTCTTCAGACGTTGCTTCTTTACTCATTAACATACGAGCCACAATGAATACTGGCAAAGCAATTCCGAGAATAGTAACAAGTAAACTGAAGTTTTCGATTGTTAATGCGTTAAAAGCTTTTAAAATAATAAGATAGAGAGCGAACGCCGCTACAATCACAATAGTAATGATAGAGAATTTCTTCACATCATTTTTAGTCATAGGATTATGTACAGTCAGTCCGGCTAAATTCAAATATTTTTTGCGTTTTGTCCAATAAATTACAAGTCCGATAAACATACCGATGGCAGCAGTTGCGAAACCTGCATGGAAACCTACACGTGTTTGTAAATATCCAGTAATAATGGGTGACAACAAAGCACCTGCATTAATACCCATGTAGAAAATCGTAAATGCTGAATCTACACGTGGATCATTTTTCTCGTAAAGTTCACCAACTGTAGTTGAAATGTTCGGTTTCAAGAGTCCTGTACCAATAATTAACAGTAGTAATGCAATCATAACAGCTGTTAAATTGCCAGGTAAGCTTAAAATGATGTGACCAAACATAATAAAGATTCCGCCGACAAAGACAGCATTCTGCGTACCTGTGATTCGGTCTGCTATCCAACCGCCAATGACACCAGACATATAAATTAATGTTCCGTATAAGGCCACAATTTGCATAGCTACAGATTCATCGAGTCCAAATCCGCCTTTAGCAACTGAATAGTATAGATAGTAAACTAAAATGGCTTTCATACCATAGTAACTGAATCTCTCCCAAAATTCAGTGAAGAATAGAGTGCTTAGTCCTTTAGGATGTCCGAAGAAGCCTGTACGTGGCACACTGTTGACAACTTCTTCTCGTGTATATTGTTTTTTATTCATAAATTTCCCCCTAACTGCTTAAATGTTATTTTAAGCGATAAGGAAAAGTTATACAAGAAAATTCTGAAAATTATTGTGCTATTCATTGCACAATAATTACACAAAAAGTTTAATAATATTTGTTTGTTAAAAAAACGCCCCTGAATAGGAGCGTTAATATTAACGATTATCGATATTTTCTGGATATAAGTCATGATTCATCATACGGTATTCAGCCATCTGTTCGTATTTTGAATCTGGACGACCATAGTTAGTATAAGGGTCGATTGAGATACCGCCTCGTGGCGTGAATTTTCCCCATACTTCAATATAATGCGGATCCATTAATTCAATTAAATCATTCATAATGATATTCATGCAATCTTCATGGAAATCACCATGATTTCTGAAACTAAATAAATAAAGTTTCAATGATTTTGATTCTACCATTTTGATATTTGGAATATAGGAAATATAAATTGTCGCAAAATCTGGTTGTCCTGTAATAGGACAAAGAGAGGTGAATTCTGGACAATTAAATTTAACAAAGTAATCACGACCTTGATGCTTGTTATCAAAAGTTTCTAATACATCTGGTCTATAATCGAAATGATAAGTATTGTTTTGATTGCCTAATAACGTAATGTCTTCAAGTTCTTCTTTTTTACGTCCTTCATTTGACACTTTTTAATTCGCTCCTTTGTGTGCACGAGCAGGTTTATTTTTACGACCTTGCCGACGTGCTTTTTCAAACATATAATAACTTGCACTAATAATAATAACGTAACCGAGCGTAGCGTATAAATCTGGCGATTCACCAAAGATGACAATTCCCATGATAGCCGTAAAGATGATAGATGCATAGGTGAATATTGAAATGTCACGTGCTGGAGCATAACTGTACGCTAAGGTGATGCCGATTTGACCTACTGCAGCAGATAATCCAGCGCCGATCAGATAAACTATTTGTTTCATAGACATCGGTTCATATGTGAAGATTACAAATGGAATTAAAGCTACAATTGAGAAGAATGAAAAATAAAACACGATAGTATAAGGTGCTTCACGAGTGCTCAAGGCACGTACGCAGGTATACGCAGCTGCGGCGAAAATACCCGAGAATAAACCGCCGATTGCAGGTATCATAGCTGATGAAAATTGAGGCTGTACCACAAACAACATTCCTATAATGGCTACAATCATTGCAGTAATTTGATATTTACGTACTTTCTCATGCAAGAATACTAAACTTAACAAAATAGTCCAGAAAGGATTTAATTTCATTAAAGTATCAGCATCACTTAACAACATATGGTCTATCGCATAAATATTTAATAATACGCCGACTAAACCTAAAGTAGAACGGGTAATCAACAAGGGTTGACTACTCAATTTACCGAACATCGGTTGTTTATATTTATATAAGAAATATAAAGGAATCAACATCGCAACTAAATTACGTGCTAAAGACTTTTGAAATACAGGTAAGTCACCTGAAAGTCTGAAGAACAATGACATAAAACTAAAGCCGATTGCTGAAATGAGGATAGCAATGATGCCTTTAATTTTCGGATCCATACTTTCGCCTCTACTTTCTTCAAAACTTAACGTATATCATCTTAGCATAATTCAAATTAGTATTGCTATAAGTCCTTGCAATTCTTTAGCAGAATAGTTATAATCAAATCGAACATACGTTCTACTTAGAGGTTTGAATTTCCATATAGGATTTAAGATGTAAATAATTAAGTTTTTTAAAATAGTTGTATCAAGCTGATCAGGTCTATAATCGCAGACACTTGATTTCATAAGAAGTGCATAATTTTTGAAAAAATCAAGGGTAAAACTACAATTATTTATTTTGAGGCCTTTTTTTAAAAAACTTTTATTCCTCAACGATAGATGTGACGGTCATTACATCGATTATGACAATTTAAAAATAATTTTTGAGCAATGATTCTCTTTGAAATTACAAAGTGTGTTAGGTATAATGAATCACATAATATAGTATTGAAGAACGAAAACCAACACTATATGTTGTGGTTAAGTTGGAAAATGCTAAATTTAAAATTAACTATTTTAATGCATTTTCACACCTTATTATTTTAAAAGTACAAAGTAACGTTTAAACGATTAATTCATGATTAAAGTGTTTTTAATGGTTGAAAGCAGTTAAAATGCGTTGATATTCTTGTAAATGCGTTTAAAGTGGAACAGATAAAATGATAAGGTAAAGATTCAAATATATACAGCTCGTAAATTGAATGACCACTACATATAGTGTCAAAGGAAAGTGCATTCTAATATCATTATCAAATGCAAACATGCAGCAGTCATAAAGTCTCATTCAAGAAACAACAATAGCAATAAGACAGCCTGTCATGTTTTTTATTTATGGCTTCTGCTTTAATCTATGGAGATAAAGGATGACGCGTTCTTTATAAGAAAGCGGGTGATTCAATGAAGGTAGTTTATTTCTCATTCACAGGAAACGTAAGACGGTTTATAACAAGAACAGGCTTTGATAACACCTTAGAGATTACAAATGATAACTGTGCGGAAATACGCATAGATGAACCTTATATATTGGTCACTAGTACCATCGGATTTGGAGAAGTACCGGATGTCGTCAAGACGTTCTTGCAACATAACGGCACAATGATAAGAGGAGTAGTTGGTAGCGGTAATCGAAATTGGGGACAAAACTTCGCAAAAGCCAGCGATACAATATCCAGAGAATACCTCGTGCCTCTTTTAATGAAATTTGAAGTACAAGGAACACAAAAAGACGTTGAAGAGTTTAAAGATAAGGTGGGGCATTTTTATGAAGACAATGAACGAAAAGCAATATAATCATATTGAATTAAATAATGAGGTAACAAAGCGTAAAGAAGACGGCTTTTTCAGCTTGGAAAAAGATCAAGAAGCGCTAGAAGTTTATCTTGAAGAGATTAAAGATCATACTATTTATTTCGATAGTGAAATTGAACGTTTGCACTATCTTGTCGACAATGATTTCTATGTAGATGTATTTGCACAATACAGCGAGGAAGATTTGAAAGAATTGACTGAGTTTGCGCGCAGTATACCATTCAAATTTGCCAGCTATATGTCTGCAAGTAAATTTTTCAAAGATTATGCACTTAAAACTAACGATAAACAACAATATTTAGAAGACTATCCGCAACACGTGACGATTGTGGCACTTTATCTAGCAGATGGCGATAAAACACAAGCACGTCAATTCATTTCATCTATGATTGAACAACGCTACCAACCTGCAACACCGACATTCTTAAATGCAGGTCGTGCACGTCGAGGCGAACTTGTTTCATGTTTCTTATTAGAAGTAGATGACAGCTTGAATTCAATTAACTTTATTGATTCAACAGCGAAACAGTTGAGTAAAATCGGAGGCGGCGTAGCAATCAATTTATCTAAACTACGCGCGCGCGGTGAAGCAATTAAAGGCATTAAAGGTGTAGCAAAAGGCGTATTGCCTGTTGCAAAATCATTAGAAGGCGGTTTCAGCTACGCAGATCAACTTGGTCAAAGACCAGGAGCTGGCGCAGTATATTTAAATATATTCCATTACGATGTCGAAGAATTTTTAGACACTAAAAAAGTAAACGCAGATGAAGATATCCGCTTATCAACTATCTCTACTGGTTTAATTGTGCCTGCTAAATTCTTTGAACTGGCGAAAAAGGGCGAAGACTTCTACATGTTCGCACCACATACAGTTTATAACGAGTATGGCGTAACCTTAGATGATATTGACCTTGATAAATATTATGACGATATGGTTGCAAACCCAAATATTTTAAAACATAAAAAAGATGCACGTGAAATGTTGAATACAATTGCACAAACACAATTGCAATCAGGTTATCCTTATCTAATGTTTAAAGATAATGCAAACAAAGTTCACGCTAATTCTAATATTGGCCAAATCAAAATGAGTAACTTATGTACTGAAATCTTCCAATTACAAGAAACATCAATTATTAATGATTATGGTGTAGAAGATGAAATCAAACGTGACATTTCATGTAACTTAGGCTCATTAAATATTGTTAATGTAATGGAATCAGGTAAATTCAGAGATTCTGTACACACAGGCATGGATGCTCTAACAGTTGTAAGTGATGAAGCTAATATTCAAAATGCTCCTGGAGTGCGCAAAGCCAACAGCGAATTGCATTCAGTAGGACTAGGCGTTATGAACCTGCACGGTTATCTGGCTAAAAATCAAATCGGCTATGAATCTGAAGAGGCAAAAGACTTTGCAAATGTATTCTTTATGACAATGAACTATTACTCAATTGAACGTTCAATGCAAACTGCTAAAGAACGTGGCGAAGCTTATCAAGATTTCGATAAATCTGATTATGCGAGCGGTAAGTATTTTGAAAAGTATACGCAAGCTGACATTGTTCCTGAATATGAAAAAGTCAAAGCATTATTTGAAGGCTTAGAAATTCCAACAGCTGAAGATTGGAAAGCGCTAGAAGAAGACGTTAAAGAATATGGTTTGTATCATGCATATCGTTTAGCAATAGCGCCTACACAAAGTATTTCTTATGTACAGAATGCAACAAGTTCAGTAATGCCGATTGTAGATCAAATTGAACGTCGTACTTATGGCAACTCAGAAACATTCTATCCAATGCCATTCTTATCTCCTAAAACAATGTGGTACTATAAATCAGCATTTAACACTGATCAAATGCGTTTAATTGATTTAGTAGCTACAATTCAACAACACGTTGACCAAGGAATTTCAACGATTCTATATGTGAACTCAGAAATTTCAACACGTGAATTATCACGCTTATATGTTTATGCACACCATAAAGGATTGAAATCTCTTTATTATACACGTAATAAATTATTGAGCGTAGATGAATGTACAAGTTGTGCAATCTAACAAATTAACTTAAAAATTGAGTTGGTAATTATTAAATCGGGACGACTTTACACAATGACAGTAAGTGTGTAAGTGGTCCCGCCTTTAAGCACTTGACGATAAACTAAAATTAAATGAAGAATGGAGAATGCACTTTGATGATCGCTGTCAATTGGAACACGCAAGAAGACATGACTAATATGTTTTGGCGACAAAACATTTCCCAAATGTGGGTAGAAACAGAATTTAAAGTCTCTAAAGATATTGCAAGTTGGAAAACTTTAACACCTGAGGAACAAGATACATTTAAAAAAGCATTGGCGGGTCTAACTGGTTTAGATACCCATCAAGCAGATGATGGAATGCCATTAATTATGCTTCACACTAAAGATTTGCGTAAAAAAGCAGTTTATTCCTTTATGGCAATGATGGAACAAATTCATGCTAAAAGTTACTCTCATATTTTTACAACATTATTACCATCTAGTGAAACAAACTATTTACTAGATACATGGGTATTAGAAGAACCGCATCTAAAATATAAATCAGATAAAATTGTCGGTAATTATCATAAACTATGGGCAAAAGAAGCTTCAATCTATGACCAATATATTGCACGTGTCTCTAGTGTATTCTTAGAAACATTCTTGTTTTATTCTGGCTTCTATTATCCTTTATATCTTGCTGGACAAGGACGCATGACAACATCAGGTGAGATTATTCGTAAAATTTTACTCGATGAATCAATTCATGGTGTATTTACAGGTCTAGATGCGCAACATTTACGTAATGAACTTTCTGAGAATGAGAAGCAACGTGCTGATCAACATATGTATAAACTTTTAGAAGAGTTATATAAAAATGAAGTATCTTATACTCATAAACTATATGATGATATCGGCTTAACAAAAGACGTCTTAAATTATGTGCGCTACAACGGAAACAAGGCACTTTCAAACTTAGGATTCGAACCTTACTTTGAAGAGCGTGAATTCAATCCGATTATCGAAAATGCGTTAGACACTTCAACGAAAAACCATGACTTCTTCTCAGTTAAAGGTGATGGTTATACATTAGCTTTAAATGTTGAGCCTTTAAAAGATGAAGACTTTATTTTTGACGATGAAGAAAAATAAATAATAACAAAGAGAGCGTTGAATCTTGCTGCTGTTTAGCAGTTAGGATTCAGCGCTTTTTTAATAGAGTAATTAAAATTGTTTTACTCATGGACCGTGGCCAACTAATGACTGGTAAATCGAGCGATAAGTAATTATTGAAAAATGATGTTATTAAAAATGTAAAAGCAACAAAAGATAACAAAGTTTATGAGCTTGATCTAAAACTATGGTTCTATGCTTCAGGTTCAACTGCCACAACAATTAGAGAAATCGATGAATTAGAAAAGGTTATTAAATAAAAAATAGTTATCGAGGTTTAGAGGGAATAACTTCGAACTATTTTATGAGAATATAAAACCGAATTTAAAAAATAGCTATGAAGAAATCTATCGTTTTAGATTTCATCGTAGCTTTTTTAATATATTTTCATACGTATCGGTATGTAATTTATTATTACAAATTAATTTGTAAATTCTAAGGAGTAATTTAATTAATGTGTGAGGAGTTTTTACTTTTTGAAAGTTAAAATACATGAATATTACATATTTAATCTGAAAACATGTTAGAAAAAAATTGAAAATACAAAAACCTATTGCTAAAAAAAATTTACATGATAGGATAGATATTAAGTGATAATGATTATCATTTCCACTAACAAATACATAGAGAAAATTTCATCATATCAAGAAAGGACACAAGCAGTTTATGATTATCAGGCAGCTGATGCGCGGACCTATATTATTCTTTATTTTTATTGTCTTAAGCATCTTATCTTTATTTATCGGCGTCAGCCAACTTGGATTAGCAGATATCTTTCATTTGTCTACTGAACAACGCAATATACTATTTTCAAGCCGTGTTCCTCGGACTGTCAGCATTATTATTTCTGGAAGCTCTCTTGCTTTAGCTGGCTTAATTATGCAGCAGATGATGCAGAATAAATTTGTCAGTCCTACCACTGCAGGAACGATGGAATGGGCAAAATTAGGTATTTTAATCGCGCTCTTATTTTTCCCGCAAGCACACATTCTCATTAAACTTATCTTTGCTATATTATTAAGTATTACAGGAACATTTTTCTTTATGAAGTTGATACAGGTTATCCGCTTCAAAGATGTCATCTTCGTCCCGCTTCTCGGTATCATGATCGGCGGCATTATATCCAGTCTTACAACCTTTATTGCCTTGCGTACGAATGCAGTTCAAAGCATCGGCAACTGGTTGAACGGCAACTTCGCAGTTATTACTAGCGGTCGTTACGAAGTCTTATATCTCAGTATCCCTTTACTGATCGTGACTTATATCTTTGCCAATTATTTTACGATTGCTGGAATGGGAAAAGACTTCAGTCATAATCTCGGCGTCAATTACGAACGGATTATGATGTACGGACTAGCTATCACTGCGACAATGACTGCATTAGTCGTGGTAACTGTCGGCGCATTACCTTTTTTAGGACTAATAGTGCCTAACATTGTGTCAATTTACCGTGGCGATCATCTAAAGCACGCTTTGCCACATACCGCTTTGCTCGGTGCAATCTTCGTGCTCTTTTCTGATATCATAGGGCGATTGATTGTCTATCCTTACGAAATCAACATCGGACTTACATTAGGAGTCTTCGGTACTTTTATTTTCTTAGCCATGTTGTTGAAAGGAAGCCGCAACTATGAAAGCTAATCATCTGACAACTAAATTACTTATACTTATAACAATTACTATAATCACAGGCGTCCTTTATTTGTTTCTCGGCATTGATTGGGATATTTTAGAATATCAACTCCAAAGCCGGGTCCGTAAATTGATTTTAATGTTGCTAGTAGGGGGAGCTATCGGCACCTCGGTTATTATTTTTCAAGCGATTACGGTCAATCGATTACTGACACCTTCCATGATGGGTCTAGACGCAGTGTACATGTTTGTGAAAGTACTGCTTATCTTTGTCTTCGGAGTCCAGTCGATTGCGGTAACCAATCTTTATTTAAACTTCGCATTGACTTTAGTAGCTATGATATTATTTGCACTTTTACTGTTCCAAGTGATTTTCAAATACGGAAACTTCTCAGTGTATTTTATTTTATTAATCGGAGTGATTCTTGGAACTTTCTTTCGCAGTATCACAGGGTTTATAGAGCTAGTCATCAATCCTGAAGAGTTCTTAGCCGTTCAAAGTTCAATGTTTGCGAACTTCAATGCTTCTAATGAAAAATTAGTGGCGGTCTGCGGTGTAGTATTGATTGCATTAATTATTGTCACGATTATCATCTTGCCATATTTGGATGTTTTATTACTAGGCAAAGCACAAGCCATCAACCTTGGTGTCAATTACACCAGAGTAACACGCTTATTGATGATAATGGTAGCGGTATTGACAGCTATTGCCACAGCTTTAGTAGGACCAATTACTTTCTTAGGTTTATTAACGGTCAATGTAGCACATGAAATTATGAAGACTTACGAACATAAATTTTTATTACCGGCTACGATTTTATTAAGTTGGATCAGTTTGTTCTCAGCCGAATGGATTGTAGAACATCTCTTTGAAGCCACAACTGAAGTCAGCATTTTAATTAATCTCGTCGGTGGTACGTACTTTATTTATCTATTAATCAGTAGGAGGAACGCGCAATGATCAGTGTTGAAAACTTGAATAAATCGATTCAAGACAAGCCTATATTGCAATCGATTGATGTGACGATACAAAAGGGACGATTGACTTCTTTAATTGGACCGAATGGCGCTGGAAAAAGTACTTTGCTATCTGCTATCAGTCGGTTGATTGATATAGACTCCGGCCAAATCAAATTGGAAGAAGAGTCGCTTGAAAATTTCAAAAGTAATGAAATTGCGAAAAAGCTTTCAGTGTTAAAGCAATCCAATCATACCGAACTTAATATTACGGTAGAGCAACTTGTCGCGTTCGGACGTTTTCCTTATTCAAAAGGACGCCTTACTAAAACAGATAAAGAAAAAATTAATGAAGCTTTAGATTTGTTGCAATTACAAGAAATTAAAGACCGTAATTTGAAAACATTGTCTGGTGGTCAAAGACAACGTGCTTATATTGCAATGACTATCGCACAAGATACGGAATATATTTTATTAGATGAACCTTTAAATAATTTAGATATGAAATATTCTGTGCAAATTATGAAGACTTTACGTCAGTTAACACGTGAAGTTGGAAAAACTATTATTATCGTACTTCATGATATTAATTTTGCATCTTGCTACTCAGATGATGTAATTGCGATGAAAGATGGCCAATTGATTAAGGCAGCTCATAGAGATCAAGTTATCCAACCTGAAACTTTGAAGTGTTTATACGATATGGATGTACAAATTGAGTCCGTCAATGGTCAAAGAATCTGTCTTTATTACGATTAAACCAATAACTTTGAGAGGGGTGATGCTGAATTTTTCGCGGCAATATAAGGTGGGAACCATAGACATTTTAGGAGGAAAAAGGAAAAAATGAAGAAACTAGGCTTATTTTTATTAATTAGTATTATGTTTTTATTTGCAGCATGCGGCAATGACAGTTCATCTAAAGATGAATCTAAAAAAGGCGAGTCAGAGAACAAAACAGTTAAAATTGAAAATGATTATGAGTTAAGTGGTAAAGATCCAAAAGGCAGTGATTCTAAGCAAGTGAAAGATACTGTGGAAGTACCAGTGAATCCTAAAAATGCGATTGTCTTAGATTATGGTGCATTAGATACATTAAAAGAATTAGGAGTTGCTGATAAAGTAAAAGGTATGCCTAAAGGCGAAAACAATAGCTCTTTACCTGATTTCTTAAAAGATTTTAAAGATGATAAATACATCAACACAGGTTCTTTAAAAGAAGTAAACTTTGATAAAGTAGCACAAGCTAAACCAGAAGTTATCTTTATTTCTGGCAGAACAGCTAACCAAAAAAATATTGATGAATTCAAAAAAGCAGCACCAAAAGCTAAAGTTGTTTATGTAGGCGCTGACGATAAAGACTATGTTAAATCAATGAAGAAAAATACTGAAAACTTAGGTAAAATTTACGACAAAGAAGATAAAGCTAAATCACTGAACAAAGATTTAGATGATAAAATTGCTGACATGAAAGATAAAACTAAGAAATTCGATAAATCAGTAATGTACTTGCTTGTAAACGAAGGTGAACTTTCAACATATGGTCCTAAAGAACGTTTCGGTAGTCTTGTTTATACAACTTTAGGGTTCAAACCAGCAGATAAAGACATTAAAGCAGGACCACATGGTCAAAATGTTACTAACGAATATATCAACGAGAAGAATCCTGATGTTATCTTAGCAATGGACCGCGGCCAAGCTATCGGCGAAAAATCTACAGCTAAACAAACATTAGGCAACGATGTAATCAAAAATGTTAAAGCTATCAAAGACGATAAAGTTTACGAACTTGATCCAAAATTATGGTACTTTGCATCAGGTTCAACTACAACAACTATGAAACAAATTGATGAATTGAAAGAAGTTGTAAAATAAACTTGAAGTTAAAAGGAGTTTGAATGGGGGTACAAACTTCGAAATAGGCACCAACTTTCTAATTAAAAAGAAAGTTGGTGCATTTTATTTATGCCGGTATTAGAAAATTGTAAATTTCTTGTGTGTGGTTTAATGAATAGGAGTTATCTGGATGTTGGGATGAGTTGGCGGATATATTGGCCAAGATGGGAGCGAACGTGTCCAATAAACGGTTATATTGGCCAAGAATGCGGGCAACGTGTCCAATAAACGAATATATCGGCCAAGAATGAGGTGAACGTGTCCAATAAACGAATATATTGGGCAACATGAGAACAAATGCGTCCAATAAACTCAACGACCCCCTTTTCCAACCTTTCGCCATTCTCGTCAATTTTTACCGAAACAGAACGGCATAATTATTCCCATCACAATTCAATCAGTTTACGCTAAATTAACAAATAATAAAATATCATCTTCGCAAATTCACAAAATTAAAAGCTGAAACAACATCGAAGTCATTTCAGCTTTACTAGTTTCATAAAGTAAAATAATAAGGATAATGTGCCTCGCATCTTGGATTAAAGGCTGCATCGCAATTTGGACACTTATCAGTATTCACATATTCGCGAATGGTCATCTCATACTTACAGACGCCGCACATCACCGCTAAGACATCTTGTTCATCTTTAGACCAAGGAATGGGTTCATGATCTTCACATTCATTATGACAATGGATACAAGCGTAATACTTATCACAACATTTAAAGCGCATCGCTACCACATCAAGTGGTGTGTGATAGTGACTGCAGCGTGTTTCATCATCCAAATCTATACCATGTACGACAGGAATGCCGTTATTATCATATTCTGTCATAACTGCATCCTTAACGATGTCCTTCAGGGTGTTCTCCGATGATACGTACTTCTGGATGTAACTCTACATCAAATTTTTCTTTAACGACCTTTTGAACATGGTGGATTAGATCTTCATAATCTGTGGCTGTTCCGTTATCGACATTCACCATAAATCCAGCGTGTTTTTTCGAAACTTCTACACCGCCGATACGGTGTCCTTGCAACTCTGAGTCTTGAATCAATTTGCCGGCAAAGTGGCCAGGAGGTCGTTGGAAGACACTGCCGCAAGAAGGGTATTCAAGTGGCTGCTTCGTTTCACGACGCTCAGTCAAATCGTCCATCACAGCTTGGATATCTTCTTGATTGCCCGGTGTTAAATTAAAGGCCGCTTCAAGCACCACCAAATGCTGCTTTTGCACAATACTGCTGCGGTAACCCAATTCTAATTCATCACGAGTCAAAGTCACCAATTCACCGCGTTCATTGACGCAAACCGCATGTTCAATACAATCGCGAACTTCGCCGCCATAAGCACCTGCATTCATAAACACAGCACCGCCGACAGAACCTGGAATGCCGCAAGCGAATTCCAAGCCAGTTAAAGCATTATCACGTGCTTTACGAGAAACATCAATAATTGCAGCACCGCTTCCCGCAATAATCACATTATCTTCAACCTTTATATAATCCATCGATAATAAACTTAATACAATACCGCGGATACCACCCTCACGGATAATAATATTAGAACCATTTCCCAAATACGTTACCGGAATATTATTCATTCTCGCAAAATGATTAATCGCCTGCACTTCATCGTTAGTAGTAGGACTTAAATAAAAGTCCGCATTACCTCCAGTTTGCGTATAAGTATAACGTTTTAATGGTTCATCAACTTTAATAATTTCTTCTGGCAGAACCTTCTTCAGTTCCTTTAGGATGTCATCTTTAAGCAAGGATAGAACTCCCTTTCAATTATTTTCATCTATTTATTATACCAATGATTACCTCAATTGCGAAATACAAACTAACGGCTAATCCAAATATTGCCGAGACAATTTCGTAAATAATTTTTCTTTTTGTACCTCATATTCACGGATTGATTCAGCAGAAGCATGCAACAGTTCTTTTTCTTCTTTGAAAAGAGAGCCTAGAGAGGTGGACCGCTCTAAAGCGTCCTGCATCTGTAAATATTCCGAGTAAGCTTTAGATTCAATTTGCAAAATATGCAACCTGACTTGTTGTTTGAGTTCAATCAGATTATTGAACTTTACCATCATTACTTTTTTCTTATAGTGATGGTGGATACGGTAAAAACCCGCATAATTTAAACGTTTCTCATCTAAAGCCGTAATATCATGCAGATTATTCACACCTACCAAAATATCTAAAATCGGCTCAGTAGCATAGTTGAAATGCGCGGTTCCGCCGATATGATGCACTGATTTTACCGGCGTGTTCAATAATCCGAATAATAAATCTTCATAGTCTTTAAAAAGATTATGATACACTACTAATAAGTTCGCATCACTAATAAGCGGTTGTGTCTTTGTGTACATTGTTAACCGTCCTTTTGTAAAAGTCTTATAGGTATTATAATATGGAATCTCACATACTCAAACCTTAAACAGAGAAATTAGAGAAACAGACAGGAGTGAACGAACATGAAACCATGGCTTCTGACAATATTGCTGGTTATTGCGACCATTTCATTAGCAGCATGCGGCAATAGAACTCAGTCTGATTTAAATCAATTCGAACAATCTATGTCTGAAGTAGACAAGAAACAAAATCATGTCAAAAAGGTAATGGATGATATGCATTTGAATCGTTTGAATGAACTGAGCAAGTCAGATTTAACCGATAGAAATCAAGAAGATTTTGAACAGAGCAAGGATATGGACAAAAAGTTGATGCCAGCCTTTCATTCATATAAGGAAGCAGCGAAAGCACTTCCTGCAGATACAAAAGATGTAAAAGCCTTAAGAAGTCAATACTTGGAGGAAGTAGATCAGCAAGAGAAAGCTTTGAAAGATGATAGAGCTTATATTCATCTGTGCAACCAATCTATTAAAGCTAATGAAGATATTTTGAATTACACACGTCTTTTTGAAAAACGCCGTGCGCAATTAGAGATTAAAGTCTCAGATGCTAAAAAAGCTGGAGAAACTAAAAGTGCAGATGCACTCGTCAGCAAGTTGAAAGATAACAATAAGCAGCTACAGGATGTGGCTAAAAAATATTTGGATGCTGAAGATCCGAAACAAACGAAATCAGTCATCAAAAATAAAATAGAACCGCTGATTTCAAAACAGATAGAAGACTTGAACCAATCGAATGTAACGGATAGCGAAACTACTAAAGCACGTCAAAGTGCGATAGAAATGTATTATAGTTTGCAGAACTATTATGAAACTAGACAACAAACGATTGATTTCAGTACAAAATTAGATGACTATGATATGAATAAATTACCGTTGACAGGGAAAGACTTAAATAAGTATCATAAGCAGTATAATAAAAATTTAAAGCATTTAAAGCAAAAATTGAGTAAAAACAATTAAGAAATACACCTTTATATTAGTATTTTGGTTAACATTGAAATATAAAGTGTGTATAATTAGACACATTGAAATGTGAAAATGAAAAGGGACTATCACTTTAAGTGATAAATATTTTTAGAGGTGAATAGAATGGCTACAAAGCTGACTTCGATTGACCAGTTTAAACAGGTAATTAACGACAACAAATATGTATTTATTTTGAAACACAGCAATACTTGTCCGATTTCTGCAAATGCATATGATCAATTTAACAAGTTCTTATATGAACGTGACATTGATGGCTACTATTTAGTAGTTCAAGAACAACGTGAACTTTCAGATTATATTGCAGAAGAAACTGGTGTGAAACATGAATCACCACAAGCTTTTTACTTTGTAGAAGGAAAAGTGAAATGGCATGCGAGCCACGATGATATTAATGTTTCTTCATTAGCGCAAGCAGAAGAATAATAAAAATTAAACAAATGAATGAATAATGAAAATGCAGCTCTAAGCAAATAGATGCGAGTCGGAAGTTGAAGTATAGACGTCGCTCGTATTCTATTTAATTGCTTGGAGTTTATTTTTTTAGCAGGAATCAAAAGGGGCGTTACAGTAGGTTTTTTTCAGCAAGGACTGTATAATATTAAAGTGAATCATCAACAAAAAACATTCGGAAACTTTATTTGAGGTGACAAGATGAGAGTATTAGTTGCGATGGATGAATTTAATGGTATCGTTTCAAGTTATGAAGCCAACCGCTATGTTGAAGAAGCAGTGGCAAGCCAAATTGAAAAAGCAGACATTGTTCAGGTACCGCTATTTAATGGTCGCCATGAATTAATGGATTCTGTGTTCTTGTGGCAATCAGGTACTAAATATCGCGAAATGGTACATAATGCAGATATGAAGCAATTAGAAGCAGTATATGGCCAAACTGAAAATGGTTTAACCATTATCGAAGCAGATTTATTTTTACAAGGCGAAGCACCTATTCAGAAGCGTTCAAGTTTCGGCTTAGGTGAACTGATTAAGAGAGCATTGGATAATGACGCAGAACATTTAGTCATTTCTTTAGGTAATATTGCAAGCTTCGACGGCGGGGCTGGTATGCTCCAAGCACTTGGGGCAAGATATTACGATGACGAAGGCCAACCGATCGATACGAGAAAGGGCGCAGAGGTCTTAAAATACATTCGTCATATAGATTTAACGCAATTGCACCCGCGTTTAGCGCAAGTGCGCATTCAATTGGTATCAGACTTTGCCAGCAAAATGTACGGCAAGAATAGTGAGATTATGCAAGTTTATCCATTATTAAATATTACACGTGAAGAAGCGGCCACAATCGACAATTTAGTATGGTATTTCAGTGAAATATTGAAAAATGAAGCACATCTGCTGACAAGTACAGTAGAACGTGGCGGTGCTGGCGGCGGAGTTGCAGCATTGTTAGCAGCGTTATATGATGCTGAAATTCTGACAAGCCATCAGTTGGTGGATCAGATTACGCATTTAGAAGATTTGATTGAACAAGCGGATTTAGTGATGTTTGGTGAAGGCGTGAATGAAGCGGATCATCTGCTTGAAACTACAACTTTGCGTATTGCAGAGTTAGCGACTAAATATCATAAACCTTGTATTGCAATAAATGCAACAAATGATAAATTTGATCGTTATGAAGCATTAGGTGTAACAGGTATGTTTAATTTGTTTATGGAAATGCCTGAACACTATACAAGTTTTAAAGCGGGTATTCAAATTCGATTCTATGCTGTCCAAGCATTAAAGTTATTGAAGACGCATTTTGATGTGGAAAAGAAAGCGTAAATAATCTATAAAACAAGAGCGGGGTTGGGACAATATTATGTCCTGATCCCGCTCTTGTTTTACTTTAATTATTTTGTTGTTTGTGCAAGTTCTTCAGCAATTCCTAGAATAACTTCTACTGCACGTTCCATCACATCGATAGAAGCGTATTCGAAAGGACCGTGGAAATTATCGCAACCTGTAAAGATATTAGGTGTCGGCAAGCCCATAAATGATAGCTGAGAACCATCAGTACCGCCTCGAATAGGTTCAGTATTCGGTTCGATTCCAAGCTTTTTGAAGACGCGTTTAGGAACTTCAATCACTTCAGGAACTTCATTAATTTTTTCAGCCATATTATGATATTGATCGAACATATCGACTTCAACAGGATTATTATGATAATCTGCATTAATTTGATCGCGAATTTCTAATAAGCATGCTTTGCGTGCTTCAAAACGTTCGCGGTCATGATCGCGAATAATATATTTTAATTGGGCTTTTTCCGTACTGCCGTTAAAGTTCATTAAGTGGAAGAAACCTTCGTAACCTTCAGTTTTCTCAGGCACTTCATCTTCTGGCAGCAAGCTGTCGAAACGCTCACCTAATTTGATTGCATTGACCATTACATCCTTTGCAGAACCTGGATGCACGTTCACGCCATGACAAGTAATATTTGCTTCAGCAGCATTAAAGCTTTCGAATTGCAATTCGCCATACTGGCTGCCATCCATAGTATAAGCAAAATCTGCGTTAAAGCGGTCTACATCAAATTTATGAGGGCCGCGGCCGATTTCTTCATCAGGTGTAAAAGCAACACGGATACGTCCATGTTTAATCTCAGGATGTTCGACTAAGTAAGTCAATGCGGTCATGATTTCAGCAACACCTGCTTTATCATCAGCACCTAGTAAAGATGTACCGTCTGTAATCATTAATGTATGACCTTCTACTGATTTCATAGCAGGGAAGACATCTTGATTTAATTCACGGTCAGTATCGCCGAGTTGAATCGGTTTTCCATCGTAGTTTTCAATAATTTGCGGTTTTACATTTGAAGCATTGAAATCGTGAGAAGTGTCCACATGTGCTAAAAAACCAACTGTCGGTACTTCATCAGCAATATTGCTTTCTAATGTGGCAAATAAATAACCATTATCATCTATGTCAGTTTGTAAACCTAATTCTTCTAATTCTTGTTTCAGCAGATTCAATAAATCCCATTGCTTTTCAGTAGATGGTGTAGTTTCTGAATCTGGGTCAGATTGTGTATCAATCTCAGCATAACGTTTGAGTCTATCGATTAATTCTTGTTTCACTTTTATGCACCCCTCAACTTCTATTATTCATATTAAATGGTTTATGATATGACTTGCCTTTCATTTTACCATAATTAGCTAGGATACGATTGTAAGTATGGTAGGCAATCTCTGCACAAAGAATGCCGAATGCAATCGCTCCTGAAATTAAGGTCACTTCTAAGAAAGTATTGACAGCATGTGTGTATTGGTTTGTAACCAAGAAGCGTGTCGCTTCATATGCTGCGCCCCCAGGTACCAGCGGAATAATTCCCGGTACAATAAAAATAATAACTGGTTGGAAATAACGTTTACTCATTGCATGACTCATAATTGCTAAAATAAAACTTCCTAGAAATGAGGCAGCAACTTTACCAGTGTTCATATCCATCGCAATGACATAAATAATCCATCCCATTGCTCCAACGAAACCGCAAGCAGGCAGCAATTTACGCGGCGCATTAAAGAGTATTGAAAATAGTAAAGTAGAACAAAAACTGATTAAAAATTGAAAGATATATTGAAACAACATATTTTCAAACACGCCTTTCTAAAAGAATAGTAAAATAATTGCTACACCTGCACCGATGGCAAATGCAGTTAAAGCAGCTTCCATACCGCGAGACATTCCTGCCAGCAATTCACCGGCCATTAAATCACGGATTGCATTGGTAATCAAGATACCTGGAACTAATGGCATTACACCAGCAATGGTGATAATATCTTGGTTTACAGATAATCCAAGTTTATGGGTGACCGCAGCTACGCCTATCACTACGATGGCACTTATAAATTCAGAGAAGAATTTGATTTGAATAAATCGCTGAACATAATCAAAAGTAAGATAAGCACCAGCACCGGCAATTACTGCATAGATGAAATCTTGTGCTACGCCTCCGAACATAAATAAGAAGAAACCGCATGCAATAGATACTGCAATAAATTTCGTTAAATATGAATATTGCAATGAAGCATGTTCTAAATGTATTAATTCTGATTTTGCTTCATCAATAGACAGCTGTTTCTTAGCAATTTTACGAGAAATATTATTAGCTAACGCAATCTTTTCTAGATCGGTTGTACGATCTCGTACACGTATTAAACGCGTATTCGTACGATCATTCAAAGAAAAGATGATAGCAGTATTCGATACGAAACTATTGGTGTTATCCAAGCCGTAACTATAAGCAATACGAGACATCGTATCTTCAACACGATAAGTTTCGGCACCGCTTTCTAGTAAAATTTTTCCTGCAGTCATCACTACATCTATAACTTTGTTCTCGTCAATTATCGTAATTGCTTCTTCAGGCACCTTGCAGTTCTCCTTCTTGTAAGTATTGTTGATACTAAAAGTTTACAAGGAAGACCTGCAACTTGCAATAAAACAGGGCAGTTTGAAACACAATTGAAAAAGAAAATTTGTGAAGATATAGGAGTAGAAGAGAGAGTTGAAATTAAAAAAGCAGCCTCATGAGCATTTCATAAGACTGCTTTAAATTTAAGATTTAACAATTGGATTAAATATAACTTGATTACGGCCTTCGTTTTTAGCCATATGCAGCATATCATCTGCATCTTTAAATACTTTGCGTTGAGATTTGTAATCTTCTGCTGTGAGATACCCGATACCGATAGATACGGATAATTTGATGACTTCTTTGTCAGGAAGATGGAATGTTGATTGTTCAACACCAGCTCTGATGCTTTCAGCAAGTTTCACACTTTGGTCTAAAGAATAGCCGAGTACTACCACTGAAAATTCTTCTCCGCCATTTCGGAAAATCCGAATGTTAGGAGGGACGTAATTAATTAAGAGTTGTGAAATCTGTTTGAGTACAGCATCGCCAGAACGATGTGTAAAAGCATCATTGACATCTTTGAAACCATCAATATCAATCAGCAACAATCCTAAACTTGTTGATTGATCTTCCGCTTCATCTGCCATTTTATTCAAATAACGATCGAATTCTTTTACATTTCCTAAACCTGTCAAATAATCATAGCGGTCCTCACTTTCATACCGTTGAACCAAAGTGAAGAAGCGCCAAATATCGACGAAAGTAATAGATGAAGCAATAGTCACTACGAATGATATAGGTATTAAATAAATGATTTCTTGCAAGGTATAGAGCTTTGTAATAATAGAAATAATACTTAAAATAATTAAACTGATTGCATTGAGTATCTGTAAAGAAACAATGTCATTTTGTTTGATAAAGGGTCCGATAAAGCTGACAGCAAGTGCAATAATTAATAAAGCAATATTATAAGCTAACGGATCTCCATACACAAAGACATCTACGACGAAAATAATTGCTGCAGATACCATAGTGAAAAATACATTAGTATAGCGTCCTAAGAAGAGCAACGGTACAAATGTTAAAAATAATAAATAATCATGAACTGGAATAGGATATGCAGCCAGTAACAGCGCTACCACAGTCATTAAGATAGTGACATAGGTTTGCGAGAATTTCATCTGCTTGGTTTCAGAATACTGCAACCTATGAAAGAGATAGATTCCTGCAACGGTAACAGAAATATTATAAATGATAGCTTCAATCATGTAATCTACTCCTTTGTTTTACCACTTAGTTATTGTAAGTGAAAATATACATTTTGTCATCTCACAGCTCATAAAATACTATTCCGTTAGGATACATTTAGTATGATTCATGTTAGAATAAGTTATTAGATAATTTAACAATTTGTTAAATGAAAGGAGGTCCACTTGTCAAAGGACCCAGAATTGTGCAACATTTTTATTTTTATAATATAAAAGTATTTTAAATTCACTTCGTTTATGAAGAAATGTTGAAATGGTTTTGACAATGGAGGACAGATGATAACACTTTTACTCGTAGTATTTTCAATGATTGTCAGCTTAATACTTACACCTATTGTTATTAAGATATCCATAAAATTAGATATAATGGATAAACCTAATTACAGAAAGGTACATACTCGACCCATTTCTGTTTTAGGCGGTACAGTGATTCTCTTTTCATTTATGTTGGGAATTTGGATTGGACATCCTATCGAACGAGAGATTATTCCGTTAATTATTGGAACCATCATTATGTATTTAGTGGGATTAATAGACGATGTGTATAATTTGAAACCCATTCTTAAATTATTAGGACAATGTTTAGCAGCATTGGTAGTGGTTTATTATGGTGTCACTATCGACTTTATTCAGTTACCATTCGGTATTATTCATTTTGGTGTCTTGAGTGTACCTATCACTGTTTTTTGGATTATTGCTATTACAAACGCAATTAACTTAATTGATGGCCTAGATGGGCTGGCAGCAGGAGTTTCAACCATTGCCTTTATGACAATAGGTTTTATAGCCATCTTACAAGCAGATATATTTATTATTATGATCTGCAGTGTCATGATTGGTTCATTGATTGGATTCCTATTTTATAATTTCCATCCTGCAAAAATTTTCTTAGGTGACAGCGGTTCGTTGCAACTTGGTTTTATTATCAGCTTTTTATCCTTATTAGGTTTTAAAAATATCACGTTCTTCTCTTTGTTTTTCCCAATGGTGATTTTAGCTGTGCCATTTATAGATACATTATTTGCAATGATTCGCCGTGCTAAAAAAGGACAAAAAATCATGCAAGCAGATAAATCACATCTGCATCACAAATTATTAAAGTTAGGCTATACACATAGACAAACCGTAGTGCTGATATACTCGATTGCGATTTTATTCAGTATTTCCAGTGTCATCTTATATCTTTCACAACCATGGGGCGTAGTGATGATGCTGATACTCATTTTAATTACAATTGAATTAATTGTGGAATTTACAGGATTGATAGATGATAATTATCGTCCGTTCTTAAGATTATTAGAAAAAAGACATCAGAAACACGAAGATTAGAATGAGGGAGCAGAACAGAAATAACATTGGTTAAAATTATTTCGTCGTCTCGTCCCGACAAAGCTAACTAGGATAGAAAAAAGTTTGGAACAAACGCGTTTTCTATTCAGATAGCTACTGCCAGTTCAAAGAGACTGGGACATTATTATGTCCCAGCCCCTTTGTTATTTGGTTTCAATATCGAAAGGTAAACGTGTTGCTTCGCCTTTTTCCAATTCATATTTGCCTGCAGTAATACGATTTAAGAAATTAATAAAGTCCTCAAAGTCTTCTTCAAGTACATCAATCTTGTAACTTACTTTATCTGTATATACAGTGTCACGCAAAATAAAATCAGTAGATTGCAATTCATACTCGAGTTTGCCAGTTAAATCATAGCTGATTGTAACTGTAGTAGGGTAGGCATTGCGCAACTCTACACGTCCACCTTCTTTAATCGCATCTCTGACCGCACCGCTATATGCTCTGATTAATCCGCCTGTTCCTAGTTTGATACCGCCAAAATAGCGTGTTACTACAGCAACGGTATTGTGTGTATCTAATTTTTTTAAGATTTCTAACATCGGAACTCCGGCTGTTCCGCTGGGTTCACCATCATCATTGGCTTTTTGAATCAGCATGTTATCTCCGATAGTATAAGCCGAACAATTATGGGTCGCTTCACGATGTTCTTTTTTCACTGTATCAATAAACGCTTTGGCCTCTTCTTCTGTTTGCACAGGCTTGATATGTGCAATAAAGCGTGATTTATTGATGGTGTTTTCGATAGTATATTCTTGTTTAATCGTAATAATATGATTTTCCATACCTAACATCCTCATATAATAAATTCATTGACTTGCTACTCTTATCCTTCATTATACATGCTCTTAATCGGTTTTCTAAATATTAAAATCAATTTTCTTTTCAGGAAAAATAAGGTATGATTAATAACGAGTATATTTTAGGAGGATTCGTATGAAGATTGCTGTGATGACAGACTCCACAACATCATTACCTCAGCGTTTAATAGATAAATATAATATTTCAGTCGTTTCGCTCAGTGTAACTTTCGCAAATGGAGATAACTATATAGAAGGCAAAGAATTGAATGCATCAGAACTTTACCGTCGCATGAAAAGCGAAAAAACATTGCCTACGACGAGTCAACCGGCAATCGGTAATGTCATTCAAGAATATGAACGCTTGCGTGATGCAGGGTATACTGATGTAGTAGGATTATTTTTATCCGCCGGCATCAGCGGGACATACCAAGCAGCTACCCAAGCTGGTGAAATGGTTGAAGGCATCAATGTACATACTTTCGACTCTAAATTATCAGGCATGATTTTAGGCGGTTATGTTATTTACGCTGCTGAACGTGTAGAGGCAGGATTGACTGCAGAAGAAGTAATGAAAGAATTATTAGAGATGCGCGAATATACCGGTGCTCTAGTGGTTGTAGATGACTTGAAAAATCTGCAAAAAAGCGGCCGTATTACAGGTGCGCAAGCTTTTATCGGTTCGTTGCTGAAAATGAAACCTGTGTTAGAATTTGTGGATGGTAAAATTTTGCCATTAGATAAAGTACGTACGAAAAAACGTGCGATTAAAACGATAGAGCAAGGTGTTTTAGATAGAGTAAAAGACTATGACAACGTCACTTTATATGTAGTGAATGGTGATGCCAAAGAAGACGGTCTTAAATTATTCAAACATTTAAAAGAAAATTATCCAGACTATGTCATTAATTATTCAGAATTCACACCAGTTATCGCCACACATTTAGGTGTCGGAAGTGTTGCATTAGGATTTACGAACAAGCATATCGCAACATTAGCAAATTCACCAGAAGAAGAATAATTTTTCTTTATAGAGCAGGGGCTGGGGCAAATTGATGTCCGGTTCCCTGCCTTTTTTCATCTCAAGAAATTACTGACAAAAGGAATGATTGAAATTAAGCACTACGGCAAATTAATACGCCACAAAGAAGATTTATCAGATGAAACCATCAGAACTGTGCAAAAAGGCGTGATCAAAAACAAGCAAGGCAGATGGCAGTGTATTCAATGCGAAAGTCCTGAACGCGCAGACTATTATACGTATTACTCAGAACCACTGCACTCGGAAATCACTTATTGCAGACACTGTTTGCAATTAGGTCGTATGGATACGCACAATGATATTTATATAACTGACAGCCGTCGAGAAACAAGCAAAGCTGACTATCACCTAGATTTCCAATTGTCAGAACAGCAGACTTATGCTTCTGAAAATGTCATACGGGCCATTCAAACACATGAAAAATTACTGCTCTATGCTGTTACAGGGGCAGGAAAGACCGAGATGATGTTTGCGGGCATTCAATATGCAAGGCAACAAGGGTATAATGTAGCCGTGATTTCGCCGCGTGTAGACGTGGTAGTTGAAATCAGTGCACGGATTGCAGAAGCCTTCTCTGCTGAAAATATCGATGTACTCTACCAAGGTCAATCCCAACAATATAATGGTCACTTCGTTGTTGCGACCGTTCATCAACTCTACCGCTTCAAACACCACTTTGATGTCATCTTTATCGATGAAGTCGATGCTTTCCCGCTGTCCATGGATCCATTGCTGATGAAGACGATTAACAGTGCATCAGTTTCTACTGCAAGCCACATTTATATGACCGCGACTCCCTCTAGAAAATTGCGCTCCCAATTCAAACCAGCCAATATTATTACACTTCCAGCACGCTACCATCGTCGTTCGCTTCCCGTGCCGACTTATCGCTATTTGAAATTCAAACCGACAAAACTGCAACACCAGTTACTAAGACTCTTTCAGCAGCAAATCAACATTCAACGTTACACTCTCGTATTTTTCAACCATATAGAAGCAATGAAAGCAGCCTTTGAAATCTACGCGGAGCATATCCCAAATCTCATCTACGTACACAGTGAAGATGCCTTGCGCTTTGATAAAGTCACAGCTTTAAGAGAAGGCAGACATCCTATTGTTTTCACTACAACCATCCTCGAACGCGGCTTCACTATGCCTCATCTAGATGTCATAGTATTAGAAAGCCAAACCTATTCGACAGCTGCCCTCGTCCAAATCGCTGGACGCGTCGGCAGAAAGATGCAAGATACCAGCGGACTCGTCCTCTATCTGCACAATGGCGTATCCATCAGCATGCTGTGTGCCAAAGCACAAATCAAACAAATGAATACAATCGGACTTCAAAAGGGGTGGTTAGATGCCTAAATGCTGCCAATGCCTGCAAAAATTTACCGAGCCACTCACAGCAGACAATTTTTACCGCAAACCAGAAATACTCTGCGAAACCTGTCGAGAAGCATGGCAACAAAGTCTTATTTCCCGGGAAAAGAAAACTTTGAAAAGTGCTGGACGCTGTACGAGATGCCTTAAACCTTTAGCAGAGAATGAAACAGAATGCCTGGATTGCAAATTTCTAGCGCAACGTTTTACTTTAATCAATCAACTGTATTGTGACTATTGTTATCAAGGAACAGTACGTGAGGTTATCCATCAATATAAGATAGCGGGAGATACGGCGCTATGTGAAGTGATTGCTGAACAAATCAACTTGCCGAAGAAGAAATATGATTATATTGTACCAATTCCTTCACCGATAGAAAGAGATGTGAAGCGGACTTTCAATCCTGTCAAACAAGTATTAAAAGCAAAAAAGATAGCGTATAAGCCGTTATTAGATACACAAATACGACCAAAGCAATCCAGCTTAGGGAAAAGAGAACGAGCACAAGCTGAAAATCCCTTTTGCTTCTCCGCAATGGCGCAATCTTTAGACCTTGTAAATAAGGCGATTTTACTCGTAGATGATATTTATACAACAGGTTTGACCGTCCATCATGCGGCGGAAATATTACTTGTCAGAAAAATAGGAAAAGTCGATGTATTTACTTTTGCTAGGTAGTATAAACATGTTATTATAATAGTGAGCATTACCAATCACATATATAGAGGTTAAAGGAGTCGATTACTATGATTAGATTTGAAATTCATGGAGACAACCTCACTATTACAGACGCAATACGTAATTACATTGAGGACAAAGTTGGTAAACTTGAACGTTACTTCACTAATGTGCCGAATGTGAATGCACACGTAAAAGTGAAAACTTATGCAAATTCAAGCACAAAAATTGAAGTTACAATTCCGCTTAAAGACGTTACACTTCGTGCAGAAGAAAGAAACGATGATTTATATGCAGGAATTGACTTAATTACTAACAAATTAGAACGCCAAGTTCGTAAATACAAAACACGTGTTAATCGTAAAAAACGTAAAGACAGCGAACAAGAGCCGTTCCCAGCTACACCGGAAACACCGCCGGAAGCAGCTGATCATGATAAAGATGATGAAATTGAAATCATCCGTTCTAAACAATTCAGCTTAAAACCAATGGATTCTGAAGAAGCAGTACTGCAAATGGACTTGCTTGGCCATGACTTCTTCATTTTCACTGATCGAGAAACAGATGGTACAAGTATCGTCTACCGTCGTAAAGATGGCAAATACGGCTTGATTGAAACAGTAGAAAACTAATATTTGATAATTAAAAGTGCTCTTGCGGCAGTCGATGTCGCAAGAGTTTATTTTTTTCTAAGACGCCCTATTAAGATTTGATTAATTAAATAGCAATTGATTGATTTACAGGTTGGGTCCGTGTCAAAATAAGAGGGATGTATTAAGTACACAATTGAAGAAACTACGATATTAAAGATTAAAGAAAAAATGAAACTGTAAGACGCACATCTGGATAGAGACAACAAAACAGTATATATATAGTATCCTATGAGTTTTTAAGTATAAATCAAACCATATAAATGGTAAGATGAATTGTTGTAAGCCAAACAGTTTTTATACCAAAGGAGCGAACAGAATGGGTTTTTTAACAAAAATTGTTGACGGCAATAAGAGAGAAATTAAACGCCTAAGTAAGCAAGCTGACAAAGTACTCGCTTTAGAAGAAGAAATGTCGATTCTTACTGATGAAGAAATCAGAAATAAAACCAAAGCATTTCAAGAAAGATTGCAAGCAGAAGAAGATGTACAAAAGCAAAATAAAATTTTAGACGAAATTTTACCAGAAGCCTTTGCACTCGTACGTGAAGGATCTAAACGTGTGTTCAATATGATACCCTACCCAGTACAAATCATGGGAGGTATCGCCATTCATAACGGTGATATTTCTGAAATGAGAACGGGTGAAGGTAAAACATTAACTGCAACAATGCCGACGTATTTAAATGCTTTAGCAGGACGCGGCGTACACGTTATTACAGTCAATGAATATTTAGCAAGTTTCCAAAGTGAAGAGATGGCTGAGTTGTATAACTTCTTAGGTTTATCAGTCGGATTAAACTTGAACAGTCTTTCAACAGAACAAAAGCGTGAAGCTTATAATGCAGATATTACTTATAGTACAAATAATGAACTCGGTTTTGATTATTTACGCGACAACATGGTGAATTATTCAGAAGAACGTGTTATGCGTCCATTGCATTTCGCTATTATTGATGAGGTTGACTCTATTTTAATCGACGAAGCACGTACGCCATTGATTATCTCAGGCGAAGCTGAAAAATCAACTTCCTTATATACTCAAGCTAACGTCTTCGCTAAAATGTTGAAAGCAGAAGATGACTATAACTATGATGAAAAAACGAAATCAGTACAGTTAACAGACCAAGGTGCTGATAAAGCTGAACGTATGTTCAAATTGGATAACTTATACGATTTAAACAACGTAGATATCATTACTCATATCAATACAGCGTTACGCGCTAATTATACGTTGCAACGTGATGTCGACTACATGGTTGTAGACGGTGAAGTATTAATCGTTGACCAATTTACAGGACGTACAATGCCGGGACGTCGTTTCTCTGAAGGTCTGCACCAAGCAATTGAAGCCAAAGAGGGTGTACAAATCCAAAATGAATCTAAAACAATGGCTTCTATTACCTTCCAAAACTACTTCCGTATGTATAATAAGCTAGCTGGTATGACAGGTACAGCGAAAACAGAGGAAGAAGAATTCCGAAATATTTACAATATGACGGTAACGCAGATTCCGACAAACCGTCCTGTTCAGCGTGAAGATAAACCAGATTTGATTTATATCAGTCAAAAAGGCAAATTTGATGCGGTAGTGGAAGACGTAGTAGAAAAACACAAAAAAGGACAACCGATTCTTCTAGGTACAGTAGCCGTTGAAACCAGTGAATATATTTCACAACTTCTGAAAAAACGCGGCGTACGTCATGATGTCTTGAACGCCAAAAATCATGAACGCGAAGCAGAAATTGTCTCTACTGCAGGTCAAAAAGGCGCAGTAACCATTGCCACTAACATGGCCGGTCGTGGTACAGATATTAAATTAGGCGAAGGTGTAGAAGAATTAGGCGGTTTAGCTGTTATCGGAACAGAACGTCATGAATCACGCCGTATCGATGATCAGTTGCGTGGTCGTTCTGGACGTCAAGGCGACCGTGGCGAAAGTCGTTTCTACTTATCTTTGCAAGATGAATTAATGGTACGTTTCGGCTCTGAACGTTTACAAAAAATGATGGGCCGATTAGGTATGGATGATTCTACACCGATAGAATCAAAAATGGTGTCACGTGCAGTTGAATCTGCGCAAAAACGTGTTGAAGGTAATAACTTCGATGCACGTAAACGTATCTTAGAATATGATGAAGTATTACGTAAACAACGTGAAATTATCTATAACGAACGTAATAATATTATCGATTCCGAATCAAGTTCAGAACTGGTAATTACGATGATGCGTTCTACATTAGATCGCGCAATCACATATTATGTGAATGAAGAAATTGATGAAATTGACTATACACCGTTTATCAACTTTATCGAGGACGTCTTCTTGCACGAAGGTGAAGTAAAAGAAGAAGAAATCAAAGGTAAAGATCGTGAAGATATCTTTGATACTGTTTGGGCTAAAATTGAAAAAGCTTATGAAGCACAAAAGGCTAATATTCCTGAACAATTCAATGAGTTTGAGCGTATGATTCTATTACGTTCTATTGATGGACGTTGGACTGACCACATCGATACGATGGATCAATTGCGTCAAGGTATTCATTTGCGTTCATATGGACAACAAAATCCGCTTCGTGACTATCAAAATGAAGGACATCAATTGTTTGACACTATGATGGTGAATATTGAAGAAGATGTCAGCAAGTATATCTTAAAATCTGTCATTACAGTAGATGACGATATTGAACGTGATAAAGCAAAAGAATATCAAGGTCAACATGTATCTGCAGAAGACGGCAAGGAAAAAGTCAAACCTAAGCCTGTTGTCAAAGACAATCACATTGGCCGTAACGACCCATGTCCATGCGGCAGCGGCAAAAAATATAAAAATTGCCACGGAAAATAATTCAACATTTGAAGGACCACTGTTAAATCGCTTTAGGAAAGGGACTCAGTAATCAGCGGAGTTTCTTTCTGACGGCCTACAGCGGTCTTTTTTTCAATCCAACAGGGTCTTAAATGTATGCTAAAATAATAAAGGTATTCTTGAAAATTAAACAGGTATTGGAGCGATATGAATATGGAATTATCTGAAATTAAACGTAATCTTGCGAATTATGAAGAGAAATTAAATCAACTTAGGGGGTCTCTTTGACTTAGAAGAAAAAGAGACGAATATCCAAGAATATGAAGAAATGATGACGGACCCGAATTTCTGGGACGATCAACAAAAAGCGCAGGAAGTTATCGATAAAAATAATGCATTGAAGCATGTGGTCAATGGTTATCGTGAATTAGAAGCGGAATTAGAAGATATGACTGCCACTCATGAATTGTTGGCAGAAGAATATGATGAAGATTTGAAAGCAGACTTAGAAGAGGAAGCAATCGGATTTAAAGATAAATTAGATCAATTTGAATTGCAATTATTATTGAATGGACCTTATGATGCGAATAATGCGATTTTAGAATTGCATCCAGGCGCGGGCGGTACGGAATCGCAAGACTGGGCGAGTATGTTGTTGCGTATGTATCAACGTTATGCAGAGCAACAAGGATTTAAAGTAGAAGTGGCAGATTATTTGCCGGGTGATGAAGCGGGCGTTAAGAGTGTAACGCTAGTCATTAAAGGACACAATGCTTATGGTTACTTGAAAGCAGAAAAAGGCGTACATCGTCTGGTACGTATTTCACCGTTTGATTCATCTGGACGTCGTCATACCTCATTTGTATCTTGTGATGTGATTCCTGAGTTCAGTAATAATGAGATTGAAATAGAAATTAATCCAGATGATATCACAGTGGATACTTTCAGAGCATCCGGAGCCGGCGGACAACATATTAACAAAACAGAATCTGCTATCCGTATTACGCACCATCCAACTGGAATTGTGGTCAATAACCAAAATGAACGTTCGCAAATTAAAAACCGTGAAGCGGCTATGAAAATGTTGAAATCTAAATTGTATCAATTGAAATTAGAAGAACAAGAACGTGAAATGGCTGAAATTCGAGGAGAGCAAAAAGAAATCGGATGGGGCAGTCAAATCCGTTCGTATGTCTTCCATCCATATTCTATGGTGAAAGATCATCGTACAAATGAAGAAACAGGTAATGTAAATGCTGTGATGGATGGAGAAATCGGACCATTTATTGAAGCTTACTTAAGAACACAAATGGATAATCGTGAAGCGTAAGAAAAGTAAGGAGCTGGACATTATTATGCCCAGCTCCTATTTAATAAAATTTTAAATGCAATATGCATGATTTAATGTTACTGAAAAGTAGTTTACAGCATTTTTAAAAGCGCTGCTTATTCCTATAATATCAAGGTGTGATAAATATCTTGCAAAAAAGTTTGAGAATAAAGAATTGAGGGTATTATAACGGTTATATTACAACTGTTTAACATCAATCCATTGCGTTAATTTTTATGCTATATTTAGTTCACTTAAATTGACAGCAAAGGATGAACTAATAAATGAAGAAAGCTTTATTACTCTCAGCGGCATCGGTGACAGTTTTTACAGGATTAAATAGCGTTGCGAATGCAGAACAAACTCATGTAGTTAAAGAAGACGCTAAACTAAGTGATGTTGCAGCTTTGTTTGCTACTACTACGAACGAAATTAAAAATTTAAATAAATTAAATCAAGAAGACGTTAAAAAGGACACTGAATTAGTTTTACCGGACACAGATGTTGTTGAGGTGAAGGCAGGAGATTCTTTAAATTCAATCGCTAAAGCGCATAAAATTTCAATTGAAAAATTGAAAGAACTTAACCCGGGACTTACTAACTTAATTTTACCTGGTGACATTTTAGCGGTTTCAGATAAAGGCGCAGCACATTTACAAGCGTTATATACAGGCAAAGCGGTTAAAGAAGTTGAAAAACAATCTTACAATGAAGAACAGAAGCATACAGAACAACCGACACATTCAGGTTACAGAACAGTAGAACATAAAGATGCAGCACCGACAACTTACTATTCTAATGACAGCAGCGAATATACAGCGCCTGCTCAATCTGGTTATTCGTACTATAGTGCTCCTGCAACAAACTCAGATTATACTTCATATAACACAAACACAACATCTTATAGTGCACCAGCAGCAACACAAGCATCATATTCAAATTATTCAGGTGCTAACTACTATACTGCAGGTCAATGTACTTATTATGTATTTGATCGTGCAGGCGGTAAAGCTGGCTCATTATGGGGTAATGCGAATAACTGGGCAAGCGCAGCAGCTGCTTCAGGACGTACTGTAAATAACACGCCAGCAGCGGGTGCAATTATGCAATCTTCAGCAGGTGCATATGGCCATGTAGCATACGTAGAAGGCGTAAACGGTGATGGTTCAGTTCGTGTTTCTGAAATGAACTATGGTTATGGACCAGGTGTCGTTACTTCACGTACACTTTCAGCTGGACAAGCAGCTTCATATAACTTTATTCATTAATCAATATCATATATGGATAATATACAAGGGCACTGTTCTCTAATTTTGAGGATAGTGCTCTTTTATTTTAAAAAAGTGTTATTGAATCTGGCTTGAAAGGGTAAAAGACAAGCGAATGTAAAAAATCAAATTGTATTTTCAAAGTTCTTGCAAGAATGTCAACTTTTCGAGTATAATAACTCATTAAATAGACAAGGGGTGAGCTGAATATGGGTGTACATCAATATTTTAAAAGACTATCAGATCTAGAAAAGCTAATACGCTTGCCTGGAAAATTTAAATATTTTGAACATAATGTAGCTGCGCATTCTTTCAAAGTTACTAAGATTGCTCAATACTTAGGTACAGTAGAAGAAGCGCACGGTAACGAAATCAACTGGAAAAATTTATATGAAAAGGCTTTGAATCATGACTTTGCAGAAGTCTTTACAGGAGACATCAAGACACCTGTAAAATATGCAAGTCGCGATTTGAAAGTGTTGTTCTCACAAGTCGAAGAGGAAATGGTTGATAACTTTATCAGAGAAGAGTTTCCTCCTGAATATCAAGATGTTTATAGAGAAAGGCTGCAAGAAGGTAAGGATGACTCTTTAGAAGGACAAATATTGGCAGTAGCTGATAAAATCGATTTGCTTTATGAAACATTTGGTGAAATACAAAAGAGAAATCCAGATGATTTGTTCTTCGAAATTTATGAGATGTCTTTAGAAACAATTATGCAGTTTGATCATTTAGTATCGGTACAAGACTTTATCGATAATGTAATTCCGGAAATGTTGACAGAAAACTTCATTCCACGATCGGAATTGCGAGAATTAACAATGTCGATTTTAAATAAAAGAGATGGGTGACAACTTATGGTTCTCGTTTGGTATCTTTGTGCTTCGTTTTTCCCTTGCGTTTTAGTTGTATTATTCAGTGTAGTTACTAAAAATAAATGGGTAGGTGCAATTGTAACATTGACGTTGATTGGCGGGTCAATTTATAAAGGTTTCTTCCATAATGAGTGGATTATTTTTATAGATGTTGTATCGTTGTTAGCGGGATTTGTCATTGTTGATCAATTGAATCTTCACAAACAGCACGAAGATGAAGATCGTTAAAAAGAATGAATCAGATAATAAATTTCAGTACTTGTCACTTTTAAGGCAAGTGCTTTTTTCGTCTTAAAAAAACTTTTTACCTTACGAACAGATGTTTGTATTTTTTCGGATGAATCTGTTAAAATAGTTTATGATACAAAAAGTTTGAGATAAAGCCAAAATGAGAATATATAGATTAGCAAATAGGGTTAAATTAAATGTACAAACAGACAGTGCGGATTGAACAAATCATAATGTTCTTCATCTGAAAATGAGGTTGAGACAACGAGGATGTCTCAGCCGATTTATATTTTAGTACATTGATATCAAGATAGAATATGATTATGTGAATATAAATAAAAGGAGATTGTTGATTGCATGGAACACCATCCATTTAAAATTGTCTCTGGTTATGAACCTCAAGGTGACCAGCCTACAGCGATTAAAGAGCTTACAGAGGGTATTAAAGCGGGCAAACGTCATCAAACATTGTTAGGTGCGACAGGGACAGGTAAAACTTTTACAATGAGCAATGTGATTAAAGAAGTAGGTAAACCGACACTTGTTATCGCACATAACAAGACACTTGCCGGTCAATTATACAATGAATTTAAAGAGCTATTTCCAGAAAATAGAGTAGAGTATTTCGTCAGCTTTTATGATTATTATCAACCAGAAGCTTATGTTCCTTCAACTGATACATTTATTGAAAAGGATGCAACAATCAATGACGAAATCGATCAATTACGACATTCCGCAACAAGTTCTCTATTTGAACGTGATGATGTAATTATTGTGGCTAGTGTCAGCTGTATTTTTGGATTAGGGAATCCGGAAGAATATAGTGACTTAGTAGTAAACATCAGAGAAGGCATGGAGATGGACCGCAGTCAGTTTTTAAGAGACTTAGTGGACATTCAATATACCAGAAATGATATTGATTTTAAACGTGGTACCTTCAGAGTTCGCGGAGATGTAGTTGAAGTCTTTCCAGCTTCACGTGAAGAAATATGTATTCGTGTGGAATTTTTCGGAGATGAAATTGATCGTATCAGCGAAGTGAATTACTTAACTGGAGAAGTCTTAAGACAACGGGAACACTTCTCAATTTTCCCGGCATCTCACTATGTAACACGTGATGAAAAGTTGAAATTGGCGATTGAAAGAATTGAAAAAGAATTAGAAGAACGTCTAAAAGAGTTACGTTCTGAAAATAAACTATTAGAAGCTCAAAGATTGGAACAAAGAACCAATTATGATTTGGAAATGATGAGAGAAATGGGCTTTTGTTCAGGAATTGAAAACTACTCTGTTCATTTAACTTTACGCCCAATCGGTTCCACACCTTACACGTTACTTGATTACTTCGGTGATGATTGGTTGGTAATGATTGATGAGTCTCATGTAACTTTACCGCAAATCAGAGGAATGTATAACGGAGACAGAGCACGTAAACAAGTGTTAATTGATCATGGTTTCCGTTTGCCGAGTGCAATTGATAATAGACCTTTAACTTTTGAAGAATTTGAAGAAAAAACCAAACAATTAGTTTATGTTTCAGCAACACCTGGACCTTATGAATTAGAACATACAGATAAAATGACTGAACAAATTATTCGACCTACTGGCTTGTTAGACCCTAAAATTGAAGTCAGACCTACTAAAAATCAAATTGATGATTTGTTAAGTGAAATTCAAGATAGAGTAGAGAAAAATGAACGTGTTTTAATTACTACTTTGACGAAAAAAATGAGTGAAGACTTAACGACTTATCTTAAAGAAGCGGGTATTAAAGTAAACTATCTGCATTCTGAAATTAAAACTTTAGAGCGTATCGAAATCATTCGAGACTTGCGTATGGGGACTTATGATGCAGTTGTAGGTATCAACTTGTTAAGAGAGGGTATCGATATACCAGAGGTTTCTCTTGTAGTAATTCTAGACGCTGATAAAGAAGGATTCTTACGTTCTGAACGTTCATTGGTACAAACGATCGGCCGTGCTGCGCGTAATGAACATGGCGAAGTAATTATGTATGCTGACAAAGTTACAGACTCTATGCAATATGCCATAGATGAAACAGAACGTCGTCGTAAGATTCAAAATGAATATAATGAAGAACACGGCATTACTCCGCAAACGATTCATAAGAAAATTCATGATGTTATCAGCGCAACAGTAGAGACAGATGAAGAAAATGAAAAAGAACAAAAAGTAGTTCCTAAAAAATTAACGAAAAAAGAACGAGAAAAAACAATTGCCAATATAGAAAAAGAAATGAAAAAAGCAGCGAAAGATTTAGACTTCGAAAGAGCAACGGAATTGAGAGATATGTTATTCGAATTAAAGGCAGAAGGGTGATATCTAGATGAAAGAACCATCCATAGTTGTAAAAGGTGCCAGAGCGCACAACTTAAAAAATGTAGATGTAGAATTACCGAAGAATAAATTAATTGTGATGACAGGCTTATCAGGTTCTGGTAAGTCTTCCTTAGCGTTCGATACAATCTATGCTGAAGGGCAGCGTCGTTATGTCGAATCGCTAAGTGCATATGCACGTCAATTCTTGGGACAAATGGATAAACCAGATGTGGACACAATTGAAGGATTGTCGCCAGCAATTTCAATTGATCAAAAAACTACCAGTAAAAATCCACGTTCAACAGTAGCAACTGTAACAGAAATATATGATTACATTCGTTTGTTGTATGCAAGAGTAGGAAAAGCATATTGTCCTGAACATGGAATTGAAATAGAATCACAAACAGTTCAACAAATGGTGGACCGTACATTAGAATTAGAAGAACGAACTAAAATTCAATTAATGGCACCAGTTGTTAATCATCGTAAAGGTTCACACGAAAAGCTATTACAAGATATCAGTAAAAAAGGTTACGTGCGTGTACGTGTTGACGGAGAAATATTAGATATTAACGATGTACCGGAGTTAGACAAGAATAAAAACCATACGATAGAAGTAGTTGTCGATCGCTTAGTAGTTAAAGATGGAATTGAGGGCAGACTAGCTGACTCAATTGAAACAGCTTTAGAACTAGCAGATGGCAACTTAACGGTTGATATTATTGATGGAGACGAATTGAAATTCTCTGAAAATCATGCCTGTCCAATTTGCGGATTCAGTATCGGTGAATTAGAACCGCGCATGTTTAGTTTCAACAGTCCATTCGGTGCATGTCCTGATTGTGATGGATTGGGTCAAAAATTAACAGCAGACGTTGATTTAATTGTGCCTGATCCGAATAAATCATTAGCAGAAGGCGCTATTGTACCTTGGGAACCTAAGAGTTCAGATTTTTATCCAACACTTTTAAAACGTGTATGCGAAGTGTATAAAATTAATATGGATAAACCTTTCAAAAAGTTGACTGATCGTCAAAAGAATATTATTTTGCATGGTTCGAAAGATAAAGAAATTAAATTTACTTTTGAATCACGAAATGGACAAAAACGCACGCGTACTATGCCATTTGAAGGCGTTATTCCGAATATTGAAAGACGCTTTCATGAATCACCTTCTGAATATGTTCGTGAAGTGATGCGTAAATATATGACTGAACTTCCTTGTGAAACGTGTCATGGAAAACGTTTGAGCAAAGAAGCATTATCTGTTTATGTAGCAGGTTTGAATATCGGAGAAGTAGTGGAGTATTCAATTAAAGAGGCGTTAGATTTCTTTGAAAACATTGATTTATCAGAGCAAGACCGAAAAATTGCAGACTTAATTTTGAAAGAAATCATTTCCAGACTGTATTTCTTAAATAATGTCGGCTTGGATTATTTAACATTGAATCGTTCATCTGGTACACTTTCTGGCGGTGAAGCACAACGAATTCGCTTAGCTACTCAAATCGGTTCCAGATTGTCAGGCGTACTCTATGTGTTGGATGAGCCGTCTATCGGCCTGCATCAACGTGATAATGACCGTTTAATTGAAACGTTGAAAGAAATGCGTGATTTAGGTAATACACTCATTGTCGTTGAACATGATGATGATACGATGAGAGAAGCGGATTACTTAGTAGATGTAGGACCAGGTGCCGGAGAACATGGCGGCGAAATTGTAGCCAGCGGTACTCCTAAACAAGTGATGCGCAATAAGAAATCCTTAACCGGTCAATATTTGAGCGGCAAGAAACGTATTGAAGTGCCAGAATACAGACGTCCAGCTACAGAGCGCAGATTGAAAGTCAGAGGCGCTAACAGTAATAACTTGAAAGACGTCAATGTTGATTTTCCACTCTCTACAATGACTGTCGTTACAGGGGTGTCTGGTTCTGGAAAAAGTTCTTTAGTAAATGAAGTGCTATATAAAACACTTGCGCAAAAGATTAACAAATCTAAAGTAAGACCTGGTAAAGTAGATGAAATTGAAGGTATCGATCAATTGGATAAAGTGATCGATATCGACCAATCTCCAATCGGTAGAACACCACGTTCAAATCCAGCTACTTACACAGGCGTTTTCGATGATATTCGCGATGTTTTTGCACAAACGAATGAAGCGAAGATTCGTGGTTACCAAAAAGGACGATTTAGTTTTAATGTCAAAGGCGGCCGTTGCGAAGCTTGTAAAGGTGACGGTATTATTAAAATAGAAATGCACTTCTTGCCTGATGTCTATGTACCTTGTGAAGTGTGCGGAGGGAAACGTTACAACCGCGAAACTTTAGAAGTCACATACAAAGGTAAAAATATTGCAGATGTATTAGATATGACTGCAGAAGAAGCTACTCACTTCTTTGAAAATATCCCTAAAATCAAACGTAAATTGCAAACTTTAGTAGATGTTGGTTTGGGCTATGTTAAATTAGGACAGCCAGCCACGACTTTATCTGGCGGTGAAGCACAACGTGTCAAACTTGCATCTGAACTGCATAAACGTTCTACTGGACGTTCTATTTATATATTAGATGAGCCGACAACGGGTTTGCATGTTGATGATATCAGCCGTTTATTGAAAGTGTTGAATCGTATTGTAGAAAACGGTGACACTGTAGTTATTATTGAACATAACTTAGACGTCATTAAGACAGCGGACTATATCATTGATTTAGGACCTGAAGGCGGTGATGGCGGTGGTACAATAGTTGCAACCGGAACGCCAGAAGAAATTGCAGAGTCACCAGATTCTTATACAGGCAAATATTTGAAAAAAGTTTTAGAACGCGATAAAGCTGAAACAACAAAATAAGAAGTCTTTATCGGAGCGGGATAGAAATAAATTTAAAATTTATTTCTATCCCGCTCCTTTCCAATACATAAAATGTTTTCCACTAAGAAAAAGTGAATAAATTTTTGAACATTGTCAAAAAATGGTAGAATGTATCAAGTAATAATCGTTAAACCGATAACTTAAAGACAATCTTTTTTGATATGATAGAGATAAGAAGAGATAAAGGAAATTGAGGATTGAGGTGAAATTATGTTAACTGCAAGAGCGTTAGTTAATAAATTCAAGTTGCAACTCGTTGCAGGTGAAGAGGGATTGGATCGTCCAATACATAATACAGATATTTCTCGACCAGGGTTAGAAATGGCAGGTTATTTTTCTCATTATGCATCAGATCGTATTCAATTATTAGGCACTACTGAGCTTTCTTTTTACAATCTGCTTCCTGATAAAGAACGTCACGGCAGATTACGTAAATTATGTCGTCCAGATACACCAGCAATTATTGTGACGCGTGATATTGAACCCCCTGAAGAATTAATTACTGCAGCAAAAGAACTAGGTACACCATTACTTACTTCTAAAGACCCTACAACTAGCTTAATGAGCCGGCTGACAACCTATCTAGAACATGAACTGGCTAAAACGACATCATTGCACGGCGTCCTTGTCGATGTTTACGGTGTAGGCGTGCTTATTACAGGGGATTCAGGTATCGGTAAAAGCGAAACCGCTTTAGAACTTGTTAAACGCGGTCATCGTCTAGTAGCAGATGATAATGTGGAAATACGTGAAATTACAAAAGATGAACTCATTGGTAAGCCACCGAAACTCATTGAACATTTATTAGAAATTCGCGGGTTAGGTATTATTAATGTGATGACCTTATTCGGTGCAGGTTCTATTTTAACTGAGAAAAAAATCGGCTTGAATATCAACTTAGAAAATTGGGATAAAGATAAATTATATGATCGTGTCGGTTTAAATGAAGAGACGTTGCGTATTCTAGAAACTGAAATCACGAAAAAAACAATTCCTGTACGTCCAGGCAGAAACGTGGCTGTTATTATTGAAGTTGCAGCAATGAATTACCGCTTGAATATTATGGGAATTAATACAGCCGAAGAGTTTAATGAACGATTAAATGCTGAAATTCTACGTAAAAATGAACATAAAGAGGAGAACGAGTGATGATGTCGAATTTGGCTTACATTGATCCTATAGCCTTTCACCTAGGTCCGGTAGAAGTGCGTTGGTACGGAATCATTATCGCAACCGGTATTTTATTAGGTTACTTTATTGCACAAGAGGGTGCTAAAAGAATAGGATTACATAAAGATGCTTTAATAGATATTATCTTTTGGAGTGCCATCTTTGGATTTATTTCCGCACGAATTTATTTTGTTATTTTCCAATGGCCCTATTATGCAGCCAACCCGGCTGAAATCCCTATGATTTGGCATGGAGGTATTGCTATTCACGGAGGCTTGATAGGTGGATTCATTACCGGGGTAATTATTTGCAAACGTAATAATCACAATCCTTTGCAAATCGGAGACATCATTGCACCAAGTATTATTTTAGCGCAAGGTATTGGACGTTGGGGCAACTTTATGAATCACGAAGCACATGGCGGACCAGTATCTAAAGCTTTTTTAGAAAATATGCATATCCCTGAATTTATTATTAATAATATGTATATTGACGGCAAATATTACCAACCAACATTTCTATATGAGTCAATTTGGGATGTAATTGGATTTGCACTATTGTTATTTTTACGCAAGCACTTACGTATTGGTGAAACATTCTTTATTTACTTAATTTGGTATTCTATCGGAAGATTTTTTGTAGAAGGTTTACGTACAGACAGCCTAATGTTGACAAGCAATATCCGTGTAGCTCAACTCGTATCCATTCTCTTGATAGTTATTAGTATCGGCATGATTGTTTATCGACGCATTAAGTTTCAACCTTCCCAATACAAAGATACTAAGGCATTACCGTGGCCTAAATAGAAAAGAGTGATGACTTGAGACATTATAAAAAGATTGTTAATCATTTTCCTCATACTAATCCTTTATGGCGCATGTATAAAATAATCAACTTTTCTAAAGTGTTCAGACAAACATTGTTAATTGAAATTGCGCGGTTTATCCCAGTGTTACCTTTAAAACTATGGATATACCGTGCTTGTTTAGGTATGAAAATCGGTAAAAAAACCGCATTTGCTTATAAAGTAATGCCAGATGTATTATATCCAGAATTAATTCGAATTGGTGATAATTGCGTAATAGGTTATAATACCACAATATTGACGCATGAGTTTCTAGTCTCAGAATATCGTATTGGAGAAGTTGTGATTGGCAATAATACTTTAATAGGCGCTAACTCAACTATTTTGGCTGGTGTAACTATAGGAAACAATGTACGTGTAGGCGCAGGTACGATTGTGAGTAAAGATATTCCGGATAATGCATTAGCATTCGGCAATCCTATGCAAATACGTTTATAGTTAGAAAGGAGGGACAATCCATGGCACAAAATCAACATAAAAATGTCATACCGATGCAAAGAGATGCTGCTTTTTTCAAAAGAATTGCAGAATCTAAGATGAAACAAAAAGATTATCATAAAGCAGCAGAGTATTATCAAAAAGCCCTTGAATTGTCACCTTCTGACTTTGAATTGCTCGTTGATTATACCCAAGCATTGAAAGAAATAGGCCGAGGCAGCAACGTGGCAGAGCGTTATTATGATTATATAGCCAAAGGAGACCACCTGGCAGACGCTTTTTTCCAATTAAGCCAGCTTTACATTACATTGAACGATCCAAATAAAGCTTTTTGTTTCGGAATGAATTATGTATTAGAAGCAGAAGATGAAGATTATCGTTCTGAATTAGAAGAAATGTTTGAAGTGGTTTATGATGATTTGGATAAATTAGAAAAAGAAAGCCAAGCCTTTGCGGTTCAAATGATTTTCCAGCATCTTTTTTCACAAGGCAGATTAGAAGATGCCAGAGATTATGTGTTGAGACAAGACATGAAGATTCGCGCACATCATAGTATTCGCAATCTCTTAGCTATGAGCTATTTGTATCTAGGTGATTACGATCAAGCGCGAACGATGCTGAAACAGCTCTTAAAAGAAAATCAAACTGACGTTCATGCATTATGCCATTATACCTTGCTACTCTACAACACGAAGGATAAGGCATATCCTAATTATCTGCAATTACTATCTAAAGTCGTGCCTATGAATGAAGATGAAACCTTTAAATTAGGCATTGTACTTAGTTATTTGAAAAAATATGAAGCCTCTCAGAAACTACTTTTCCCTTTATATAAAAAAGGGAAATTTATTTCTATTCAACTCTTTCATGCTTTAAGTTATAACTATTATTTCCTAGGAAATAAAGAACAGAGTATTCATTTTTGGAATAAGCTGCAAGAAATAACTAAGAGCACCCCTGGTTACCCTCCTTGGGTGATTTCTGAAAATGATAATTTCTTCCAATCCAACATTCTGCCTTTATTAACGAGTGAAGATAATCATGCCCGTATTTACGGCATCTTTTTATTAAATCAAGTTAAAGGAAAAGAACTGCTGATTACGGAAGAAGTTTGGGCAGTATTAGAAACAATGGATGAATATGAAAAGCTGTACCTTACTTATCTCATTAAAGGATTAAAATTAGTAAAGTTAGATTTTATTCACCGCGGCATGTTAGCATTATATGAGCATGAAACATTACGTCATTACCATAATTTATTTATCGCTTGGATTGATCGTGCAGGAGGTTTGATTGCAAGCGGCTATGATTTAGAGCAAGTTGAAGGTTATGTAGCAGCGTTTGTATATTTATTTTTCAGACAAACTGAACAAAAAGTAACTAAGAAGCAAGCTGCAGAGTGGTTTGATATTTCGACTTACGGTTTAAATAAAGCAATTAATATTCTGTTAGAAGTTTAGAATTAAAGTAGGGTATAACAATTTGCTTATGGCATACTTTGAGCAAATCGTTATATTTAAAGAGAACGTTATAATATAATACATGATGATATGAAGATAGGAGGCAATATTAATGGCTAATCAACAACCGGATTATGATGTTGTAATTATCGGCGCAGGTCCAGCAGGAATGACTGCGGCAGTATATGCTTCTCGTGCAGATTTAAAAACACTAATGATTGAACGCGGAGTACCCGGCGGACAAATGGCAAATACAGAAGATGTAGAAAACTTCCCAGGTTTCGAATCTATCTCAGGACCTGATTTATCTACAAAAATGTTTGACCATGCACAAAAATTCGGTGCAGTTTATCAATATGGTGATATTAAAAGCATTGAAGATAAAGGTGATATCAAAGAAATCTTTTACGGAGACAAATCCGTAACTGCATATGCTGTTATCATTACAACTGGCGCAGAATACAAAAAAATCGGCGTACCTGGCGAGGAAGAATTAGGCGGACGCGGAGTAAGTTATTGTGCAGTCTGTGATGGTGCATTCTTCAAAGGTAAAAAATTATTCGTAATCGGCGGCGGCGACTCAGCTGTTGAAGAAGGTGCATTCTTGACTAAATTTGCTGATAGTGTGACAGTGGTTCACCGCAGAGATAAATTACGTGCTCAAAAAATCTTACAAGATCGTGCCTTTAAAAATGAAAAAATGGACTTTATCTGGAACCATACGTTAGCATCTATCAATGAAGAAAATGGCAAAGTCGGTTCAGTGACATTGCAATCTACTGTGGACGGCAAAGAAGAAACACTGCCTGCAGACGGTGTATTTATATATATCGGTATGAAACCATTGACTACACCATTTAAAGATCTAGGCATTACGAACGATGCAGGCTATATTGTGACAAACGATGAAATGGAAACTAAACTTCCAGGTGTTTATGCGGCCGGCGACGTACGTGAAAAAGGTTTAAGACAAATCGTAACTGCTACAGGCGATGGCAGCATTGCTGCACAAAATGCACAAGCATATATCGAAGAAGTTAAAGATAAATTAGCAACAGAAGCATAATAAAAAACGAACAAGGTTTGAATATTGCACGAATGTAAATTTTCTGTGTATTATTCAAACCTTTTTACATATTCTGCGTTTGCAATGCCAATCCATGAGACGAATGTGATAGTATTGAATATAATGAGGATATTATGAGCGAATTTAAACAGGATGGTGGCAAAATGCAACATGAAGAAAATGAAGTCGTAAATAAAAGTGAATTATTAGTAGTTACCGGTATGTCAGGTGCAGGGAAGTCTGTTGTGCTTCAAAGCTTAGAAGATTTAGGATATTTTTGTGTGGATAATTTACCGCCGATTTTACTTCCTAAGTTTGTAGAATTGATGGAACAAGGGAATCCGTCACTGCAAAAAGTAGCGATTGCGATCGACTTACGCGGGCAAGAATTTTTCAAATCCTTAGTTAAAGAAGTAGACTTACTTCGCAGTCAAAACCATGTTATTGTAGATGTGATGTTTGTGGAAGCGAGTGAAGCTAAGCTGATTTCTAGATATAAAGAAACACGTCGTGCGCATCCATTAAATGATAATGGACAACGTTCTTTGATAGATGCGATTCAAGAAGAAAAACACTTATTATCAGAAATCCGTAGTTTTGCAAACTTTGTCATAGATACAACAGCACTTAAACCTAAAGAATTACGCGCGCAAATAGATGAGTTGTTCAATCGAGATAATATTGAAACTTTCAGTATCAGTGTGACAAGTTTTGGGTTTAAACATGGTATTCAACAAGATGCAGATTTAGTATTTGATGTGCGTTTTTTACCTAATCCATTTTACGTAAAAGAATTGAGACCTTTGACTGGGGTAGATGACGCAGTCTATCAATACGTCATGAAATGGCAAGAGACGGCTATCTTTTATGACAAGTTGTTAGATTTATTGAAGTTTATGATTCCGGGATACAAGAAAGAGGGCAAGACACAGCTAGTGATTGCAATAGGCTGTACTGGTGGACAACATCGTTCGGTTGCCTTAGCGAAACGTCTTGCCGAGGATTTAAACGAAAGTTATGACTATAATGTGTATGTCCATCATCGGGATGCACATATTGAAAGTGGCGTGGAGAATGAAAAAGGTTAAAATTGTATTAATCGGAGGCGGCACAGGACTCTCAGTCTTGGCGCGTGGTCTAAAAGATTATCCGATTGACATTACTGCTATTGTGACTGTAGCCGATGACGGCGGCAGTACAGGTAAAATACGCAATGAGATGGATATACCGGCCCCTGGAGATATCAGAAACGTTATTGCAGCTTTAAGTGATACAGAACCTACTTTAAAAGAATTGTTTCAATATCGTTTCCAAGACAATCAAGTGGAAGGGCATTCGTTAGGTAACCTGCTTATTGCAGCGATGACCAATATTACAGATGACTTCGGTCATGCAGTAAAAGAACTAAGTAAAATATTAAATATTAAAGGACGTGTGATTCCTTCTACTAATTCTAGTATTCGTCTGAATGCTGAAATGGAAGATGGGGAAATCGTCTATGGCGAATCTAATATTCCAAAACGCCAAAAGAAGATTAAACGTGTATTTATTGAACCTGCTGATGTACAGCCGATGGAAGAGGCGATTGATGCATTAGAGCATGCGGATTTAATTGTTTTAGGGCCTGGTTCACTTTATACAAGTGTGCTTTCGAATTTGTGTGTTCCAGGTATTGGGGACGCTATACAAGAAAGCGATGCACCTAAAGTATATGTATCTAACGTCATGACACAACACGGGGAAACAGATGCCTTTGATGTTATGGATCATGTACATGCATTAAATCGACATATGGGTACGAACTTTATCGATTATGTCATTTGTTGCGGAAATGAAGATTATAGCAATCAAATTTTAGAAAATTATCGTAAAGAATGTGCCGAACCAGTTAAATATCATAAAGAAGATATTGAAGCAGAAGGTATTATACCCTTAACTCACCCTGATTTAGTGCATATTTCTGAGAAGAATCGAGTAAGACACAATACTACGCGACTTGCTCGGATGATTTATGATTTAGCTCTAGATTTGACAAGCACAATTCCGTTTAAACCTAAAAAAAGAAAAAAGTAAAGAAAGGAATGGCGCAGCATGAGTTTTGCATCAGACATGAAAAACGAATTAACAAGAATAGATGTCGATGAAAAAAATGCGCGGGCTGAATTAAGCGCCTTGATACGTATGAATGGAGCCCTCAGTTTATCTAATCAGCAATTTGTGATTAATGTACAAACTGAAAATGCTACAACTGCAAGACGTATCTATTCTTTAATCAAAAAAGTTTTTAATATTGAGGTAGAAATCCTTGTTCGTAAGAAAATGAAACTAAAGAAAAATAATATCTATATTTGTCGTACGAAGGTAAAATCTAAAGAAATCTTAGATGAATTAGGCATATTGAAAGATGGCGTTTTCACCCATGCAATTGCACCTGAAATGATTCAAGATGATGATATGAAACGCAGCTATCTCAGAGGTGCCTTTTTAGCAGGCGGATCTGTAAATAATCCTGAAACTTCATCTTATCATTTAGAAATCTTTTCTTTATATGAGAACCATTCAGAAGGATTAACTGAATTAATGAATGAATATGATTTGAATGCTAAACATTTGGAACGAAAGAAAGGCAGTATCGTTTATTTGAAAGAAGCGGAAAAAATATCGGATTTCTTGAGTTTGATAGGCGGCTATCAAGCAATGCTGAAATTTGAGGATGTACGCATTGTGCGTGATATGCGCAACTCCGTAAACCGGTTAGTCAACTGTGAAACAGCAAATTTAAATAAAACAGTAAGTGCTGCCATGCGCCAAGTTGAAAGCATTCAACTGATTGATCAAGAGATTGGGATAGAGAATTTACCAGATCGCTTGAGAGAAATTGCCAAGTTGCGTGTGGAGAATCAAGACGTGTCACTCAAAGAATTAGGTGAGATGGTCTCTACTGGTACGATTTCAAAATCAGGTGTCAATCATCGTTTGCGTAAATTGAATGAGTTGGCAGATAAAATTCGAAGCGGCGAACATATCGATATGTAAAAAATGGCTGAGACAAATCAATGTCTCAGCCATTTTTATCTCATTTCTTAATCAACAAATTGTGATTTTGGAATTAAGAATGCAATAACTAAACCGATAAAATTAACGATAGATAAAGCTATAAACATCATCGTGAATGAAGGCAATTCTAATAATCTTAGAGATAAAACCGGCGCGATTGCTGTACCAATAAACAGCATAAATGTGTTTATAGAAAGGTAGAATCCTTTATCTTTATCTGTTAATAAACCGATTTGTGAAATGACAGATGGAACGGCAAATGCAATACCTGCGATAAAGGTAATACTGAATGTAGTAATCAGAACAATATTATGAGTAAGTCCCATTAAAATAATTGAAATACCGCTTGTAAGCAATGCAATAAGCAATACCTTTTTAACACCAATGAAATCACTCGCACGTCCAGCTAATAGTGCAAGCACCATACCGATTAAACCAAATAATTTAATAGTGGAAATCATAGTTAAATCTGCGTGAATCGCTTTGGATGTTAAAAACTCATTCAATATTGTATACATCGAAACAAATGAAGTGAGAATTGTGAGCGATACGAAGAAACATAACACAATCCCTTTATTGTCAAAGATGTGTCGCATATTTTTAAAGAACACAGAGAATTTTGTATCTGGCGTATGATACGGACTTTTAGGAATAGTACGCAAGATCCAAATTGCCAATAGAATATAAACGACTGTCAAAATAAAGTAGACAATACGCCAGCTCATATGTGCAGCGATAATATCACTTAAGTTTTGGCCGATAACACCGGATAACATGAAACTTGTACTGATAAAGCTGATTGCAGTAACACGTTTATTGATTGGGAACACTTCAGTAACATATGTGAGTGATACAGGTGAGAAACTTGCTGCAGCCATACCTTGTAAAACCCTTACTACTAAAAGCAAAATGAAATTATGAATAAATCCAATTGCAAGTGTAGTTAAAGTTAATCCGCATAAACCAATAAGAATCACTTTTTTCTTGCCGAATTTATCTGAAATAATTCCATAGAACATGCAGCTGACTGAATAAGAAATAGAGAATACGACACCGATCAGAGTAGTTGCACTCTCACTTAAATGAAGTTCTTTACCGATAACAGGCATCAAGGGGATAGCAGAATAAAGGCTGCACATAACTGCAATACCTGTTATAAAGAACACAGTTGTGATTAAGTTGTAATTAAACTTTTGCTCCATTACAAACCTACCTTTCTTTAAATAATTAATATGAATGAAAATTGTTTAATGGGAATTTCAAAATTTACATAAAGAAATAGGGACAAATGTTTTAACACGTCCCATTAATTATGCAAAATGCTCGCAAGATGGCAATATGTCATCGAGCACAAACGGGGGATTGGACAATATTTCTGTCTAACCCCATCACCTTTAAAATGCAATTTTAATTTTAACACATGAAACTTAAATTAAAACGGGTTTGCTCAATATAAAAATATTGTGAAAAATCAGCAGAAAAAATATAAAACCGATGGAAATAGAAACCAATTCCATCGGCTTAATAGCAAGATTAAATTTATATTCGATTATTTAAACTTTCTGTGCTTCAGTACAATGTGAGGACCTATTATTTCGATTTCTAACGAAGTCGATAATAATACCGATAAATGTTAATACTAAGAAGGGATATAACCATGCCAATCCTTGTTCAGACAAAGGCAATGCTTGGTATAAACCGTTTAAAGGCTGAATTAATTTAAAAGTATTAAAAATCTCAAGTACCGAGATAATCAATGTTGAAATAGTCGGTAGAATATATGCGATTTTTAAATGTGTAGGTATCACAATAGCAATTAACGAAATGAGTACTAACACAATAGAAATCGGATAAATAAATGTCAACAATGGTACTGCAATTTGCAAGATCATATTTAATCCTAAAGTTGAAATTAAGAATCCAACTAATGAAAAAGCAATAACATAGGTTTTATATGAAATTTTAGGAAATTTCTTCATTCCAAATGCTGAGCTTGCGTTGACGAGGCCGATACATGTCGTTAAACATGCTAGAATAACGATAACCCCAAATAATATATTACCGAAAGCTCCAAATAATCTGACTGAGTTATAAGTTAGGATACTCGCTCCATTTTTAAATCCTGGCTTGCTTGTAGTAATACCGAGATAGGCAAGTGAAAAGTAAATGACTGTTAACAAAACAGCTGAAATCAAACCTGCTAAAATCACATTTTTAACAATCTTCTTACTATCTGAAATGCCCGCTAGTTTGAAACTTTGTACAATAACAACTGAGAAGGCGAGTGCAGCCACTAAATCCATTGTGTAATAACCTTCTAAGATACCTGAAACTAATGGCGCTTGAGCGTATTTACCTTGTGGTTCGCCGACTTTGCCTTCTGGGTGAATAATAGCAGCCACACAAAGCGCTCCGATTACTAGTAATAACGCAGGTGTCAGAACTTTTCCTAAATTGTCTACCATTCTATTAGGATATAAAGCAATTAACCCTACTATTATAAAGAATACAAGTGAAAACCCAACTAATGTCCAAGTGTTATGGACAGGGATAATAGATTTAGCGCCGATTTCATATGCGACATTTGCAGCACGCGGAATGCCGTAAAGCGCTCCAATAGATAAATAAATACATACTGCAAAAATAAATCCAAACTTTGGATGAACACGATTACCTATAAATTCTACACCACCGTCATAATAGGCGATTACGATAACTGTTATGTATGGCATTAAAATACCGGTAATTGCAAATCCAGTCATACCAGCCCACATATTACCCTGTGCGGTATAACCTAACATTGGTGGAAATATCAAGTTGCCAGCTCCGAAAAATAAGGAGAAAAGCATTAAACCGGATACTAATATTACTTTTTTCATTTGAACCTCCCGAAAATCAAGAAACAATATTTACTAAAATTTCTGAATATTATCTAATGTTGAAACCTTTCAAACATATAAACTTTAACATAATTCTAATTATTAGCAAAGTTTAAATTGAAGAATTAATATAAAAAGTGATAAATTGAACCGAATAGTGCAAATTGAAATGGTTATAAAGTGTCAAAAGCAGGAAAATTTTAAGGCGAATTTCGGCAAATAAAAGAAACGCTGAATTATTTATCAGCGTTTCTGGTTAATAAATATTAGTTATGGAACCCCCTCGAAGGGAATCGAACCCCTATTTTAAGAACCGGAATCTTACGTGTTATCCATTACACTACGAGGGGTAAATATTAACAGACAATTAATAGTGTACCTTTAACCGACTATAGGGTCAATATGGAGAAAGAAAATAAAAGGTGAGTATAATTTTTGACCATTTTTGACTTTTAGGTTAAAATATAGTTAATTCATAAAAGTACAAGGAGGAAATGTAATGAATTTAATTCCTACAGTAATTGAAACAACTAATCGCGGAGAACGCGCTTATGACATCTATTCAAGATTATTAAAAGACCGTATTATCATGTTAGGTTCAGCGATTGATGATAACGTAGCAAACTCAATCGTATCACAATTGTTATTCTTGCAAGCTCAAGATGCTGAGAAAGACATTTATTTATATATCAACTCACCAGGCGGCAGCGTAACAGCTGGATTTGCAATTTATGACACAATCCAACATATTAAACCAGATGTACAAACAATCTGCATCGGTATGGCCGCTTCAATGGGTTCATTCTTATTAGCAGCTGGCGCAAAAGGCAAACGTTTCGCGTTACCAAATGCTGAAGTTATGATTCACCAACCATTAGGCGGTGCGCAAGGTCAAGCAACTGAAATTGAAATCGCTGCTACTCATATCTTAAAAACACGTGCTAAATTGAATAAAATTTTAGCTGAACGTACTGGTCAATCAATTGAACAAATTGAAAAAGATACAGATCGTGATAACTTCTTAACAGCAGATGAAGCTAAAGAATACGGTCTAATTGATGAAGTAATGCAACCAGAAAAATAATATATTTGATAAATGTAAATAAAACAAGGGCGGGGACAAAATTTTGTCTCCGCCCTTGTTTCATTTGCTTAATGTTTATTGCGGTTTCTTTTCAAATATTTCATCAGCACGCTCACCAATATTACGATACCTACTAAGAGGTACAAGATAGCAATAAAGACTGATGGAGCTTGGGTCGTCATGGCGAAACTTCCGATACATATTAAAAGAATACCAGCAATTGCTAATAATGATTGAGTTAAAATATCGTTCTTATCCACAAATCCACCTTCGTTCTAACCACGTGGCTGACATTTATCAGTCAGGAATTTCTTAATTAAATACTACTTTAAATGAGTAGTTGATTATTCGTGCACTAAATTATCTAGTGCAGCTTTTAAATTTGGATAAGCAAAATCGAATCCTCGAGCTTGCAAGCGATTCGGAATTGCTTTTTGTGTATCTAAGATGATTGTAGCACGTTGCCCTAACACTAATCTCAAGACTAAACTAGGCGCCCATGTTTCATGAGGTTTGTGCATTTCTCTAGCCAGTGTATATCCGAAAAGATTTTGTCTTTCAGAGACAGGAGCAGTGAGGTTGAATACACCCTCAGCATTTGAATCATGAATTAAGAATAAAATAGCACGTGTTAAATCAGTGATGTGAATCCAAGAATACCATTGGAAGCCTGTGCCTAATTTGCCGCCAAAGTAAAATCTGTATGGAAGTTCCATAGTAGGGAGGGCGCCGCCTTCATCTGAAAGAATCATGCCGAAACGTCCGATTACGACTCTTGTACCTAATTTTTCAAATTTACGTGCAAATCGCTCCCATTGATAAGTAATATCTGAAAGAAAATCATGAGGATCGCATTTAGAAAGTTCTGTATAAGTTCTATGGAAATCAGGTCGATAATAACCCACAGCACTTGCGTTAAATAAGACAGATGGATGCGTATTCTTATGCTCGAATAATTCATAAAGCGCTTGAGTCGAACGAATGCGGCTCAACATTAAAGTACGTTTATAATCTTCAGTCCAACGATTATTTAATGAAGCACCAGCGAGATTGATTACAATATCGATATGATCAGGTACTTTGTTTTCCCATCCATCTTTATTCCAATTAACATAAGTAATCTTATTGTCTAAGCTATGACGATCTTGTCGAGTGAGAATAGTAATATGTGAATCGGTATTATAGATAGCATCGACCAAATGACTACCTACTAAACCTGTACCACCTGTGATTAAATACTCTTTCATTTTAGCCACCTCTTTTATAATATACGTAGTTCTGCTTCACTTCTTATATAGACAATATTCATTCTAAATATTCATTGTTTATTCAATGTTTAGACATTAATATGTCAATAAAATCTTAATAGAAGTATTTAAAACAAATACAGAAAAGTTATAATGAAAGTACCTTCGGAAATTAATTAAACATCTCTTAATTAAAAACAGTATACCCCATAATATACATGCGAAGGTGAAATTTTGACTCCCTTTAGTATTGGGCCTATGCGAGAAACGTATAGGTCCATTATTTTTTTAGGAGATAATTATGTGAATTTCATTATAACAATCTTTCGGAAGTTAATCATCTATACACCCTGGGCAAGAAAATGCTTGCTATATATACATTGATAAAGTGAATATTAAATTCAGATTAATATCGACTCTTTTCCTCGCAAAATGATGTATATATCATTGGAAAATGTTATCATTAGTTAATGAAAACTATGAAAATAACAATTCAATCGGGTATATAAAAATAAATTGCAAAAATCTTAATGTGTATATTATTAGGAATTGAATTCGGAAAGAGGAGAGCACATGTCTAATAAAAATCGAAATGATTTTGGCAAGCCACCTAAAAATAAAATGAGCGGCCTCGCGAAAATTGTGAGTGCTATTATTGTTGTTATTTTATTATTCACGCTTGCATTTGCCACTTTCGCGTTTGTGGATCACTCTAAGAAAGGCAGCGAGAGATTAAGTCAGGAACAGAAAAAAGAAAAACAAGAAAAGCAAGATAAAAAAGAGAAAAAAGAACGTGAAGAGAAAAAGAAAAAAGAAGAGCAGAAACGAAAAGAAAAGGAAAAAGAACAACAAGAACAAGCCGACCAACAAGCTGCAGAACAACAAAGACAAAATAATATAAATGCACAAAGAGAACAAGCAGCACGACAAGAGGAACAAAATAGAAAAGCTCAAAAACAACAGTCAGCAAACAACAAAGCACAACAAGACAAGCAACAGGAACAAGCACGTAAAGATCAAGAAGCAGCTAAAAAGCAAGCTGCAGAACAACAAAAGAAAAATGATGAAATAGCAAAAGAACGCCAACAAAAGGCGAAAGAACAAGCTGACAAAGCTATGGAACAACAAAAAGCTAAAGAACAGCAAAATCAACAACAGCAGGAACAGCAGAAAGCACAACAAGAACAAGCAAATAAACAACGCCAGCAAGATCAGCAAAAATCTAATCAACAGCAACAAAATCAACAGCAGAGTAAACCACAACAGAATACTCAGAATCAACAGTCAAACAATAAGCCCAGGCCAGGGCAAGGACAGCAATCAACAGTAGATAATACATCGAGAAACGCACAACCATCAAATAATTCTAGTGCAACACAAAATAAACAGACACCTTCAAATCAAGGTAATAATAGTGCTGCTCAGTCGAATAAATCTAATCAAAGTAATCAATCTAATAATAGTAACAATACATCATCACAACGATAATATTTGTGTTGAATCATAAAGCTGAAGTAGGAGTGAGATAGAAATGATGTCTCAGCCTCTTCAGCTTTTTTAATTAATTAAGTTTATTAACCAAGTAATTAATATAGATATAATGATAAGGAAAGGTAAACAACCGCAACCGATAGGAAAACAGCCGCCGAAAGAATAATATTTAAATCTTCTTTCATTCTCGAAATGAGATTGACGATTATCAGAGTGTTGAGGATGAAAATATGTGTCGTCTTTATATCTAGGATCTTTTGGGTCGATCACTTCTGGATTTTTATTTTTTTCAGACATATATAAACCTCCTTCAATGCATTATTATAGTGGTTAACTGGGTATATGAATAATCATAAGAAAAATTGTGTGGAAAATATAGTTTTTAGATGATTTTTCTTGCGACAAAAGGGTATAATATAATTGTTAAGGAACAATTGTATGCAACAGTAAGTTTTAAAATTTATTATAAGCATTCGGACTTGCTTTTTAAATCAGATGATAGTATTATTACAAATGTAAGAGATGTTATTTTTTTGTCCCACCCGGGACTCAAAACGTCAAAGTGTGGTTGCATGCTGACCCTTATAGATATAGAGGAGGAAATAGTAGTGGAAGACTTGCTTAAAGTCCAACAGAAGTTAATTCCTGAGCTTGTCGACAGAATGTATCGCAGATTCACTATACTCACTACTATCAAGATGCACCAACCTGTTGGAAGAAGAAGCTTGAGCGAATACATGAACTTAACTGAACGTGTATTGCGGTCAGAAACAAACATGTTGAAGAAACAAGAATTGATTAAAGTGAAACCTACAGGAATGGAAATTACTGATGAAGGTGAACATTTAATCGATGAATTGGATAATTATTTCAATATGTACTCAGATGGTTACCATTTAGCACAACTGATTAAAGAACGTTATCAAATCAGTAATGTGTATGTCGTACCTGGAAATACAGATATCGATAATGCAGTGAAGAGTGAAATGGGTAATCAAGCTGGACAGCTCTTAGAAAAAACTTTTTATAAAGACGCAATAGTATCAATAACCGGCGGCTCTACAATGGCATCGGTAAGTGAATCAATGCATGTATTGCCATTTAAAACGTTCTTTGTACCAGCAAGAGGCGGTTTAGGGGAAAATATGGTGTACCAAGCAAATACTATTGCAGCAAGTATGGCTGAACAAACTGGCGGTGATTACACAACATTATATGTTCCTGATAATGTCAGTGAGTCTACATATGAGTTGTTGATGCAAGAGCCTTCAGTTGCTAATACATTAGAAAAAATCAAGCAATCAAATATTACAGTTCATGGCATTGGTGATGCGCTGAAAATGGCGAATCGACGTCATTCACCTAAAGATGTGATTGAAATGCTTCAACATCACAATGCTGTAGGAGAAGCATTTGGTTATTACTTCGATATTCATGGAAAGATCGTCCATAAAGTTAAAACGATAGGACTTCAAATGGAAGATTTAGAATCGAAGCAATATATATATGCTGTAGCTGGAGGTGCTTCTAAAGGCGAGGCGATAAAGGCTTATTTATCGATTGCCCCTAAGAACACTATTCTTATCACAGATGAAGGCGCAGCTAAAACTATCGTACAATCTTAAACAAATTTGGTTATAAAAAGTGAAACCACTTTTTAACAATATCTTTTTAAAGGAGGCCATAATAATGGCAGTTAAAGTAGCAATTAATGGTTTTGGTAGAATCGGTCGTTTAGCATTCAGAAGAATTCAAGATGTTGAAGGTATCGATGTAGTAGCAGTAAACGACTTAACAGATGATGAAATGTTAGCGCATTTATTAAAATACGATACAATGCAAGGACGTTTCACAGAAGAAGTTGAAGTTGTAGATGGCGGATTCCGTGTGAATGGTAAAGAAGTTAAATCATTCGAAGAACCAGATGCAAGCAAATTACCTTGGAAAGATTTAGACATTGATGTTGTATTAGAATGTACTGGTTTCTATACAAGTGATGAAAAAGCTAAAGCACATATCGACGCAGGTGCTAAAAAAGTATTAATTTCTGCTCCAGCAACTGGCGACGTTAAAACAATCGTTTATAACGTAAACCAAGATACTTTAGACAGCTCTGATGTTATCGTTTCAGGTGCTTCTTGTACTACAAACTCACTTGCTCCAGTAGCAAAAGTTTTAAACGACAGCTTTGGTTTAGTTGAAGGTTTCATGACTACTATTCATGCTTACACTGGTGACCAAAATACTCAAGATGGTCCACACAGAAAAGGTGACAAACGTCGTGCACGTGCAGCAGCTCAAAACATCGTACCAAACTCAACTGGTGCTGCTAAAGCAATCGGTAAAGTAATCCCTGAAATTGACGGTAAATTAGACGGTGGTGCTCAACGTGTTCCTGTTGCAACTGGTTCATTAACAGAATTAACAGTTGTATTAGACAAAGAAGTTTCAGTTGACGAAGTAAACGAAGCAATGAAACAAGCTTCTAACGAATCATTCGGTTACAATGAAGACGAAATCGTATCTTCTGACGTAGTTGGTATGACATTCGGTTCATTATTCGATGCTACACAAACTCGTGTGATGACTGTATCAGGTCGTCAATTAGTTAAAGTTGCAGCTTGGTATGACAACGAAATGTCTTACACTGCACAATTAGTACGTACTTTAGAATACCTTATCAAAGACGTAAAATAATTTAATAATGAGATCTGAATTTGACAAGCTGTAAATGTGCTGTTGAATTTTAATGGTCAGCTTTTGAGTAAGCGGAGAGGCACATACGCTTCTCCGCTTTTTTAAAAATTAATAAGCTGTATTGAAACTTAGTGAATAGTTTGTTTCTGAACAGAAAAAATTTCAGATGCTTTAGATGTTTTTTCTGCAATATTGACAGCTATATGCTAATCTCAATCTATAGACCTTCTTTCTTTTGAACAACGTCAGACTATCAACTGAACTATCGGCATATGCCGTTGGGTATACAAAAAATTTATCGAAATTAACTAAAATTTCTATAAAACCGAACAATCATACATGAACGGTTTTGCTTTCAGCAAATGGATGAACAATGTGTATCTTCCAAGTCATCCGGATAAACATCGAGTTAAACAAAGTGCCAGCAAAGCTTTCAAACAATCTATTATGAATGTACATCGTGCTTATCAGACCTTTTTCAAAAAACCAAAAGGTTATCCGAAGTTCAAAAAGAAATCTGGTATCGGAAGTTATTATTTGATCGTTACCATCCATGTAAAACGACATCGAATTACGCCAAGTCGACAGATTTTATCCATCCAGTCAAATATGTTCTGATTGCGGTCACATACAACCCATGTCTTTAAATCAAAGAACGTATTATTGTAACCATTGCGGAATGATTAAAGATAGAGATATAAACGCCAGTATTAATTTGAAACAAGCAACAGATTACACCGTGATAGTGTAATAAAATAAAGAAAGGGAAACTGCTAAAAGGTTATCACACAATTTAAATGTATTGATAAAGTTTCAAACTACGGTGGGCTACATCGGAAGTAACGCTCTGGGAGAGGTTCATAGAATTGATTTCAATCGAAATCAACCTCATTGAAAAGAGAAATCCTCTAATAACATTTGAATATGTTTTTAGTAGCAGGAAGTTTAGATGGCTAAAAAACATGTATCTGATTTAGATTTGAAAGGTAAAGTTGTATTAGAACGTGCTGATTTCAACGTACCTTTAAAAGACGGAAAAATTACTAACGACAACCGTATTGTTCAAGCTTTACCAACTATTGAGTATATTCTTGACCAAGGTGGCAGACTCGTTCTTTTCTCACACTTAGGAAAAGTTAAAGAAGAAAGCGATAAAGAAAAATTAACACTTAAACCTGTAGCTGAACGTTTAAGCGAAAAATTAGGTAAAGATGTTAACTTTATTCCTCATACTCGTGGTGAAGTTTTAGAAAAAGCAATCGCAGAATTAAAAGATGGAGAAGTGCTTTTAGTAGAAAATACTCGTTTTGAAGATTTAGATGGTAAAAAAGAATCTAAAAACGATCCTGAATTAGGTAAATACTGGGCATCATTAGGTGATGTATTTGTAAATGATGCATTTGGTACTGCTCACCGTTCACATGCTTCAAACGTAGGGATTGCATCTCACTTAGAAAGTGCAGCTGGCGATTTAATGGAAAAAGAAATTAAATTTATCGGCGGCGTTGTAAATAACCCTGATAAACCAGTTGTGGCTATCTTGGGTGGAGCAAAAGTATCAGATAAAATCGGTGTCATCGAAAACTTATTGAATGTAGCAGATAAAGTCCTTATCGGTGGTGGTATGGCTTATACATTCTTAAAAGCTCAAGGCTATGAAATCGGTAAATCATTATTAGAAGAAGACAAAGTAGATTTTGCAAAAGATTTATTAGAACGTGCAGGAGATAAAATTGTATTACCTGTAGATGCTAAAGTTGCAAAAGAATTCTCTAATGAAGCACAATTCACTGTTGTAACAATCGACCAAATTCCAGCAGATCAAGAAGCGCTTGATATTGGTCCTGAAACAGTAGATTTATTCAAAAAAGAACTTGAAGGCGCACATACTGTAGTATGGAATGGTCCAATGGGCGTATTTGAATTTGAAAACTTCGCACAAGGTACTATCGGTGTTTGTGAAGCGATTGCTTCATTAAAAGACGCGACTACTATTATTGGTGGCGGCGACTCTGCAGCAGCAGCAATGATGCTTGGATTCGAAGACGACTTCTCACACATTTCAACTGGTGGCGGAGCTTCTCTTGAATATCTTGAAGGCAAAGAATTGCCAGGTATCAAATCTATCAGCGACAAATAAGTAATATAATTTATATAATAATTTTTCAAGGAGCGTTTAATAATGAGAAAACCAATTATTGCAGGTAACTGGAAAATGAACAAAACAGTACAAGAGGCTAAAGACTTTGTAAATGCTTTACCTCAATTGCCAGATACAAATGAAGTTGAAGCAGTCATCTGCGCACCAACTATTCAATTAGATGCTTTAACAACTTTAGTTAAAGATGGAAAAGCTGAAGGTCTGGAAATCGGTGCTGAAAACACTTATTTCGAAGAAAGCGGTGCATTTACTGGTGAAACTTCTCCAGTTGCATTAGCTGAATTAGGTGTGAAATATGTTATCATCGGTCACTCAGAACGCCGTGATTTATTCCATGAAACTGACGAAGAAGTGAACAAAAAAGCGCATGCTGTATTCAATCACGGTATGACTCCAATTATTTGTGTCGGTGAATCTGACGAGCAACGTGAAGGCGGCAAAGCTGAAGAAGTTGTAGGCGAACAAGTTAAAAAAGCTTTAGAAGGATTATCTGAAGACCAATTGAAACAAGTGGTTATTGCTTACGAACCAATTTGGGCAATCGGTACAGGCAAATCATCAACTTCTAAAGATGCTAATGAAATGAGTGCGTTTATCCGTAAAACTGTTGCTGAACTTGCTAACCAAGAAGTAGCAGATGCAGTGCGCATTCAATATGGCGGCAGTGTCAAACCTAACAACATCGCTGAATACATGGCAGAATCAGATATCGACGGTGCTTTAGTCGGCGGTGCTTCATTGAAAGTAGAAGATTACGTACAATTATTAGAAGGTGCTAAATAATATGGCAAAACAACCAACAGCTTTAATCATCCTTGATGGTTTTGCGAATAGAGAAAGTGAACACGGTAATGCAGTCAAACAAGCAAACAAACCCAACTTCGACCGTTACTATGGCAAATATCCTACTACACAAATCGAAGCCAGCGGTTTAGCTGTAGGACTTCCAGAAGGCCAAATGGGCAACTCTGAAGTTGGTCATATGAACATCGGTGCAGGTCGTATTGTTTATCAAAGTTTGACTCGTATTAATAAAGCAATTGAAGATGGAGACTTCTTTGAAAACGAAGTCTTGAACGAAGCAATTGAACATGTAAAAGCAAATGGTTCAGCATTGCATGTCTTCGGTTTATTATCAGATGGCGGTGTACACAGCCACTACAAACATTTATTTGCGATTTTAGAACTTGCGAAAAAACAAGGATTAGATAAAGTTTATGTTCACGGATTCTTAGATGGCCGTGATGTAGATCAAAAATCTGCCTTAAAATATGTCAAAGAAACTGAAGAAAAATTCAAAGAAATCGGTATTGGCCAATTTGCTTCAATTTCTGGACGCTATTACGCAATGGACCGCGACAAACGTTGGGAACGTGAAGAAAAAGCTTATAATGCAATTCGTGATATTGATGCACCTGAATACGCATCAGCTGAAGAAGGTATTGAAGCTAATTACGAAAACGATGTGACTGATGAATTCGTTGTTCCTTTCTCAATCAAAGAACAAAATGAGGGCGTTCAAGATGGCGATTCAGTAGTATTCTTCAACTTCCGTCCTGATAGAGCAGGTCAACTTTCTGAAATCTTCACTAATAAAGATTTCAAAGGATTTGAAGTGGAACAGCCTAAAGATTTATTCTTTGCAACATTTACAAAATATAATGACCAAGTAGATGCAAGTATTGTATTTGAAAAAGTTGATTTGAAACAGACAATTGGTGAAGTTGCTGAAGCTAACAACTTAAAACAATTACGTATTGCTGAAACTGAAAAATATCCTCATGTAACTTATTTCATGAGTGGTGGTCGTAATGAAGAATTTGAAGGTGAACGTCGTCGCTTAATCGACTCACCGAAAGTTGCAACTTACGACTTGAAACCTGAAATGAGTGCTTACGAAGTTAAAGATGCACTATTGGAAGAACTTGATAAAGGGGATTTAGATTTAATTCTCTTAAACTTTGCTAACCCAGATATGGTCGGCCATAGTGGTATGCTTGAACCGACTGTGAAAGCAATTGAAGCGGTAGATGAATGCTTAGGTGAAGTTGTAGATAAAATTATCGAAATGGGCGGCCACGCAATTATTACTGCTGACCATGGTAACTCAGATCAAGTATTGACTGATGACGACCAACCTATGACAACTCATACTACTAACCCAGTTCCCGTTATTGTGACTAAAGAAGGCGTAACACTAAATGAAACTGGTAAACTTGGTGATTTAGCACCTACATTGCTTGATTTATTAGGTGTACAACAACCAGAAGAAATGACTGGTGTTTCTTTAATCAAACATTAAGAAATTAATGTGTCATTACTCAACAATCAATTCAATTTTGATAGGAAAAAAGTTATAATATAAGCGAAAGCTATTATGAAAAGGAGATTATCAACATGCCAATTATTACAGATGTTTATGCTCGCGAAGTCTTAGATTCTCGCGGTAATCCAACAGTTGAAGTAGAAGTATTAACTGAAAGCGGTGCATTCGGTCGTGCATTAGTACCATCAGGTGCATCAACAGGTGAGTACGAAGCCGTAGAACTACGTGACGGTGATAAAGATCGTTATTTAGGTAAAGGCGTTACTAAAGCAGTTGAAAACGTAAACGAAAAAATCGCACCAGAGATCGTTGAAGGCGAATTTTCAGTATTAGACCAAGTTTCAATCGACAAAATGATGATTCAATTGGATGGAACTGACAACAAAGGTAAACTAGGCGCAAACGCTATTCTTGGTGTTTCTATTGCTGTTGCTCGTGCAGCTGCAGACTTATTAGGTCAACCGCTTTATAAATATTTAGGCGGATTCAATGGTAAACAATTACCAGTTCCTATGATGAACATTGTAAACGGTGGTTCACACTCTGATGCACCGATTGCTTTCCAAGAATTTATGATTTTACCTGTTGGCGCTGATTCATTCAAAGAATCATTACGCTGGGGTGCTGAAATCTTCCACAACTTAGCTAAAATTCTTAAAAAACGCGGTTTAGAAACTGCAGTAGGTGACGAAGGTGGATTTGCTCCTAAATTCCACGGCACAGAAGATGCTGTAGATACTATTTTAGAAGCAATTGAAGCTGCAAAATTAAAACCAGGTAAAGATGTTTACCTTGGATTCGATATCGCTTCTTCTGAATTCTACGAAGATGGTGTTTATGACTATACTAAATTCGAAGGTCCTGAAGGTGCTAAACGTACTTCAGCTGAACAAGTTGACTACTTAGAAGAATTAGTTAACAAATATCCTATCATCACAATTGAAGATGGTATGGACGAAAACGACTGGGATGGTTGGAAACAACTTACAGATCGTTTAGGTAAAAAAGTTCAATTAGTAGGTGACGACTTATTCGTTACAAATACTAAAAAATTATCTGAAGGTATCGAAAAAGGTATCGGTAACTCAATCTTAATCAAAGTTAACCAAATCGGTACTTTAACTGAAACATTTGATGCAATTCAAATGGCTCAAAAAGCTGGTTACACAGCAGTTATCTCACACCGTTCTGGTGAAACTGAAGATACTACAATTGCTGACATCGCTGTAGCTACAAATGCTGGTCAAATTAAAACTGGTTCATTATCAAGAACTGACCGTATTGCAAAATACAACCAATTATTACGTATTGAAGATGAATTATACGAAACAGCTGAATTCGACGGTATTCACTCTTTCTATAATTTAGATAAATAAGCAAAGGTTTACTAATATTGAGTTCACGCAAAACTTCATAAAGTAGTAATCTTATTAGAGAAGCTGCTAGAGTCTTTGAAGACTTTAGCAGTTTCTTTTTTTGTACTAGCTTTTTGTCGAAAATCATTGAGAAACTGATATAATTAAATAAATAGAGTTAAACTTTCAGCTTGAATTAAGGAGACTGAATTAAAATGGAAACTATAGATCAAGAAAAGGAGCTAAGAGCTAAAAAGTCTGGACGCTTTATTGCTTATGCTTCAGTATTATTAGCTGTTATCTATGCAATCTATCTTTTTGTTTCTTTAGACAATAGTGTGGTAGCGGATATTCTGACATCACACCATATTGATGCGACAAAAAATGCAGTAGGGAATTTTATTAACAGCTATCGTTTAACAGGAATTATGTATTTAATTGCTTATATGTGCGGATTAATCGCAATTTGGAATCAACACACTTATTTATGGTGGTTCCTCTTTGCTGTTTATATCTCTCAAGCCTTTTATACTGCAGTTAATGCAGGTGTGATTATTCAAAGTATTAATCACGTGAAGTCAGGATTTATGACATTGCCTTTATGGATTACTATCATCGGTTCACTTGCTTTAGCGGTGTACATGTTGATTATTTCCATCAAACGCAAAAGTACGTTTAATCGCTAATAAGTAAATAAGAAGATTGACCAAAAGTTGATAATTTACATTAAAATGTGTTATGCTTATTGAGTATATTATGAATGGAGGACTACGCATGCACACTTTATTGACAGTTTTATTAATAATAGACTGTATCGCTTTAATCACAGTTGTGTTACTCCAAGAAAGCAAAAGTAACGGCCTCTCAGGAGCAATCAGCGGCGGTGCTGAGCAGCTCTTCGGCGGTAAGCAGAAGCAGCGCGGTGTTGACTTATTCTTGAACCGTGTAACGATTGGATTATCTATTGCATTTTTCGTGTTGATGTTAGCAATTACTTATTTCAATATGTAAGGTCCGACAATGTAAAAGTCGGGCTTTTTTCTTTATAATAGGTCTATGAGTAAATTTGATTAATTGGGAATCATGAAAGGATTGAAAGACATGCAGATTAAATTGCCGAAGCCATTCTTTTTTGAAGAAGGAAAAAGAGCGGTATTATTATTACACGGCTTTACTGGGAATTCTTCTGATGTAAGACAGTTAGGACGTTTTTTACAAAAGAAAGGTTATACATCATATGCGCCTCAATACGAAGGGCACGCAGCACCACCGGAAGAGATTTTACAATCCAGCCCGCATGTCTGGTATAAAGATGCATTAGATGGTTATGACTATTTAGTGGAGCAAGGTTATGACGAAATTGCTGTAGCTGGGCTTTCATTAGGTGGCGATTTTGCGCTTAAAGTAAGCATAAATAGAGATGTAAAGGGTATTGTAACGATGTGTGCGCCTATGTTTATCAAGACAGAAGGCTCAATGTATGAAGGGGTACTCGAATATGCGCGCAACTTTAAAAAATACCAAGGGAAAGATGAAGCAACAATTGAACGTGAGATGGAAGCTTTTCATCCCACAAACACATTAAAAGAATTGCAACAGACAATTCAAGATGTTCGTAATCACGTTGATGAAGTGATGGATCCATTATTAGTCATCCAAGCAGAACAAGATAAAATGATTAATCCTGAATCTGCTAATGTGATTTATGATGAAGCATCTTCAGAAGAAAAAAATATAAAATGGTATGCGGATTCCGGTCACGTCATTACAATTGATAAAGAAAAAGAACAAGTCTTTGAGGATATTTATGATTTCCTTGAAAGTCTTGATTGGTCAAAATAGAAATAAGAAACAAACAAATTAAATAATGAAAGGAGGGGGCATAATGAATTTAAAACAATCTGTAGCAGATATTATTAAACAACCTGATTATGAACCCATGTCAGTTTCTGATTTTCAAGATCGTTTAGGTTTAAATAATGCCGACTCATTTAGAGACTTAATAAAGGTGTTAGTTGAACTGGAACAATCTGGCTTAGTAGAGCGAACGAAGACGGACCGCTACCAAAGAAAAGGAAGTCAAACTATGAAAAATAATCTCGTAAAAGGTACATTAAGTCAAAATAAAAAAGGTTTCGCGTTCTTACGTCCTGAAGACGAAGAAATGGAAGATATCTTTATTCCACCGACAAAAATTAATCGTGCAATGGATGGAGATACCGTGATTGTTGAGGTTCAACCATCAAAAGGTGAATTTAAAGGCAAAGTTGAAGGCGAAGTCAAAACCATCGAGAAACATTCTGTCACACAAGTCGTGGGAACTTATACAGAAGGACGTCATTTTGGTTTCGTAATACCTGATGATAAGCGAATTATGCAAGATATTTTTATACCTAAAGGTCAAAGCTTAGGCGCTGTCGAAGGTCATAAAGTATTAGTGCAAATTTCGAAATATGCAGAAGGAAATGACAACCCAGAAGGTCATGTTTCTGCAATATTAGGTCATAAAAACGACCCAGGTGTAGATATTTTATCTATTATCTATCAACACGGTATCGAAATTGAATTTCCTGATGAAGTGTTGAAGGAAGCGGAAGAAGTTCCTGAGACAATTGAACCATCTGAAATTGAAGGCAGAACAGATTTGCGTGATGAATTGACGATCACTATCGACGGTGCAGATGCAAAGGATTTAGATGATGCTATTAGTGTGAAAAAATTACCGAATGGCAATACTCAATTAACTGTCAGCATTGCAGATGTAAGTCACTATGTTAAAGAAGGATCAGCTTTAGACAAAGAAGCTTACGACCGCGGTACAAGTGTTTATTTAGTTGACCGCGTTATTCCGATGATTCCTCATCGCTTAAGTAATGGTATTTGTTCGTTGAACCCTGATGTTGACCGTTTAACTTTAAGTTGCCGTATGGAAATTGATCAAGATGGCAACGTGAAAAATCATGAAATCTTTGACAGTGTCATTAAATCTGACCATCGTATGACTTATGATGAAGTTAATCAAATTATTACTGATAAGAATCCAGAAGTACGTGAAAAGTATAAAGACGTGACGCCGATGTTGGATTTAGCTCAAGATTTATCCAATCGCTTAAAACAAATGCGTAAACGTCGTGGTGAAATTGATTTCGATATTGATGAAGCTAAAGTATTAGTTAACGATGAAGGTATTCCGGTAGATGTTCAATTACGTGACCGCGGTGAAGGCGAACGCTTAATTGAATCCTTTATGTTAGCTGCAAATGAAACCGTTGCGGAACATTTCAATAAAATGGAAGTACCATTTATTTATCGTGTCCACGAACAACCGAAATCAGACCGTTTAACGCAATTCTTTGATTTCATTACGAACTTCGGAATTATGGTCAGAGGCACAGGAGAAGATATTTCTCCAAGTACTTTGCAAGAAATTCATGAAAAAGTAAAAGGATTGCCAGAACAAACTGTTGTGTCCACAATGATGCTTCGTTCTATGCAACAAGCACGCTATGAAGATGCAAACTTAGGACACTTCGGGTTATCAGCTGATTACTATACTCACTTCACTTCACCGATTCGTCGTTATCCTGACTTAGTAGTACATCGATTGATTCGTAAATATTTAATTGATGAAACAATGAGTGGTAAAGAATTGAGAAAATGGGAAGACAAGCTTCCTGAAATTGCTGAGCATACTTCAAACCGTGAACGTCGTGCTATTGAAGCAGAGCGTGATACGGATGAACTGAAAAAAGCTGAATTTATGCTGCAACATATTGGAGAAGAATATGAAGGTATTATCAGTTCTGTGGCTAATTTCGGAATGTTTGTCGAATTGCCGAATACTGTAGAAGGTATGGTTCATGTTTCAAACATGACAGATGATTACTACCAATTTGCAGAAGGTCAAATGGCGATGATTGGTGAACGTTCAGGTAATGTATTCCGTATTGGGGATGCAGTGAAAATAAAAGTTGTCAATGTAGACGTTGAACAACGTATGATTGATTTCCAAATTGTTGGCATGCCTGAACCTAAACGTAAAAAATCTGAAGATCGCCCAGCACGAGGTACAACTATCCAAGCTAAGACGCGCGGTAAAAGCTTAGGAAACGATAAGAAAAAAGGTAAGAAGAAACAACGTAAAGGCAAAAATCAACGCAACCGTGATAAACAAAATAATACACAGCATAAACCTTATTACAAAAGCAAAAAAGTAAAACAAAAAGCGCGTAAAAAGAAATAAATTATGATTTATGATTGGGGAAGGACTGTGACAAATTCAGTCCTCCTCACTTTGAAATTAATTCAACAAGAGGTGAACACGATGTCGAAAAAGAAGAAAAAATCTCCAGGTACCTTAGCGGAGAATCGTAAAGCAAGACATGATTATAATATAGAAGATACGATTGAAGCGGGCATTGTGTTAAGAGGAACAGAGATTAAATCAATTCGACGTGGAAGCGCAAACTTGAAAGATAGTTTCGCACAAGTCAAAAACGGAGAAATTTACGTTCATAATATGCATATTGCACCTTATGAAGAAGGGAATCGATTCAATCATGATCCCCTTCGTCCACGTAAATTACTTTTACACAAAAGAGAAATTGATAAGTTGGGTACACGTACAAGAGAAATAGGATATTCGATTATCCCGTTGAAGCTTTATCTTAAACATGGCGTTTGTAAAGTCTTGATTGGTATTGCAAGAGGTAAGAAAAAATACGATAAACGTCAAGATCTGAAAGATAAAGCAGTTAAACGTGATATGCAACGTGCTATGAAAGATCGCTATTAAAAAAGGTAGAAGCGGTAATGAAAGTTTCCGCTTCTACATCTTCAAATTAATAATCGTAGTCTAAACATTAGAATTGCGTCTAATCGCGTAATTTGATATGATTAAGAATGCTATCGGATTCATCAAAGAATGAATCTCATATTTATATTACGGGGACGTTTTGGATTCGACAGGGGTCCCCAGAGCTTATTAAGCGTGTCGGAGGGTTGTCTCCGTCATCAACACACTCAGTTTATAATAACTGGCAAATCAAACAATAATTTAGCAGTAGCTGCGTAATAGCACTCTGCATCGCCTAACAGCATCTCCTATGTGCTGTTAACGCGATTCAACTTTAGTAGGATACGCTAGGCACTGCTGTTCGAAGTCTGCCTAGAAGAGATGAATCGGACTAGCATGATGCTGGTTGTCTGTTTCCTACCATCATGTGAAACTTATTAATAGACTACACACGTAGAAAGATTTGTATCAGGATCCTTGGACGCGGGTTCAAATCCCGCCGTCTCCATACATACAGGCTTACAAACGTTGATATATCAATGTTTTGTTGTAGCAAGTGTCAAATAAGTGTCGAGAAATTAATTTTCTGGCAATTATATGACACTTGCTTTTTTACATTCAACAAACAAGTGAGAATAATATCAAGTAAGATTGAAGTAGTAGAACTTCCTAAACTTTTACTAATATATATTAAATTGGAAAACTCATCTTTAATAAATCACTAAAAGTACTTAAAGATATTGAATATTGCTTATATTTAACGTTTGTAATTTTGCCTGACTTATGGACTGTTAAGTATTTCTTGAAGTATTCACTAAATGATGTGTGCGGATATTACGAAAGAAATGCTTGCATATTATGCGAAGCAATTACTCATCATAGGAGCAGCAAGTGTGCAAACAGAAACATAACGTTTTCAATACATTTAAATAATCGACGAGGGCGGAGAATAAGCGTTAATTGCTAAAATGGACGAAAAAAAGAGTGTGATATGCTAGGCGCACAAAGTAAAAGAAATGGTATCGGAAATGAGTACATCGCCATTATGCCCACATTGTATAAGTACAACAGTGCCGAACCCAGATAAAGACTGGCGTAGAGAATTCTTTTCGTAATTGAAAGAGTTTTAAGAATATTGTATAATTTAAGTGGAATAAAATATAAAGTGAGATGATTAATATGGCTGTAACTCCAATGTTAGATGGCTATATTCCATTAGAGGATATTTTGGAATCTTTGGGAGAATTGTATGAGAAAGAAATTGAAAAAGAAAAAAAGGCCTATTTAAAAAGTAAAGAAAAAGAAAACGAAAAATCTTAAGCACCTTACTAAAATAAATGGTAAAGGTGCTAATTTTATGTCTATTTTTAAGCAATTGCATATTGCAACGGATATTTTTGTGGATTTTGAAATCCGCACCCTATGACGATGTAGAAATTATCGAAGCAAAAGCATGTAAAGAACATGTCCATATATTGTTCAATATACGTCGAAAATATCCGTTTTAAGTTTTGTTGGTTACTTAAAAGGTAAGAACGGTTTGATGATTTTTGATACGCAAACAAATTTGAAATATAAATACAGAAACCGAAAATTTTGGTGCAAAGGTTTTATTGTAATAGAGGGAAACTATTCGTTTAAAGAGGATGGGATAGTAATAAATGAAATAGCAATAACAACAAATACCAAAAAACACTATCTACTACGGCAATAGTAAATGGTGTTTGGCGTTTTATCATGTCGATGACACAATAATCTTCTCAACTTACTTATAGAATATCTTTTTTATCATTGTTTGTAAAATCCCCAATAACTATTCAGACCACAAAGTATAAGGCGTTAAGTTTTATAAGTGTGTGAAAATATCTTAAACTGTATTAATAATATAAAGATGGGTGGTTTGAAAATGTTTATTAATCCTAATGAACTTGAATTAAGCAAAATGTATAAAACGCTGATAGGTACTGTAACGCCTAGACCTATAGCCTTTGTAACCTCTCAAGATGAAAATGGAAAATTAAACGCAGCACCATTCGCCTTCTTTAATATCGTGTGTCCTGACCCTCCAATGCTAATGATTTCTGTAGGTAAACAAAATGGCGCGCTTAAGGATACTAGTTCTAATATTCTTAATAACAAAGAATTCGTCATTCATATTGTAGATGAATCGATTGTAAAAGAAGTGGTCAAAACAGGTGATAATTATCCTCATGAAATTAATGAGCTGGATAAAACAAACCTGACTACTACTCATTCAAAAACAGTAAGCGTTCCAAGTGTTAAAGAAGCTAAAGTACGTTATGAATGTGAATTAGTGCATCATTTGGAATTAGGCGACAAGCAAACTGGAACGGACATGCTAATAGGTCAAGTTAAAGCGGTATATATCGATGATGCTATTTATGACCCTGAAAGTGCATACGTAGATGTTGAAAAGTTAAATCCTATCAGCCGTGTAGTCGGAGATCATTATGTAAGAATTGGTGAGTCTGTAAAAGAACTGCTTGATGAATAAACTGTTTCAGGATAAGTGCATCTAAAAAAGAAAAGAATCTTCAAAGTTTTTTCTTTTGATTACTTTTTAGAATTACAGGGAAATATCAAGAAAAGTTAACTCATGATAGAGAAAGGACAGTCTGAATTGAATACATTTTTCTTAGGTATGGAAGATGAACTTGTAATTGTAAAAGAAACAGCAACGGGTTATATAGTAGAAACGCGCTTAGAAGGAACGCATCCTGTTGACTTAGCCCAAAATCCCACATCTCCAGAAGTATTATATTGTGCAACTTATGGAAATGGACTTTGGAAAAGTGAAGATAACGGAGACCATTGGAAAGCGATAGGTCAAATGAATGCTTATCATGAACCTACGTTGGGAAAAGGGATTACCTCTGCTTATATGACTGCTGTGGCGATTAATCCGCATCATCCAGAAATATTATATGTGGGCACAGAACCAAGCGCTATCTATTACTCGGAAGATGGCGGCCAAACATTTACGGAATTCAAGGAAGTGCAACACTTACCTTCACAACCTTTTTGGGAATTCCCAGCTAGACCGTACACCAATCATGTACAAGATTTAATGCCTAGTTCTAAAGATAGTCAAACACTGAATGCAGCTATTGAATTCGGTGCTTTCATTAATACTACAGATGGAGGAGAAACTTGGAATGACCGACCATTTTTCAGTCCTAAAGATATTCATGAAATGGTAACGCATCCTTCTAAGCCAGGTAAATTGTTCGCAGTATGTGGCGATGGCCTGGCGCTTGAGGGTCATTCATTTGCGGAAAGTGATAATGATGGAATGAGTTGGCAGTATTCCAGTAAAGGTTTGGATAAGCACCCTTATTTATATTCTATCGCGATTAATCCTGAAGACGCCTCGGACTTATTAGTTGGTGCGGCACAAAATGCTTTTGCAGCGCATTATCGCGACGAGGAGAAAGAATATCCTCGCGCCACTATCTATCGTAGAAATCAAGATGGCAGTTGGAGCGAATGTGCCCAAGGTCTGCCCTATGCAGGAACTTATATGAATCAAATAGAAGCGGATTCAACTCATCCAGGCGCTTTCTATGCACTGAATAATCACGGTTTGTTTCACTTAATTGATAATCAATGGCACCAATTAGAGTTGTCTTGGAAAGATAAATACCTTTATCAGCATCCTACATTTTTAAAAATACTAAATGGATAATCTGTTTTTTAAGAAAAAAGTAATAACAATAGAGTTGCTTGCATAAGGAGCAATTGAATAAGGAAATGGATTTTTTCTAAAAATAAAAATACAAAAAGGTATACAAAACGAAAAAATAAGTGTAGTATTGAGGTTAAGTAATTATTGTTCGTGAAATTGATTTGAAGTTTTATTCGTATGAATTTACTCCCATTGATTTTTATTAACAAGTTACAAATATTCGTGCAAAAGCACATGGAGGATTTTTATATGAATAACGGTACAGTTAAATGGTTTAACGCAGAAAAAGGTTTTGGATTTATCGAAAGAGAAAATGGTGACGACGTATTCGTACACTTCTCAGCAATCCAAGGCGACGGCTACAAAACTTTAGAAGAAGGCCAAAGTGTAGACTTCGACATCGTTGAAGGCGACCGTGGTGAACAAGCAGCTAACGTTGTAAAAATGTCATAATTTTTGCTTTAGCTGATAAATAGAAGCAGTGAACAATCTATATTAATAGGTTGCTTCACTGCTTTTTTGTATAATGAGGGCAAAGATAGAAAAGGGTGGTTTTTAGTGCAGATATTCAGAGTCAGTCCTAATCCAAATGTCAGTGCAGAATTTCTAGATAATCGTCGTTTATCGAAGCAAGTATTAGAACTTTATCAAATTATTCGCGTATGTCTAGGTGAGTTGGGCGCTATCCAAACTGGAACTGGATATCGTAATCATCCCGTTGTAAAAGCAGTCTATAATGAGGGGAATCCCTATTTGTGGGGAGCCTTAGAAATTATGGATGCTATGAACCGTGAACATTTGCGTAGAGGGGGCAATCAGTCTGAACACTTTAAAAATGAATTAGCCGATCTGCGTCAAATTGTTGAAGAAGCGGTCGAAGAATATCAACTTTCGCACGCTAAGCTGCCGCCTTTTTATGTAGAAGGTAAAGTACGCATTGAAGGTGATGAAGCTTATGAACTATATCAAAAGTTATTATATAAAAAATGGAGAAATGATAAAATACCGCCACGTTGCAATATTAATTTAAAAAATAAGGGCGAGAGACAGAAATAATATTGCCAAAGAGATAAAAAACTGAGACCCTCAATTAAAGTCTCAGTCCGGTTATTATTTTTTATCATTCAGCTTGGTAAGCAGTTTGATAATTTTTTTATTTTGATGAATAATTTCTTCGTTTTGTTTAATAAGTTTATCTGTTTGAGTATCTAACGGAGAATCTAGATTTTCTGGCTGTGGTTTCTCTGGTTCTTGATTTGTACTTTTATTAAATTTACGATGCTCAATTGCTGATATCATTGTTTCTGTAGGTTCGTAGATTCCTTGAGATTCTAAGTAGCGTTTAATAATGTCGTGAGATGCTTTGTTGTTGAAAGTTTCTGTTTCGTATTTGAATTGATTTAGCAGTTTTTTCTTTACCGAAACTGATTTTTCCTTATATTCTTTACGTTTTTTTACTGATAAAGTACGTAAGTATTCAGTTTCGAGGTTGGTGTTGTCAAAAATTCCCATGATGCGCCTCCGTAATTCAATTATATAATTATTATACACTATCCATCGAATAGTCGGTAGATGCTTCATCATTAAAATATAGCTCTCAACTTTGAGGGTATTGCATTCGTTTTAATTTATCCAGAAAAAAATTAATAAGATTAGTGCTGAGGATTGTTTGTTACAGCAGACTGTTTTTGTGTTTCCGATGTTGCTTGCGGTTGGTTATTATCTAATGTTTTTTGCTTAACTGCGGTGTTTCCATAATTATCATACATATGGTAAGAAGGCGGAACTTCAGTTCCTTTTTCAATATTTAAAGAGGATTGGTAAGCCGCTTCAGGTGGTCCTTCCATAACGTTGCCTTGCGGAATAACTCCATTAGCAACCGCATTATTATAAGCATTTAATTTTTCTACTTCAGAATAATTCCCGGTCATAATTTTATCCAGTTCTGCATGATTAGTAACTTTGCTGGTATCTATATCTTCTTGGTTGCTTAGGTAATTCCAATAATTATTATCAGATACAACTGCTTTTTTATTATTTGCTACGTTTTCAACTGGAATCTTTTTGTTATCCTCTGATTGCCTATTATCCTGTTTTTCTTTTTTCGTTTGAACATTCTTCTTCTCAGTATGTTTCTCTGTCTCTTGATTATTGCATGCTGAAAGCGCCAATGAACTCGCTACAAATAGGAACAAGAATTTTTTCATAAGCATTTTCCCCTTAATATTTATTTATACACTTAAATTATACACTGTTATAATATTTTGTGGCACAAAAAATCGGAATAAAAAATTATTTTTTAATTCCGATAGATATATTTATTAATCTTTACATTAACTTAAGACTTATTGCTTATATTGATCATATTTTCCAGCACTGATGTATGCTTCTTTTTCTTGGATTCTCGATAAAAAATCGGACGAATATTATCCACTCGTCCGATTTGGTATAAAACTCTCTTAGCCTTTCATGGTTACTAAATTTTATAATCCTCAACTAAATCACCTTTTTCTAGTTGTTCGATTGACCGTTTGAGATGTGCAGCATTAGCTGGGGTTTGTTGTAAATAAAGAGTCTCCATGATTGCATTATAATCAGATTCGGACATTAAAACAACGTTTTCTTCGTTGGTTGTGATAGTAACAGTTTCGCTATTGTCATTTACTTGTTTAATTAAACTTCTAAAGTTTTTTCTAGCATTTGAATATGTTTCAACAGCCATTTTTATCATCTCCTTAAAAAGATTGTACCCTAAGTTGTACGACCTCTCTATAATTAAAAGTATACCAACACCAAAAATTAAAGAGATAATACGCTCATTTCTAATATTGTACCAATTACGCTTGAAATTACAGATAAATATTTCCTTTTGCATATTGATAAAGCCGTTTTTTATCAGGAATAAATAATGCCAGTACAGTGGCGACCCCAATTTTTCCGCAAATCATCACGAGTATAATAATCGCTTTCGTAGCAGTATGATATTCAGTCGTAAAATCCATAGTTAAGCCGACAGTACCAAAGGCGGAGATGACTTCAAAGATAACTTTGATAAAGGGAGTATTTTCGTTTAAAATACTGACGATAAAAGTAACGAGCAATACGAAAAGACCACTCACAGTAGTAACTGCTACCGCTCTCCCAATAATTCTAGGTTTGATTGTTCTATGGAAGATTACCGTATGATTTTCGTTACGCAAGGAACTGTACACAAACATGATTAAAACGATGAAAGTTGTGACTTTAATCCCGCCCGCCGCACTAAATGGCGCACCGCCGATAAACATTAGTACCATCATTAATAATGCGGTAGGTGTATGAATCAGACCCAAGTCGACTGATTGGAAGCCGGCAGTTCTTGTAGTGACAGATTGGAAAAAAGAAGTGCCGATTTGTCCCCAAATATTAAAGGGTTTCAAAGTATTATTAAACTCTAATACGTAATAGAGTAGAGTACCTCCGACAATCAATGCTAGAGTAGTAGACAATACTACTTTGGTATGTAGCTTTAATTTAGATAATCTTCGTGTTTGAACTAGGTCTGACATTACCAGGGGTCCTAGTCCTCCTAAAATAATTAATAAAGGAATTACAATATTGACTACAGGATCATTGTTAAATCCAATCATATTTTGAGAAAATAGGGCGAACCCCGCATTGTTGAATGCTGATACAGAAGTAAATAAACTGATGTATATTCCTTTGCCGAATCCGTAACGCGGTATAAAAGATAAGGCTAGTAAAAGCATACCGATGAATTCTGAAGTCAAACTGTATACTACCAGTTGGCGGATAAAACGGACCATTCCACCTGGCTCATCAATGCTCCATGTGACCATGATGAGACGACGATCATGCAGTGAAATTCTGCGGTTGGCTATGATTAATGTTAGTGTTGTAATAGTTACAATTCCAAGCCCGCCGATTTGAATCAACAACATAATAATCAAGTCGCCCAGCCAATTAAATTGTGTAGTGATATCTACCGTGGACAAACCTGTCACAGTAAATGCACTGGATGCGACGAAAAATGCATCAATAAAGGGCGTAGGATGTTTGCCGGTGATAGGCAAATACAACAAGAACGCTCCAATGAGTGTGGTACTCAAGAATAATATAAGATACACCGAAAGAGGTTTCTTTAAGAAATCCACATGAACACCTTCTTAACTAAATTATTCAACTGTTATTAGTGATTTTAATACATTAGTTATTATACATATCTTTTGCTTATGTGCACCAATTTTATTAATGAACTTTTTAAAATTTTTCAAGAGAGAAAAAAGTTCTTTTCTCTACAATCGTGTATGACGACCATTTCATGTATAATAAAATTAAGAAATTAAGAGTTAAAGGAGTTTAAAAATTTGAAGAAGACACTTACCCCGATTATTATTATTGGTATTGTAATTGTAATTATTGGCGCAATGATGATTGGTCCCTATAATAAATTGGTTGGTTTAGATGAAGATACAGATAAAGCACTCTCTAATATTGACAACCAGCTTCAACGACGTGTGGACTTAATCCCTAACTTAGTCAATACAGTGAAAGGTTATACTAAGCATGAGGAAGATGTTTTTAAACAGGTCTCTGATGCACGCAGTAAATTAGCGGGCGCTGATTCTCCAAAGGAAAAGGCAGAAGCGAATGATGAAGTCAACTCTTCATTAAGCAGATTGCTCGCAATTAGTGAAAAATATCCTGATTTAAAAGCAGATAAACAATTCACTGGATTACGCGATGAATTAGCTGGGACAGAAAATAGAATTGCCGTTTCAAGAAAAGATTATAATGATTCTGTAAATGAATATAACCAAGCCATTCGACACTTCCCAACAACAGTCGTTGCTAAAATTTTCGGATTTGACAAAAAAGAATATTTTAAAGCGGACAAAGGTGCCGAAAAAGCTCCAAAAGTAGATTTCGGTACTGATAGTTCTCAATGATGAAACGCATAATCGGCTTTTTAGCTGTTATGTTTGTTGGGGTGCTGATAACAGCACAAAGTGTTTCGGCATCAGAAAAGTTTCCACCTTTAGAGAAACCCGTTTTTGTACAAGATCACGCAGATATCATTTCACAAAATGATAAAGACGACATTGTTAAAAAGGGTCAAAAATTACAAGATGGAACGGATGCAGATATTCTAGTAATGACTATGAAATCGATTGGAAATACACCAAGAGAAGATTATGCATATGAAGCGGGACGCCATTACAAAGTCGGTGATCAAAAACATAATCGAGGCATTGTAATACTGGTGAATTTAGATAATGATAACGAAAATAACAATAGAGGCATACAAGTCGCTGTAGGTGATGGCCTAGAAGGCGTGCTTAACGATGCGAAAGTTGGTGCCTTAATTGATGACAAATTTTCTCCGTATGCTAAAAAAGCTGCTAATACAGATAATAAGGCTGAAAAAAAGCAATATTATAGTCAAGGTATTACGAATTTATATAATGCGATTTGGGACGAGATTGCTAAGGCATATGGCTATAATGGAAAGGAATTTAAGGAAGATACGCCTAAAGAAACAGATAACTCTGGCAGCGGCGGTTTCCTAGGCTCTTTCGGATTCATATTTGTAATTATCATCATTATTTTGATTATTATTACCAGAAATGGCGGCGGCGGTCCTCCTAGAGGGGGAGGCCGCAGAAGAGACGACTCTGGAATGTGGTGGGTAGGACCCGGTTCTGGAGGCGGCTTTGGAAATGGTTCTTCCGGTGGAGGCTTTAGTGGAGGCGGCTTCGGCGGAGGCGGTGGCTTCTCAGGCGGCGGAGCTGGAAGAGGATTTTAATGTAAAAGGGAGTTCGCAATTTAGCGTGCTCTCTTTTTTAATGTTAAAGTAGAATGAGAAGGAAAGAGAATTTTGTTCGCTAAATCTTCTTAAAAATAATTAATTTTGCGTAATGAAGTTGTGATTAATCGGCAAACTTTGTTGGACTGCTCTTGTATCTCTACAGAGCATCCGTTAATTTAGAATTAAGTCACTAAAGCAACATGAATAATACATTATTTATTGAGGTGGTTAGTATGGAAAAATTAACAGGAACAGGCAAAACAGGACCTATCTATCAATCAGATCAGCAGACAATTGTGAATATCGTCTTTAAAGCAGGAGAGACGCTTCCTACTCATTCTGCGCCGAATTGTGTAGTTGTAGTACCAGTAAGAGGAACGATTCAATTTAGAGGCGAAGATTTTGATGAACGCATTGCACCAGGTTCAGTTGTGCGGATAAATCCTGATGAAAAGCACAGTTTAGAAGCACTTACAGACGCAGAAGTAATGGTTATAAAATCGCATTTAGCTTAAAAGAGAAAAAATTAATGAAATCAACTTTTATGTATATAATAATTTTGTGAAAACTGTATTTATATTTTATCTGTTGTGATATACTAGAAGAAATCCTATCAACCTAATAAGAAATGTTTTTTCGATATGTCGAAAATGAGAATTATTGAATTTCTGATAAGGAAATACCTTTAAGTGAGGTTGTTGAATGTCATTTTATAAATTTATTATTACATTTATGGAAGACGATACACCATTTGGTCAATTAGCAGATTATATTACAAAAGATCATAATTTCCCAAAAGAAGAGACAAACGTTCAAAATATTTATGATTACGTACATGAACATTATATGGAAAACCATCTTCTAGAATCCGCCAATAGAGCAATGAGTATATATGAAAAACATTAAATGTAACAAGTGCGAAGTATGTATGATACTTGCACTTGTTTTTTATAAATTTAAATCGAAAAAATTACGATTTATGGTTTACAAATAGAGTATTATGCTGTAATATAAAACGTAACCGTTACGATTTGCGGTCACTTAATTACAACTTACTTTACTTAGTCAATTCGGTACACGGGAATGTGCCGAATTTTTTATTAGACAGTCATTCTAATGGATAACACAGTACGAGTTAATTAGCAGGAATTTCAGTAATTAACACGACGTTGCCTAGGGTATCAAAATAGGCGGCTTCGAAGTTAAGTACGTCAACTAACCAATGACTGATGCCTGTAGCAGCAGCCCGGTTACAAAATTCTTTAAAGGTAAATTCCCCAGCTCGCGCTCCTTGCAGAACTTCAGTAAAGGTCTTTTTATCTGCATAGTGTGGAAAAAGAACAGACGTAGCATCTTCTTGAATATAGATTTCGTCTCCTTCTTCATCTGTGAATATATATAGTCCATTTTTTAAATGATAAGTATACTTTACAACTCCGCATTCTTTAAACTTCTTTAAAGTATTCGGGAAATCAGCAGTAGATGTTTCGTTCTTCAATGCTAGTTTTAAATTAAATTTTGTGAACTCCATATTTTCCCTCTTTTCACTATTAAGTTAATGATTCACTTTTGCAGTATTTTCAATAGGATAGATAAGCCAATGCTCATCTATATAGTGATTATTATATTTACGTGAATTCGTTTCAAAACCAACTTTCGAAAATCCATATTCACTATAAAAGACCATAGCCCCAATATTATTAGAAGCAACAGGTGCTAAAATCTTTTCGATATTCATTTTATGACAGAAATCCACAACGGAATCAAGTAAGTGTTCATCCAGATGATCAATATCTTTTACATACATATTCTCAATGATACTTTTATGTTTAGTGCCGACAATAATAGGGTGGAATAAAGTCAGTGCACCTACTAAAACATCATCTAAAAAGACGCCGAAGAGATATTGTATTGTGTTATTTTCATCAAGCAGGTGTGCGAAATATTCTTCAGAGATTGTATTTTCGTCATAAATGGCCCAAGTATAAATATTTTTCTTATCTTGGGCTGCCTCTCTAAACAAGTTATATACATTTTTCAAATCATCTGGTCTCAATAAACGGATTTCTTTCATTTTTCACACTCCAAATTTCAAAATCGGATGAAATTATTTATTGTTTTAAGGCAATAGAATAACATCAAATAGTTAATTTTAATATTATAATAGGGCTATAAACAAATCAATGACAAATTCATGTACTTTTCAAAAAAGTTAAAAAGTTAAAAGATGCTATATTTGTTGTATGTATAAGCATAGAGAGAACTGTGTTTCTGGGATTGTTAAATATACAAACCATTTAATAAATTTGATATAATAAATTGCATATGTATTTGAAAGAGGTTACAACTATGGAATGGCTAGGATTTCTAATACCTACATTAGTATTGTTGATTGCAGTATTTTTCTTTATACTTATTATCTTTTTGGATAAATAGTATTGAAAGAAGTAAGGGGAAATTGAATAATAAGTGCGATGATTGAAAGTGAGGTATGTAGTATGAGTAAGGTGGATGTAGCAGTTACAATCGCTCCCTATGAGGGAAAAGATGAACAATTGAAAAGCGACTTGATAAGAGAAAAGGAAAATATTGATATCATTGAGCTGCGTATTGATCAACGCGAATCATTGGATTTCAAAGAATTAGAAAAGCTATTGAAAGATTTAAAGAATATCGATATAAAGGCTAAGGTTTTAGTAACTTATCGCACTGCAGTACAAGGTGGTAAAGGAAGTAAAAACGGCAAAGACTATTATGAATTTTTGCAAGACCTTATTCAAATTGAAGGATACAATATGATTGACATCGAGTGGGAGGAAACGCAAACTGACACATTGCTGCAATTAATTGCACAAGCGCAAGCAGCTGGATTAGAAGTCGTTTTATCGCAGCATGATTTCGAGCAGACACCTAATTTGGAAGCGTTAAAATTCACTTATTTTAAAATGAATAAATTGGGTGCAGATATATTGAAAATAGCAGTGATGCCAAAAGAAAGACAAGATGTCTTAAACTTATTAGAAGCACTTGCTACTTCTGCAGAAAGTGTACAAGCCAAATCGGTCGGTATTGCTATGTCTCATCTTGGATTGGTCTCTAGAACAGCGCAAGGCGTCTTCGGAGGAGCTATCTCATATGGATGTTTAGGTGAACCGCAAGCGCCTGGACAAATTCACGTACGCAAATTAAAAGAACTTTTGAATTTATACGAAATAAACAAATAATTTGAATAAAAACATTCGACAATCTATACTATAAATGATAATGATTATCGTTAGATGAAAGGGAGTTAGACTGTGGAATTAAAAGATGCAATTACTTCAAGACGTAGTGTTAAAATATTTGACCATGATATGCAAATAGATGATGAAGCATTGTATGAAGCGCTCAAACTTTCTACAGATGCACCTAATCATGGTATGAGGGAGCCTTGGAGAATTGTGCATGTTTCCAAAGAACGATTGGGAGATATGAGTCGATCAGTTTCTCGCTTTGCTTTTAGAAACGAACCTGAGAAACAACAAAGTCATTTTGACGCCGTAACCAAACTCGGCGGATTATTAGTGATGATTGTCAAAAGAGATCCAAGACAAAAAGAAAATCTTGAAAATCATTTAGCGTTCGGAACTTATGCACAAAATCTGATGCTCTTATTGTATGAAGCGGGCATTGGTACATGTTGGAAATCTCCGGAATATATTTTCTCACCAAAAGTAAGAAAGGTATTAGGAGTCCAAGATGACGAAGATTTAGTTGGATTTTTATATTTAACGGATTTAGAAGGTAAAATACCTCCTAAAAAACCGCGTCATACAGAAAACTTTATTTCGGAATATTAATTGAAAACGGTCTGTGATTTACTTAGAAATCACAGACCATTTTTGTTGTTTGTAATTACTTGTTGAATGTTTCACTTAAGAAAGATTCCACTTGTTCAGGGGATTTAGCATTTGCGGAATGTAAGTGTGCAAGTTTATCTCCATATTGGAAAACAAGCAGACTTGGAATTCCCATTACTTCATTTTCTTGAGCAACTTCTTCTAATTCGTCTCGGTTAACTGAATACCATTTATAATCATCGTATTTTTTAACGATTGGGTCAATCCACATGTCCATAGCTTTGCAATCAGGACACCAACCTGCTTCGAATTTAACGATTACAGGTTGTTCGCTTTGGATCACTTTATCAAATTCTTCACGTGTTTTTATAGCTTCCATTATTAAGTCTCTCCTTTAAAATTGCTTATACGCTTATTATAACTAATGATTTGCGAATCTAAAAAAATTTCAACCTATAAATTAAAGCGTTTTAATTGATAATTTGGTATATTATAAACAAAGTTAAAGGAGGTCAATAAATTGATTAGATTTTATCAGTATCAAAATTGTACAACATGCAAGAAAGCAGCTAAATTTCTAGATGAATACGGTGTAAGTTACGAACCGATTGACATTGTAGAGCTTAATCCCAATAAAAGAGAGTTGCAAGACATGATTGATAAGACCGGTGTCGAAATTGACAAATTATTCAATAAGCGCGGAGGTAAATACCGTGAATTAGGCCTGAAAGACCGTTTAGATGATTTATCAGACGATGAAAAGCTAGATTTATTGGCTTCAGACGGTATGTTAGTGAAACGTCCGTTAGCAATTTCAGGCGACAAAATAACGCTTGGATTCAATGAAAAAGAATACAAAGAAAAATGGGTAAACTAATTCGGCTGTAGTCCGTACTTGCATTCTTTTTAAGAGCTCGAATAATTAAATTAACCAAAAAAATTTAAAACATAAAAGATGTCTATAAATAGTTGAATGAAAAGGTTTCATATGGCATCATTAAAGAGTATTCATTTATATTATAGGAGGGGATTCGTGTGGCAGTGCCAGAGGAATTGAAATATTCAAAAGAACATGAATGGGTTAAAGTTGAAGGCGATACAGTAACTATCGGTATTACTGAATACGCACAAGGTGAACTTGGCGACATCGTATTCGTTGAGTTACCAGAAACAGAAGATGATATTGAAGAGGGCGAATCTTTCGGTAGCGTAGAATCAGTTAAAACTGTATCTGAATTATATGCACCTGTTTCAGGCTCTGTAGTTGAAATTAATGAAGAATTAGAAGACAGCCCTGAATTCGTTAATGAATCACCATACGAAAAAGCATGGATGGTGAAAGTGAAATTAAATGATGAAAGTCAATTAGATGACTTATTATCAGCAGATCAATATAAAGAAATGATTGGTGAATAATTTATATTGAAAAAGGCAACTCCAGGATACTTTGTATTTTGGGGTTATTTTTTTCGCGGAAATGGATATAACTAACTATATTAGTAAAGTGCAGTTACTTAACAGTGAAGTACATAATACATTTGTTTCAAAACAAGTTTCATGCAAAGCGACAAGTTTCTGCGTTACTATAGAACTATAAGTTTGATTAGCAAAATTTAATATTATTACGTATTTCTTAACTTAAGCACCACGTTTGCAAGTATTATGCAATGATATCACGAGAGTATTGGAGTGTAGTGAATATGGCATTGTTAGATAAAGTAATCGTTGTTGAAGGTAAGACAGATAAAAAGCGTGTTCAAGAGGTGATGAACGAACCGGTCCAAATCATTTGTACACACGGCACAATGGGGATTGATAAATTAGATGATATGATTGAATCCCTGTATGAACGACCAGTCTATATCCTCGTGGATGCAGATAAAGAAGGACAACGCATCCGCCAATGGTTTAAACATTATCTTTCAGAAAGCGAGCATATCTTTGTGGACAAAACCTATTGTGAAGTAGCTCGCTGTCCAAGACCTTACCTTGCTAGAGTGCTTAGAAAATATGGATTTAACGTAAAAGATGAAGCTCCTGTGAAAGGATTAGTTTATAGATGAGTACAAGCAAGACAACAAGAACAGATATTACCCAAAATTTTGATAAAGACAAACATCTGATATTTGGTTATACGCCAATGTGCGGAACATGTAAAATTTCCGAAAGAATGCTGGATATTGCTAATGATATACTGCAATTGCCAGTCGTCAAAGCGGATTTGAACTTTCATGCGGATTTCAGCGAGCAGTACGAAATCCAATCTGTTCCGGTAGTAATATTGATGTCTAAAGATCAAGAAATAAAGCGAATTTACGCATTTCAATCTGTTCCATATTTATTAGAAAATTTAAAATAGTTATTGACTATCACAGAGTGAAGTGGTAGGATAAGTATCAATTAAATAGTGTTATCTCTTATCAAGAGAGGTGGAGGGATGTGCCCTGCGAAACCCGGCAACCGTCTTATTAGAAATGGTGCCAATTCACAAAAAGTTGAACTGCTTTTGAAGATGAGAGAAAGAAATTTTAAATTGCTTTCTCTTTATCGCTTGAAGCGACGATAAGAGAGAGCATTTTTTAATGTGGTAATGTAAGCAAGGAAAGGGGAGTATAGGGTGATTCAACTCAAACAAATCGTCAAACGGTATAAGACGAAACATCAAGATGTACTAGCTGTCGATCATGTCGATTTAGATGTAGCAGAGGGTACGATTTACGGCGTTATCGGGTTTTCAGGCGCTGGTAAAAGTACGCTTGTCAGAATCTTAAATTATTTAGAAGAACCAACTTCAGGTGAAGTGATTATAGACGGAGAAGAATTGGGCAAGCTTTCTAAGTCACAATTAAGAAAGAAACGTCAAAAAGTCAGCATGATATTCCAGCATTTCAACCTATTATGGTCTAGAACAGTGTTGGATAACATTACGTTTCCATTGGAAATTGCAGGTGTAAAACGTAGCAAAGCTGTAGCCAGAGCCAAAGAATTAATTAATTTGGTAGGTTTAAGCGGACGTGAAAAGGCCTATCCTTCTGAATTATCTGGAGGACAAAAACAAAGAGTCGGTATTGCGCGTGCATTAGCGAATGATCCAAAAGTCTTATTATGTGATGAAGCAACAAGTGCATTGGATCCGCAAACAACGGATGAAATTTTAGAACTACTTTTAAAAATTAGAAAAGAAGAAGATTTAACGATTGTTATCATTACGCATGAGATGAACGTTATACGTCAAATCTGCGATGAAGTTGCAGTAATGGAAAATGGACGTGTAATCGAGCGCGGTAATGTGAAAGAAGTGTTTGAGAATCCACAGCATCAAGTCACTAAACGTTTTGTAAAAGAAGGCTTAAATGACGAGTTCGACGAATCTATTGAAGAATTGATTCCGGCAGCGGAAGATGGTTATATTCTCAGATTTAACTTTGCTGGAGAAGAAACAACTGAACCTATCGTATCTTATATCACACAGCAATATGATTTAAATGTCAACATCTTAGAAGCAAATATCCGGCATGCTAAAAATGGTCCGATTGGTTTCTTGATTGTACATATTGCAGGATTGAAAACTGAATATTTCGATGAGTTCAAAAATGAATTGGAAAAACGTAGTGTGAACGTGGAGGTGGTACGTCATGGATAAGTCATTCAGCGATATACTTCAAGAAATGATTACAATGCCGAACGTTCAATGGGATCAAGTATGGCAAGCTTCAATCGAAACACTTTATATGACGGCAATTTCTACAGTATTTGCATTTATTATTGGTTTAATTTTAGGAGTACTCTTATTTTTAACTGCTAAAAGCAAATCACCTGTAGCTAAAGTGTTTTACCAAATTGTTTCATTTATTGTTAACTTGTTCAGAGCGATTCCATTCATCATTTTAATCTTATTATTAATTCCGTTTACAAGTTTGATTTTAGGAACTATCAGTGGACCAACAGGTGCATTGCCGGCATTAGTAATCGGTGCAGCGCCATTCTATGCACGTTTAGTAGAAATTGCGTTCAAAGAGATTAATAAAGGTGTGATTGAAGCGGCACGTTCTATGGGAGCAGATACTTGGACAATTATCAGAAAAGTGTTGATACCAGAAGCACGTCCAGCTTTGATTTCAGGCATCACAGTGACAGCAATCGCTTTAGTAGGGTCTACAGCAGTTGCTGGTGTAATCGGTGCAGGAGGTCTAGGAAACTTGGCCTACTTAACAGGGTTTACTAGAAACCAAAATGATGTCATTTTAGTTTCAACTATTCTTATTTTAGTATTCGTGTTCATCATCCAATACGTGGGTGACTGGGCTACTAATAAAATAGACAAACGTTAATATTGAATTTAAAAAAGGGGTAAAGCAAATGAAAAAAATTATTAGTATTTTAGCAGTTTTAGTGTTAACAGCAGCTCTGGCAGCTTGCGGCAACAAAGACAAATCAGGCGGAGATTCAAAAACAATTACAGTAGGCGCATCTCCTGCACCGCATGCTGAAATTTTAGAAAAAGCTAAACCGATCTTGAAAAAAGAAGGTTATGACTTAAAAATCAAAACAATCAATGACTATACTACACCGAATAAATTGGTAGATAATGGCGAATTAGATGCTAACTTCTTCCAACATACACCTTACTTAAACACTGAGAAGAAAAGCAAAGGTTACAAACTTGTATCAGTAGGTAACGTACACTTAGAACCAATGGCTGTTTACTCTAAAAAATATAAAAGCTTAAAAGATCTTCCAAAAGGCGCAACAGTTTATGTTTCTAATAACCCTGCTGAAGAAGGACGTTTCTTGAAATTCTTCGTAGATGACGGCTTAATCAAGTTGAAAAAAGGTGTTAAAATTCAAGATGCTAAATTCAGCGATATCGTAGAAAACAAAAAAGACATCAAATTCAATAACAAACAATCAGCAGAATACTTACCAAAAATCTATCAAAACCAAGACGTTGATGCAGCGATTATCAACTCTAACTTTGCAATCGAACAACATTTAAGTCCTAAAAAAGACTCAATTGCACTTGAAAAACCAGAAGGTAACCCATATGCAAACTTAGTTGCTGTTAAAGATGGCGACCAAAATGAGAAAAAAATCAAAGCTTTAATCAAAGCATTGCAATCTAAAGAAATCAAAGATTACATCAATAAAAAATATGATGGTGCTGTGATTCCAGCTGAATAAGCATACAGATATTAACCCTCTAGCCGAACAAGGTTAGAGGGTTTTTGTTTGTCTGAAATCAGTAAAAAAGGGCGGAAAAAGGGCGGCTTGAAATAGTTTTGATTATTCATGATATAGAAGGATCGTTTTTAATTCACTTAAATTTGTCAACATTATTATTGTGACAGAAATATTGGTAATGATAATGTGATGCTAGAAAATGAGAATCAACAAGAATTTTTTTAGTGAATTAAATCACGAAATTGTATTAATTTAATAGTGATTCCTAGATTAGAATTCTTTTAATTTAGGTGCTCAAAAGGTTTATTAAAGGGTTCAATTGCGTTATAATTTATAAATGTATCAATGTAGTGCTATTTTGACTACAGATTAAAATTATTATAAACTAGTATATGAAATACTATTTATGTTTACGGAGGGACTTTTAATGCCATCAACATTGGAGATTAAAGACTTACACGTGTCTATTGAGGATAAAGAAATCTTAAAAGGCGTTAATTTAACAATTAACACTGGAGAAATTCATGCAGTTATGGGACCAAACGGAACTGGTAAATCTACATTATCAGCAGCTATCATGGGTCACCCTGCATACACTGTTACTCAAGGTGAAGTATTACTTGACGGTGTAAATGTTTTAGAATTAGAAGTAGATGAACGTGCTAAAGCAGGTTTATTCTTAGCAATGCAATATCCATCAGAAATTACTGGTGTAACGAATGCAGACTTCATGCGTTCAGCTATTAATGCGAAACGTGAAGAAGGTAAAGAAATCAACTTAATGCAATTCATTAAGAAATTAGATAAAGAGATGGAATTCTTGGATATGGATCCAAACATGGCACAACGTTACCTTAACGAAGGATTCTCTGGCGGTGAGAAAAAACGTAACGAAATTTTACAACTTATGATGTTGCAACCTAAATTTGCAATCCTTGATGAAATCGACTCTGGTTTAGACATCGACGCATTGAAAGTTGTATCTAAAGGTATCAACGAAATGCGCGGCGATGACTTCGGTTCATTAATTATTACGCACTACCAACGCTTATTAAACTACATCACTCCAGACTTCGTACACGTTATGTACAACGGTAAAATCGTGAAAACAGGCGGAGAAGAATTAGCACAACGTCTTGAAAGCGAAGGTTACGAATGGGTTAAAGAAGAATTCAGTGAAGCATAAGTTTTATGCACATTGATAATGACAACAGATTAAATGTTATAAGTATCGTTAGGAGGAAATGAAGTTATGACGACTGAAACTTTGAACATTTCTGAAGCAGAACTTGTTGAATATTCACAAGCCCACAATGAACCTTCTTGGATGACAGATTTACGTAAAGAAGCATTGAAACTTACTGAAACTTTGGAAATGCCAAAACCAGATAAAACAAAAATCGATAAATGGGATTTCGACTCATTTAAACAATTAGAAACAACTTCTGATAAATATAAAGACATTAAAGATGTACCAGATTCAATTGAAAAAGTAATTGATGTGGAAAAATCAGAAAACTTGATTATCCAACACAACAACACATTAGCTTTTTCCCGTGTGTCTGAATCAGCACAAAAAGACGGCGTAATTATTGAAGGCTTAGCAGATGCCTTAATTAACCACGGTGACTTAGTTCAAAAATACTTGATGCAAGATGCAGTAACTGTAGACGAACACCGTTTAACTGCATTGCACACAGCATTAATCAATGGCGGCGTATTTGTTTACGTACCTAAAAATGTTGTAGTAGAACATCCAATTCAATATGTAGTATTGCATGACGATGAAAATGCTAGTTTCTTCAACCACGTGATTATTGCTACTGAACAAAGTGCAGAAGTCACTTACGTTGAAAACTATCTTTCAGATGTCAGCGGTGAAGGTAATCAACTTAACATTGTCTCTGAAGTAATTGCAGGAGCAAATTCTACTATTACTTATGGTGCAGTTGATTACTTAGATAAAGGCTTTACTGGTCATATTATTCGTCGCGGTATTACTGAAGCAGATGCTTCAATCAACTGGGCGCTCGGCTTAATGAATGAAGGCGACCAAATTATTGATAATACTACAAACTTGATTGGCGATCGTTCTACAAGTGAATTGAAATCAGTAGCTGTAGGTACAGGAAGCCAAAAAGCAAACGTGACTTCTAAAATCGTTCAATATGGTGTTGAAACTGACGGCTACATTTTAAAACATGGTGTGGTTGAAGACAGCGCAACAATTATCTTTAATGGTATTGGTTACATCAAACACGGTGGTTCTAAATCAGTTGCGAACCAAGAATCTCGTGTCTTAATGCTTTCTGAAAAAGCACGCGGTGATGCGAACCCAATTCTATTAATTGATGAAGATGATGTTGAAGCAGGTCACGCAGCTTCAATCGGCCGTGTCGATGAAGAACAACTTTACTACTTGATGAGTCGCGGAATTTCTAAACACGAAGCGGAACGTTTAGTTATTCACGGATTCTTAGATCCAGTAGTAAGAGAATTACCAATTGAAGATGTTAAACGTCAATTAAGAGAAGTTATTGAATTAAAAGTAGCAAAATAAGAGAGATAAGCTAGGCAGGAGAGAATGAGAAAAGGGGTTGTTTCAGCCTTCTTGTCTGTACTCTTCTTCAACACGAAGATTTCCCAGAAAGCAATTCATTGAAATCCTGTCAGCTACTATTTTGCACGACAAGTGATTATTAATGAAGAAAGGTCTGAGGATAAAGTGGCCGATACACTCAATGTTAATGAAATTATAGAAGATTTTCCGATTTTAAAAGAGCAAGTAAACGGCAAACGCTTGGCTTATTTAGATACAACGGCAACAAGTCAGAAGCCACTTCAAGTCATTGAAGCAATTGACGATTATTATAAACGCTATAATTCCAATGTTCACCGCGGTGTGCACACACTCGGTTCTTTAGCAACAGACGGATACGAAGGTGCACGTGAAACAGTAAGACGTTTTATTAATGCACGTTACTTCGAAGAAATCATTTTCACACGAGGTACTACAGCTTCTATTAACCTAGTGGCACGCAGTTACGGTGATGCGAACATTTCAGAAGGCGACGAAATCGTGGTAACTGAAATGGAACATCACGCAAACATTGTACCTTGGCAAGAATTGGCACATCGTAAAAATGCGACATTAAAATTCATACCGATGACTGAAACGGGTGAATTGAATATTGAAGATGTCAAAGCGACAATTAATGATAAAACAAAAATTGTAGCAGTAGCGCATGTTTCGAACGTGCTAGGAACAATTAACGATGTCAAAGAAATAGCGAAAGTTGCTCATGAACATGGGGCGATTATCAGCGTAGACGGTGCGCAATCTGCACCGCATATGAAACTGGATATGCAAGATTTAGACGTAGACTTCTACAGCTTCAGCGGCCATAAGATGTTAGGTCCGACTGGCATTGGCGTCCTATATGGTAAACGTGATTTGTTGAAGAATATGGAACCGATTGAATATGGCGGCGACATGATTGATTTTGTAGGCAAATACGATGCGACTTGGACAGATTTACCAGTTAAATTCGAAGCGGGGACACCGTTAATTGCACAAGCAATCGGTTTAGCAGAAGCTATCAAATATCTTGAGAATATTGGTTTTGATGCTATTCATGCGCATGAAAAAGAATTAACTGAATATGCATATGAACAAATGTCTCAAGTTGAAGACTTAGAAATTTACGGGCCTCCGAAAGACAGACGTGCGGGCGTAATTACTTTCAACATTAAAGATATTCATCCGCATGATGTTGCAACAGCACTAGATACTGAAGGTGTTGCGGTACGAGCAGGTCACCACTGTGCACAACCGCTTATGAAATGGTTGGGCCAATCTTCAACAGCGAGAGCAAGTTTCTATATCTATAATACGAAAGAAGACATTGATCAACTTGTATATGCTTTGAAACAAACGAAGGAGTTTTTCTCATATGAATTTTAATAATTTAGATCAGTTGTATAGATCTGTAATTATGGACCATTATAAAAACCCTAGAAACAAAGGCAAATTGGATAACGGCTCTCTTACTGTTGATATGAACAACCCAACTTGCGGAGACCGTATTCATCTTACTTTCGATATTGAAGACGGCGTTATTCAAGATGCAAAATTTGATGGAGAAGGCTGTTCAATCTCTATGTCTAGTGCTTCTATGATGACTGAAGCTGTAAAAGGACACTCATTAAAAGAAGCGCTAGAAATGAGTCAAGAATTCTCTAAAATGATGCTCGGCGAAGATTATGAATTAACAGAAGATATGGGCGATATTGAAGCACTTCATGGTGTCTCTCAATTCCCAGCTCGTATCAAATGTGCAACACTTGCATGGAAAGCTTTAGAAAAAGGGACTGTAGAACGTGAAGGTAAAGCAGATCCCAATTCTAGCGAAGATGCAAATTAAGTCAGTATATAACGGGTAAAATATAAACAACCGGTTTATAAGGTTTCGAATAAATCGGTTAAATGATAAGCTAGTAACACCGAGTATTATCTTAGAGCAGATAATACGATAGCAGATAAGACAACTTATCGTAAATCAACAAGATGCTCTATTAAATTGAAAGATTGTCACGTGTGAATTATATCGTGTTGATTATATAAAAGGAGTGATTGAAATGGCTAAACAAGCACCTGATGTTGGGGATTACAAATATGGTTTCCACGACGAAGATGTTTCCATTTTCAGATCAGAACGCGGATTAACAGAAAATATCGTAACTGAAATTTCTAAAATGAAAGAAGAACCTCAATGGATGTTAGACTTCCGTCTAAAAGCCTTGAAGTTATTCTATAAAATGCCGATGCCACAATGGGGCGGCGACTTGTCAGAATTAAACTTTGACGACATCACTTATTATGTTAAACCTTCAGAACATGCAGAACGTTCTTGGGATGAAGTACCTGAAGAAATCAAACGTACTTTCGACCGTTTAGGTATCCCTGAAGCAGAACAAAAATACCTTGCTGGTGTTTCTGCGCAATATGAATCTGAAGTCGTTTATCAAAATATGGAACAAGAATTAGAAGAAAAAGGTGTAATCTTTAAAGACACTGACTCTGCATTGAGAGAACATGAAGATTTATTCAAAGAATATTTCGCATCAGTTATTCCTGCAAGCGATAACAAATTCGCTGCATTGAACTCAGCAGTTTGGTCAGGTGGTTCATTCATCTATGTACCGAAAAACGTTAAATTAGATACACCATTACAAGCTTACTTCCGTATTAACTCAGAAAATATGGGACAATTCGAGCGTACGTTGATTATTGCTGATGAAGGAGCGTCTGTAAACTATGTTGAAGGTTGTACAGCTCCTGTTTATACAACAAACTCTCTACACTCAGCTGTAGTTGAAATCTTCGTACACAAAGATGCTCATGTGCGTTATACTACAATTCAAAACTGGGCTAATAACGTTTATAACTTGGTTACTAAACGTACAATGGTTCATGAGAACGGTAATATGGAATGGGTTGACGGTAACTTAGGTTCTAAATTGACAATGAAATACCCTAACTGTGTATTAGCAGGTGAAGGTGCTAAAGGTAGCACACTTTCAATTGCACTAGCAGGTAAAGGTCAAGTACAAGATGCTGGCGCTAAAATGATTCACCTAGCACCTAACACATCTTCTACTATCGTTTCTAAATCAATTTCTAAAGATGGCGGTAAAGTTGTTTATCGCGGTATTGTTAAATTCGGTCGCAAAGCCAAAGGCGCACGTGCGAACATCGAATGTGATACGTTAATCTTAGATAACAAATCAACTTCAGATACTATTCCTTATAATGAAATCATGAATGATGACATTTCATTAGAACACGAAGCTAAAGTATCTAAAGTATCAGAAGAACAACTCTTCTACTTGATGAGTCGTGGTATTTCAGAAGAAGAAGCTACTGAAATGATCGTAATGGGCTTCATCGAACCATTTACTAAAGAATTACCAATGGAATATGCAGTAGAAATGAACCGCTTGATTAAATTCGAAATGGAAGGTTCTATCGGCTAATTTCTTATTGGTATGAAAGTTGAATAGATTTTAATGGCTATAGGCAACGCTTGTACTTTCGAGTATAGGCGTTGCTTTTTTATGTTTGAGAATAAGTGAACATGACTATAAAATAGTCCAGTTCAATTAAATTTAATTATTTTATAGTCTACTATTTTGTCGTGCCATATTGTAGAATATAGTTAAAATATATAGGGAGGCAGGCAATATGAAATGTTCGAAATGCGGTACTGTTGTTGAAGACGGATCAAAATTTTGTCCCAACTGCGGCAGTCCTATAGAATCTACAAACCAAGAACCGCAATTTGGTGCGCAGTCAACGCCATCATTCGGAGCGCAAGAAACACCTACTTTTGGCGCAGAGTCATCCACAAGTGCTGACGAAACTAAGCAGCAAAGTGAAAAATCAGCATCTAATACTGAAAAGACGGAATTTGGAGCAAACGCTGAAAGAGAGAAAGCAAAGACAAATTTAACAAGCAATGCAAAAGGCATAGTCTCGCGCATTTTAAAACTGCAACCTCAAGATTTTTGGATTAAATATTATATTATTTCTTTTATCTTTGCATTATTAAGCTATTTGGCAAGTTCATTTGGAGGGTTACAGTATTTATTTATTATCCTCAACTTTATCCTTTATCCGATAACAGAATCTATCTTACAAGAAGGCACTAAAATGTTAGGAATCAATTATATAGGTAACGCGTTAATCACCAATGCAGAAACGCCTGGGATTTTAGTAGTGATTATTTTAGTTATCAAGTTTATCTATAAAATGTTTATATGGTCGTTTTCTTGGATTGTTGGTCCATTAGGCGCTATATATATGAATCATCTTGGTAAAAAGATGGGATTGTAGGAGTGAAAAAATGAAAAGACCAATTACAGTCGGACATGGTTTTGGTAAAACAAAATCTCATGAACTTGTAAATAAAGCAGTGAGCGGCGATATTATTGTTTTTACACCTTCTGATAAGCCGTATTTGATAGAAGATGGATTAACTATACCTTCAGGAGTGGAAATGACGTTTAGAAGTAATAGCAAACCTGAAGATACGGTACTTAAATGTCCTTTTACGATAGAAGGACAAGTATTATTTGAAAATATGACAATTGATTTAGGCAAAAAAGGACAATTATATCTAAAGAACCAAAGTAATGTTATTTTTAGAAATGTCATCATAAAAAGTGACTCAGAAGAATATAATCCTGTATACTGTGAAAATTCTAATGTGGACTTTCACAGCGTAACATTAGTAGGAGATGAAAGTTCAACGCAAATTACTATAGCTGATAAATCTAAAGCGAAAATAGAGCGTTGCTTAATAAATAAATTCTATATTGAAGGAGAATCACATGTTGAGCTGACTGACACAAAAATTACCAATAGATTGGTAATTGACTACGATGCATTGTTGGATGTCGAAAATATATATCTTGAAAATGATGAAGATGGTATTCCTTTAATTGTAGGTGAGGGCGTGTTTCTTACAATTAAGAATCTCTATTTTTTAGGGAAAACCAAACAAACCATCGATCTTGATAATACGAGGCATGCATATATAACACGTATTTTTGCAAATAACGATGTGGAAATTTATGTGAAGGGCGATACATATATCAACAACGATATAGAAATTAACGATAATGTAGAACTTAATTATATTAGAAAGAATAGTGAAGATAAAAAGGAAAGCGTACAGCAACTGGAAAAATCACCATTTGGAGATATTCCTTTTGATTCTGAAACTGAATTAGATCCCAACTTTTTCGGAGATGATGTAGATGATTCGATAATTGGTATTGATGATTCAATTATCGAGAATACTGAAAAAGTTACCGAAACAATGCCGGTTGTGAATGAGTTGAAATATCCGCAGTTAGCTGAAAAATCTCTTGATGACTTGAACGCTTTAATCGGCTTGGAATCAGTTAAAAAAACAGTGAAGATGTTTATTGATAATGTGAAAATCAATAAAATGAAGAAAGAGAATGGCTTGCATTATGATAACATTTCACTGCATTCAGTATTTTTAGGTAACCCAGGTACTGGTAAAACAACTGTAGCAAGATTGCTTGGTAAGGTGCTGTATTATAACGGTGTCATAAAATCAGACAACTTTATAGAAGTTTCTAGAAATCAATTGGTGAGTTCTTATGTCGGAAGAACAGCTGAACAAACACAAGAAATATTAGAAAAAGCAAAGGGCGGCATTCTCTTTATAGATGAAGCATATTCACTTTATAATGATAGTTCGAATAATCCGGGACAGGAAGCGTTAGATACCATTCTTAAATTCATGGAAGATTATCGCGATGAAATTATGATTATCTTTGCGGGTTATACAGACGAAATGTATAATTTCTTTAACATGAACCCAGGTTTGCAGTCTCGTGTACAGCATAAATTCTTCTTTGAAGATTATGATGAGAACGAAATGGCAGAAATCGGAGAATCTATTTTAAATCACCAAGGTCTTGAATATAACCAAGAATTATATCGAAAACAATTATTGAAAGCCTTGCGACAATCCAATGATAATAGTAATGCACGTTGGGTGCGTAACTTCAATGAAAAATTAATCATGAATCAAAATTCGAGATTAGCTCAAACTGCGGAGGTTAATCCTGAAGCACTGAAATGTATTACGGATGAAGATATTTTACAAATGTCTGCTAATGATACACAAACAGAAAGTTTAGATGATTTATTGAACCAACTTAATCAACTTGTTGGCTTAGATAATGTTAAAACATTTGTGAAGAAATTGATCAATGAAGTCAAAGCGAATAAATTATTTGAAGAAAAAGGAATGGTCTTAGATAAACCGACGTATCATATGGTTTTCACAGGCCCTCCTGGTACAGGCAAAACAACTATCGCACGTTTAATCGCTAAGATTTTTTACAATTTAGATATTCTAGCAGAAGACAAAGTAGTTGAGGTAGATAGACAAAACTTAGTCGGCGCTTACATTGGGCACACTGAAAGGAATACTGCTAAAGCTGTCGGCCAAGCTATGGGTGGCGTGTTATTCGTAGATGAAGCTTATCAACTGGCTTCTGGAAGTGAAAATGATTTCGGACATTTAGCGGTAGAAACCTTAATTACTTCATTAGAAAATTACAGAGATAAATTTATTGCTATCTTTGCCGGCTATACAAAGGATATGGAAAGATTCCTAGATGAGAATGAGGGCCTCAAATCGCGTATTCCGTTCACTATAGAATTTCCAGCTTTTACACCAGCTGAGGTGGCCGAAATAGTTTTACGCAGTCTAAATAAAGATTGGTCATTTGATGAAGCATTTCTACTGCAAGCCGTCAGCACTAAGTATGCCAATCTTAGTACAGATCAAAAAGCAAATGGCAGATGGGCACGTAACACCGTTCAAAAACTGTTGGCAAATCACAAAACGTATATTGTTGAGCATGTAGATGACATTTCTGATATTACACATATAGAAAATGAAACAATTTTGAATACATTAAATGAATAAACATTTAAACAGTATTGGGGCCGAACATTTTGGAGTTTCGGCCCCTTTAATTTTGAGAAAGTGTCTAGAAAGGGTGTAATCTAGACACAAGATTCAGAGAAGTGTATAGAAAATCCCGTAATCTTCATACCCGATATCTTCATAGTTTTTAATAGAAAGACGTTGCCGGAGTAGTACATTATCTTGTCTCATCTCTCTGCTCCCTCTGGTTTCTATTTTAAAAAATGCACTGCTTGTGGTATATATATAATAAGTTTATGAATATAACCTTGGACGAATGAGGGATTTAACTATGAAAAATAATGAAACTTTATTGAAAGTATTGACCATTATCTTTATTGTTTTAACGTTAGTCAGTCCATTGTTTGCAATTGGCAGTATCATTTGCAGTGTGAAATTGAAAAAGTATGATGAAGTTAATGGCAATCGGTATTTAACTGCTTCCATTGTCGCTGCAGTTATTTTTATGATAATACATTTTGTGTATTATCTGACATATTTCTTTTAAACGCTCGAAAATTCAGTGTGTATCTTGAATTTCCGAGCTTTTTTGTGCATTGGAGGTGTTTTCATAGCATTTCAACTCTTCAAGTTTTTCTTTTCAAAAATAAAAAGTAATGTACAATAATAATTAATATTTAATTCTGTGTATTTCTGTACGGTTTACGGAGCTGTGCTTAGGAGAATTTATATTTTAAATACAGTGCATCTGTTTAGAAGGAGTGTCTGCCATCATGATGATTGCAATTATAGTATTGATATTTGTGTCGTTCTTCTTTTCTGGAAGTGAAACGGCATTAACTGCAGCGAATAAGGTGAAGCTGAAGACGGAAAGCAGGAATGGGGATCCGAGAGCGAAGAAGTTAGTGAAGCTCTTGGATAAACCGCGCGAGTTTATCACAACGATATTGATTGCGAATAATAGTGCGAATATTGTCTTGCCTACGTTGGTAACGATTTATGCTGTGAATCATGGTTGGAATGTCGGGGTAGCCTCCGCAATTATCACGGTAGTAGTTATTATTGTGTCTGAAGTGATTCCGAAATCGGTCGCAGCCACTTATCCTGATGCAATTTCACGACTGGTTTATCCGGTAATCCATTTGTTTGTAGTAATATTATCGCCGATTACTAAGGTGTTGAATGCGTTAACTGGCTTGATCAATAAGATGTTAGCAAATGACCGCTTCCAAGCTCAAAAGATGTCTAAAGAAGAGGTCCGCACAATGGTTGCGATTGCGGGAACTCAGGGAGCTTTCAATGAAAATGAGCGCAATCGTTTGCAAAGTGTAATGGAGTTTGACCAATTGAAAGTCAATGATGTGGATACGACACCACGTGTGAATGTAACGGCATTTTCTATTGATACGCCTTACGATGAAGTATATGAAATTATTATGTCGCATCCTTATACGCGTTATCCGGTTTATGATGAGGACATTGATGATGTTATAGGTGTCTTTCATTCGAAATATTTACTTATTTGGAGTCGTCATCATGACAAATCGTTGCGTGACTTTATCTCAGAACCTTTATTTGTGAATGAGCATAACAAGGCGGAGTGGGTGATGCGCAAGATGATTGCTTCGCGTAAACATATCGCCATTGTTTTAGATGAGTATGGCGGTACAGACGCCATTATTACAATGGAAGATTTGATTGAACAATTGCTAGGTTTAGATATTGAAGATGAAATGGATCAACGCGAGCAAAATATGGTGGAACAACGATTGAAAAATAAAAATAAACAAATTAAAAGTAAACGTTAAAATGACTTTGATATAGGAGAGATAAAAAAATGTGGTCAGATACTAAAGTCAGTGAACAGTTAGGTATTAGATATCCCATTATTCAAGCGGGAATGGCGGGAAATACGACGCCTGAATTGGTCGCGCATGTCAGTGAAAGTGGCGGTTTAGGAACGATTGGAGCAGGTTATTTCAGTTTAGAGCGACTTGCTGCAGAAATCGATGCGGTGAAAGAATTGACTTCGCAACCTTTTGCAGTCAATCTTTTTGTACCTAATCAACAAAGAATGCTCCCAGCACAAGTGGATTTAATGAATGCTTGGTTGAGCCCTTATCGACGTGCACTGAATTTAGAGGAGCCTGTTATTAATTTATCTCAAACGCAATTATTAGAAGCACAAATTGATCTTTTAATTGAAAAAGAAGTACCTGTAGCCAGTTTTACCTTCGGCATACCAGATGAAAAGCTGATTCGTAAAATGCATGAGCATCATATTATAGTGATGGGTACTGCAACCTCTATAGCTGAGGCTGCAGCGAATGAAATAGCTGGTATGGATATGATTGTGGTTCAAGGCAGTGAAGCTGGAGGACATCGTGGTTCGTTCATTAAAGAAAAGGGCGAGTATCCGATGATTGGAAGTATCTCGTTGATACCTCAAACAGCAGATGCGGTATCTGTCCCCGTTATAGCAGCTGGCGGCATTATGGAAGGTCGCGGAGTACTGGCGAGTTTGGTTTTAGGTGCTTCAGGCGTTCAGATGGGAACAGCTTTCTTAACCTCTCAAGAAAGCGGTGCGGATATTGCTTATAAACAAGCTATATTGAACAGTACGGACACCTCGACAGTGTTAACCAATGCGTTTAGTGGTAAAATGGCACGTGGTATCCGTAACGATTTTATCAATTATTTGTCTGAATTTAATGGAGAAGTACCAGGTTATCCGATTCAAAATCAATTGACTTCGGGCATCAGAAAGGCTTCTACAGCTCAGCATAATGATAAACTCATGTCATTATGGAGCGGACAGACACCGAAGCTTGCGACGAGCCGGAGTGCAAGTGATATTATTGCAATAATTGTTCAACAAATTGAAGGCATGACTCAGAATGGAATTCATCGATAAATGACGAAGAAGGTGCTGTAGCTCTATCCAGCATCTTTTTTTATAGATAAAGTTAAGATAAGAGGAGTTAAAGAGTTCTGCTGAGAAAATATGATAAAATGAAGCTGGTGATAATTATGATAAATATTGGACTGACAGGATGGGGCGATCATGACTCGCTCTATACTGATTTAAGTCGCAAAACAGATAAATTAAAGACTTATGCGAGTCATTTTCCAGTAGTAGAATTAGACGCTTCGTATTATGCCATTCAACCAGAGCGCAACATACGTAAGTGGATTAAAGAGACGCCAGAACGTTTCGAGTTTGTGGTGAAGATTCATCAAGCTTTGACTTTGCATGCAGATTATAAAGATTTTTCAGAGACCAGAGATGAATTATTTGCACAGTTTCGTTTGATGCTTGAACCGCTGATTGAAGCGAATAAATTAGCAATGGTTCTAGTGCAATTTCCGCCATGGTTCGATTGTAAGACCCAAAATATCAACTATATTCGTTATGTCCGTGAACAGTTGAAGGACATCCCTGTTTGTATTGAATTCCGTAATCAGACGTGGTTTGAGGAAGGTATGAAAGAAAATACACTACAATTTTTGACTGAACAGCATTTGATACATGCTATTGTAGATGAACCGCAAGTAGGGGAAGGTTCTGCGCCGATGATTAATCGTATCACTACAGATACAGCATTTGTACGTTACCATGGGCGCAACAGACATGGCTGGACCAAACAGGATATGACAGATGAAGCTTGGCGAGATGTACGTTATCTGTATGATTATTCAACAGCTGAATTGGAAAATTTAGCAGATCAGATTCGTATTATTCAACATAAAGCTAACAAAATCTATGTCATTTTCAATAATAATTCAGGCGGCCATGCAGCTGGAAATGCGAAAGAACTTCAACAGATTCTGGGTATTGATTATGAAGGCTTAGCGCCGCAACAACTTAAATTATTTTAGGAAGTGGTCAAATGTTGAGTATTTTATTACTCATTCTTATCGGTGCATTATCTGCCATCTTAGGCTCGATTGTAGGTATTGGCGGAGGCATTATTATCGTACCGACTTTAGTGTACTTAGGTGTAGAACATCACCTGCTTCATGGAATTACACCGCAAATTGCTATCGGTACTTCTTCGATTATTTTGATTGTGACTGGTTTAACATCGACATTAGGGTATATGAAATCCAAACAAGTGGATATTAAAAATGGTTATATCTTTTTGTTTGGTTTATTGCCAGGGTCGTTAATCGGTTCGATTATCAGCCGGTATTTAACGTTAGATTCATTTAACTTATATTTTGGTATTTTTTTAATCATTGTATCTATTATTCTGATGGTACGTTACTATATTAAACCTATTAGTTTGTTTGAAAAAAAGAAATACGAACGTACATACATTGCAAGTGACGGAACAACTTACCATTATCATGTGCCACCCGTGTTTGCCTTTTGTACTACTTTTTGTATTGGCATTTTGACTGGCTTATTCGGTATTGGGGGAGGCGCTTTAATGACGCCGTTAATGCTCATTGTCTTTAGATTTCCGCCGCATGTGGCAGTCGGCACCAGCATGATGATGATTTTCTTCTCGAGTGTAATGAGTTCAATTGGTCATATCTTTCAAGGTCATGTCGCTTGGCATTATGCGCTTATATTAGTCATTTCAAGTTATTTCGGAGCTAAATTAGGTGTTAAAGTCAATCAATCTATTCAATCTAATACAGTTGTAGTATTACTCCGCACAGTAATGCTGCTGATGGGTATTTATTTAATCATAAAATCAATTCTTTAAGGGGGACACTTAAGTATGGAGTTAACGATTTATCATACGAATGATATTCATAGCCATCTGCATGACTATGAAAGAATTGCCGCGTATATGTCTCAGCATAGACCTCAATTAAACCACCCGTCTCTCTATATCGATATCGGTGACCATGTAGATTTATCAGCCCCGGTTACAGAAGCCACACATGGTCAAAAGAATGTGCAATTGCTGAATGCAGCACATTGCAATATTGCAACGATTGGTAATAACGAAGGAATGACGATTTCACACGATGATTTAAATGCGTTATACGAAGATGCAGATTTCAGTGTGACTTGCAGCAACGTGTTTGATGAAGAGGGCAACTTGCCGCATCATATGACTTCAAGCCATATAGAGACCATTGAAGAGACACGTATTTTATTTGTAGCTGCTACTGCTCCGTTCACTCCTTTTTATCGTGCATTAGATTGGGTAGTAACCGATCCTATGGCAGCAATTAAAGATGAAATTGCGAAACAAGAAGGCCAATATGATGTGTTGATTGTGATGAGCCATTGCGGTATTTTCTTTGATCGCAAGTTATGTGAAGCACTGCCAGAAATTGATGTCATCTTCGGTAGCCATACACATCATTATTTTGAACATGGCGAAATGAAGAATGGTGTTTTAATGGCAGCGGCTGGAAAGTATGGGCACTATTTAGGAGAAGTCAATTTAAGTATTGAAAACAACCAAGTTGTGCATAAGGAAGCAGAATTACTGCCGATTGATACTTTACCTGAAGTTGAAACCCATTTTGCTGAAGAAGGAAAAGCTTTAATGAGCGATCCTGTTGTTGATCATCCAGTGGACTTGCCGAGACGCACTGATGTTATCACTAAAACGTCATATCTGCTTGCACAAAGTGTATATGAATTTACACATGCAGACTGTACAATAATTAATGCAGGACTAATCGTAAAAGGGATTGAGGGGTCTGAGGTAACTGAATTTGATGTACATCAAATGTTGCCGCACCCTATTAATGCAGTCCGAATTAAAATTTCAGGCAAAGATTTGAAAACTGTGATTTTAACAGCTGAGGAACAAAGTTATATGCATGAACATGCGCAAGGCTTAGGATTTAGAGGAGATATTTTCGGAGGATATATCTTGTATAATATGGGCTACATCGAATCTGAATCACGTTTCTTTGTGCAAGGTAAAGAAATAGAAGACGACCATATTTATACACTTGGTACCATAGACATGTATACTTTCGGACGTTATTTCCCTATTTTTAAAGATCTACCAACCGAATATCTGATGCCAGAATTTTTACGGGACATTTTTAAAAAGAAATTATTAGAACTGTGAAATTATGAGTTATAGCGTTTTCATTTTCTTATAATTTGTTATAATAAGGTGAAGATGAGTACACAGGAGGGTATGTGTTGTAATGGCTACAAAAAATGAAGAGATTTTACGTAAACCAGATTGGTTGAAGATTAAGCTGAACACGAACGAAAACTATACCGGTCTGAAGAAGATGATGCGTGAGAAGAATTTACACACTGTTTGCGAAGAAGCAAAGTGTCCGAATATACATGAATGCTGGGGCGCACGCCGTACAGCTACGTTTATGATTTTAGGAGCGGTATGTACACGTGCTTGCCGTTTCTGTGCAGTTAAGACAGGTTTACCGAACGAATTAGATTTAGGAGAACCAGAACGTGTTGCTGAATCAGTTGAGTTGATGAATTTGAAACACGTTGTTATCACGGCTGTGGCACGTGATGATTTAAGAGATGCAGGTTCAAATGTGTATGCTGAAACTGTCAGAAAAGTAAGAGAGCGTAACCCTTATACTACTATTGAAATCTTGCCTTCTGACATGGGCGGAGATTATGACGCGCTTGAAACTTTAATGGCATCTAAACCAGATATTTTGAACCATAATATTGAAACAGTACGTCGCTTGACTCCAAGAGTTCGTGCACGTGCAACTTATGATCGTACATTAGAATTCTTAAGACGTTCTAAAGAATTGCAACCGGATATTCCTACTAAATCAAGTATCATGGTAGGTTTAGGAGAAACAATCGAAGAACTTCACGAAACAATGGACGACTTACGTGCTGTAGACGTTGATATTTTGACAATTGGTCAATATTTACAACCTTCTCGTAAGCACTTGAAAGTTCAAAAATATTATTCTCCATTAGAATTCGGTAAATTGAGAAAAGTAGCAATGGACAAAGGATTCAAACATTGTCAAGCTGGTCCGTTAGTCCGCAGTTCTTATCATGCTGATGAGCAAGTTAATGAAGCGGCTAAGGAAAGACAACGTATTGGCGACGAAAAATTAGAAGCAGCTAAAAATGAAGGGTAATGAATAGTTGTTTATAGTGAAGTAGAAAAGGAGCGGGTCAAATGACTCGTTTCTTTCATTTTAATAGATTGGGTTTTGAAGACTTAGATGCCATAATGAATAAGGTATCTAAGTTTTTGTTGTATAATGGAGAATATATTGAAAAAGTTGCGAAAGAATAATGAATATAGATTAGGTGAGAATAATGATTAAAGCAGGAGATAAATACTTTGAATTAATAGAAGAATATCGTGATTGCTTTGATGAAGAGCAATTTGCAAGCCGTTATTCTGAAATTCTAGATAAATATGATTATGTAGTTGGAGATTACGGTTATGAACAGTTACGTTTAAAGGGTTTTTATAGAGATTCAAATAAAAAAGCAGAAATCAGCAAACGTTTTTCAACTATCCAAGATTATTTATTAGAGTATTGTAATTTTGGTTGTGCTTATTTCGTGTTAAGACGTATACCCGAAAGAGAGCTAAAGCAATTACGTGAATCAGAAGAGGAACAATTGGTTGATGATCCATCCGATAAATTACATGATGTGAAAATTGAACCGAGCATTCCGAAAGAACAAGAATCGAAGCAATAATAAAGAGTTGAGGAGTTGGATATATTATGAGTATCCTATTCCCTCAACTCTTTTGATTATATTAATATTCCCCGCTATCAAAAGTCCCGCTAGGTATAACATCCTTTAAGTATTCAGTGAGTTCTTCACCTTCAGCATCACTGACGCCTAATACATAAGCGACATATCCATCTTCAGCTAAATCATCCGGTCCGATAATACCGAATTTATTGGTTTGCATATTTAATACTAAAACTTTGCCATAGTGGCGATTAGTTTGAAACATCATTAAATCGTAACGGCTTTCTTCTCCAACCATGCCTACATACTGGACATCAGCTTCTTCGTTATCATCATATAAAAACATATCTATCATATTTTCAGCTCCTTTTAACAGCGTCTTTATGCCAGTATATCTACTAATGAATTGTACTGCAAAGATGTGATATGATTGAAGGGAATAGGAGTGGTAGCATGTATTTTGTGGATAAAGAGAAATTAGAACTTAAATTAAATTATTTAAAACAATTAACAGAAGATTACCCAGAACAAAAAGAAAATCATTATGCATTTGAAAGAATTGCTCAAATGTTGATTGAGTCTTCTGTAGATATCGGAAATATGATTATTGATGGTTTTGTTTTAAGAGATCCTGGCAATTATAAAGATGTCATTGATATTCTTGAATTAGAAAAAGTGATTTCTCCAAAAACAAAAGAAGGAATAAACCAAACTGTAGAGGTACGTAAACGTTTTGTACATCAATATGATCAGTTGGATTCTGAAGATTTAATTCCTTTGTTTGATGCATCACTTGAAGATTATCGTAATTTTATTGATGAAGTCATTCATTTTTTAAATAATGAAAATGTGCCTGTGACAGCATTTGGAAAAGGAGAGCATTAATTTCATGAAACAATATAAAGGCTATTTGATTGATTTAGATGGGACAATGTATAAAGGTTCTGATGAAATTGATGGGGCGAAACAATTTATTGATTACTTAAACGAACACAATATTCCTCATCTTTTTGTGACGAATAATTCAACTAAAGTTCCAAGTGATGTAGTGAAAAAATTAGCAGGTTTCGGTATTGAAGCGAAGCCGGAAGAAGTGATTACTTCAGCATTAGCAACTGCAGGATATATTAAAAAGGAAAATCCTAAAGCTTCTATTTATGTTATCGGAGAAGGCGGTATCCGTACAGCTTTATTAGATGCAGGCCTTACTTTGATTGATGATACACATGTCGACTATGTAGTAGTAGGATTAGATACGAAAGTAGATTATGATAAATTTGCACAAGCGACATTAGGCGTACGCAATGGAGCTAAATTCATTTCTACTAACCAAGATATCTCAATCCCGAATGAACGCGGTTTACTCCCAGGCAATGGGTCTATTACAAGTGTAGTTACTGTATCTACTCAAGTGCAGCCGACATTTATCGGCAAACCGCAACCTATTATTATGGATATGGCGATGGAAATTATGAAATTGCCGAAAGACGAAGTAGCTATGGTCGGCGATTTATATGAAACAGATATTATGTCCGGTATCAACGCAGGTATTGACACGATTCATGTACAAACAGGTGTAACAAGCAAAGAAGAACTAGCACAAAAAGAAACACAACCAACTTATACATTCAAAGATTTGAATGAGGTGCTAAATGAATTAGAAGGGTAGGTGTTACTATGACCAAAGTGTTAGTGACACGGAAAGTACCAGAACGTTATATAGAACAGTTGAAAGAATTTGCGGAAGTTAAAATGTGGGACGAAGAATTTGTTCCGATGCCTCGCAAAGAATTCTTGGAAGAGTTGAAAGATGCAGATGCGTGCTTCATTACTTTAAGTGAGAAAGTCAACGAAGAAACATTAGATGCCGCACCTAAATTGAAAATTATTGCCAATTTAGCTGTAGGCTATGACAATATTGATATTCCATTAGCTGAAGAACGTGGAGTAACGGTTACAAATACGCCGGAAGTATTAACCGAAACGACAGCAGAGCTTGGATTTACTTTGATGCTTGCAACAGCACGCAGAATTGTTGAAGCAGAACAATATATCCGAGACGGCAAATGGAAAAGTTGGGGTCCTTATCTTCTTGCTGGAAAAGATGTTCACGGTTCTAAAGTCGGAATATTCGGTATGGGCGATATAGGCAGAGCATTTGCACGACGTCTGAAAGGTTTCGAAGCGAATGTAATGTATCATAACCGCAGCCGTCATCGTATCGCCGAGAAAGAACTAGGAGTATTATATGTCAGCTTTGATGAATTGCTCGAAAACAGCGATTTCGTAATCTGTACTGCGCCACTAACGCCCGAAACGAAAGATAAATTCAATCGTGCAGCATTTAAGAAGATGCGTGATGACGCCATTTTTATCAATATCGGACGCGGCGCTACAGTTGTAGAAGAAGATTTGATTCAAGCGTTAGAAGAGGGCGAGATTGCAGGTGCTGGTTTAGATGTATTCAGAGAAGAACCGATTGCACCAGATCATCCTTTACTAAAATTATCTAACGCAGTGGTATTACCGCACATCGGCAGTGCTTCTGTCGTAACAAGAGATAGAATGATTCAGCTATCTGTTAATAATGTGAAAGCTGTGTTGCAAGGACACCCGCCTATCACACCTGTAACAGATAAATAGTTAGATTGAGCAGCATTTCTCTTTTGAATAAATTGAGAATGCTGCTTTTTTAAATTTTATTCTTTCTACTTCTTAAGAATGATGAAGAAAAGAAAAGTGAGTATTACAATAATGTTATGCATATAAATATTGCCTTTTTATAGGGTTAGAAGTAAACTAAATGAGTAAAATTTTTTAGGAGAAACGAAAAAAGTCTGTATCAAGTGATTTTTTTGGTTGTTAAAAGCCCACCTAGTAAGGGATAGAGCGATTGGAAGCGTTTAATTTTTTTCTCTATTCTTAACCAATATAATTGAAAAACAATGTGAAAAACATTATAATGAATTATATTTTTGTTGAATTAGGGTAGTAGTTTATTAAGATACTTCCATGTCACACTTGTACTAAGAAAAATTAATATAGCAAGAGGGGTGCTACATGAAAACCAAAGAACCCGAAACAAAATTAGAAACATTTCAAAAGTTAAAGCCATATCTATTAACTGCTCTTTATTTAGCGATATTCATTACTCTATACCTAATATACGGATCAGGAGACACGCATAATAACTTTATATACAATGAATTCTAATTAAAGGAGAAAGTTATGAAAGAGATTATTAATGTATTAAAAAGCATTGTTAAAGAGAAACCTGACAATATTGCTGTAAGACACACAGACGAAATATTGTCTTACCAAGAGTTAGATGATTTATCAGATCGCCTTGCCTACTTGATTAAAGAAAGTCAGCAACCGATAGTCTTATACGGGCATATGTCTCCTTATATGATTGTCGGCATGATAGGGGCTATTAAAGCAGGTTGCGGTTATGTACCTATAGATACATCAGTGCCTGATGATCGTACAGCTATGATTATCGAAAAGGCGACACCAGAATACATTTTAGATGTAAGCCAAGGATCACTTGATTTTCAACATGGCAAAGTGATAACAATTGAAGATATCCAGAATACAGAAGTATCTGAACCAATTGAATCACGCATGTCACCAGAAGATGTTGTTTATACGATTTTTACTTCAGGTTCTACAGGAGAGCCAAAGGGTGTACAAATTCAATACAGCAGCCTAATTGAATTTGCAGAATGGATGGATTCATTGAATCAATTAGGAGAAGGGCAAGAATGGTTGAATCAAGCGCCGTTTTCATTTGATTTATCTGTAATGGCTATTTATCCTTGTCTCTTTACAGGTGGCACATTAAACCTCGTAGATAAAGATATGATCAAGAAACCGAAACTTTTAAATGATATGTTGCAACAGACACCGATAAACGTTTGGGTCTCTACACCTTCATTTATTGAAATGTGTTTATTGTTGCCGACTTTAGAAGAAAAACAATATCCAAGTTTGAAACAATTCTTCTTCTGTGGTGAAATTTTACCGCACAGAACAGCTAAAGCACTTACCGAGCGGTTTCCATCAGCAGTGATTTATAACACTTATGGACCGACTGAAGCCACTGTAGCTGTGACAAGTGTTCAAATCACACCAGAAATCTTGGAACAATACAATCCGCTTCCAGTAGGACAAGTAAGACCTGGAACAACTTTATCTACAACAGATGAAGGTGAACTTGTGATTTCAGGAAACAGTGTCAGTGCCGGTTATTTAAAAAATGAAGAAAAAACAAAAGAAGTATTCAACTTAAAAGGCGATACACGTACTTATCATTCAGGTGATAAGGCGAAATTCGAAGATCAACAATGGTTCATTCAAGGACGTATTGATTTTCAAATTAAAATGAACGGTTACCGCATGGAACTTGAAGAAATTGAAACTATTTTACGTCAATCAGAGCACGTAAAAGAAGCAATAGTGGTTCCTATTTATAAAAACGGTAAAGTCACACAATTGATTGGTGCAGTAGTACCATCAGAAACAGTAGAAGATAATGCAGAACTTTCACACGCAATCAAAACTGATTTAAAATCCAGCTTACCTGAATACATGATTCCAAGAAAATTTGTATGGATGGATCAGTTGCCATTAACTTCCAATGGTAAAATAGACCGTAAGAAAATAGCAGAGGAATTGAATTAATGACACCATATGGCACATTTACCTTTTTCTTAATTGCTTTTATCTTGCTCATACCTGTTATTATATTAGGATTTTTAGGTAAGCGAAGCTATATTTATAACGGTATCAGCACAGCAATAATGATAGTTATTATTTTTTCATCCGATAAATTGAATTTTTTTGGCAATAAATATTTGAGTGTACAGCTAGTTAGTTTTATCATTTATATGCTATGGCAAGCAGCCTTGATTATGTGGTATTACTACTCACGTCCAAAAAACAATTCATTTATTAAATTCTTTATCGTGATGGCATTGTCTATCTTGCCACTTGCATTAGTAAAGATATTCTCAAGTTCATGGTTAGGCGGTCAACAAATCCAATTTCATGAGCACAAGTTAATTGAATTTATTGGTTTTCTAGGAATTTCCTACGTTACCTTTAAAAGTGTTCAGTTGATTATGGAAATTAGAGATGGGTCGATTAAAGAAATTAAAATAGGAAAACTCTTCCAATTTATTTCTTTCTTCCCAACGATTTCATCTGGTCCTATCGACCGTTACAAGCGTTTCGTAAAAGATGATAAAAAAGTTCCGACTGGAAATGAATATCGAGAGCTTATTTTAAAAGCAGTTCATATGATTATGCTCGGCTTCTTATATAAATATATTATCGCGTACTTTGTAAATCAATACGGTGTAATGCCATTGCAAATGCATCTTCATGGATTTGTTAAATATTGGTTATATATGTATGCCTATAGCATGTATTTATTCTTTGATTTTGCCGGATATAGTTTATTTGCGATAGCAGTGAGTTATATATATGGTATCAAGACACCGCCGAACTTCAATCAACCATTCAAGTCTAGAAATATTAAAGATTTCTGGAACAGATGGCACATGACATTATCATTCTGGTTCCGCGATTGTATTTATATGAGATCTTTATTCTTTATGTCTAAAAAGAAATTATTGAAAAGCCAATTCGCTATGTCTAATATCGCTTTCTTCCTGAACTTTTTCATCATGGGAGTTTGGCACGGATTAGAAGTGTATTACATTGTTTATGGACTCTACCATGCAGCCTTATTCATCGGCTATGGTTATTATGAACGTTGGCGCAAGAAACATCCGCCACGTTGGCAAAATGGTTTTACCACTGCATTAAGTGTTATTGTTACATTCCACTTTGTCACATTTGGATTCTTAATTTTTTCAGGAAAACTGATTTAATCAAAAAGGAGATTTATTATTATGGAATTTAGAGAACAAGTTTTAGATTTATTAGCAGAAGTTGCAGAAAACGATATTGTGAAAGAAAATCCTGATGTTGAAATTTTTGAGGAAGGTATCATCGATTCTTTCCAAACTGTAGGTTTATTATTGGAAATTCAAAATAAATTAGGTATCGAAGTATCTATCATGGACTTTGATCGTGACGAGTGGGCGACTCCTAATAAAATTGTTGAAGCTTTAGAAGAACTTAGATGAAGCAAAAATTAAAACCATTTTTACCGATTATTATCAGCGGGGCAATATTTATAATTTTTGTATTGCTGCCATCAAGCTGGTTTACAGGGTTGGTCAATGATAAAACTTTGGTAGATAATCGCATGTCTTTAACAGACCAAGTATTGAAAGGAACACTGATACAAGATGAGTTGTTCCATCACAACAAACAATTCTATCCTATTTATGGCTCAAGTGAACTAGAAAAAGATGATCCGTTTAATCCAGCCATTGCTTTGAATAAACATAATTCTCCAAGACAGGCCTTCTTATTGGGTACTGGGGGTAATACTGATTTGGTGAATGGCGTGGAATTAGCATCTCAATACGACGATTTGAAAGGGAAGAAAATTGCATTCATCATTTCGCCGCAATGGTTTACTAACCATGGATTGACCAATCTGAACTTTGATGCGCGTATGTCTCAAAATCAAATTAATCAAATGTTTAATCAAAAAAATATGAGTGACGAATTAAAACAACGTTACGCTAAAAGATTATTGCAATTTAAAAACGTCCACAATAAAGATTTTTTAAGAGATGTGGCTAAAAATCACGGTAAAACAGATGGTAATTATATTTCTTCTTTTAAAGAAAATCAATTAACGAAAATAGAAGCGATTAAAAGTTTAATGAACTTCAAGAAGGTACCGTTAGAACATGTGAAGCCTGTAACGTCTAAAGATGCTTCATGGTCTGAAATGAGAGATGTTGCTGTCCAATATGGAGAAGCACATTCACAATCTAACAAATATCATATTCGTGATAAATATTGGAAATTGATTAAAGCACATAAACGCCGCATGAATCGAGACTATGAATTTAATATCAATTCGCCAGAATTTGCGGATTTAAAATTATTAGTACAGACGATGCATGAAGCAGGTGCAGATGTTGAATATATCAGTATTCCAGTTAATGGAAAATGGTATGACCATATCGGTGTTGATAAAGATAAACGCCAACCTGTATACGATAAAATTCATCGCACTGTTGTAGATAACGGCGGTAAGATTTACGATTTAACAGATAAAGATTATGAGCCTTATGTCATTACTGATGCTGTCCATATTGGATGGAAAGGCTGGACATATATTGATGAACGTATTGTTCACCATATGAAAGAAAAATAGTTTGAATGGAAAAGGCAAGATACAATGATAAAACGTTGTATCTTGCCTTTTTACTTTTGAATTATACCCTATAAGGGTATAGATGAGTATACTATTCAAGCATCGTAAAATTAATGAGTGTTTTTTTGTCTTTAAAGGATACTTAAAGATAGTTGTGAAGATATAAGAAAGGAGTTTTAGTATGTCACAGAAACATGACTCTATGCACATGCATGAACACCATAATATGCATCATCAAAATCATATGGGGCACCATCATCATGGCGATTTTAAAAAGAAATTTCTTATCTCTTTAATATTTGCAATTCCCATTGTTATTTTATCTCCAATGATGGGCTTACATTTACCGTTCCAGTTCACATTTAAAGGTTCTGATTGGCTTGTATTAATATTTGCTACCATTCTGTTCTTTTATGGAGGTCAGCCTTTCTTATCAGGAGCTAAAGATGAATTGAAAGAGAAAAAGCCAGGTATGATGACACTTATTGCTTTAGGTATAACTGTTGCATATGTCTATAGTCTATATGCATTCTATCTTAATCATTTTAGTAATGCTTCCTCTCATGCTATGGACTTTTTCTGGGAGTTAGCAACTTTAATTATTATCATGCTATTAGGTCATTGGATTGAGATGAATGCTGTAGGCAATGCAGGCAACGCGTTAGAGAAAATGGCAGAGCTGTTACCAAATAAAGCGGTTAAAATGGATAAAGATGGCAACCATGAAACAATCCAAACTTCTGATATAAAAGATGGGGATATCATTGAAGTCAAATCAGGGGACAGCATACCCGCAGACGGTATTATTATCAAAGGAAGTACTGATGTAGATGAATCATTGGTAACTGGCGAATCCAAGAAGGTTCCGAAACATATCGATGACAAGGTTATTGGCGGTGCGATTAATGGCTCAGGCACTATTCAAGTAAAAGTTTCTGCTGTAGGAGGAGAAGGCTATTTATCACAAGTAATGGAAATGGTTAATCAAGCGCAAGATGATAAGTCTCGAGCAGAGCTTCTATCTGATAAAGTTGCAGGTTACCTCTTTTATTTTGCAGTAAGTGCAGGTCTTATTGCATTTATCGTATGGATACTGATTACCCATAATATTGATTTCGCACTTGAGAGATTGGTAACGGTATTGGTAATAGCATGTCCGCATGCATTAGGCTTAGCTATACCGTTAGTTACGGCACGTTCCACTTCAATTGGCGCGCATAATGGGTTAATTATTAAAAATAGAGAGGCTGTAGAGATTGCGCAGCATTTAAACTATGTCATGATGGATAAAACAGGTACTTTAACTAAAGGTGTGTTTACAGTTAATCACTATGAAAGTTTAGCTAGTCATTTAACAGATGACGAAGTATTGCAATTGTTTGCATCATTAGAAAGTGCCTCTAATCATCCATTAGCAACTGGTATTGTTGAATATGCCAAATCTAAAGAAATTAAAATTGAAAATCCAGAAGATGTTCAGACAATTTCAGGTGTTGGATTGGAAGGAAAAGTGAATGGACACAGTATTAAGATTGTTAATGAATCATACTTGAAAAAACATCAAATTAAATATGATAAATCATTATTTACACGTTGGGCAGAAAAAGGCAACTCAATCAGCTACTTGATAGAACACGATTCAGTTATTGGTTTCATTGCTCAAGGCGATCAAATCAAAGAAAGTTCTAAACAAATGGTTTCGGATCTGATAGAACAAAATATTACTCCCGTAATGTTGACGGGGGACAATCAAGAAGCGGCTAAGAGTGTTGCAAAAGAACTAGGGATAAAAAATATTCACTCTGAATTATTACCAGAAGATAAAGAGAAAATTATACAAAATTATCAAAAAGACGGCAGTAAAGTTATGATGGTAGGAGACGGTGTTAATGATGCGCCAAGTTTAGTTAGAGCAGATATTGGTGCAGCGATTGGTGCAGGTACGGATGTTGCAATAGATTCTGCTGACATCATTATTGTTAAAAGTAATCCTATTGATATTATTCATTTCCTTACACTATCTAAAAATACAATGCGTAAAATGGTCCAAAACCTTTGGTGGGGTGCTGGATATAATATTATTGCAGTACCTCTAGCAGCGGGTGTATTAGCATTTGCAGGTTTGATACTATCACCGGCAGTAGGAGCTGTGTTAATGTCACTCAGTACTATTATTGTAGCAATCAATGCGTTTACACTAAAATTAGAATGAACTTTAAAACTCGAGCTGAATGAGCAGTTCGAGTTTTTATGTTTATTAAACATTAATTCAGAAAATGAAAAAAGTTATTGACCTTTACGTAACGTAAACCTTTAAGATGAAAATATAGGAGGTGACATAATGGATTATTCTATAAGCGAAGTTGCAGAAATGACAGGATTAAGCACTCGAACTTTACGCTATTATGATGAAATTAATTTATTTACTGCTCGAAGAGGAGCAGTAAATAGTTATCGCGTTTATCAATCAGAAGACTTAGATGTTCTGCAAGTGATTATGTTTTTAAGAAAGATGGAAATGCCTTTAGAACAAATCAAAGCAATTATTCTTGATGAGGAAAATGATTTCAATCAATTATTGAAAAAGCAAAAAGAAAAACTGATGAAAAAGCAAGCTGAAATAAGTGCACTGATTCATTTAATTGATACTACTTTAGAAAATAAACAGGAGGGGAAACAAATGCCAGATAAAGAAAAATTTGAAGCTTTCAAACAAGAAAAAACGAATGAAAACCGTGATCATTATGGAGAAGAAGTGATTGGAAAATATGGACATGAGGCATTAGAAACATCAGAACAACATTGGAGTCATCTTTCTCAAATAGAATATCAACGCGCAGAAGAATGTGAGTTGGTAATAAAAAAAGGATTGCAAGAATTACTGAAACAAAATCATGAAAGTATGGACAAAGACATTGTAAAAGAAGTGTTTGACGCTCATGCTAAGTGGTTGAAACTCATGAGCGGACAATATAGTGAGGGGTATCATCTTGCAATGGCAGACCTATATATTGATGATGCACGATTTACAGCTTATTATGATGAGCAGTTAGTGGGAGAAGCGGGAGCTGCCACATTGCTCAGCCGTATAATAAAAGCACATTTAAATCAATAAAAAAAGAAGCATCAGCTGAATCAGTTATCAGCTTAGCTTCTTCCATAGCGCTATTTATCTGAATGCTTTAGAATACTTGTTCTACTTCAACAACGCCAGGTACTTCTTCAAGCAACGCACGCTCGATACCTGCTTTTAAAGTGATTGTTGAACTAGGGCATGTATTGCATGCACCGTGAAGTTGTAATTTAACGATACCGTCTTCGACATCAATCAATGTGCAATCGCCACCGTCACGTAATAAAAACGGACGTAAACGCTCAATAACAACTGCAACTTGATCAAACATTGTTGTATTTTCAGTTGGCATGGATATATCTCCTTCCAAGTATATAATTTCATTTTTCTGCTTGTTCATTTATTATAATAGATAAAGACAAAAAAATCTATGGAGGAATGCCAAGTGACTAAAGTAAGTGTAGTGGTTTATGGGGCTGATGTTGTATGTGCAAGTTGTGTTAACGCACCAACATCTAAAGATACATTTGATTGGCTGCAAGCATTATTAAAACGTAAATATCCGGAAATTAATTTTGAATATACGTATATAGATTTTCAAAAGGATACTGAAAATTTATCCGATCATGATCAGCAGTATATTGAACAATTAGAAAATGATGAATTATTCTATCCGCTTGTTACAATGGATGACATGTTAGTGGCGGACGGCTTTATTCAATCCAAACAAATTACACGTTTCGTAGATGAGCATTTCGAAAGTTAAATAAGAGAGATTGAGAACAATAGGGCGACTTATATTAAGTTGCCTTTGTTTTTATATCTGCTTTTTAAATGATAAAGAAAGAGGAAGACATAATATGACGTTATCTAAAAGGAAACTTCAAGAAAAAGATTACTCTATAGCTTTAGAGATATGGGCAAGATCTGTAAAAGCCACTCATGATTTTTTAAAGGAAAAAGATAGATTAGAATTAAAAACTGAAATTCCAAACTATTTTAAGTTAGTAGAAGCTTATTTGTGGTCGAATGACCAAGAAGTCATAGGTTTTTCAGGTACAAATGAGCAAAATTTAGAAATGTTATTTATTGACCCGAAATATTTCAAGAGGGGCTACGGTACAGAAATAGTTCGACACCTTATACAAGAAAATAAAATACAATACATCGATGTGAATAAGGATAACGCTCAAGCTTTGAAATTCTATTTGAAAAACGGCTTTACAATACATAGTGAATCTCAAAAAGATGGCCAAGGGAGAGATTATCCGGTTTTACACCTTAAATTGTGATTGATACAACAAAAGCCAGGATTTCCATCCTGACTTTTCAAAATAATTGATTTTATCCATTATGATATTTATACAACCATAAAATTCCTGACTTCATAATTGAAGCAATACGACCTGTAAGCGGACGATCTAGTACATAAGCGAAACCTTTTTTATCGCCTAAAGAACCAAAGAATCCTTGGATTTTCAACTCTGGCATTTTATCTGGAAGTGCTTCGTCTTTCCATTGTTTTATCATAACATCAGCGATCTGATCGCCTTGGATTTCAGCAAGTTGTGCACTCGGTGCGTGTGGTAGGCTTGCACAGTCGCCGACTACATATACATTTTGATATGTAGGAATTTGGTGATACTGATTGACAATGACTTGACCATTTTTGCTGACATCAACAGGTAAATTTCTAACTACTGAAACTGGATGGATACCTGCTGTCCAAACGACAATATCGACATCTTCTGGTTCATCATGATTGTAAATTTTTCCAGGTTCTACTTTATTGATATTAGAATTAGGAATTACCGTAACGTTATTTTTCTTGAACCATTTTTCGATATAATGACTAAGCTTCTCCGGGAAACGTGCAAGAATACGTTCACCACGGTCGTAAAGTCTGATATCTAAATCAGAACGACTTTCACGTAATTCACTTGCTAATTCAATACCGCTTAAACCTGCCCCCACAATTGCTACTTTAGAATGAGTAGGTAAGTCGCTGATTGTATGATAAGTTTTACGTGATTTTGCTAATGTTTGAATACTGTAAGTGTATTCTTCAGCTCCTGGTACATTATGATATTTATCTTCGCACCCCAACCCGATAACGAGCTCATCATAATCTACTTTAGTGTCACCGACAGAAATAATTTGTTCATCTAAATCAATCGCTGAAATCTCCCCGTAAACAATATTCAGCTTTTTAGATTCCGGAAACTGTAATCGTACATCTTTATCTGATTTAGTACCTGCTGCAAGAGCATAATATTCTGGTTTCAAACCATGATAAGGCATACGATCAATCAAAGTGATAGTGTAATCTTCAGGTAATTCATCAGGCAGGATATGCGAAAGAATACGCATATTGCCGTAGCCGCCACCTAACAATACTAAATTCTTCATTCCGATAACCCCTCTTATCAAGATTAATATAACGCTGCATCACTGCATGGTGCCTGATTATTATGAAAGTACGTAACCAACGTCATTTGCTTATTTTTAAAAATATGCTTTCATTTATTATAATCTTTTTTAAACCGCCAGACAAACAATCTTTAACAGGAAAAATAATTTCAATTTGTGCTTAGAGAGAAACAACTGAAAATATGTTATAATAATAGCACTCAAAACTATAAGAGGAGTTCAATTAATGAATCCAATAGTAGAATTTTGCATATCAAATATGGCAAAAGGCGGAGACTACGTGTATAACAAACTTGACCAAGACCCTGGTGTAGACGTATTAGAATATGGATGTCTGCAAAATTGCGGTGTTTGTTCAAGTGGCTTGTATGCACTAGTTAACGGTGATATTGTTGAAGGAGACTCGCCAGACGATTTATTGCAAAATATTTATAAGCATATAGAGGAAACTTGGATTTTCTAGTTTCAATTTTTGACGTAGCAGAATGAACTAGGAGGGAATAATTATGCCAACAGTAATTCTTACTGAAGCAGCAGCATACGAAGTGAAGAGTATGCTTGAAAGCAATGATATGCCAGACGGCTATTTAAAAATTAAAGTCAACGGCGGCGGTTGTACTGGATTGACTTATGGTATGACAGCTGAAGAAGAGCCTGGCGACAATGATGAAATTATCGAATATTACGGTTTAAAAGTACTGGTTGATAAATATGACAAACCTGTATTAGAAGGTACAACAATAGATTTCAAACAATCACTTATGGGCGGAGGCTTCCAAATCGATAATCCGAATGCAATTGCTTCATGCGGTTGCGGAAGTTCATTCCGTACAGCTAAAGTAGCCGGCAATCCAGAAGACTGCTAAGTGGTTAATAGAAAAATAGCGGGTTGAGACTGTATATTGTCTCACCCTACTGCTAGGGCGGAACGGTGAAATAATTTTACTCAATATTTATTTCTGTTCCGCTCTTTTTTATTTAATAATGTTTTTACTTTGAAAAAATAGGTAAGTATGACCATAATAAGACTATTAGGGTATCAGTAAATTCTGAAATTATGAGTGCTTTTCTTCTTATTACCTTGAAAAAATGACTGAATAATTATAAGATGAAGAGGAATGACATTTGTCTTTATTTGACATTTTTTTCAATCAAATGGGGTATATTAAGAAAGCGTATTCTATTACAAATTTTTAAGAAAGCATAGGTGAATAAAATGGCTGAAACAAAAAAAGTTATTGTTTTAGGGGCAGGTTATGCAGGCTTGCAAACTGTTACAAAATTACAAAAGATTTTACCAGCTGATGAAGCTGAAATCACTCTAATTAACAGAGATGATTATCACTATGAAGCAGTATTATTACATGAAGCTTCAGCAGGTACTGTGAATTACGAAGATATTATTTATCCAATCGAAAGTGTTATCAACAAAGACAAAGTTAAATTCCTTAAAGGCGAAGTTGTTAAAGTTGATCCAGACGCTAAAGTTGTAGAAACAAACAACGGCCGTTTCAACTATGACATTTTAGTTGTTGGTTTAGGTTGGGTAAGTGAAACATTTGGTATCAAAGGTATGTTAGAACATGCTTTCCAAATTGAAAATATCCATACTGCACGTAAATTATCTCGTCATATCGAAGATAAATTTGCGAACTATGCATCTTCTAAAGAAAAAGATCCTAAAGATCTTGCGTTCTTAGTAGGTGGTGCAGGCTTTACAGGTATTGAATTCTTAGGTGAATTAACAGCACGTGTTGACGAATTATCAAATAAATATGGCGTAGACCGTGATAAAGTTAAAATCACTTGTGTAGAAGCAGCACCAACTATGCTTCCTATGTTTGATGATGAATTAGTAAATTATGCTGTAAATTACCTAGAAGAACGCGGCGTTGAATTCAAGATCGGTACACCAATCGTTGGTGCAAACGAAAAAGGTTTCGTCGTTAAAGTTGGAGACCAAGAACAACAATTAGAAGCGAATACTTCTATTTGGACTGCCGGTGTTCGCGGAAGTAAAATTATGGACGATTCATTCGATGGCGTTAAACGCGGTCGCTTAATTGTAAACCAAGACTTGACTGCTCCTGGTTACAACGAAACATTCGTAATCGGTGATGTATCAGCATACATCCCTGAAGGTGAAGAACGTCCATTACCAACAACTGCACAACTTGCAATGCAACAAGGTGAAAGCGTTGCTCAAAACGTTAAAAACATCTTAAACGGCCAACCTAAAGAACCATTCAACTTCGTTAACCGCGGAACTGTATGTTCATTAGGTGCACATGATGGTGTTGGTATTGTTTACGGTAAAAACATTACTGGTAAAAAAGCAGCCTTCATGAAAAAAGTTATCGATACGCGTTCTATCTTCAAAATCGGCGGTATCGGTCTAGCATTCAAAAAAGGTAAATTTTAATAAAAGCTGACTAAACAAAGTTAAGTTTTATTAGACTGGTAAGAAAGACTAAGGTTGGTAATACTGTGAGTATCAAGCAGTATGCCAACCTTTTTTATAATGGAGGAGATATAAATGCCCATACAATTTACATTTGATGAGCACAATGAATTGGCAAGTGATATTCTCATTGTCGGATTGCCTGATCATTTGAATCAGTTGCAGACATTGAATTTTCAAGATAAGAATCTGACGGAAGCGTTAGATACATATAAGCAGAAACACATTATAAGCAGTGAGACAGGTAAAATCAGTTCTACAAGATTTAATGAATCAGGATTGGATATTCATCTGATTACTGTAGGTTTAGGTAATTTGAAAGAATTAACACGTATCAGCGCTATGAAAATCTTCGGCAGCTTGCTGCAGTCTTTAAAGAGAGACCATATTACTGATGCAGATGTATTATTCCAGTCATTCGCTTCAAAGGCTATCGAGAAAAAAGAAATGGCTGAATTATTTAGCTTGCAAGCTAAGAAGGCGCTTTATCATTTCAATAACTACAAAACAGATAAAAGAATACCGTATCATTTGAATTTGAAAATTCATGGAGCTGAAGCGGACGAAATTACAGCGCTTAAAGATGGAGAAGTTATTGGTGAAGGTATCAAGTTGGCAAGAGACTTCAGTAATATTCCGCCTAATATCTTAACACCTAAACATTATGCTGATTTGATTTGCGGTCATTTTGAAGAAACAGCTGTAGATGTGGAAGTGAAAGATGCTGAAACACTTCAAGCAGAAGGATTTGGTTTACTGCACGCAGTTGGTAAAGGTTCTGATTTTGGACCAAGACTCATTACTTTGACTTATAAAGGTACGGATAATGATGTGGCGCCGATCGCCTTAGTAGGTAAAGGCATTACTTATGACTCAGGCGGTTACTCTATTAAGTCGAAAACGGGTATGCAAGAGATGAAATTTGATATGTGCGGTTCTGCTAATGTATTAGGGATGATAGAAGCGGTCCACCGTCTCGCTTTACCAATCAATATTGTAGGCGTCATTGCTTCTGCTGAAAATATGATTAATGGAGAAGCTATGAAACCTGATGATGTCTTTACAGCTTTAAATGGAGAGACGGTTGAAGTTTTGAATACTGATGCAGAAGGGCGACTTGTATTAGGAGATGCAGTATTTCATGCAGCCCAGTATCAACCAAGCTTGATTTTAGACTTTGCGACTTTGACAGGAGCAGCAGTGGCAGCTTTAGGTGAAGATAAAGCTGCTGTGTTTAAGAATAATTCACAAGCGCCTTTAGAAGCCATCACTGAAATAGCTGGAGAAAATGGCGAATGGACATTTGAATTGCCGGTTACAAATACTGAAAAGCAACTGATTAAAAAAAGCGAAGTGGCTGATTTAGTCAACCATACGAATGGAATGGGCAAAGCATTATTTGCAGCAGCCTTTGTAATGCATTTCAGCGGCAGCATTCCACAATTACACTTTGATATTGCTGGTCCAGCTACCACGCACCAAAATAATTACAATGGCCCTAAAGGACCGACAGGATATTTAATTCAAACGATTGTAGAATGGTTAAGAAGAGAAGCTAAATAAGATAAATTCGGTGCTTAAATTGTACGCATTAATGTATAATTTAAGCGCCTTTTTAAAAGATTCATATTTTAAAAGAATCTAATTATGAATATTGACTTTTAGAATTACCACTGTTATCATACAAACATAATACTTTAGTTCGATAACGTAGTAAAGGAGAAACGGGAATGATAAATGCAGTTGTAATAGCAGTATTATTAATGATTATTTTATGTTTATGCAGACTGAACGTAGTATTAAGTCTGTTCATCAGTGGTTTAGTCGGCGGTGTAGTTGCAGGTATGCCGGTAGAAAAAGTAATTAAAGTTTTTACTGAAAATATTGTAGATGGTGCAGAAGTAGCGTTGAGTTATGCTTTGCTTGGAGGTTTTGCTGCACTTATTTCTTATAGCGGAATTACAGATTATTTAGTGGGCAAGGTTATTAACATGATTCATGCAGAAAATAATAGAGTTTCTCGTTCTACAATCAAAGTGATTTTAATTGTATCCTTGCTTCTATTAAGTATGAGCAGCCAAAACTTAATTCCTGTACATATTGCATTTATCCCGATTGTGATTCCTCCGTTGCTCAGTTTATTCAATGAATTAAATATAGACAGACGTCAAATTGGTTTAGTTATCGGTTTTGGATTATGTTTCCCGTACTTCTTGATGCCATTTGGATTTGGACAAATTTTCCATCAAATTATTCAAACCGGGTTTGCAAAAGCACATCACCCGATTGAATTTGATATGATTTGGAAAGCTTTATTAATACCTTCAATCGGCTATATCGTCGGATTGGCTCTAGGTTTATTTGTATACCGCAAACCACGTCAATATCGGGATGACGAAGAACAAACAAATCAAGCACCGAAAGAATTGAATAAGTATATTTTAATCGTGACGATTGTGGCAATATTACTTACATTTATTGTCCAATTGATTACTGAATCCATGATATTTGGTGCGCTTGCTGGGGTTATGGTTTTCTTTATTTCTCGAGCTTACAAATGGTTCGAGTTAGATAAACAATTTACAGAAGGTATTAAGATTATGGCTTATATCGGAGTTGTTATTTTAACAGCCAACGGGTTTGCAGGGGTGATGAATGCGACTGGAGATGTTAAGACCCTCGTAGCTAATATCGCTTCAATTACCGGAGACCACAAACTCATTGCGATTATACTAATGTATATCATCGGTTTAATCGTTACATTAGGTATTGGTTCATCCTTTGCGACAATTCCTATCATTGCAGCGTTATTCATTCCCTTAGGAGAACAATTAGGTATGAGTACAATGGCCTTGATTGCTTTAATAGGTACAGCAGCAGCGCTAGGAGATTCTGGATCACCTGCCAGCGACTCAACTTTAGGACCAACTGCCGGTTTAGATATAGACGGCCAGCATGATCATATTCGCGATACTTGTGTTCCGAACTTTTTATTCTACAATATCCCACTAATGATCTTCGGTACGATTGCAGCTATGATATTATAAAAGTAAATCTGAGATATGAGGTGTGCTGTAGTGACAAATTTACTGAAAACACTAGATATGGAAATTTTAGAAGTAAGAGAAGGCTATACAAAGGTGAAGATGCCTGTATCAGATAAAGTGAAGCAACCCTTTGGATACTTGCATGGCGGCGCTACAATGGCTTTAGGAGAAACGGCTTGTTCTGTCGGAGCTGCACATATGGTAGATACGGAAAAAATTATTCCAGTAGGGCTGGAAATGAATACCAACCATATTCGCTCTGCTACTGAAGGAAATGTTTTTGCTATTGCTCAATTGATTCATGGCGGCAGAACAACACAAGTCTGGAATATAAATATTGTAGATGATAATGAAAAGTTAATTAGTGTGATGCGTGGCACAATGATGTTGAAAACACGCTAAAAAAGTAAGGGTGAGACATTAAGTTGGTCTCGCCCTTGCTTTTTATTGCATTAAAGGTTTTTAAAGTAGTGGTAATTTCAAAATGTATAGGCGGATGTGTCGCGCCTCGACACTTTAGACCACTCATTACGACACATCTCTACATGATGAAACGTAGAAGGGGGGATTAAGACATTTAATGATGTCCTAATCCCCCAAATTTTTATGATACTTTCTCTGCTGCGCCATTAAAAGCTTTAGCAATACGGCTTGCTGATTCTCGGCCGCCCGCAAAGCTTCTTGCAAAAGGACCAAGCTCAATATCAGCTAATGCACCAGATACATAGACACCTGGCACCCATTCTAAGGTTTCTGTTAGAGAAGGGTGTTTTGTTTCTGTCAGAGGTGCATTAATATTTTCTACAAAATTCTTAATAACAGGCATTTGCATAATATTATTCTTAAAGCCGGTCGCAAGTAAAATATGGTCATATTGATATTCATCGTTTTCGGTAATGATTTTATGATTCTGTATAGCTTGAATTTCATTCACATGGATTTCTAAGTTGCCTTCTTGCATGTGTTTTTTCAAACGTAAATAGAGTTCTTTAGGCATTGAACCTTTATGACGCTCTTGCGCAATTACTTTTAAGCGTTCTTTAGATGACTCAATTTCTCTATAGCGCGTCATATTTTTAGGACCTAACCAGCCTGGATCTGCGTCAAAATCATAAACTTCTATCGATTTATTCATCCATAGATGTACTTTCGATGACTGAGATTCTTCAATGAGTTTTAAAGTCAGGTGAGCTGCGGTAATACCGCTTCCAACTACATGGGAAGATGTTTCGTATGGAATCTCGATATCTTCAAAAATATGATGGATGTCCGCATGTGCTTGATACATATCTGGTATATGAGGAATATTATTACTGCCGATAGCTAAAACCAATTTATCACTGAAAACAGGGTCATGAGTTTGCATCTCAACTTTCCATTTCCCATCTTCTTTATCAACATTAACAGCGAAATCTTTAATATGGCGTTGATTTAAATCAAATTCATGCAGCATTTTATGTGTATGATCCATAAACATATCACGTTGCGGTCGTTGATATTTACCATATGTTGCACCAGTATATTGATTAGTTTTTGCGAATTGCTTCAAATGAAATGGGTCGGGATGTACATGATGCACATGTGGTGAACGTAAAAATGGCATACCGATACGGCAAGAGAAATCATCAAATTGTTCACATAAGGAATCATGAGGATCTATAATTGTCAGTTTATCAGCAGGAAGACCTGCAGCACGTAATTTAATTGCTATGGTAACGGCGTGAATACCACCGCCAATAATTGTCCAAGACATAGCGTCACCTTCTCAAATCGTAATAGTTTCGATTTGTTTAATATACCATATAATTAATTACTGCTCAAGCAAACTTAATAGAAAAAAGCCTTGAGGAAGCCCAGTAAAAGGCTGACTCAAGACTTTAATTTAAATTATTTATTTACTAGCTGCTTTAGGTTTTTCTTCTTCAGGTTCATTAATTTCATCAAGCTTTGTAGCTTTAGTATAAGGTGTTTTTATTTTATAAGCTGCTCTGATAATTAAATGACTGGACAATGGACCAGTAATTAAAATAAATAAAATACCGATTAAGAGTTGTGGATTAGTAAAGTGATCTTTACCAATGAAATATAAGAACACACCTAATAGTAAACTCATTGAACCTAGCGTAGAAGCCTTGCCGGCAGCATGTGCACGTCCGTATACATCGCGTAATCTTAAAATACCGAGTGCAGAAAGGGCACTGATAAGCGCGCCAACCACTACAAAGAAAAGTGACAGACTAATCATTATTGTGTCGATCATGTTCAATCACCTTGCCTTCCTGCATGTATTTCGCGAAGACTGCTGTTCCTAAAAAGGCGATAATACCAATTAAAAGAATAGTTACTATCATATATTTTGTATCTAAGAAGATACTGAATAGCGCTACGATAGCCATTAATTGAATACCAATCGCATCTAAAGCTACAACCCGATCTGCCAAAGAAGGTCCGAGAATTACACGGACAAGCATTCCAAGTATTGAGAGTGCCACTACAATCAGTGCGATAACAATTACAATATTAAATGCAGACATTAGTATTCTCCCACCTCTCTAACAGCTTTTTCTAATGAAGATTTAATTCCTTCAATTTCTTCTTCTTTCGTACTGAAATCCAAACAGTGAATATAGATTTTGCGGTTATCATCACTTACCCCTAAGACGATAGTACCTGGAGTGAGGGTGATGAGTGTACATAACAAGACTACTTCCCATGGACGTTCCAAGTCTGTATCATAAACAAAAAAGGCTGGTTCGTTATCCATGTGCGGTTTGGTTACGATACGAATAACATCGATATTGGCTTTGACTAGTTCGATAAAGAAAATACAGCAAAGCTTCAATGCATAATAAAATGTAATGATATAAAAACGTCCTGGCAGGATTTTGCGCATCAAGAATACCAGTAATAATCCAAAAAGGTAACCGAGCACAAAATTGTTCAGAGTATAACTATCATTGACAAAGAGCCAAAATACAGCAAGTAACATATTAACTACGATTTGAACTGCCATATTATTTCACCCCCAGAACGCTGTCGATATAAGCTTTAGGATCATAGAATGTCACAGCAGCTTGTTTAAAGAAAGGATATAACCAATCTGCTGCAAAACTGAAGACCACGCAAAGTGCCACAGCTAGAATTGCGACACTCAATAAACCGCGGTAATGCAATTTATGATTGATTTTGTATCCTTTCGCTTCGCCGAAGAAACCTTTGATGAAAATACGCATCACTGAATAAAGGATTAATAAACTTGAAAGTAATACGATAATACCACTGATATAAAATCCTTTTTCAAAGGCTGCACGAACAATAAACATTTTTCCATAGAAGCCGCTGAACGGCGGGATACCAGCTAAATTCAAACAGGCAATGAAGAAAGTCCAGCCTAAGACTGGATAGCCTTTAATCAAGCCGCCGAATTCCCTGATGTCAGTAGTCTTAGTGATCTTCAACATGACACCGATTAAGAAGAATAAGGCTGCTTTAATCAACATATCATTAACTGTGTAATATAACGCGCCGATGATACCTTGTTCATTCATCATTGCTACACCTACTAAAATGATACCTACTGCAATCATAATATTGTAGATAATAATCTTTTTCGTGTCGTTATAACTAATAGCACCGATTGAACCGAAAATAATGGTCAACAGAGCCAGCATTAACACTGTATAGTGTGAGAATGAAAGTGTATTGACAAAGAATAAACTCAATGTTCTGGCAATTGCATAGACGCCGACTTTGGTAAGCAAGGCTCCGAAAAATGCGATAATCGCAAATGGAGGGGCATAATATGCTCCTGGCAACCATACATACATCGGAAAGGCACCTGCTTTAGTTGCGAATACAAATAAGAACAGTACAAACACGATACTGACAAGCCCGCTGTCTTTATCGGATAAATGCGCTAATTTACGGCTAATGTCTGCCATATTCAAAGTTCCGACTACAGAGTATAATATTCCGACAGCCATAACGAAGAATGCAGACGAAGCGACGTTCACTAGTAAATATTTGATACTTTCTTGTAATTGAATTTTCGTACCGCCAATTACTAGTAATGCATAAGATGAAATCAAGAAGACTTCAAAGAATACGAATAAGTTAAAGATATCTCCTGTGATAAAGGCACCGATGATACCTGTTTCCATAAACATGACAGCGAAATAATAGTAATACGTTTCGCGATGCAAACCAATAGATTGATAGGAAAACAAAATAATTAAAATCGTAACAATAATACTTGTGATCACCAGTGTTGCACTGAATAAATCTAGTACAAATACGATACTATAAGGCGCTTTCCAAGAACCTAATTCTAATTTTAAAGGTCCATGATGCCATACATTGATAAAGTTGACGATGGCTAACGCTAATGCAACGAGCGAACCTCCAAGCGCCACAAATCGCTTAATAAACGGGCGCTTACCGATGAAGACCAGAATAATCGCTGTTAACATTGGTGCAAGAAGCATAGCTGCGAGTAAGTTATTCTCAATCATCATCTTCAGGCACCCCTTTCATACGTTCTACGTTGTCAGTACCTAGTTCTTTATAACTTCTGAAAGCAAGTACCAGGAAGAATGCAGTTACTGCGAATGAGATTACAATCGCTGTTAAAATCAATGCTTGCGGAATAGGATCCACATAATTTTTCGTTCCTGGTTGAAAGATAGGCACTGCGCCGTCATTTAATCCGCCCATTGTGATAAGGAATAAGTTAGCTGCGTGCGTTTGTACTGCGGTACCGATAATGATACGAATCAAGCTTTTAGATAAAATGAGATAGACGCTGATTGATGTTAAGATACCGCAGACGATAATCATAATTATTTCCATTACTCATTCTCTCCAATCGCTAAGATTATAGTCATTACCGTACCGACAACTGCAAGCAGTACACCCAAATCGAAGAAGAGGGCAGTATGCACTTGCATCGGTTTAAGTAATGGAAGCGGAATTTCAAACACGTGATGTGTAAAGAAATTTTTTCCGTAGAACCAACTTGCGCAAGGTGTTAAAGCACAAAACGTCAAACCAATTGCAATTAATTTTTTAAAGTCCCAAGGGAAGATTTTCCGCATCGTTTTAACGTCGAAGGCTACTGAGAAAAGTACTAGTGAACTTGAAACTAGCAATCCTCCGATAAAGCCGCCTCCTGGTTGATAATGTCCATTTAAGAACAACGAAAAAGCGAAAACCATAATCAAGAAGAAAATGATGATAGTTGAGTATTGAAAGATGATATTATTTTTCTGTCTGTTCATTTTCTTCCACCCTTTCATAACCGTTTTTATGCTTAGAACGCAATTTGATAAGTGTATAAACACCTAATCCGGCAATACCTAATACTGATGATTCGAATAAAGTATCGGTACCACGGAAGTCAACTAAAATAACGTTTACCATATTGTTTCCGTGAGCTAAGCTGTGTACATTTGCTTTGTAGTAGGCAGCAATAGATTCAAAGTGCTGATTACCATAGGCAATTAAACCTAGCACTGTTACAGCAAGTCCAACACCAGCAGCAATAAGCGCATTACCGATTTTGAACGATCTAGATTCGTTATAACGGTTTAAGTTTGGTAAATGGTAGAAACATAATAAGAACAATGCTGTAGAAATCGTTTCTACCACAAATTGTGTTAATGCTAAGTCAGGAGCATTAAAGAAAATAAAGAATATCGCCATTGAGTATCCTACAGCACTCAACATGATAATACTGAACAATCTTGAACGTGCAAAGACAATCATTGTTGCTGAAGCCAGTATCATAATGACAATAATAATTTCAGTAGTACGTAATCGACTGACATGTTCAAAGTTCAAGCTGAACGGCATGCAAAGTAAAGTAATTAAAGTCAAGACAATTAAACTACCCAAAATGACAATTAACTTGTTACGAATAAAGCCGCTCATATAAGTACGTGTAATTTTCTTCGAGTAGAATGGCATATAGCGTCCAGAGCGATCGTATAAATAGTTCAGTTCTAAACGTTCTGGTATCGCTTCGATAACTTTGACCCACTTATGATACGCAAAGATTAGACCGATGCCTGCTGCGTAAATAAATAATGTAGCAAAGAACGCCGGTGTAAATCCATGGAATAAATGGAACTCAGCATGCGGAATGTACGCGTTGCTGATTGCACGGCTAGCCGGGTCTATAATTGATTGCGTTAAAATTGCTGGGAATAAACCGAATACCACAACTAAAACAGCAAGAAAAGCTGGCGCAATCCACATCATTACTGAAGGCTCATGCGGTTTATCTGGTAAGGATTCAGGTTTATAAGTACCCCAGAAAATTTGGCCGATGAAACGTACTGAATAAACGAATGTAAATAAACTGCCCACGATTGCTACAATAGGAATTAAGACACCTAAAGTATTTAAGCTGAATAGGTGGGAGTGTGTCACATTGATCATCGCCTCTAAGAAGCTTTCTTTTGATAAGAAGCCATTAAACGGCGGTACACCAGCCATACTTAAAGCTGTGATGACTGTGATAGTGAAAGAAATCGGCATTACAGTCATTAATCCGCCAAGTTTGCGAACATCTCTGGTGCCAGTTTCATGGTCAATGATTCCAGCAACCATAAAGAGTGCACATTTAAATGTTGCATGGTTGATCAAATGGAATACCGCTGCAATAAAAGCGGCTGCATAGAATTGGCTTTGTGCACCTTGGTAATGGTAACTGACTGCTCCAATTCCTAACATTGCCATGACCATGCCTAATTGTGAAACCGTCGAAAAGGCTAAGATTCCTTTCAAATCAAGTTGTTTTGTTGCATTGAGAGAGCCCCAGAATAATGTAATTAAACCGATTGCTGTGACTGTCCAAATCCAACCTTCTGATAGTGCAAAAATCGGTGTGAGACGTGCAACTAAGTATATTCCGGCTTTTACCATAGTCGCTGAATGCAAGTAAGCGCTGACAGGTGTCGGTGCCTCCATCGCATCTGGCAACCAGATGTAAAATGGGAATTGTGCAGATTTTATCATTGCACCAAAGAGTATTAAAATCATGGCCAAGATAAATGTTGGACTAGATTGAATCTCAGAGGCATGTGCAATGAGATGGCGAATACTTGTTGAATGTCCTGAAAGTGTCATTAAGATAAGGCCGCCGAGTAAAGATAAACCGCCAAATACTGTAATTAATAACGATTTTTGAGCGCCATACAAGGAAGCTTGTCTTGTGCGCCAAAAAGAAATAAGTAAGAAACTAGAAAAAGAAGTCATTTCCCAGAATAAATACAGCATAAAAACGTTATCAGATAAAACGACGCCTAACATTGCACCCATAAAGAGTAATAGATAACAGAAAAAATTCCCTAACTGTTCATTTTTACTCAAATAGCTGATTGAATAAAAGGTAACAAGCGATCCGATACCTGTAATCAATAAGCTGAAGAGTAGACTGAGTCCATCCACATACAAATTAAAATTCATACCGATTTGCGGCATCCATAACAATTGTGCAAATCGATGATTACCTGACATAGTTGTCGAAATATAACTTAGAAAATAAATAAATAAGACAACGGGGACAGGTAATGTAAACCATCCTATATGTATGCGTTTAACAAAACGATAAACAATAGGGATAATGAGTGCAAAGATGAACGGCAACAATACCGCTGCATGTAACCAACTCATTATTTGTCCTCCTTTGAATATAAGATATCCTCATTATACATCAATGTTAAGGCTCAAAAAACCTTGTTTTACGGTAACATGCTTACATTTACCGGAACTGTTAAATAGGAAGAAATGTATATTTTTAGAGAAAAAATTATTTGAAATTTTGTTTGTATTGAATACTGTAATCCTTTTTAAGTTCGTTTAAATTTTCTAATGATCGTTTGGCATGAGGTGTATCTGCTTCCTTCAATTTTTCTTCCAAATCTGTAATAGCTTTTTGCAAAGATTCTTCATATGGCATCTCTGCAACATTAAACTCACGTAATTGTGATTTCGGAGTGAAACGTTTTTCATAATGACTTAATGCGCGACGTTCATGGAAAAATACATCATCAACAGCGTTTGGATTATGTAAATCTCCTTGTTTCGGATGCTTGATAACTTGTTCTACTTTGACCAGCACTTCTCCGTTGTCTTTTTCTTCAACAATTGAAACGCCGTAACTTCCTGTTTTATGTGAAAAGCGATATAACATTTTAATACTTCCTTTCTGTGGTATATGTTACTATAAACGTATATCAATCTTAACATGAATGGAGATTTATTATGGCAAACTATCCTCAATTAAATAAAGAAGTGCAAGATAATGAAATCAAAGCAGTCATGCATACAAACAAAGGTGACATGACTTTTAAATTATTTCCTGATTTAGCTCCTAAAACAGTTGAAAATTTTGTGCAACATGCTAAAGACGGTTATTATGACGGAATTACTTTCCACCGTGTCATCAACGACTTTATGGTACAAGGCGGCGACCCGACAGCAACAGGTATGGGCGGCGAAAGTATCTATGGCGGACCATTTGAAGATGAATTTTCAATGGAAGCTTTCAACTTATATGGCGCATTATCAATGGCAAATGCAGGACCGAACACAAACGGTTCTCAGTTCTTTATTGTGCAAATGAAAGAAGTACCGGAAAATATGTTGAGTCAATTAGCTGATGGCGGATGGCCTGAACCGATTGTCGAAGCATACGGGGAAAAAGGCGGTACGCCATGGTTAGACCAAAAACATACTGTATTCGGTCAAATTATTGAGGGAGAAGCGACATTGGAAGATATCGCAAATACTAAAGTAGGACCACAAGATAAACCATTACATGATGTAGTCATTGAATCTATTGATATTGAAGACTAAACATCATTGAAGTTAAAATAATGCATGAAACAAGTAGAAATGTGTCATAAGCGCATTTCTACTTTCTATTTGTAAAAAAGGAAATAATGGAGGGTAATCCATGGCAGAGAAAGAAAAGAATGAAGTGAACATTGCGTTATATCAATTGCTTGCAGATTGGAATCCCATGCACTTTGAAGATAAAACAATGGGAGACGCCGAAGTATATGAAATGATGGATGCGGTTCACCAAATAGATGATGTAGATGAGTTGGCACAAAAATTCCAATCAATTTTCCAGTATTCTTTTGAAGAAAAGTTGCCCATAGCAGATTGTCTAAAGAAAGCGAATGAAGCTTTATCCTTGGAAGGTACATGTGGATTGTAAGCTACAAAGCATAGGGAGGATTTGAAAATGGCAGAAATGCTCGATTTGTATAATCAATACCGTCAACAGCTTAAAGGTCAAACAATAGAACGTGGTAACAAGCTAGATGAAGGTACTTTTCATTTAGTAGCACATATTTGTATTTTCAACCAACAAGGTGAAATGTTGATTCAACAACGGAAATTCAATAAGAAACTCTGGCCCGGGCTGTGGGACTTCAGTGCAGCCGGTGCGGTCATGCAAGGAGAAACCAGTAATGTTGCAGCTCAACGAGAAATCAAGGAGGAATTGGATTTGGATATCGACTTATCCAAAACACGTCCGCAAATTTCGATGACTTTCCCATTCGGCTTTGATGATATTTATTTGATACGCACGAATGTACAACTGAAGGATATTCATATTGAAGAAGATGAAGTAGAAGCGATACATTTTGCAAGCAGAGAAGAGATTGTCGAGCTGATAAAAACCGAAAAATTTATTAACTACAAACCCGGTTTAATTGATTTGATATTTGATTTTGTTGAAAGTGATAATGACGGGATGTATCAATGAAATAATATACTGATGCTACATGTTTATTTTCTTGTTATTAACTTACTTTTTTCAGAAAATAACCTTTTAAAATATCGTTTATGTTAGTGACTAGTTTTTATTTATGCTATGATAACTATGTTAGAAATAATACGAATTAAGGGGTTATTAAGTTGAATAATCACTATCAAATAGGTCAGCACGTGAAAGTTAAAGTGACTGGTATTCAACCTTATGGCGCATTTGTAGAAACCCCTGACAACACGGAAGGACTCATTCACATTTCAGAAATTATGAATGATTACGTACATAATTTGAATCGTTTCTTATCTGAAGGACAAATCGTCCGTGCTAAAATACTCTCAATTGATGAGGAAGGCAAACTTAATTTGTCGTTGAAAGACAATGACTATTTTAAAAATTATGAGCGTAAAAAAGAGAAAAAATCTGTATTGGATGAGATCAAAGAAACTGAAAAATACGGGTTTCAAACATTAGAAGAACGTTTACCGGTTTGGATTGCGCAGTCTAAGAAAATGATTAAAGAAAATAAATTGTAGCTGGGTTATTAATTAGCACAGCTGCAGTGCTTTTAATCAATGATAAAGCCAGGGAGCAGGACATCAATTTGTCCTAGCCCCCTGGTTTTTCGTTTTGCTGACAGCTTTCGCCGGGTAAAAGATAGAGGAAATAAATGAGCAGGTCAAGCAGTTTTTTTCAGTATCAAAGTATTCTGATGTAAAATATACGATTACAAAGAGATAACGAGGAGGATTTAGCAATATGGATAAAAAGTATGAGCCTTTATTTACTGAATATACATTGCCGAATGGCGTAGCAATCCGTAATAGATTTGTGCTCGCTCCGTTAACACATGTTTCTTCTAACGATGACGGCACTATCGCTGACGTCGAACTGCCTTATATGGAAAAACGTTCTAAAGATGTCGGCATCAGCATCACAGCGGCAAGTAATGTGACGGATTTAGGCAAGGCCTTTCCAGGTCAACCGTCCGTAGCACATGATTCTGATATCCCAGGATTAAAGAAATTAGCCGAAGTCATGAAGAAGAACGGCGCGAAAGCACTCGTGCAAATTCATCACGGCGGTGCACAATCACTGCCTAATTTAACGCCTGGCGGAGATGTCGCAGCACCAAGTCCCATTGATTTGAAAAGCTTTGGACAACAAGAAGAACATCATGCACGCGAAATTACACCTGATGAAATTAAAGAGACAATTAAAGCATTTGGTGAAGCAACACGCCGCGCAATTGAAGCGGGATTTGATGGCGTAGAAATTCATGGTGCGAACCATTATTTAATTCATCAATTTGTTTCTCCATACTATAATCGCAGAAACGATGAATGGAAAGACCCATTTAAATTCCCATTAGCAGTAATCGATTCTGTAGTTAACGCCGCAAAAGAACATGCCGATTCAGATTTCATTATCGGTTACCGCTTCTCTCCAGAAGAAGCTGAAGAACCAGGCATTAAAATGGAATTGACTAAAGAGTTGCTTGAACACTTAAGAGACCAACCTTTAGATTATCTGCACGCTTCTTTATTCGATATTCATTCAAAAACAAGAGAAGGACGTTACAAAGGTGAAGAACGCATTAAACTCTTGCACGAATGGATTGGAGGAAAAATGCCTTTAATCGGTATCGGCTCAATATTCACACCAGAAGATGCCTTATCAGCACTTGAAACAGGTGTAGAATTTATAGCCTTAGGCCGTGAATTATTATTAGATCCGCGCTTTATCGAAAAAATTAAAGACGGCAAAACAGATGAAATTATTTCATACTTTGATCCGACACGCGAAGATAAACATGAATTGCCGCCTAACTTGTGGAAACAATTCGATGAAGGATTTTACCCACTACCTAAAAAAGAAAAATAAATATGCGCGAGGAGCACACTAAGAGCGGGACATTTCAATGATGTCTCGCTTTTTTCTGTATAAATCGTTACTGCCAGTCTAGAAAAGGGGTGAATCTAGACATAAGATTTGTAGAAGTGTCTAGAAAAGGGGTGAATCTAGACACAAGATTTGTAGAAGTGTCTAAAAAGCGGGTGAATCTAGACACAAGTTTTGTAGAAGTGTCTAGAAAGCGGGTGAATCTAGACATAAGATTTGAAGAAGTGTCTAGAAAAGGGGTGAATCTAGACACAAGATTTAGAGTAGTGTCTAGAAAGTGGGTGAATCTAGACACAAGATTTGAAGAAGTGTCTAGAAAAGGGGTGAATCTAGACATAAGATTTAGAGTAGTGTCTAGAAAGCGGGTGAATCTAGACACAAGTTCAGCCATAGTGTCTAGAAAACCAGCGCCCGCTTCCCACTTCCAGCATCCCGCGTCCTCTACCCCTCAATTGCCCGCCGCCTCCCTGGAACAATCGAACATTCTAATTATGTAAACCACACGCTTACTTTTCCGCTTAAAATAAATTGAATTTCCACCAATATTGATGTAAAATTTCGTTAAATCTTTATATATTGCATAATATCAGGTAATTTGAAAACGTCGAATTAAAAATTTTCGCAATTTTGAAGATTTTCCTTTTACATCCATAAGAATTTATGTAATTATAGTGAATGTAAGGGCTTTCTTAACAATTTTTACACTAAACAAAGGGGGATTAAAATGATTCCATATCAACACGAACCATTTACAGATTTTTCTAAAGCAGAGAATAGAGAGGCTTATGAAAAAGCGCTCAAAAAGGTGGAAGATGACTTAGGCAGAGAATATCCACTTATTATTAATGGTGAACGTATTTTTACAGACGATAAGGTTCGTTCATTTAACCCATCAAACAGAGAAGAAACAATCGGTTATGTTTCTAAAGCAAACAAAGAGTTAGCTGCAAAAGCAGTTGAAGCAGCTAAGGAAGCATTTAAAACATGGCGTACGGTTGATCCAGCAGTCAGAGCTGACATTTTATTCAGAGCAGCTGCTATTACACGTCGCCGTAAACATGAATTCTCCGCATTATTGACTAAAGAAGGCGGAAAACCTTGGAAAGAAGCGGATGCAGATACTGCTGAAGCAATCGACTTTATGGAATATTATGGTCGTCAAATGTTGAAATTGAAAGATGGCAAACCTGTTAATTCTCGTCCAGGCGAATACAACCAATACGACTACTTACCAATAGGCGTGTCAGTGGTTATTTCTCCATGGAACTTTGCATATGCAATTATGGCAGGTACAACAGTTGCGCCAGTAGTGACAGGTAACACAGTATTATTGAAACCATCATCAAATACACCAGTTATTTCTTATAAATTTATGGAAGTTTTAGAAGAAGCAGGTCTTCCTAAAGGGGTAGTTAACTGGATTCCTGGTGACTCTAGCGATATCGGCGACTATTTAGTTGAAAACAAAGATGTCGGCTTAATTTCATTCACTGGTTCTAAAAATGTTGGTACAAGCATTATGCAAAAAGCTTCTAAAATTCAAGAAGGTCAAAACCACTTGAAACGTGTTATCGCTGAAATGGGTGGTAAAGATACTATCGTTGTAGACAGCGAAGCAGATTTAGATGTAGCAACTGATGCTATCGTGTATTCAGCATTCGGATTCTCTGGTCAAAAATGTTCAGCATGTTCACGTGTTATCGCTGTAGATGACATTTATGATGACCTAGTAGAACGTTTGAAAGCTGCAACTGAAAAATTAACAGTGGGCGACTCAGCTGAATACGATAACTTCATGGGTCCTGTTATCGATGAAAAAGCCTTAAATAAAATCAAAGACTACTTGAAAGTCGGAGAAAAAGAAGGACGCTTAGTAGTAGGCGGCAAAGTAGACGATGAAGTCGGAAACTTTGTATACCCAACTATTTTTGCAGACTTGAAATATGATAATCGCGTAATGCAAGAAGAAATCTTTGGTCCAGTTGTAGGTATTACTAAAGCTAAAGACTTCGATCAAGCTATTGAATACGCTAATGCGACTGAATATGGTTTGACAGGTGCTGTTATTTCTAATAACCGCTTCAAACTTGAACAAGCACGTCGCGACTTCATGGTCGGCAACCTTTACTTCAACCGTGGCTGCACAGGCGCAGTCGTAGGTTATCAACCATTCGGCGGCTTCAAAATGTCTGGTACAGACTCTAAAGCCGGCGGACCTGACTACCTTGTCTTACACTTGCAAGGTCGTACAGTATCAGAACATCTGTAAGTTAAACCAACTTAACATTGCTTAAATGAATATGGAATCACATTATAGTTTTATTCTGGTGTTCAGACGCTATAATGTGATTTTTTTCGAAAGTAAAATTAAAGCTTTGTAATAAATAAAGGGTTATTTGCATGTGATTAAAGAAAAATAAAGCAAAAGGGATTCTAAGGAGGAAAAATTATGACAAAATCTGAAGAAATTATCAAAAAGACAGAACATTACGGTGCACCGAACTATAAACCACTGCCAATTGTTATTTCAGAAGCTGACGGTATTTGGGTAACAGATCCTGAAGGTAATAAATATATGGATATGTTAGCTGCTTATTCAGCAGTTAACCAAGGTCACCGCCATCCAAAAATCATCGAAGCATTAAAAGAACAAGCAGATAAAGTCACTTTAGTTTCTCGTGCATTTAATAGTGATAATTTGGGAGATTGGTATGAAAAAGTCAGCGAATTGACTGGCAAAGAAAAAGTATTACCAATGAATACAGGCGCTGAAGCTGTTGAAACAGCAGTTAAAGCAGCACGTCGTTGGGCCTATGAGCACAAAGATATTGAGCCGGATAAAGCTGAAATTATCGCCTTCAACGGCAACTTCCACGGTCGCACAATGGCACCCGTATCATTATCTTCAGAAGCTGAATACCAACGTGGTTATGGTCCTTTATTAGAAGGTTTCTTAAAAGTAGATTTCGGTGATGTAGACCAACTGAAAGATGCAATTAATGAAAATACAGCAGCTATCTTAGTAGAACCGATCCAAGGTGAAGCAGGTATCAATGTACCACCTGAAGGCTATTTAAAAGAAATTCGCAAATTAGCAGATGAAAATAATATTTTGTTTATCGCTGATGAAATCCAATCAGGTTTAGGACGTTCAGGTAAAACATTCGCAACAGATTGGGATGGCGTAAAACCGGATGTTTATATTTTAGGTAAAGCTTTAGGCGGCGGTGTATTGCCGATTTCTGCAGTTGCAGCGGACAGTGAAGTATTAGATGTCTTCACGCCAGGATCTCACGGTTCTACATTCGGTGGTAATCCTTTAGCAGCAGCTGTTTCGATTGCTGCATTAGATGTTTTAGAAGATGAAAAATTGGCTGAACGTTCTCGTGAGCTTGGGGAATATTTCCAAAAAGAATTGAAAAAAATCGATAATCCAGTCATTAAAGAAGTACGAGGACGCGGCTTATTTATTGGTGTAGAATTAAACGAAGACGCAAGACCTTATGCTGAAGCATTGAAAGAAGAAGGCTTATTATGCAAAGAAACACATGATACAGTGATTCGATTTGCACCGCCATTAATCATTACTAAGGAAGAAATTGACGATGCACTAGAACGTATTAAGAAAGTTTTCAGCTAAGTTCAAAAAGTTGTAACAAAAGGAATGAAAACCCTTTAAAAAGGATAACCTTATGTTACAATACAAATGAAAGCGAAATCATTGTTAGGAAAAAGAGGCGAAAAGGATTATGACTGAGAATAATAATTTAGTGGCGTCTACACAACAAATTATTAAAGAAGCTTTGCATAAATTAGGCTTTGATGACGGCATGTATGATTTAGTTAAGGAACCATTAAGATTTTTAGAAGTACGTATCCCTGTAAGAATGGATGACGGTACTGTTAAAACTTTCACAGGATACCGTGCACAACATAATGACGCAGTAGGACCTACTAAAGGTGGCGTGCGTTTCCATCCGAATGTAAACGTTGACGAAGTGAAAGCATTGTCTATGTGGATGACTATGAAATGTGGTATTGTCGATTTACCTTACGGTGGCGGTAAAGGCGGTATCATCTGTGACCCACGTCAAATGAGTATTCATGAAGTTGAACGCTTATCACGTGGTTACGTACGTGCAATTTCACAAATTGTTGGACCTTCTAAAGATATTCCGGCACCAGACGTAATGACAAACTCCCAAATCATGGCATGGATGATGGATGAGTACAGTGCATTAGATAAATTCAATTCACCTGGATTTATTACTGGTAAACCAATCGTATTGGGTGGTTCACAAGGACGTGACCGTTCAACAGCATTGGGTGTTGTAATTGCTATTGAACAAGCAGCTAAACTACGCGATTTAGATTTGAATGGTGCTAAAATCGTAATTCAAGGTTTCGGTAATGCAGGTAGTTTCTTAGCGAAATTCTTATTCGATAAAGGCGCTAAAATCGTAGGTATCTCTGATGCATATGGTGCATTATCTGATCCAGAAGGTTTAGATATTGATTACCTATTAGACCGCAGAGACAGCTTCGGTACAGTAACAAACTTATTTGAAGAAACAATTTCAAATAAAGAACTGTTCGAATTAGATTGCGATATCTTAATTCCAGCAGCAATCGAAAACCAAATCACTAAAGAGAATGCGCCTAATATTAAAGCGGATATCTTAGTAGAAGCGGCAAACGGTCCAACTACATTAGAAGCAACACGTATCTTGCATGAACGTGGCATTCTATTAGTTCCTGACGTATTAGCAAGTGCCGGCGGTGTAACAGTATCTTACTTCGAATGGGTACAAAATAACCAAGGTTACTACTGGACAGAAGAAGAAGTTAACGAAAAAATGCGTGAAAAATTAGTCACTGCATTTAATGATATTTATGAATTAGCACAAAACCGTAAAATCGACATGCGCTTAGCTGCGTATATCGTAGGTATCAAACGCACAGCAGAAGCTGCACGTTACCGCGGTTGGGCTTAATTCTGAAAAGAAAGATTGGGAGAGCGGCTATACCAGAGAGACTGGTGTAGCCGTTTTTTTGCGTTCAAAAACTTAAAAAGTGTTGTTTTGAAACCAATAGGGTAGAGAGCCAATATTCATAAGTAAAGCGCAAGTATGCTCAATAAATTTTTGAAAAGGAGAATGATATCATGACTAAAGGTATTATTGATGTCCATCATCATATTATTCCGAATGTCTATAAATCTGCATTAGTAAAAAATGGTGTAGAAAAAGCAGGAGGTATGCCAATCAAAGATTGGACACCTGAAGATAGTATTGCTTTCATGAATCGTTTAGGAATCGAAATAGGCATCGGCTCAATTTCTGATCCGGGTTTAAATCCTTTGGATAAAGAAACGAGAAAGAAAACAGCTCGAGAAATTAATGAGTTTGAAGCACAGATGATTCAGGAATATCCAAATCGTTTTGGAGGGTTTGCGACATTACCTTTACCTGAAGTAGATAATGCTATTGAAGAGTTGAAATATGCACTAGATGACTTGAAATTAGATGGAGTGGGACTGCTTTCAAATTATAACGAACATTACTTGGGAGATCCGATTTTCGAAGATGTGATGAAAGAATTGAATGAGCGACACGCTGTAGTATTTATTCATCCGAGTGCAGCACAAGCAGACCAACAACGACCTTATTATTGTCAAATCGATTTCTTATTAGAATTTACTTTCAATACAACACGTGCAGCGGCAAATTTAGTGTTGAGTGGAACAATGGACCGCTTTCCTAATATTAAATTTATCTTGGGACATGCAGGAGGCACTCTTCCATACTTAAAATGGAGAATAGATCAATCTTATAATTGGATGGTTGAAAATCTTGATAATGCAGTTAAATTGAGTAAACGTCCTGCAGACTACATTAGCGATTTCTATTATGAAACAGCCTTATCTACTCAATCTGCTAGTTTTGAAGCATTGAAAGAAACAACGGACGAATCTCATTTATTATTCGGCAGTGATGCGCATTATGCACCAGAAAGCCAAGCTGAGAAAATGATAGAAATTATTGAAAGTTATAAGAATTTTAGTGAAAGTGACATTGCACAAATTGAACGAAAGAATGCTTTAGATTTATTCCCTAGATTTAAATAAATTTAAGCCGCTTCCCAATCACAGCAGTGATAAGAAGCGGCTAGTTTTTATGACAATAAGTCTTTAGCGACATCTATTTGATGACGAACTGCTTCTTGACCTGTAGAACCATAACTCTTTCTACGTTTAAGGCAGTTTTCAGGTTTCAAATAGTTATAAATCGTGTCATCGATTTTAGATGAAAATTCTTGGTATTTTTCAAGCGGTACATCTAGCAAGTAGCAATCATGTTGAATGCACCAATATACAATTTGTCCTACAATTGCATGAGCTTCTCTAAATGGAACATCTTTTTCCACGAGATAGTCTGCTAATTCAGTTGCATTTGAAAAATCTTGATGTACCGTTTCGTTTAAACGATCTGTATTAACAGTTAAGGATGCTAGCATACCTTCAAAGATACGCAGTGATCCAGTTACGGTATGCACTGCATCAAATAAACCTTCTTTATCTTCTTGCATATCTTTGTTATAGGCAAGCGGCAATCCTTTTAAAGTCATTAGCATACTCATTAAATGGCCAGTAGCACGTCCAGTTTTACCACGAATCAGCTCTGCCATATCTGGATTTTTCTTTTGAGGCATAATCGATGAGCCTGTAGAGAAAGCATCAGATAAAGTGATAAATTTAGCTTCATCAGTCGACCAAAAAATGATTTCTTCAGAGAAGCGAGACAGATGAATCATGACTAAGGAAATTGCATTAAGTGTTTCTACTACAAAATCACGGTCGCTGACTGCATCTAAACTATTCTCATATAAAGAACCGAAATTTAATAACTCTTGAGTTTTTGCGCGGTCGATAGGATGAGTAGTACCACTAAGAGCAGCAGCACCTAACGGATTGATATCAATACGCTTCAATGCATCTTCGAAGCGGTTTTTATCACGTTCTAACATCCAGAAATACGTCATAATATGATGTGCGAAAGAAATAGGCTGCGCACGTTGCAGATGGGTATAGCCTGGCATAATAGTATCTACATGCTCATCTGCTAATTTGACAATTGTTTCTTGCAACGAATGGATTAAATTAATGATTTCTTTGACTGCTTTTTTAGTATACAGATGTAAATCTGTAGCGACTTGGTCATTACGGCTACGTCCAGTATGCAATTTGCCGCCGACAGACCCGATTCTTTCAATTAATTCATGTTCAATATTTAAATGAATATCTTCCAAAGCTTCTGTAAATTCAACTTTGCCGTCATGATAATCTTGTTGAATATCTTGAAGGCCTTTAATGATGGTCTCACTTTCTTCTTGAGTGAGGATATCTTGTTTGGCTAACATCGTTGCATGTGCAATGCTGCCTTGAATATCTTCATCAATCAGCAGATGGTCAAAGTTGATAGAAGCATTGAAAGCATCTACCCATGCTTCTGGCTCAGATTGAAAACGTCCGCCCCAAGCTTTATTACTCATTAGAATAACCTCCGTGCAACATAGAATTAACTTCAGTCGGCAAACCGTAAATTTCGATAAATCCTATTGCTGCTTCTTGGTTGAAAGCATCTTCTTTAGTATAAGTAGCAAGTTTTTCATTATATAAAGAATATGGGGAACGTCTGCCGTTCACTGTCGCATTACCTTTGAATAATTTAACACGTACGTCCCCAGTAACATGTTCTTGCGTAGAATCAATAAATAATTTCAATGAATCTGTCAAAGGTGAGAACCATAAACCATTATAAGTTTGTTCTGCAAATTGTTTTTCAATTACAGGTTTAAAGTGCGCAACATCTTTAGTCAACGTAATTGTCTCCAATGCTTTATGTGCTTTTAAAATTACTTCAGCGCCTGGAGTTTCATAAATTTCACGAGATTTAATACCTACTAATCTATTCTCAACGTGGTCGATACGGCCGATTCCATGTTTACCAGCTAAATCATTTAAATAAAGAATTAATTCGTCTAATGGAAACTCTTTATTATCAACTGAAACAGGAATACCTTTTTCAAAATGAAGCACAATCTCATCCGGTGTATCTGGTGTGTCTTCAATTTCTCGTGTTAAATCAAAGGCATCAGCTGGAGGTGCTGCATAAGGATCCTCTAAGATACCGCATTCATTTGCACGACCCCATAAATTCTGGTCGATAGAATAAGGAGAATCATGATTGATAGGTACTGGAATATTATGTTTGATAGCATAATCGATTTCTTCTTCACGGCTCCAGCCCCAAGCACGCACTGGCGCAAATACTTTTAATTCAGGATTTAATGCTTTAATAGCTACTTCGAAACGTACTTGGTCATTCCCTTTACCTGTACATCCATGAGCGATACCTACAGCATCTGTTTTTTCAGCGATTTCTACTAATTTTTTTGAAATTAAAGGTCTTGATAATGCTGAAACGACTGGATAAGTATTTTCATACATCAAGTTTCCTTTTATTGCGTAACTGACATATTCATCACTGAATTCTTCAGTTGCATCAATGATATAACATTCAACAGCGCCCATATCTAAGGCTTTTTGATAAACTTGATCTAAGTCTTTGCCTTCACCGACATCTAAACAGCAAGCAACGACATCGTAACCTTTATCGATCAGCCATTGAACTGCAACACTTGTATCTAATCCGCCTGAATAGGCTAACACGATTTTTTCTTTCATAATTTTACACCTCGTTAGAATAGTTAGAATTTTTTAACATGTATACATCATAGCAGATTACTTATGAGAAATAAACCATTATTTTACATAAATATACAAAATAATGAAAGTTCACTCTAAAAGTGGTCGACAACCAAGCGGTTATAGGTTTCTTTATGCATTTTTCATAAATAAGTGATTAAAATACTTCAAGTTTAAAAACGTTTTTTATAGAAGAGTGAGAAACTTGACGTTTTAGTTACAATTACACACGGTAATTACAAATATACAAACAATTTTATTGAAAGCATTGTCAGAAATTTAGTAAACTATGGTTGAAATAAAAGAGCAGGAGGAAGTTCATATGACACATATTGAGCTAGACTATAACAAAGCTTTAAAATTTGTTGGCGAACACGAATTAACTCAACAACAAGAAATCGTTAAAACAATCCACCGTATTATTCATGAAGGCACTGGTGCAGGCAGTGACTTCTTAGGTTGGTTAGACTTACCTGTTGATTACGATAAAGAAGAATTTTCACGTATCTTAGAAGCAGCGAAACGTATTAAAGAACACTCTGATGTATTAGTAGTAGTAGGTATCGGTGGTTCTTACCTTGGCGCGCGCGCTGCAATTGAAATGTTAAGTTCTGCTTTCAGAAATAGCGACGAATATCCTGAAATCGTCTTTGCAGGCAACCACTTATCTTCAACTTATTTACATGACTTGATTCAATATTTAGATGGTAAAGATTATTCAGTCAATGTCATTTCTAAATCAGGTACTACTACAGAACCAGCAGTTGCGTTCAGACTCTTTAAACAACTTTTAGAAGATAAATATGGCAAAGATGAAGCGAAACAACGTATTTTTGCTACTACTGATAAAGAAAAAGGTGCGTTGAAACAACTTGCAACTAATGAAGATTATGAAACTTTCGTAGTTCCAGATGATGTAGGAGGACGTTATTCTGTATTAACTGCAGTAGGTTTATTACCGATTGCAGCAGCAGGTATCGATATCCAAGCAATGATGGATGGTGCGGCTAAAGCGCGTGAAGAATTATCATCTGATAAACTTGAAGATAATATCGCTTACCAATATGCTACATTGCGTAATATCTTATATGCTAAAGGCTATACAACAGAAATGTTGATCAACTACGAACCTTCATTGCAATATTTCAATGAATGGTGGAAACAATTATACGGTGAATCAGAAGGTAAAGACTTTAAAGGCATTTACCCATCAAGTGCCAACTATACAACTGACTTGCACTCATTAGGCCAATATGTTCAAGAAGGACGTCGTTTCTTGTTCGAAACAGTGGTTAAAGTTGAAGAACCAAAATATAATATCACAATTGAAAAAGACCCAGATGATTTAGATGGTTTAAACTATCTGGCTGGTAAAACAATTGATGAAGTTAACACTAAAGCTTTCCAAGGTACATTATTAGCACATACTGATGGTGAAGTACCAAACATGGTAGTCAAAATTCCGCGTATCGACCCAGAAACATTCGGCTACTTAGTATACTTCTTTGAATTAGCTTGTGCGATGAGCGGCTATCAATTAGGCGTTAATCCATTCAACCAACCAGGTGTAGAAGCATACAAACAAAACATGTTTGCTTTACTTGGTAAACCAGGTTACGAAGATAAAAAACAAGAATTAGAAGATCGCTTGTAATTTCTATAAAAATATACAATTCCTTACAACTGTAGACTGATTTCAGTTGTAAGGAATTTTTTTATACTTAGAACAGCTTAATTGTTTTAAAAGTAAAAATGCGTGCACAGCAAATGAATAAGTTATTCTTTTTCGGTTTCAAAATACACCGTTTCCATCTATAATAGTATTAATTGTATTACATAGAGAGATGGGTGGATATATGTCAGCACATCAAGTTGAAAGTTGGATGCACTCAATGGGAGACTTCGGTTATTTATTAGGGTTTTTACTTCCTTTTATTGAATCATTTATTCCAGTCCTTCCATTATTTGTATTTGTTTTTGTCAATGTAGATACCTTTGGTTTGTTCCTAGGAATTATCATTTCTTGGCTAGGAACATTTTTAGGGAGCTTTGTAGTCTTTTTAATTGTCAGAGCCTTTGCCAATACTGCTGTTATGGATAAAGTAAAAAGTAGAAAAGACGTGCGTAAATTTTTAAATTTCGTAAATAGACAGGGTGTTACGCCTATCTTTATTATGTTGTGTTTCCCGTTTACGCCAAGTGCCTTGATGAATGTAGTAGCAGGATTATCTAAAATGAAAATACGCACCTTCTTTTTAGTGCTTGCTGTTTCTAACTTGGTTGCAATGGCCTTAACAGGTGTGTTAGGCAGAGATATGCATAGTATTTTATCTAGCCCGATACGTGTCGGCATTATGATTATTATCCTTGCAGGCTTATGGTATTTGAGCCGCCGTTTAGAAAAACGCTTTATAAAATAGAGGGAGTATAACGTGCGTAAAATTGTAAAATATTTGCTTTCATTGATAATTGCGATTATTATTGTAATGTTGATTCAAGCTTTTCTGATTATCGGCGCAGTTGTCCCGAATAATGAAATGTCACCTGCGTTAAAGCATGGAGACCGCATTTTAATAAGTAAAGTACAGAACACTTTCAATCGCTTACATAATGGCGATATCGTGATGTACAAACAAAAGGGCAACACCTATTTTGGAAGAGTAATTGGATTGCCAGGACAATCTGTTGAATTTAAAGACAGTCGACTTTATCGTGATGATCAAATGGTTAAAGAGAATTATCGTGTGCAAGCACAAATTAAAAATTTAGCATTGCGAAATGTCAAACACTCTGAAGGAGATATTGTTCCGCCGAAACAGTATTTTATTCTTAACGATAACCGTGCTGATTCAAATGATTCTCGGACATTCGGCACAATTCAACAAAAAGATATTGTAGGAAATGTAGTTTTGCGATATTATCCTTGGAATAAGTTTGGGATTTCATTCAACGAATAATTGAGGTGTCTTATAGTGAAGAAGGAAATAAGAGAATGGATAATTGCCATAGCGATTGCTTTAGTATTAGTTTTAGTAATAACTAATTTTATTGCGAAATCTTATACAGTTCGCGGGGATTCAATGTATCCGACTTTAAAAGATGGAGAAAAAGTAATCGTTAATATGATCGGCTTTAAAACAGGAGGCTTGGAAAAAGGTAATGTCATCGTATTCCATGCCAATAAAGATAGTGATTATGTGAAACGTGTTATCGGTATGCCTGGTGACAGTGTTGAATATAAACATGACCAATTGTATGTAAATGGTAAGAAAGTTAAAGAACCTTACTTAGATTATAATGAAAAACATAAAAGCTACGACGAAATTACAGGCAGCTTCAAAGTGAAAAACTTGCCTAATGCAAATGGCTCCAATACAATTCCTAAAAATAAATTATTAGTATTAGGAGATAATCGTGAAGTAAGTAAAGACAGTCGTTCATTCGGACTCATTGACGAAGATCAAGTTGTCGGTAAAGTCAGCTTACGTTATTGGCCGTTTACAGCTTTTAAAGTAAACTTTAATCCTGATACAAAATATTAAAATGAGTACTGACTCTCAGACTCACATTTAAATTAAATAAAAGAAAATGCTGATGCTATAACGTTTAATATAGTGTCAGCTTTTTTCGTATAAGATAGAAATTTTTGTGATTAAGAATGAGAACATATGTGCTACAATATGGACAAAGGGGGAGAAAACGTGAGTCAATTAAATGCATATATAGGGCGAGCAGGAACTGGCAAGTCTCATGCTATGTTAGATGAGATTAAAACTAAAATGAAAGAAGATCCACTTGGAGATCCGATTATCATTATTGCACCGACACAAAGCACCTTTCAATTAGAACAAGATTTCGTGAAAGATCCAGAACTTAATGGCAGTATGCGTACTGAGGTTTTGCACTTTGAACGCTTAAGTCATAGAATATTTCAAGAAATAGGCGGTTTGACAGAAGACTATGCTTCTAAAGGCGCATTAGAAATGATGGTCTTTGATATCTTGCAGTCACACCGTCCTGAATTGAATTTATACCAATCTCAAACTAAATATTATGGATTTAGTGCTAAGTTAAGTGAACAAATTCAAGATTTTAAAAAGTATGCTGTTTCTCCCGCACAACTCGAACAGTTTATTGCTGAAAATCAATTGCAAACAAGAACACAAGATAAATTACATGATATTGCGCTTGTTTATCATTATTTAGAAGAACGGTTAGCTGATAATTTCGTTTCTTCAGAAGATACACTTTATAAATTTATTGAGAAAATGGATGAATCAGCTTGGCTGAGAAAGTCAGAAATTTATATCGATGGTTTCCATAACTTCTCGACGCTTGAATATCAAATTATAGAAAAGCTGTCACAATGCGCCAAATCTGTCAGTGTGTTGCTTACTACGAATGGGGATAAAGACCCGTTCAGTCTTTTCAGAAAAACTTCAGCGACATTGTCACACATTGAAGAAATTGCGCAAAGACAACAAATTCCTTTCAACTTACGTCGTTTTACAAGTCAAGAACGCTTTGAAAATCAGGATTTATCACATTTAGAAAGTTCTTTCAATGAACTCTTTTTTGAGAAAGCGAACGTAGAAGGGCATATTAATGTTTTAGAGGCTTCAAATGTTCGTGAAGAAGTAAATGCGGTAGCACGGGAGATTCTGCGTAAAGCGCGTGAGGAAAATATACGTTATCAAGATGTAGCGATTCTCTATCGTGATGATACTTATGCGCATTTAATGGAAAGCATCTTTCCGGAATTTGAAATTCCATTTAATATTGATACAAAGAAATCGATGACGCATCATCCGGTTATGGAAATGATTCGTTCATTATTAGAAGTGATTGAAACGAAATGGAGTTTCGAGCCATTAATGCGTTTGTTTAAGACTCAAGTACTGACGAAAGAATTTAAAGATAGTCGCTATCTTATCGACATCTTAGAAAACTATGTGTTAGAACGTGGTATTTATGGTCAACGTTGGTTAGATGATAAATACTTTAAATTGGAACAATTTAATCAAATGGGTCTGAAGCGCCAACCTATGACAGAGGAAACACAACAAGTTTATCAACGCGTTATAGATATGAAGAACTTTGTGATAGATAAAATCTTGCGTTTTGAAAAAGCATTGAGTGAAGCGGAAACTGCAGAGGCGTACGCGGCTGCTTTCTATGAAGTGTTTGAAGAATTCAATTTGCCGAGTCAATTAATGACAGAGCGAGACGAATTAGATTTAGCCGGCGAACATGAACAAGCTGAAGAGCTGGACCAAGTGTGGAATGGCTTTATTCAAACACTCGATGACTTAGCTACTGTGTTCGGTGATAGAGAAATGACACAGAAGCGTTTCCTTGAACTCTTTGATGTTGGATTAGAACAATTAGAATTTGTGATGATTCCTCAAACGCTAGACCAAGTAAGTATCGGTAGCATGGATTTGGCTAAAGTAGATAATAAAAAACAAATTTATATGTTAGGGATGAATGATGGGGTAATGCCTCAAACAATCTCTAATTCTGGATTAATCAGTGACGATGAGAAAAAATATTTCCAAGAAGAGACACAGCTTGAGTTGAGTCCGACTGCTGACGTATTACAAATGGACGAAGCCTTTGTGTGTTATATTGCAATGACAAGAGCGACGACCAATGTTACTTTTTCTTATAGCTTAATGGGTCTCAATAATGATGAAAAGGAAGTCAGCCCGTTTATTAATAATATTCGTGACCTTTACACTGATTTGAATATATTAAATGTACAATATGCTGCACAATACAACCCGTTGAGAGTAATGGAACATCCGCATCAAACCAAAATTCTGCTGTTTGAAGAATTGCAAGGATGGTTGAATCATGAATTAACTGCTGATACTTGGTTAGAAGCTTATCAAGCAATGTTGCATAATGAGCGCTTGAATAAAGGATTGCAGTATCTGACATCTGCCTTAACTTTCGATAACAAAACAGTACAATTAGATACTTCTTTATCGAAAGCTCTATATGGTGATAAAATCAATGCCAGCGTTTCTCGATTTGAAGGCTATCAGCAGTGTCCATTCAAACATTATACTTCACACGGGTTACGTCTGAATGAGCGTACGAAATATAAATTAGAGAATTTTGATTTAGGAGATATCTTCCACTCTGTATTGAAATATATTGCTGATAGAATCCATGGCGATTTCCGTAACCTTACAGATGCTTCTATCCGTCAACTTACACAAGAAGCTTTAGAAAATATCTTGCCTGAAGTCCAATACAACTTGTTGAATTCCTCAGCATATTATCGTTATATGTCAGTACGTATCGGTGCGATTGTGCAATCGACTTTAACAGCATTAAAATATCAAGGTACTTTTTCTAAATTCAGACCTCAAGCTTTTGAAAAATCATTTAGAAAAAATCCTAGCTCTAATGAGCAGCTTGCAGCAGAATCACTATATACCTCTCAAGGTATACCGATAAATATCCGCGGCCAAATTGACCGTATTGATACGTACACCAATCAAGACCGCAGTTTTGTGAATATAATTGATTACAAATCATCAGAATACAGTGGAACTCTAGATTTAACGAAGGTTTATTATGGATTGCAAATGCAGATGATGACCTATATGGATGTAGTACTGCAAAATAAAGAACGCTTGAATTTAGCAGAGTCCACAGAACCAGGAGGCTTATTATATTTCCACGTGCACGAACCGCGTGTTAATTTTTCCAATTGGGCTGAGATGGATGAAGTAAAAAGACAAGAAGAATTGTTGAAATCCTTCAGATTAAATGGATTAATCAATAGCAATCCTGAAGTCGTTGATGCTGAAGATACCAGATTAGAACCTAAATTCAAGTCAGACATTGTCCCAATAGACGTAGGCGCAAAAGGTAATTTGAATAAGAGTAGTAAAGTTGCAAACTCGAAAACCATTTATAAATTTATTGAACATAATAAAAATAACTTCGTGCAAATTGCTTCGGATATTATGGATGGACACACTGAAGTGGCACCCATGAAATATAAACAGAAGCTGCCTTGCGAATTTTGCAATTATCGTTCTGTGTGTCATGTTGATGGCATGATAGATAGTAAGAAATATAGAACAGTGGATGAAAGTATTAATCCGATTGATTTATTAAATCAAACACCAGATGAAGAGGAGGATGACGAATGATACCGGAAAAACCGAATGACGTTATTTGGACAGATGATCAATGGAAAAGTATTTATGCGAAAGGTCAAGATACCTTAGTAGCAGCTGCTGCAGGATCAGGTAAAACAGCAGTTCTGGTTGAACGTATCATTCAACGTATTCTTCAAGATGAAATAGATGTCGACCGTTTGCTCGTAGTGACATTCACCAATTTGAGTGCCAGAGAAATGAAACATCGGGTCGAGAAACGTATTCAAAAGGCTTCTCTAGATGACCCTAGCAACACTCATTTGAAGAACCAAAGGGTGAAAATTCATCAAGCGCAAATTTCTACTTTGCATAGTTTTTGTTTGAAACTCATTCAACAACATTATGACGTGTTAGATATTGATCCTAATTTCAGAACAAGTAGTGAAGCGGAAAATATTCTATTGTTAGAACAAACTATCGATGAAGTGTTAGAAGCGTATTATGCTGAATTAAACGAGGCTTTTATAGATTTATCTGAGCAACTCTCATCTGATAGAAGTGATGACAAGCTGCGCCAAATTATTAAGAGAGTTTACTTTTTTGCAGTAGCGAATCCTCAACCTAAACAATGGCTGTCTTCATTAGTCAATCCATATAGAGATGAACAAGTACAAGAGGAATTTTTAGAATTACTTATGGATTTAGCGAAAGTGTTTATGCATACTGCTTTAGAAAATATCAATAAAAGTTATGATTTATACAGTGAACTTGCCGGCGTGGATAAACAATTAGAAGTAGTCGAAGAAGAACGTGTATTTATGGCTCGCGCAATGGAAGGCGGTCTATTGAATACAGAATTAATAAGCAAGCATGGATTTGTAGCACGTTTTCCAAGTGCAACTAAGAAAATCAAAGAAGCCAATGAGGGTGATTTGGAACGCTTAGAAAGTGCCAAGGCTTATTATGATGACTATAAAGGTGCAGTAGAAAAGGTACAACAAGACTACTTTTCACGCTCGGCTGAAGATTTGAAAGTCGATATGGAAAGATTAGCGCCACGTGTAGAAATACTGTCACGTATTGCTCAAGATGTCATCGATACCTTTTCTAAAAAGAAAAGAAGCCGAAATATCTTAGATTTCTCTGACTATGAACATTTTGCACTGAAAATTTTAATGAATGAGGACGGCACGCCAACAGAGCTTGCCAAACATTATCGTCAAAGCTTTGATGAAATACTAGTGGATGAATATCAAGATACAAACCGCGTACAAGAACAGATTTTAAGCTGTATCAAACGCGGCGATGAAACAAACGGCAACTTATTCATGGTAGGGGATGTAAAGCAGTCTATTTATAAATTCAGACAAGCTGATCCGAGTCTCTTTATTGAGAAATATACACGCTTCTCTCAAGATGGTTCAACAGGTATGCGCATTGATTTATCACAAAATTTCCGTTCGCGTCCAGAAGTACTCTCTACTACTAATTACTTATTTAAACATATGATGGATGAATCAGTAGGAGAAATTATTTATGATGAAGCGGCACAACTTTACTATGGAGCGCCGTTTGATGAGAAACCGCATCCTCTGAATTTAAATGTAATGGTAGAGGATAATGAATCTGAGTTGACTGGAACAGAACAAGAAGCAGAATATATTGTGAACCAAGTGGAAGATATTATGAATCATCGAGAGGTTTATGATATGTCTACTGGTAACTATAGGAAGCCTTCTTATAAAGATATTGTCATTTTAGAGCGCGGTTATAATCGCTCTAGAGAATTGCAGCAAGCTTTTAAAAATAGAGATATTCCTTTTCATGTTAATAGCAAGGAAGGTTATTTTGAACAGACAGAAGTTCGTTTAGTCTTATCCTTTTTAAGAACGGTAGACAATCCGCTTCAAGACATTTATCTTGTCGGACTCATGCGTTCAGTGATTTATCAATTTACAGAGGATGAACTAGCACAAATCAGAGTATGCAGCCCAAATGATGATTATTTCTATCAATCAATCCAGCACTATTTAAAAAGCGAAGAGGCAGATTCAGGCTTAGTTGCTAAACTGCAAGATTTTCTTCAAGACTTGAAATTTTATCAAGATTTCAGTTTAGAACATCCAGTCTATCAATTGATTGACCGCTTTTACAACGACCGGTTTGTTATCCAATATTTCAGTGGCATGATTGGCGGCAAGGGACGCCGTGCCAATTTGTATGGTTTATACAATAAAGCTGTGGAGTTTGAAGATTCCAGCTTCCGCGGTTTATTCCAATTTATTCGCTTTATCGATGAACTCATTGATCGCGGAAAAGACTTTGGTGAAGAGAATGTAGTAGGGCCGAATGACGATGTGGTCCGCATGATGACTGTTCATGCGAGTAAGGGTTTGGAATTTCCATTTGTGATTTATTCAGGCTTGAGCAAACAATTTAACCGCAGCGATTTGTATCAGCCGGTTATTTTAAATCAGAAATACGGAATGGGAATGACTTATTTTGATGTTGAGAAAGATGCAGCGTATCCGTCACTAGCTTCAGTAACTTTAAGAGCTATAACGGAAAAGGAAATGATATCTGAAGAAATGCGTTTAATGTATGTTGCCTTGACCCGTGCTAAAGAGCAATTATTTTTAGTTGGACGCGTCAAAGCAGAGAAAGAATTGGACAAGATGTTAAATACTGCCATTTCAAACAACATGTTGCCGATGAGTTACCGCTTAGAAGTTAAAAATCCTTTGCAACTTATCTATGCGATTCTAGCTAAATATCAGGCAAATAATTTAACGCGTGATTTGAAATTTGAACGCATTATTGATGAATTGGACGATTCGATTCATCCTTATGCGGAAATTCATATCGACGACTATAGTGAAATTTCCCAGGAAATACAGCATAAGGAAGATGAAGATTTCCGTACTGTAAATGATATTGTAAGTTATCAAACAACAGAGCCAGAGCGCCAGCAAATGATCGAAGAACAACTAGATTATCAGTATCCATATCCAGCCGATATTGTTAAGCCGACAAAACAGTCTGTATCTGAATTAAAGCGACAATTAGATACTGAAGAAACAGGTACAAGTTATGAACGTGTCCGTCAATATCAACTCGGTGCTTCAACGTACGAACGACCAAAATTCATGAGACAACATAAGAAACGTAAAGCAAATGAAATTGGGACGCTTATGCATACTGTGATGCAACATCTTCCGTTCAAAGAAGAAAGAATGACAAATGCTGAATTAGATGCATATATTGATGAATTAATTGAAAAGAACATCATTGAAGATGATGCTAAGCCAGATATTCGTATGGACGAAGTAATGGACTTTATCGAGAGTAAACTATATATGGACATCGCTCAAAGTGACCAGATTATGCGTGAAATGCCATTTGTAGTCAATCAGGCTAAAGTAGATCATCAGATGAGCAATGATGAAGATGTTTCTATTATCCAAGGGATGATTGACTTGATTTATCGTAAAGATGGTCAATATTTCTTCGTGGATTATAAAACCGATGCATTCAACCGACGCCGAGGTGTTTCTGATAAAGAACTTGGTGAGCAGTTGAAAGCACGTTATAAAGTTCAGATGTATTATTATCAATCAGCTTTAGAAACTATTTTGCAAAAAGAAGTCAAAGGTTTCCTATACTTCTTCAAATTCGGTACATTATCTTTAGATGAAAAGCATGAGCATTAACACTTTATTCTAAGGGTAAAGAAATAAGTAAGGGATTAAAATTAAATAGTGAGCGTTGTTCCTTTATACAAACTGAATCTGAAGGTTACAGCGCTTAACAAATATTTGTTATTTTTCTGAAAATATAGTTATAATTAGTATTAAGATTGAGATGAGGAGCTGATACTGAATGAAATTCCTATCATTCAAACACAATGATGAAACATCATATGGAGTAAAGGTAAAACGTGAAGAAGCAGCTTGGGATTTAAGAAAAGTTTTTGCTGATTTTGGCGAAGGTGATTTTCATCCTAAGACTTTATTAGAAGGTTTAGAACAAAACCATACTTTAGATTTCCAAGAACAAGTCCGCAAAGCAGTGGTAGCGGCTACAGACAGTTCTAACTCAGAGGATTATAAAGTTCAATTTTCTGATATTGAATTCTTACCGCCTGTGACACCACCGAATAATGTCATTGCTTTCGGCCGTAATTATAAAAAACACGCAGATGAGTTGAATCATAGCGTAGAAAGATTATATGTATTTACTAAAGCTGCATCATCTTTAACAGGTGATGAATCTACAATTCCTAACCATAAAGATATTACAGACACATTGGATTATGAAGGTGAACTAGGAGTTGTAATTGGTAAAGCAGGAGAGAAAATTCCGACAGGCTTAGCTTTAGACTATGTATATGGTTATACAATTATTAATGATATTACTGACCGTACAGCCCAACGCCAACAAGATCAGGCATTTCTGTCTAAAAGTTTAACTGGCGGCTGCCCAATGGGACCATATATCGTTACTAAAGATGAATTACCTACACCAGAAGATGTTAATATCGTCACTAAAGTGAATAATGATATTCGTCAAGATGGCAATACGAGTCAAATGATTCTTAAGATTGATGAGTTAATCGCTGAAATTTCTAAATATGTTGCATTACATCCAGGTGATATTATTGCAACAGGTACACCAGCAGGAGTAGGAGCAGGTATGAATCCTCCGCAATACTTGCAACCTGGTGATGAAGTCAAAGTAACGATTGATAATATCGGAACACTTACAAACTTTATTGCAAAAGAAGAAGAATAGCATGAAATAATAATCGCTGAGATTAGGAATAGGTTGTAATGCAACTTATTTCTAATCTCTTTTTTATACAATGAAAAACTCTGCTGAACATCGTATAAAAGATGCAGCAGAGTTTATTATGAATATTATTTTCCGATACCGAACATACTTGAAATCGGTCCTTCAGGTAAGATAATACCTAAAGCCATTGTAACGATAATTAGTGCGATAGTCCCCCAGAATAAACCTTTATGAGACACACCGCGTTGTTTACGTACTAATGTGACTTCCATAAGCGCTACAACGCCGACACCACATACCATTTTTAAAGTTAATAACATGTGCATGCTTCCTGTTGCTGTAGCAAATTCTTCTACCACTTGCCAAACACCGCTGAATAAGATTAATACTAAGAATAATCTTAAAGTCATATGCAGTGGTTTATAAGCTTTCTTCGGCACGCCGGATTGAGTAAAACTGATGTAAGAAACGATAAATAAAATAATACCGATTACCCAGCTGAAAATGTGTAAGTGTAACATACGATTTCCTCATTTCTTCAATATTTCATTTTTAATCATAACATATATAGGATTAAAGATTATAATACCAACAATTGTTAATGTATTATTTTGTTTCTTATATCAATTAGATATTGAACAGTTATTTTTCTTGAGCTTTATAGCCGATCATATTAATAATATCTTTAGGTGAACTGTATGGAGGTGCATATGCAGTTTCAAATTCAGTCAGCTCATCTACAGTCATATCATTTTGCATAGCTAGAGATAAAATGTCAATGCGTTTATCGGCTCCTGCTTTGCCTACAGCAGCTGCTCGGATGATTTTTCTAGTACTCTTTTCGAAATACACACGTAAGTGAAGTGGTTCAGCGCCAGGGAAATAACCTGCATGATTCATTTGCTTGGATTCGACCATAGTGTAATCAAAGTGTTTCAAGTCTGCAGGAGTGACGCCGACACTCGCTAAGGTATAATCAAAGAATTTTACTGCATTAGCAGCTAAAAAGCCTTTAAAAGGAATATTACGAGTTTGGGTAATATGCTCAGCTACAATGCTGGCTGCACGATGCGCACCCCAAGCTAAAGGAACATGGGTAGGCAAGTCAACGTGGCGATAACGATAAGAAGCAATATCACCAATCGCATATACATTTCGATAATTAGTCTGGAAGAATTCGTTTACTGGAATGTAACCTGCATCGTCTTCCTCGATGCCAGCGTCTTCTAAAAATTCGGTGTTAGGCTTAATGCCGATGCCTTCAATAATGATATCAAAATCTTCCGCCTTTCCTGATTTGAAATGAACCGTTTTGCCGTCTACAGATTCAACTTCTTCATTCAGACGATAGTCAATATTTTGTTCATCCATCGTATCAAAGATAACTTGATTCATATCTTGGTCCATCAATTTATTAATTGCTTCAGAACGATGAATTAACGTGGTTTGAATACCTCTATTGTAAAAGTTCTCTAACACTTCTAAAGAGATATATCCTGCTCCTACAATAAGAGCCTTCTGTACATTATTTTCTTCAATATAAGATTCAATCGCATCTGTATCTTCTAAATTACGTAAAGTAAAAATCATGTCACTGTCTAAAGGAAGTCGATTAGCACGACAACCTGGACTCATCACTAAGTAATCGTAATCCTCAGTAAAAGTTGTGTTATTTTTTAAATCTTTCACGGTTACTGTTTGATGATTAGGCTCCACATGAATTACTTCATGAAATACTTTAGCCGTAACATCTTTCTTTTCTTTAAATTGTTCGGGAGTGAAATGTAACAGTTCTGAGCGCTTCTCGATGATGTTGCCGAGATAATAGGGAAGGCCGCAGTTTGCAAAGGTAACATCACGGTCTTTTTCGAATAGAGTGATTTCACATTCAGAATCTAAACGTCTGAGTTGGCTGGCAAATGTTGCCCCGCCAGCGACGCCTCCGATTACAATTACTTTCGTCATAATTTTTACCTCCATTTGTGTTTAAATATGAAAAAGACAAGGTTATTGGCTTTGAGTACGTATCTATACATGTACTAAAGCAAACCTTGTTTAATCTAAAAAGTAATTTATCTGGAATAAACTTTCGTTTCTTCATTATATGGGATATTCAGGCTGAAGAAATCATTCAGATATCTTCCAATGCCATTTTGATTATTAGAATAAGTGATTTCATTAGCAATATGCTTGAGTTCGTCTAGTCCATTTTCCATTGCAACGCCATGTTTAGCATATTTAATCATTTCTGTATCATTATCTTCATCGCCGAAAGCAATAATGTGATTACGATCGATACCTAATTCGTCTTTGACACTGTCAATGCCACGTGCCTTACTAATACCTCTTTTTACAATTTCGATAACTGGAAAAGGCGCGCCCCAATGTCTATGTTCGATACTTTCAGCGTAGAAGCGGGACAGCATTTGTTTAACACGAGGAATCATTACTTCATCTGCTTCGATTAAAATTGAAGTCGGCGGTTCTTTCAATTGGTTCACAATATCACCTGTTTCAATTTTAGGGTTACCCATTGAAAAACCATCGAATAAATGTTGATCGAAATTATCGATATAAACATGGTCTTTTACTTCGGCAATAATATTTTTAACTTGCATTTTTTGCAGAGATTCAATAATACTTGAAGCTAAATCCGGGTCAAGCGTTTCATGCGTGACAGGTGCATTTGAATCAGTTGGATTATGTACAAATGCCCCGTTGAAATTGACTATAGGAGTATCAAGCCCTAATTGTTCATAATAAGGCTTGCTGGCACGAAAAGGTCTGCCTGTAGCTATCATAATATAATGACCTTGTTCTTTAAGTTTTTCTAAGACTTTTAAAGTGTAAGGTGAGATTTCTTTTTCATCGTTCAATAATGTTCCGTCTAAATCTAAACAAATTAAATAAGGTTCCATAAAATTATCTCCTTAATGCTGAGGGATGGTGTTAAATTTTATAAAATCGTTAAATTCAAGTCTAAGAGGAAACGAGTTAAAGAAATAATTGCCATCATAATTATTTCTATTTTAGTTCCTAAGGTTATACGTCAGGTTAATATTTTATCCAATGTATTCTAATTACAAACATATCAGATTGAAATAGCGTTGCAGTATAACCTCACACCTAATTCAGTGTATTCTAATAATAGCATTTTATTGGAGTTTTGTCGGATATTTGATATATTTGTATTAATAATTATTGCTTAGAGAGGTGAGCGAAATGGAAGAAGCATTGAAAGATAATATTCTAGGCGCATTAGAAAATGTAATTGACCCTGAATTAGGCATTGATGTCGTAAACTTGGGTTTAATATATAAAGTAGACCTTGATGATGATGGTTTATGTAAAGTTGAAATGACTTTAACTTCGATGGGATGTCCGCTTGGACCGCAAATCATCGAACAAATTAAAATGGTGCTTGCAGAGATTCCTGAAATTCAAGATACAGAAGTGAATATTGTATGGAATCCGCCATGGAATAAAGATATGATGTCACGTTACGCAAAAATTGCGTTAGGTGTCAGCTAATATAATTAAATAAAGTTATCAATAAAGAGAAACGATACATTATAAAGACGAAGCTGTTCGAAAGCCTTGCATAGATGTATATCGTTTCTCTTTTTGTTTTTCAGAACAGATAATCATAAAATTGTCACATTTTAATTGTGCAGGTCTTTCTAATATTGAGAATTAAATCGAAATATATATAATAACTTGATATTGCAAGAGTATTACATTAAGATTACAATTGGTAATTATGACGCAATAGTGCTTTCCATATAAAAATACATAGCACTGTATAACGGAAAATTTTAAAATGGAAAGAAAGGTAAGTGCATGAACAATTTGAAGCGCAGTTCAAGAAATAACAACTCGCCGAAGAAGATGAATTACATGCCTGGCCTCGATGGGTTACGAGCGATTGCGGTTCTAGGAATCATTATTTATCATTTAAATAAGCAATGGCTCGCAGGCGGCTTCTTAGGTGTAGATACGTTCTTTGTTATTTCTGGATATTTGATTACAAGTCTCTTGTTGATTGAATATAAAAAGAATGGAAGAATTGATTTAAAAAAATTCTGGTATAGACGAATTAAACGCTTGATACCAGCTATGGTATTTGTGGTCAGCATCGTGACCATTATCACATTGATATTACAGAGAGACGAAATCATAAGAGTAAAACAAGATGCATTTGCGGCCCTCTTTTATGTATCCAACTGGTGGTACATTGCAAAAGACGTCAACTATTTTGACCAATTCTCATTTGAACCGATGAAACATCTGTGGTCATTAGCAATAGAAGAACAATTTTATCTGTTTTTCCCGTTGGTTTTAATCTTATTACTTCGCAAAGTTAAAAAACCAAAACAGATTACATTGATTTTTTGGGTAATATCCTTAGTTTCATTACTTGCAATGGTACTTTTGACACATCCGGGAATGAATTTCTCACGTGTATATTTCGGTACAGATACGAGATTGCAAACTTTATTACTAGGTGTAATTTTAGCCTTTGTTTGGCCGCCGAATCGTTTGAAGAAAGATCCGCCGCTTGCGGTACGGTCTATCGTAGACATTGTAGGGGTCATTGCATTAGCGATTTTAATCTGTCTCTTCATATATGTAGACGATCAAAGTTATTGGATTTATAACGGCGGATTCTACTTGATTTCAGGTATTACTCTGTTTTTAATTGCAAGTATCGTACATCCGTCAGGACTCTTAGCCAGATTTATGGGCAATCCGATATTTGTATATCTCGGCAAACGTTCGTATAGTTTATATTTATGGCATTTTCCAGTGATTATCTTTACGCATCGTTACTTTGTAGCTGGACAAATTCCGGTATATGTATATTTGATTGATTTGCTCTTGACGGTAGGAATGGCAGAATTTTCATATCGCTATGTCGAAACGCCTTTCCGCAAAAAAGGTTTCAAAGCCTTGTCAGTGCAGAAATGGACAAAAGGTGCGGTGGTACGTTGGATTCTGATTCTACTTATCTTGATTCCATTTATCTTGATATTAGCCGGTTTATTCGATAAATACGGTAAAGATACAGTTGGAGAAAAGGCAACACAATTTGATACAAATAGTATTGATAAATATGTAGTTCGACCTATTCCGTATGGCAAGATGGACTTCTTAGGCAACGGCGGAGGCAAGGAACCTGAAGAGAATACAGAAGTTTACGAAGATGAAAAACCGCTCTTAATTGGTGACTCCGTAATGGTAGATATCGGGGAATACTTTAAAGAAAGTGTGCCGCGCTCAGTGATTGATGGTAAAGTCGGCAGAAACATGTACCAAGCGAAACCGCTGATTGATTCTCAATATAGCCATTACAATCAAAAAGGAGACAAAGTTATCATTGAATTAGGTACCAATGGAGATTTCGATAAAAATCAACTTGATTCTGTTATCGATTCATTTGGTAAAGCGGATATTTATCTAGTCAACACACGTGTGCCGCGTTCATACGAAAAACATGTGAACCAATTGATGAAAGAAGCGGCTGAGAAACATAAAAATGTGAAATTAGTGGATTGGTACAGCAGATCAGCTGGCCATACTGAATACTTTGCTCCTGATGGTATTCATCTAGAACACTCTGGTGTTAAGGCACTCTCTGATGAAATTATTAAAACAATGGGTTTAAAGAAAGATAAAGATTAGACGCAACTCTTAAAGGTAGAGGCTGGGACAACATTTTGTTCCAGCTTCTTCACTTTTAAAATTTTTCTTTTCAGAGAGGGTAATAGGTTGAAATAAGACTTTAAAATAGCTTATACTATTATTAAGGTCAAAGTAAGTCAAAGTCAAGAGAGGTTCTTGGCTCAGTATACTGAATCGACAGAGGTGAAATGAATTGGATGCAAATAAAATGACATATGCTGTGCAAGAGGCATTGCAAGCAGCTATTGAAATTGCGAAGCAGCATGAACAGCAGAATGTAGAAGTGGAAGCGGTGTTGCTTGCGGCATTAAATGGAGATGAAAGTCTGTTCAAGAGTGTCTTAGAGCGTGCCAATATAGATACAGCAGCGCTTTCTGAAGCTTATGAAAGTAAATTAAAACGTTATGCCACAGTGAAAGGTGACAACGTCCAATATGGACAGTTTATCGGTAATAATACGAATATCCTCTTTAATAAAGCTGAAAAGATTATGGAAGCCTATGAGGATGATTTTGTTTCTATGGAACATCTTTTGCTTGCGGCAATTGAAACGAATGAAACTACTCAACAATTTGTGGGTAATAAAGATGAAGTCATCAAAGAAATTATTAAGAAAGTCAGAGGAGGAAATCACGTGACAACTCAAAATCCTGAAGCTAACTATGAAGCACTTGAAAAATATGGACGTGACTTAGTAGAAGAAGTCCGTCAAGGTAATATGGATCCGGTTATTGGACGTGATGAAGAAATTCGTAATACTATCCGGATTTTAAGTCGCAAAACTAAAAATAACCCTGTATTAATAGGGGAACCTGGTGTAGGTAAAACAGCTATTGTCGAAGGGTTGGCACAACGTATCGTGAAAAAAGATGTGCCTGAGTCTTTATTAGATAAAACAATTTTCGAATTAGACTTGAGTGCTTTAGTAGCCGGCGCGAAATACCGTGGTGAATTTGAAGAGCGCTTAAAAGCAGTATTGAAAGAAATTAAAGATTCAGATGGCAGAATTATCTTGTTTATCGATGAATTGCATATGTTGGTCGGAGCAGGTAAAACAGACGGCGCTATGGATGCCGGCAATATGTTGAAACCAATGCTTGCACGTGGTGAATTGCATTGTATCGGCGCCACTACATTAAATGAATATCGTGAATATATTGAAAAAGATTCTGCTTTAGAACGTCGTTTCCAAAAAGTAGGCGTTTCTGAACCGGATGTAGAAGATACGATTTCAATTTTACGTGGATTAAAAGAGCGTTATGAAGTTTATCATGGTGTCAGAATTCAAGACCGTGCGTTAGTGGCTGCAGCAGAATTATCAGATCGTTACATTACGGACCGTTTCTTACCAGATAAAGCGATTGATTTAGTAGACCAAGCTTGTGCAACTATTCGTACTGAAATGGGTTCTAACCCGACAGAACTCGATCAAGTCAATCGTCGAGTAATGCAGTTGGAAATTGAAGAAAATGCTTTGAAACATGAATCAGACAGTGTCAGCCAACAACGTCTGAAAGAATTGCAAGAAGAACTTTCTAATGAAAAAGAAAAACAATCTTCTCTTCAATCTCGTGTGGAACAAGAAAAAGAAAAAATTGCGAAATTACAAGAAAAACGCGCTGAATTAGATGAAAGTCGTAAAGCATTAGAAGATGCAGAAAATAATTATGATTTGGAAAAAGCAGCAGAATTACAACATGGTAAAATTCCGAAATTAGAAAAAGAATTACGTGATTTAGAAGATGCCTTCCAAGATGAACAAAGCGAAGATCACGAAAGAATTATCCGCGAAATCGTTACTGATGAAGAGATTGGAGATATTGTCAGTCAATGGACAGGTATTCCAGTTACTAAATTAGTCGAAAGCGAACGTGACAAATTATTGCACTTGAATGATATCCTGCATGAACGTGTGGTAGGACAAGACAGAGCGGTGGATTTAGTCGCAGATGCGGTTATCAGAGCTAGAGCGGGTATTAAAGACCCTAATCGTCCAATCGGCAGTTTCTTATTCTTAGGTCCTACTGGTGTAGGTAAAACAGAATTGGCTAAAGCTTTAGCTTCTTCTTTATTTGATTCAGAAAAACACATGATACGTATTGATATGAGTGAATATATGGAAAAACATTCCGTTTCAAGATTGATTGGAGCACCTCCAGGCTATGTAGGTCATGATGAAGGGGGACAATTAACAGAAGCGGTACGTCGTAACCCTTATTCTGTTATCTTGTTAGATGAAGTTGAAAAAGCACATTCAGATGTGTTCAATGTCTTACTGCAAATCTTAGATGAAGGACATTTGACTGATTCTAAAGGACGCAATGTGGATTTCAAAAATACGATTATTATTATGACAAGTAATATTGGCTCTCAAATTTTACTTGAACAAGTAAAAGAAACAGGTATCATCTCTGAAACTACTGAATCGGCAGTCATGACTAGCTTAAATCAATACTTCAAACCTGAAATTCTCAACCGTATGGATGACATTGTACTCTTCCGTCCATTATCCGTTAATGACATGAGTATGATTGTAGAAAAAATCCTTACAGAACTTAATATTCGCTTACTTGATCAACGTATTTCTATTGAAGTATCAGATGCAGCGAAAAAATGGTTGGGCGAAGAAGCTTATGAACCTCAATTTGGTGCAAGACCTTTAAAACGTTTTGTACAAAGTCAAATTGAAACACCATTAGCACGTATGATGATTAAAGAATCATTGCCAGAAGGTACAACTGTCAAAGTTGATTTAGGTGATAATGAATTAAACTTCAAAGTAGAAGAAGCCCAATTAAATTAATGAAGAACAAAAAGGCTGGAATCTCTTGAAATTAAGAGATTCCAGCCTTTTTTAATAAATATATTACTGTTTGCTATCTTTAACAGAAGTTGAATCTTTAACTGGCTTCATGAGCGCATCTAAAATTGCAACTACAATTGTGAAGATAACTGCAAATACGAGTGGGATAATAAAATTCAATTTACCGCCGCCTGCTAAACTGTTTAATACAAAGTTTACCATTTCAAGCAGCAATACTGACCAGAATAGTACCATAATGTATCTCATCTGTAGTGCCTCCATAGAATTATCTTTAGTTTAATTATAGATTACAACATGAACTTTGTATAGTGATGATAGTAAAATCAAGTATTTTCTCTAGATTTAATTTTAATCTCCATATCAGAATAATTGTGATACCAGGCCTCAAATATTATAATAGTAGAAGTAATTCCATAAGATATGATAGTTAAAGCACTTGTATTTAAAAAGTGGAATATGATAAATTAATACCTGGTATTAAAAATTTTTTTAAGAAGGTGTAAAACCATGGACGTGGGTATTAAAGGCTTCGGAACTTATGTTCCGGAAAAGGTAGTTGACAATGCCTATTTTGAAAGTTTTTTAGAAACATCAGATGAATGGATTTCTAAAATGACAGGAATTAAAGAACGCAGATGGGCAGGAGAAGATCAAGAAACATCAGATCTTGCATATGAAGCTAGCGTTAAAGCAATTAAAGATGCAGGTATTCAACCTGAAGATATAGATATGGTTATCGTAGCAACTTCAACAGGAGATTTTCCATTCCCAACTGTAGCTAATATGCTTCAAGAGCGACTTGGATTAGGTAAAGTTGCAACAATGGATCAACTTGCAGCTTGTTCAGGCTTTATGTATTCATTAATTACTGCTAAACAATATGTATTATCAGGCGATTATCAAAATATATTAGTAGTCGGAGTAGATAAATTATCTAAAATCACAGATATGACAGACCGCTCTACAGCTATTCTTTTCGGAGACGGCGCAGGTGCTGCTGTAATAGGTGAAGTATCAGAAGGACGCGGAATTATCAGCTACGAAATGGGCTCTGACGGCAGTGGCGGTAAATATTTATATCTTAATCCGGAAAATGGTAAAATCTTTATGAATGGGCGAGAAGTCTTTAAATTTGCAGTACGTATTATGGGAGAAGCTTCACGTAATGTAGTTGATAAAGCAGGTATGACTGCAGATGACGTAGATATGTTTGTTCCACATCAAGCAAATATCAGAATTATGGAATCAGCTCGAGAACGTTTAGGAATCCCTAAAGAAAAAATGAGCGTATCAGTTAATAAATACGGCAATACTTCAGCGGCTTCTATTCCGTTAAGTATCGGCCAAGAACTTGAAAACGGCAGAATTAAAGATGATGATGTCTTAGTTCTTGTTGGATTCGGCGGCGGCCTGACTTGGGGCGCAATTACACTAAGATGGGGAAAATAGGAGGATAAAGTATGAGCAAAGAGCAACGCGTTGTAATTACAGGACTAGGCGCATTATCTCCACTAGGTAATGATGCAAAAACTTCATGGGAAAATGCCTTGAAAGGTGTGAACGGTATTGATGAAATTACACGCATCGATACTTCTGATTATAATGTACACCTAGGCGGAGAACTAAAAGACTTTAATATTGAAGATTATATTGAGAAAAAAGAAGCACGCCGCATGGATCGCTTCACTCAATATGCAGTAGTTGCTGCAAGAGAAGCGGTAAAGGATGCGCAATTAGATATTAATGCTACTAATGCTGATAGAATCGGTGTATGGATTGGTTCAGGTATCGGTGGAATGGAAACATTTGAGGTTGCACATAGCCAATTACTTAACCGTGGTCCTCGCCGTGTCAGCCCATTCTTTGTACCAATGTTGATTCCGGATATGGCGACAGGCCAAGTATCAATTGATTTAGGAGCTAAAGGACCTAACGGTTCAACTGTAACTGCTTGTGCAACAGGTACCAATTCAATTGGTGAAGCATTTAAAATCATTCAACGCGGTGATGCAGATGCTATGATTACAGGCGGCAGTGAAGCACCTATTACACATATGGCAATTGCAGGTTTCAGTGCTAGCCGTGCTTTGTCTACAAATGATGACAAAGAAACAGCTTGCCGACCATTCCAAGAAGGCCGCGACGGCTTCGTTATGGGTGAAGGTGCAGGTGTATTAGTGATTGAATCATTAGAATCTGCTCAAGCACGCGACGCAGAAATTTATGCCGAAATCGTAGGCTATGGTTCAACAGGTGATGCTTACCATATTACTGCTCCAGCTCCTGAAGGCGAAGGCGGTTCTCGCGCAATGCAAGCAGCTATGGATGATGCAGGTATTCAACCTGAAGATATCCAATACTTAAATGCTCACGGTACAAGTACACCAGTGGGTGACTTAAATGAAGTATTGGCAATCAAAAATACTTTCGGTGAGGCTGCAAACAACTTGAAAGTCAGCTCAACTAAATCTATGACAGGTCATTTATTAGGGGCTACAGGTGGTTTGGAAGCTATCTTCTCAGCACTTTCAATTCGCGACAGTAAAGTTGCACCGACAATTCATGCGGTAACTCCAGATCCGGAATGCGATTTGGATTTTGTACCGAATGAAGCCCAAGATTTAGATATTACTTATGCAATGAGTAACAGTCTTGGATTTGGCGGACACAACGCTGTCCTTGTATTGAAAAAATTTGCAGACTAAACGTATTATTAAATTATTGAAAAGCATTTGAAGCGATAAATCGAATCGTTTCAAATGCTTTTTTTATTTTAGGGATAATTGTTTATAATGATGTTAACTGTTTTAAAAGTTGTTTCTGCAATGTATCAAAATAAACCTTATAAACAAATTACCAGGGGAGGGTAAAATGCATGCGCCAATTCAATCAACTTTCAAAAACCTTAAAAGCTAGAATGCTTTGCGATTTTTTGTTAACCCTTTCTAGCACTGCAATTTTACCTTTCATGGCGCTTTACCTGACTACTATGGTTAATGCAGTTTTTGCTGGTATTTTTTTAATGACGACCGTAATCGTCGGTTTTTTTGTATCGTTTATTGGAGGTTATGTCTCTGATCACTTTGAGCGCAAAAGAGTAATCAGTTTTGTTCACGGTATTTATACATTTTGTTTAGTTGTACTGATAATTACAGTGAATATGCATGACATCGGTTTAATCTTATTTTGCACTACCTTCTTCATCTTTACTATTACCAATTCTTTCGAAATGCCTATTCTAGAGGCAGCAGTTATGGATGCCATTCATCCAGCAAAGCGCGAGTTTATATATCGTTTTTTCTATTGGATGAATAACATTGCGACTGCAATCGGTATGTTAATCGGTGCAGCGTTATATGCTGAGCATCGTCATTTACTATTTGGACTTTTCCTCGTTGCGAACTTGATCAGTTGGTATGTCTTTGTATTCATCTATGATGTGCATCAGAAATTTGCGAATCACGATTCTTTAGACTCTGTGGTGAAAAAGTTTGTGCACGGGTATGTTCAAGCCTTTAAAGATAAATCTTATATCATTTTGGTTCTAGCATTTAGTTTGGTCTTCATGGCTGAAGCAAGCTTAGATACTTATGTCGTTGTTCGTCTGCAAAAGACATTTGAACCTCTTTCGTTTTTAGGAATTGAAATTGATGGCGTACGTATTTTCACTATAATTATGATTGTTAATACAGTCACTGTGGTATTCTTAACATTTTATATCAATCGTTTAGTAGAAAGTTATTCGAAGAAAGTGATATTTCTAATCGGAATTATTTGTTATACTTTCGGTTACGCCATGATAACTTCTGTTAATACATTCTTACTCATTTTAGTATTAGCATTCATTGCAACTATTGGAGAAATTATCTATTCACCGATTTATAATGCTGAAAGGTTTGCATTGACCCCTGAAGATGCGAGAGGTGTGTATAGTTCAATTAGTTCATTAGGTTTTACAACTTCAAAAATACTCGCACAATTAGGTTTGGTGATTGGAGCATTTCTAACACCATGGATGATGTCTATTTATACCGGTTTGATAGTTTTAATCGGATTTTTCTTAATGTATTTGGTGTTGTTTAAAACGTCGAAAGTACCCGAAAACTATAAATAAAAAGTTAAAAAACGGCGACGTGACGTTGCCGTTTTTTCTAAAAGGTTAATATTGCACATAAACATAAAAGGATGAAAAGTGCATTTATAATCGTTATTCTCTTTGCCCATGCTTCTACTAAATAGAAATCTTTCTTTGCTTGTTTAGGATTCACAAATTCATCATCTTTCCAAGCTTTTTGATGCTTCTTGCCAGCCATCTGATAGCGAATACGTCTGAACCCATAGCTGGTCGCATCAAAGATACCATCTTGAACTAAAATAACCACGAAGCCAGCAATAAATAAGACCATACTGACAATAAATAAAATGTCTATGTAATTCGGCCATGTATGTGCCTTGAATCCCCAAATTATTAAACTTACTAAAGGTGCAAATAACACCCAAATTAACCATTGTATATATTTATTCATTTTTTATCCCCAATCAGTAAAATTATATTCCGTTCCAACTATTAATGATAACTATAAATAATTTTTCGTAGAAATTCAAAAAGATTTATAAGTTGCCAATCCCTTGTTAATCCTAAGTTTATTATACATGTTTTACGGAACTTTTTGTTGTAAGATTTAAATTATTCAAAAAATTGTGTTGATTTAGAATGCAAACTATCGATATAATAATATTAAAATATTTCTGAATAATTAGAAGGGAATGTTTATTTTGGACTTATAAGGGGGATTGTCAATGCTTAGATATGTACTCAAACGTTTTGGATACATGTTGATTTCTTTGTTCATCATTATGACTATCACTTTCTTCTTAATGAAATTGATGCCAGGCTCACCATTTAATGATGCGAAGTTAAGTGCTGATCAAAAGGAAATTTTAAACGAAACATATGGTTTAAATGATCCAGTCATCGTGCAGTACTTACATTATCTGAAAAACGTAGTTACAGGAGATTTTGGAGTATCTTTCCAATATCATAACCAACCCGTTTGGGATTTAATACAACCTAGATTAGGACCTTCCATGGAAATGGGATTAACGGCAATGGTTATCGGTATTATTTTAGGATTGATTTTGGGGGTAGCAGCTGCAACGAAACAAAACACATGGGTGGACTATTCATCTACAGTAATTTCAGTTATCGCTGTATCAGTTCCATCATTCGTATTAGCAGTATTGTTACAATATGTATTTTCAGTAAGATTAAGATGGTTCCCAGTAGCAGGTTGGGAAGGAATTTCTACAGCTGTCTTACCATCTTTAGCACTTTCAGCGGGCGTACTTGCAACTGTTGCACGATACATACGAGCGGAAATGATTGAAGTGCTGAGTTCGGATTATATCTTATTAGCAAGAGCGAAAGGGAATTCTATGATGCGTGTACTTTTCGGACATGCACTGAGAAATGCTTTGATTCCAGTTATTACAATTATCGTTCCGATGTTAGCAGGTATTTTAACAGGGACACTGACAATCGAGAACATCTTCGGGGTACCAGGACTAGGGGATCAATTCGTAAGATCCATTCAAACGAATGACTTCTCTGTCATTATGGCCACTACACTTTTATTCAGTACGTTATTTATTGTATCGATTTTCATTGTAGATATTCTGTATGGAATTATCGATCCGCGTATTAGAGTGCAAGGAGGTAAGAAATAATGGCAGAAAATAAAGAACACTTGCATGGAGATTACTCCAATGCAGCATTAACACATACTACAGATGGAGAAAATGCACCAGATTTCTTACTTGTAGAACAAGATATTGAAAGAGAACCTGAAATCCAACGTGAAAGTAAAAACTTCTGGCAAGATGCTTGGAGTCAATTAAGAAGAAATAAATTAGCGGTCATCGGTATGATCGGCTTGATTTTAATCATTATCATGGCATTAATCGGTCCTTTGATGAGCAGCCATGATTATGCAGAACAAGACGTTAACCGACGTAATTTACCAGCTAAAATTCCAGTATTGGATAAAGTTCCTTTCTTGCCATTTGATGGACAAGGAGCAGATGGAACTAATGCCTATAAAGATGCTGGCGTAAAAGAAAACTTCTGGTTCGGTACAGACCAATTAGGACGCGATTTATGGTCTCGTACTTGGCAAGGAGCGCAAGTTTCACTCTTTATCGGTGTAGTAGCAGCAGCACTAGATATTTTTATCGGTGTAGTGTACGGAGCAATATCCGGTTTCTTTGGAGGACGAATAGATGACATAATGCAACGGATTATTGAAATTATTGCTTCTATTCCAAACTTAATCGTTGTAATCTTATTCGTCTTAATTTTCGAACCTTCTATTTGGACAATTATTCTTGCCATGGCCATCACCGGATGGATTGGAATGAGCCGTGTGGTGCGTGGAGAATTCTTGAAACTAAAAGGACAGGAATTTGTCTTAGCATCTAGAACATTAGGAGCTTCAAAATCAAAATTAATCTTTAGACATATTTTGCCGAATACATTAGGAGCGATTGTAGTAACTTCAATGTTTACAGTACCAAGTGCGATTTTCTTCGAAGCTTTCTTAAGTTTCATCGGTATCGGGGTGCCTGCACCAAAAACATCGCTTGGTTCGTTAGTAAATGATGGACGCGCCATGTTATTAATTCATCCACATGAATTATTTATTCCGGCATTAATTTTAAGCTTATTAATCTTATTCTTCTACTTGTTCAGTGATGGATTGCGTGATGCATTCGATCCGAAAATGCGTAAATAAGGGAGGCAGTTCGTATGGCAGAAAGAATATTAGAAGTAAACGACTTGCATGTCTCCTTTGATATCGACGCAGGAGAAGTGCAAGCAGTCAGAGGCGTAGATTTTTATTTAAACAAAGGGGAAACTTTAGCGATTGTAGGAGAATCTGGTTCTGGTAAATCAGTGACTACAAAAGCATTAACAAAGTTGTTCCAAGGTGATGTCGGACGTATTAAAAAGGGCAGAATCGACTTTTTAGGAGAAGACTTAGTTAACAAGCCGGAAAAAGAGCTGATTAAACTAAGAGGAAAAGATATTTCTATGATTTTCCAAGACCCGATGACTTCTTTGAATCCTACAATGCAAATTGGCAAGCAAGTTATGGAACCTTTGATGAAACACCGAGGATTTAATAAAACGCAAGCTAAGAAGAGAGCGCTGGAAATCTTAGATATGGTGGGACTTCCTAATGCTAAAGAGCGTTTTAAAGCTTATCCTCACCAATTCTCAGGAGGACAAAGACAGCGTATTGTTATCGCAACTGCTTTAGCTTGCGAACCTAAAGTACTCATTGCAGACGAGCCGACAACGGCTTTAGACGTAACAATGCAGGCTCAAATTCTAGATTTAATGAAAGAATTGCAAAAGAAAATCGATACGGCCATTATCTTTATCACACATGACTTAGGGGTCGTCGCAAATATTGCAGACAGAGTTGCAGTGATGTATGGCGGTCAAATGGTAGAAACGGGAGATGTAGATGAAATCTTCTACGACCCGCAACATCCATATACGTGGGGATTATTATCTTCTATGCCTGACTTAGAGACAGGTACTGAAACAGAACTAGTGGCTATTCCAGGTACACCACCTGACTTATTACATCCACCTAAAGGGGATGCCTTTGCAGCCAGAAGCCAATATGCTTTAGGTATCGATTTTAAAGAAGCACCGCCATGGTTCCAAGTTTCACCGACGCATTTTGTAAAATCATGGCTGTTGGATGAACGTTCTCCTAAAGTACAACCGCCAGAATTGGTGGTTAAACGTCAAAGAGCAATGCCGAATAAATTTGAGCACGCTGAACGTGTAGAAAGGGTGGCGTTCAATGAAGGATAATCAAAATAAAGATTTTAAAGAAACAAGTGGAGCATTAGAAAAGCAAGATAAAATTGACAAAGAACAAGCAGAAATAAAAGAACAACGCCAACCAGCTGAAGATAAAGAAGTATTAGTTCAAGTTAAAAATCTTAAGCAATACTTTAATGTTGGAAAACGCAACGAAGTCCGTGCCATTGAAAATATTTCGTTTGATATTTATAAAGGGGAAACATTCGGCTTAGTGGGAGAATCCGGTTGCGGTAAATCTACAACAGGAAAAGCACTGATTAAATTAAACGATGCAACAAGCGGAGAAGTGTATTACGAAGGGGTTAATATTCAAGATATTAAAAATCGTAAAGACATGCTGAAATTCAATAAGAAAATTCAAATGATTTTCCAAGATCCATATGCTTCGCTTAATCCGAGATTGAAAGTTATGGATATTATCGCTGAAGGTATTGATATTCATAAATTAGCGAAGAATACCAAAGATCGTAAGAAGCGAGTGTATGATTTATTAGAGACAGTTGGATTGAATAAAGAACATGCTAACCGTTATCCTCATGAATTCTCAGGTGGGCAAAGACAACGTATCGGTATTGCTCGAGCGTTGGCAGTTGAACCAGAATTTATCATTGCGGACGAACCGATTTCAGCATTGGATGTCTCTATCCAAGCGCAAGTAGTCAACTTATTGTTGAAACTGCAACGAGAAAAAAATATTACATTCCTGTTCATTGCACATGACTTATCGATGGTGAAATATATTTCCGACCGTATTGCTGTAATGCATTTCGGTAAAATTGTAGAAATTGGTTCAGCGGATGAAATTTATAATCATCCTTTACATCCTTATACACAATCTTTGTTATCAGCAGTACCACAGCCTGATCCAGAAAGTGAGCGTACAAGAACACGTATTACTTATAAAGAAAATGCAGAAGAAAATCCGAATCGCTCTCTGCAAGAAATCAAACCAGATCATTATGTTTTTGTGACGGATCAAGAAGCGGAAGAATTGAAACAAAGATTAGAACAAACGGTGTAAAGGGGGAGAAGCATTATGAAGAAAAAATTTATTTCGTTTGCCTTAATGCTTGGGATTGCAGCGTTAGTTTTAAGCGGGTGCAGCCAAGGCGGCGGTATTTATGATGGGAAAGGACAAGTTTATCGTTCGGTATTAGCGCAAGATATGAGTACTTTAGATAGTGTACTTGCTACAGATACAGTTTCGTTCAATGTATACAATCAAGTCTTTGAAGGACTTTACTCTTTAGATAAAAAGGACCAAGCTATTCCAGCCATTGCTAAAGGAATGCCGAAGAGAAGTGACGGCGGAAAAACTTTGACAATTAAAATGAGAAAAAATGCCAAATGGTCAAATGGAGATCCAGTTACAGCAAATGACTTCATTTATGCTTGGCGTAAAGCTGTAGATCCTAAAACGGCTTCTGAGTATGCATACATTATGTATGATGTAAAAAATGCACAAAAAATTAACGAAGGCAAAATGCCTGTTAATAAATTAGGTGCTAAAGCACTGGATAAATATACTATCCAAATCAAGTTGAATAAACCGTTACCATATTTCGATCAAATGCTAGCATTCGGTACATATATGCCGCAAAACGAAAAAGTTGCCAAAAAATATGGTAAACAATACGGAACTTCAGCAGATAAAGCCGTATATAATGGTCCATTCGAACTTACAGATTGGAAAGTTGAAGACAAAATTTTAATGAAAAAGAATCCGAAATATTGGGACAAGAAAGCTGTTAAATTAGACAAAGTCAGCTATAAAATCTTGAAAGACCAACAAGCAGGTGCTTCTTTATATGATACAGGTTCAGTAGACAATACAGGAATCACATCTGAACAAGTAGATAAGTATAAAGATAGCCCAGCCTTATTCAAACGATTAAAAGCTTCTACTTTCTTCTTAAAAATGAATGAAAAAGAGCAACCTGAATTTAAGAATAAAGATATGCGATATGCCATCGCCCAATCAATTGATAAAAAAGCATATGTAGATAGTGTGCTCGGAGATGGTTCTACACCATTTGATGGTTTCACAGCTAAAAAGACTGATATTCTTCCAGATGGCAAAGATTATGCTGACTTAGTAAAATCACCGTTGAAATTTAATAAAACGGAAGCAAAAGCACATTTGGATAAAGCGAAGAAGGCATTAGGCAAGAATAAATTTACTTTCACTTTGAACACAGAAGATACGCCAGGTTCTAAAATATCAGCACAATTTATCAAATCACAAATTGAAAAGAATCTGCCAGGGGTAACAGTCAATATTAAACAATTGCCATTTAAACAACGTGTAACTGCAGAATTAACTATGAATTACTCAATGTCATTATCAGGTTGGGGACCAGATTATCCAGACCCTATGACGTTTTTAGATATAATGACTACGGGTAATGCTCAAAATAATACTGACTGGGGCAGTAAAAAATACGATAATATGCTGAAAGAAGCGAACGGTTCATTATTGAAAAAACCGAAAGAACGTATTAATAAATTAAAAGATGCTGAAGAATATATGTTGAGTGAAGCACCAGTAGCACCGATTTATCAACAAGGGGCAGCAAGTTTGCGTAACCCTCAGTTGAAAGGTATTGTATATCATCAAATCGGCGGCGAAACAACATTGAAACATGCGTATATTGATAAGAGTATCGATAGAGAAACAGGAAAGAAAAAGAAAGATAAATAAAGTGGTCTTTAATGGGAGAAGTTCACTTCAACTTAAATAATTGCTGCTAATTTAGCAGACAAAAGCTGGGACATTAATTTGTTCCAGTTTCTTTTTATGTCTAGAGCGAGCAAATTGACTTCATATACAATTGTTCATAGTATGGCATTAAAAGAGATTATGGATGGAGGGAATGTCCATGTTGCCGATTAGTATACTGGATCAAACACCTATTATTAAAGGACAAACAGTCAAAGAAGCGCTTAATCATACGCTAGAACTTGCACAACTCGCTGATGAGTTAGGTTATACAAGATACTTTGTATCAGAACATCATAATCTTAAAGATGTAGTGGGAACTTCACCTGAAATTTTAACGATGTATCTGCTGGATCATACAAAACGGCTGCGTATAGGTTCTGGCGGAGTAATGTTGCAACACTATCATCCACTGAAAGTTATTGAACAATTTCATATAATAGATGAACTTTCTGACCATCGTGTAGATTTAGGTGTAGGAAAGGCACCAGGAGGATTTCCAAAAGTTGTAGATGTTTTACAAGAAGAATTGCAAAAGCCGCTTCCATCCTTTATTGAAAAGTTTTCGCTTTTAAATCATCTGAATCAACAAGATTTTGACGAGGCGTCAGCTTATCATGGTATACGGACTGCACATAGAGAGGAAAATAATCAACCCGTCCCAATCTATTTATTAGGTACTAGTAAAAAGTCAGCGCTACAAGCAGCCGAAGTGAAAACAGGTATAATTTACGCATACTTCATTAATTCTGACCAATCAGCGCTTGAAGAAGCTGCCGAAGCTTATCATTCACTTTACCCTGAAGGTCGTTTTATTGTCAGCATACCAGCTGTCGTTACTGCAGATGGTTCGCAAAAGTTGCCATTTCGTTTTTCACAACGTCATTACGAACTTCTTTTTGATAGTGGAGAAAGAATCGTGTTAAATACGAAACAACAAGTAGAAGAATTTAAAGCTGAATCTACTGCAAGCTTTGAAGTAGTCGAGAAGAGAATGCGTATTATCAGTGGGACTAAAGAAGAGGTGACAGCTACACTCGATAATATTAATCGTAGTGGATTAATAGATGAATGGATGCTGCATATGCCTGTGCAAAGTCATCAATTAAGAATGAATACTGTAAAACAATTAGCACCTGCCACTTCCTAAGATAGATTCAGATTATGATTACTTCATAATTAAAATTGACTTGTATAATAAAATATTGAATGTTATCATAAATTTGTAAATTAAATAATTCATTGCTAGGGGTGCCTATTTGGCTGAAAGATAATTATCAACCCTTTGAACCTGATCTAGTTAGCACTAGCGTAGGGAAGCGTTTATAATTGATGAGATAAGTGTGGATTTAATAATGGAGACATTATATATTAGTGTGTTTGTTATGAAATCCTAAATATAAATTCTTTACTGCGCATTCATAAATTAAATGAATGCGTTTTTTATTTTATCATGCATTTTTTTGGCGGATATGCCTCCTAGCTTTGATTTTGAGGAGGCAATTTTTAATGAAACAAGAAGAAATTGAATTGAAAAAAGGATTCCCGGCAAGTCGCAGAATTTTTAAACAAGGTGCAGAAGCGGATATTCGTGTTCCCTTCAGAGAAATTGAATTAAGTGATACGGTAACTGAATACAGTACAGAAGAAAATCAACCATTTGTCGTTTATGACACTGCAGGCCCGTACCATGAAGAAGGTTATGAAGTAGATGTTCAGAAAGGGATCCCAGATTTGCGTTCTGATTGGATTGAAGCACGCAACGATGTTGAAAGTTACGAAGGATGTAAGGTGCAGTCTATAGATAATGGCTTCAAAAAGGAAGGGCATCGTAAATTTGTAGAAACACCTTTCCTATATCAGCCTAAGCGCGCTCAAGCAGGTAAAAGAATTACTCAAATGCATTATGCTAAGCAAGGCATCATTACTAAGGAAATGAAATTTATTGCAGTGCGTGAAGGTGTAGAACCAGAATTTGTCCGCGATGAAATTGCGAGAGGACGTGCAATTATTCCTAATAATGTCAATCATCCAGAGTCAGAACCGATGATTATTGGTAAGAACTTCCAAGTGAAAATTAATGCTAATATTGGGAATTCAGCTGTTTCTTCATCGATTGAAGCAGAAATTGAAAAGTTAGTTTGGGCGACACATTGGGGCGCTGACACTATCATGGATTTATCTACTGGGAAAAATATTCATGCGACACGCGAATATTTATTAAGAAACTCTCCAGTTCCAGTAGGTACAGTTCCAATTTACCAAGCTTTAGAAAAAGTGAATGGAGTAGCGGAAGATTTAACTTGGGAAATTTATAGAGATACATTAATAGAACAAGCAGAGCAAGGCGTGGATTACTTCACAATTCATGCAGGTGTGTTATTACGCTATGTGCCATTAACAGTTGACCGTTTGACAGGTATTGTATCACGCGGGGGCTCTATTATGGCGCAATGGTGTTTAGCACATCATGAAGAAAGCTTTTTATATGAGCATTTCGGTGATATTTGTGAAATTTTAAATCGCTATGATATTGCAGTATCTCTAGGTGACGGTTTACGTCCAGGTTCCATTTATGATGCGAATGATGAAAGCCAAATTGCTGAATTGAAGACGTTAGGAGAATTGACAGATATTGCTTGGGAGCATGATGTACAAGTAATGATTGAAGGTCCGGGCCATATTCCAATGCATAAGATTAAAGAAAACCAAGATTTAGCTGATTTCTATTGTAAAGAAGCACCATTCTATACTTTAGGACCACTTACAACAGATATCGCGCCAGCATATGATCATATTACTTCGGCAATAGGAGCTGCTCAAATTGCTAGTCATGGAACTGCAATGCTTTGCTATGTTACGCCTAAGGAACATTTGGGTTTACCAAACAAAGATGATGTACGTGAAGGGGTAATCACTTATAAAATCGCTGCCCATGCAGCAGATTTAGCGAAAGGTCTGCCTGGTGCAACAGAACGTGATGATGCTATCAGTAAAGCGCGCTTTGAATTCCGTTGGATAGATCAATTCAACTTATCTCTAGACCCTGAACGTGCACGTGAATATCATGATGAAACATTGCCGAAAGAATCAGCGAAGGTTGCGCATTTCTGCAGTATGTGCGGACCTAAATTCTGTTCAATGCGTATTTCGCATGATTTACGCCAAAACCATTTTGATGAAAAAGAAAGACAAGAAGCGATGAAAGAAAAAGCCCAAGACTTTGTGGAGCAAGGCAGTAAAATTTATCAATAAAATTAAGCAAAGGAGGGAGCGGGACAGAAATAACCTTGGTTAAAATTATTTCTGTTCCGCTCCTATTGCTATTAATGATGAATTACTGCAAGCAGCATTGTCTCAACGTAGATAATGAGACTTGTAATAATCCAGAAAGCATCAGAGCTTTGTATGGAAGATAAAGTTTCGGAAGCGGTTTTGTTAGTTTTCTTATTGTTAAAGTGAAAATGGCCGCCATGATATAATTTTTTAATCAAGATACCTGCAAATATGACGAAAGCTAAAATAAAGAGTGCATAGTTCAAAGCTGCATAATAATTTACAAATAAATTGAAAAGCAAGTATAGAAATAAGGCAACATACAAAAGGATTCTAAAAGGATGTAATTGCAAAGTAAGTCACTCCGTTTCGATGTATTTATATTATTATACGACACTTTCTTTAACGGATAAATATAAAGTTGTACAAATCTGATAGGTAATTCAAACAAAAAAATTGCACCCACTTTGATGTAGGTGCAATTCCTTTTAAAATCAATATTATTTTTTACGTTTACGACCTAATCCCATTGCACGTTCCATTTTTTCTAAAGTACGCGCAGAAGCTTTAATCGCTTTATCACGACCAAGGTCTAAGATATCATCTAATTTTTCAGAATGGTAATAGCTTTCGTAACGTTCTTGGAAATCAGTCAAGAATTGATTAACTACTTCTGCCAAGTCTCCTTTAAACTTACCATACCCTTCGCCTTCATAACGTGCTTCTATATCTGCAATAGATTCGTCAGTTAAACTAGAGTAGATACTTAATAAATTGCTGATACCTGGTTTGTTATCTTTATCATATTTAATAATGCCGTCTGAATCTGTTACAGCACTTTTAATTTTCTTAGCTGCTGTATTAGGATTATCTAATAAAGAGATATAGTTTTTAGTATTATCATCACTCTTGCTCATCTTTTTAGTTGGATCCTGTAAACTCATTACACGTCCGCCGATTTTCGGCATGCGTACTTCTGGTTTGATTAAAATGTCATTGTAACGACTATTGAAGCGATCCACTAAATTACGTGTCAATTCTAAATGCTGTTTCTGATCTTCGCCGACAGGAACAATATTTGTATTATAAAGTACAATGTCTGCAGCCATTAATGGCGGATAAGTCAATAAGCCAGCTGGAATACCTTCTGTTTGCTTTTGAGACTTATCTTTGAATTGTGTCATTCTTTCTAATTCGCCAACAGACGAGATAGTTGTCAGCATCCATCCTGCTTGAACGTGAGCAGGGACTTCAGATTGTATGAAGAGTGTTGATTTTTCTGGATCAATACCTGACGCTAAATAAATTGCTGCTAATTGACGGATACGTTCGCGCAATTTAAGTCTGTCTTGTGGAACTGTAATTGCGTGTTGGTCTACGATGCAGAAGAAACAATTATAATCATCTTGGACTTCACTGAACTGTTTCAGTGCGCCGATGTAATTTCCTAAAGTTGGAATACCACTTGGTTGGATTCCTGAAAATAGAGTTTCCATTTTTGATGCCCGCTTTCTATGTAGAATAAGATATTTATTTCATTATAGCAGTATTTTCTTTGTTTGTAAGGTGTGTTAAACTAGATACATAGGCAGTTTTTGACATATTGCAAAGTTTAAATTTTGAAAATTCTAAAGCAAATCAGAGTTAAAAAATCAAATAGTCGATGTGTTTGAAATTTTCTATAAATAATTTCCGGATTCTCATTTAATTTTAATGTTGAATGGGTATAATTCAGATATAACGTTAAGAGAAAGAGAAATTTATAACGTGAAGACAAAGAAAATGATAAGTATACTTAACTTAACATATTTGAGTACTGCGTTTGAATTTATAAAGTTTTTCCTTAACCAATTCATTTAAAATCAATGAATTTAATTCATGATAATAGGAGAGTGAGATGTATGGTAACACTATTCACATCACCAAGCTGCACATCTTGCCGTAAAGCGAAAGCATGGTTACAAGAACATGACATTCCGTATACGGAGCGTAACATTTTTTCAGAACACTTAACAATTGATGAAATTAAACAAATCTTAAAAATGACAGAAGACGGAACAGATGAGATTATCTCAACTCGTTCTAAAACATATCAAAAATTAAACGTCGATATCGACTCTTTACCATTGCAAGAATTATATACAATCATTCAAGATAACCCAGGTCTATTACGTCGACCAATTATCTTAGATGAAAAACGTTTGCAAGTAGGTTATAACGAAGACGAAATCCGTCGTTTCTTACCAAGAAAAGTGCGTACGTTCCAATTACAAGAAGCACAACGAATGGTGGACTTATAAGTTTAAGTTCTAACTGAATTATCCTGTAAAGAGCTGCAGTACAGTTGTGCTGTGGCTTTTTATGCTTGCGGAAATAGAAAATTGATAGACACTATTGTTGGATCTATCAGACAAGTCGTTTCTATAGAGTATTTTAGGGTAATATGTTAGTATAATAAGTCAACGGTACGTCACTCTTCATACCATAAACAAATAGATTGTAATTTGCATACCGTTTTAATACAATATGGGTACTATTCTAGGTTGTCGAAAAAGTAGACCATACCTAGACTCTAGAAAGTTGTTCTAAAGTCTAGTTTTGCTATTCATCGACTGTAAGGAGTGAGATGATATGAGAATAGAGCGCGTAGATGATACAACAGTTAAACTTTTCATAACGTATGGTGACATTGAATCAAGAGGTTTCAAAAGAGAAGACTTATGGACAAACCGTCAACGCGGTGAAGAATTCTTCTGGTCTATGATGGAAGAAATCAATGAGGAAGAAGATTTTGTAGTCGAAGGCCCTCTATGGATTCAAGTTCATGCTTTTGAAAAAGGCGTGGAAGTTGTCATTTCTAAATCGAAAAATGAAGAAATGATGAATATGGCTGATGACAATATGAATAATGAATTCGATCGACAATTAAATGAATTACTTGAACAAACATTTGAAGATGAAAATGAAGAAAGTGCACAAGGTAGTCAACAACAAAGAAAAGCACATGCTTCAGATCATTCTAAACGTGCACGTCATACAAATGGACGTTTAGTGATTGTAAAATTTGATGATTTAGAGTCAGTTATCGATTATGCTCACCACAGCAATCAACCAACTGATGACTTTGAAGATTTATTATATATGTTAAATAACGAATATTATTACGCAATTCACTTCGATGATAACGTAGGTGAAGAAGTAATTAATGATTTCTACAGTCAATTACTTGAGTTTACTCAACCAAGCGATAAATCAGAAGTATACTTGAATGATTACGGCAAAATTATTATGAGTCATAATGTAACAGCTCAAGTTCGTCGTTTCTTTACTGATACAACAGAAGCTTAATTGAATATAGATAGATGAACCTGTTCCAAGTGGAGCAGGTTTTTTATTTTTTGAAAAGAAAAAGACTGGCATTGAACGTTTAATATAATGAGGTGGTTCAATGCTTATCGGAATGTCAGACAGTGGTCAACTTACAATGGCCAATCACGCAGATGGTAATACTGCTTATTATTGCCCACACTGCAAATCGAAACTTATTTTGAAAAAAGGAAATACTAAAGTGCCGCATTTTGCACATTATCATCTATCTCCAACTTATTGCAGTAAATCAGAAACGCTCTTACATTATCAAGTGAAATATTATTTAGCTTATCTCTTAAAAAATCATGGTTATGATGTGCAAATTGAGCCTTATATTAAAGGTGCTTATCAATATCCTGATTTATTGGTAAATCAACAATTTGCGTTAGAAATTCAATTTTCCAATATATCTGTTACAGAAATTCAAAAAAGAAGTTTAGGATTACAACTTCGAGGTATTCAGGTAATCTGGATTGCTGATTTAAATCAAATAATGACATCACAGATGCGTTTTAATCAAATGATCAGCAGTTTCATTCATCCTTACGATAGAAATTTATATGCTTTTGACACAGGCAGCCAAACTTTAAAAGTAATCGAAAATATTCAACATATAGGCGGGAGCAGGTTCAAAGGAATGCTACGAAGAGCGGATGTAGAGACTATATTTCAACAGCGTAAATCTGAAATAACACATGAGGTTAAAAGGCTGACGAGCACTCAGATACATCGTTATGTGAAAAGTTGTCGTAAAGCACGTTCAGTATTAGAACCGACGCTAAGTAGTTTATATCAGATGAGAAAGAATACAGAGTGGCTGGCGCATCATTGTAATTATCTTTTCCCTCAGCAACTATACATTTGTAATCATCCTATTGCCTGGCAAGTGCAACTATATCAACAACTAATGCGTGGCGATTTTGACATACACAACTTTCAGAAGCTCTTGAAATTCCGGACTTTTTATATAGAAGGTCCGACACCAGAAATGATTACGCAACAAATTGTCAGTCAATTCAAACAAATAGAGCGCTTATAGTTATAATAACGTGCAAAATGGCGTGATTAATGAGAAAATTAAGCTATTACAATTTATAAATGTTCGAGGAGGCTTTTTATTTATGAGTCAACAATTGACAAGAGAACAACAAGAACAGAAACATCCTGAGTATACTTGGGATTTAACAACAATTTTCGAAAGTGATGAAGCGTTCGAGAAAGCTTTCAAAGAAGTAGAGGGTTACTTAGGCGCTGAAGAAAAATTTAAAGGTCATTTAGCTGATAGTGCAGAAACATTATATGAAGCATTGTCTTTAGAAGATAAAATTGAAACTGAATTAGAAAAAGTCTATGTTTATGCACATCTTAAACAAGACCAAGACACAGGCAATGATAAATATACGGGGTACGAAGCACGTGCACATCAGTTAGCAATTAAATTAAGTTCAAGCTGGAGTTTCCTTGTGCCAGAAATTTTGCAAATTGATGAAGATACAATTCAAGTATTTATTAATGAAAATAAAGATTTAGAACGTTATGCTTTTGATTTAAAATTAATCAATGAACAACGTCCGCATATTTTAAGTGCAGATAAAGAGAAATTATTAACTGAAGCTCAAGATGCATTATCTACACCAAGCAATGTTTACGGCATGTTCAGCAATGCTGATTTAGAATTTGAAGATGCAGTTGACAAAGATGGAAATAAACATCCGCTCACTCAAGGTACATTTATCAAATATCTAGAATCAGATGATCGCGAACTACGTCGTTCAGCATTCCGCAATTTATATAAAGCTTATGGCGCTTATAATAATACGTTAGCAGCTACGTTAACAGGTGAAGTGAAAAAACACGTATTCAATGCACGTACTCATAATTATAAAACAGCACGTGAACAAGCATTGAGTAACAACCATATTCCAGAAGAAGTATATGATAACTTAGTTAAAACAGTTCATAAATATCTTCCTTTATTGCATCGCTATACTGCTTTACGTAAAGAAGTATTAGGATTAGACGACATGAAAATGTATGATTTATACACACCACTGGTTAAAGATATCCAATTCGAAATGCCTTATGATGAAGCGGTAGAATGGATGCTTAAAGCATTAGAACCGATGGGCGAAGAATATCTAGAAGTGGTTAAAGAAGGATTGAACAATCGCTGGGTCGATGTATATGAAAATAAAGGTAAACGTTCAGGTGGTTACTCTTCTGGCGCGCATTTAACTAATCCATTCATCTTATTGAACTGGTCAGATACTGTTTCGGATTTATTTACACTCATTCATGAATTCGGACACTCTGCGCACAGTTATTTCAGCAGAAAAAATCAACCATCTAATCACAGCGACTATTCAATTTTCGTGGCAGAAGTAGCTTCAACTACAAACGAAGCTTTACTAAGTGATTATATGGAAAAAAACTTGGACGATGAACGTCGTCTGCTGTTGTTGAACCAAGAATTAGAACGTTTCCGTGCAACACTCTTCCGTCAAACAATGTTTGCAGAATTCGAGCATAGAATTCACCAAATCGAAGAAGCGGGAGAACCTTTAACTGCTAATCGTATGAACGAAGAATATGCGAAATTAAATCGTGAGTACTTCGGTGATATCGTAGAAACTGATGAAGATATCAGCAAAGAATGGTCACGTATTCCGCACTTCTACATGAATTACTATGTATATCAATATGCAACGGGTTATAGTGCTGCGCAAAGTTTAAGTTATCAAATCTTGAATGAAGGTAAACCTGCAGTCGAACGCTTTATTAATGAATTCTTGAAAAAAGGCAGCTCAAATTATCCAATCGAAATTCTTAAAAACGCTGGAGTAGATATGAAATCTCCAGAACCTATTGAGCAAGCGTGCCAAACTTTCGAAAGAAAATTAGACGAGTTTGAAAAATTAATCAAAGCGTAAACATTGTGAAATCGTTTACAATATGACAAGTTTGTGACAAAAACGTTTTCATGATTCAACCGTCTTGAAAAGGGGATTTTAGCGTGGTATATTATGACCATGAAATTAATCACATAACAAACATACCCCTTTGTTTGAAGTGAAAAATTTCTCCCATCCCCTTTGTTTAGCGCCGTGTATTCAGACACGGCGTTTTTTTATTGCTTAAAATTTTAAAGTATCATTGAGATAGAATAAGCCGACAGTGAATGGTCATAAACACACCATTCAACTGCCGGCTTTTTGTATAGGGATAGAGAGAACTTTCTATTGATTACCGAAAAAGGAAGGGGGTTATCCTTTTTCTAGAATAAATGGCTGAGAACTGCCTATTGCTTTTAAATTCATAACTTGATAACTAAGATGGTGCAGATCATTCAACTTCAAATGAATGACGAAATCTGCATCGAAGTCTTGTGTCAAAGTCATCTCATTATCTGTAGTGCTAATCGTTTTAATTTCATAGATATCTTCTAATTCGCTAGATGTAGAGTAAAGTATGTGTACATTTACAGCAAGAGAATCATCTTGATTGATCCATTCACCTTTAAATTGGTTCAATAATTCTGCTTCTGCATCTGATAGAGCGGTGAGATATTTTACATTAAGATTAATCTGTTCCATATTTACAAGTCATCCTTTTTTATAACGAGTTTAGTAACCAGGGATTGCTGAGAACCATTTGAAGTGAGAACCATCTGATACAGGGATAATATCGCTGTCAGCAGGTTGTAAGGATACATCGCGGTCCCATGGATTCCAAAATACAATTACTTTTTGTCCATTTGCAAGTACAGCATTACCTACCACTGCCATTGCATGACGGCCATGCAAGCCATTAGGTGATGCTTCAAGTCTTTGACTTAGTATTGCTATACCCTGATTTTTAGATGTGTATTGGTCTACCATTTCGAAACTTGGCATACCATTGTATAATCTAGGATTTTTACCTTGTGAACGACCATATTGAATCATTTCATCTGGCGTTAAACCAGTGAATTGGAATCGTTGGCCAGATAATCCTGGGTGAATTGTGCGCATAATATCTTGCGCTCTATATTGGTTAGTATTTTTAGTGGCATTTAATAAGGCAGCCATGGTAAATCCTGCACACCAACCATTATTACCTTGTGTTTCGCGAATTTGGAAATGAGGCAATGTATTGACATATTTGGTAGCAACACTCTTTTGAGCAGCTACAGCTTTTGAAGCATCGACAGTTTGGTTCGTTTGTACTTTAGGAGGGGCAGGTGTAGCAACAGGTGTTTGATCATCTGCTAACTTAGTTTGTTTAATCATGGACACTTTATTATCATGTTCGACAAAATAACCGTCTTTATTTGTGAATATAGTGACAGGTATATTATTTTGACGATATTGATTGAGTGCATCCGCGATAAACTTAGAAATGTGTACGCTGTAATTTGCACTATTTTTATTTACATTTAAATCATTTTCGTTTTTAGGTGTCACGGTCAAGACATATTTGATTGTGTCACCTTGCATAATTGGATAATAGTAGTTGCCGTCTTCTTGCCCATTTAATTTATAAATTTTGAATGGATTACCTAGTTTATATTCGCCATTTGAACCTGTTTTATCAATCTGGGACAATGCTTGCGCGTAACTAGAGAATTGAGCTTTGGCTTGCTGTTCTGCTTTAGCAGGAACTTCAGTATTGCTGACTTTTACTTTTAAAGAGGCAGGACCCTTGTCTTGTGCATAAGTAGAGGGTGAAAAAGCAAAGACACCACTTAATGCCATGATGAAAGAAAATAAAATTATTGCTGCGTTCTTAAAACTCAATTTGATGCTGTTCAAAATAATTCCTCCAATCATTTTTAAATATTAATAATGCAAAATATCTCAACTCGAATATATCATAAAATTCTTTATTAAAATATATAATTTAGTAAGAATAGGATTAATGTATGAAAGTGTTATTTAAGATAAGATAAAATGATAATTTAAAAATAAAAATATAATTATATACAATTAGATAGTACGTGAGTTGGGAGGGGTATTGAAGAGAGAAAATAGAAATAATTGAAGTCAAATAAAAGGAAAACTTCCATAGTAAACATTAGAAGATTTCCTTTTTGGTTTATTTAGATTTCTTTAAAGTGTTAGTTAAATAATCGAAAGAGAAAATTGAATCGCATTGGTTGTATATCGTATAATCTAAAATAATTTTGGTCGCAAAGAAGGCAATGAAATAAGAATCTAATATTGAGCCAGTATTTGCAATAATAATTTCGTCTAATACTTTGTATGTCTGCAAGGAATCTTTGATTTGTTTAAGGTATTCTTTGTAATTAGTATAATTAATTACGCAAAGTTGTATGTTAAGTAATGAGTATCCAGTTTGAATAATTTTTATAGATGGAAATTCGATAAAAATATTTTCTAATATATCAATTGTTAAATAAAAATCATCTGCTGATATTATCAAAAAATTAATATTATTTAAATTGAGAGTCTTTTTCAGCTCAGAATAATTACTTATTTTTTTACAGAAAAACTTCGTATTATGTTCTTTAATCTTTGAAATTTTTTTGTTTATAGCTTCTACTTTGAATTTTCCTACATCATTTTTAATATAATTTTGTGAGCAAATATTTTTCGTTTGGACTATATCATGGTCAATTAAGGTTAGATTTTTAAATTCCATTTTTACTAATAATTCAACAATATGACTTCCTGCAGTGCCAAGACCAATTATACATATATTTGTTTCTTTTAATTGACGATTGTACTCATGATAAGAATAATTAGGAAATGTTGATATAAAATTAATAATGCGACTATTCAGTTCATTTTTATTATATAAAGTTAAATTATCTTCTAAATAACCTTGCTTATTTAAAAAAATAAGCATTTAATCTTTCTCAATATTTGTTATTTTATTTTTAAAACAAAAATAGTCTAATTCATCTTGAGATTTTGGGGTGATAAGAAATTTTAAGAGAGAAAAAAACTTCTTACTATTATTTGAATGAATTTCTTTTCTTAATTTTCCATTATTAAAATATACATATATTGTATCGGATAATAAAGCCCAAAAAAGGCTTGATTTCAATTGAATTCTTTTCATTTTGTCTCCTGAATTTTAATAAGACGAATGTATGCATCCATCCGTCTTATTATATTAACTAAAGTAGCTTATCGTGATGTTAATTCTAACGTTTCTAGTATCATAATTTAAGTTTTTCGATTTCTTTTCAATAATATTCATAGAAACATCTCCTTTCAAAAATAGTATTCGATAAAAACATTTTAATCGATAAAAAAATTATACTGTATCAAGAGGGAAAGTGCAACAATAAATCTGAAAATTCAGTCTTATTTGACAAATTTTTATTTCTCGCTAAAATTATTTTTAACGAGATCTAACAACAAGAGGTGGCAACTAGGAGTAAAAATGGTTTTTATTTAGCAGGAGGAAGAATTTTATCTTCAACAGGGGACAGTATCTATGGATTAACGGTAGTATGGTATATTTATCAAATAACACATAGCACGATTTATACGGGTGCAACATTTTTATTAATATATTCAGCGCAAGCATTGCACTTTTTATTTGGACCTATAATTGAGCGGGTGCATAAAAAGCGTATTCTAGTTTATACACAACTGTCTCAGTTTGTAATAATGTGTATGGTTCCGTTAGCAATTATATTTCATTTCGAGAATCTCTATTTAATATTAACTGTTGTTTTTATAGTTTCAGTTTTAGAAAATATTGAAGGGACTGCTGAAATTAGTATAGTACCAAGTTTAATGGCGGAATCGAGCATTGCAAAATATAATGCAATTGTTAACAGTGCACAGCAAATTGTAAATGTGATGATGGCATTTGCCTTTTCATTTATTATTTTTTATATTTCAGTCAAAGATATTTACTTATTTAATGCTTTTACATATTTGATTGCTTTTTTACTATTCATGAAGTTGAAATATGATAAATCTAATTATTCATTAAAGGAGAAACCTAATGGATATATGATCGGTTTAAAAGAAGGCTTTGAATATTTCAAGTCATCTATTTTTATTTGGATTACTCTTCCGTTAGCAATAGTGAATGGAGTTCTGAGTGGTTTGAATGCAGTAATCCCAAAATATGCTGAAGAGTTAGGTGATCAAAATAGTTATGGATGGATAATGTTCTCAATCTCGTGTGGCTTGTTGATTGGAAGTTTAGTAAGTCAATATTTTGTGAGATTCCAAGTTGGTAGGTTGGTATCGATGGCTGCTTTAGTTATTTTTATCTTATTACTTTTATCTTATTTCATTCATCATGTTGTGATATCAATTATTATTTTGGGTCTTGCTCTAATCCCTTTAGGCATTATTAATATGTCCCTTTTAACCTTCACGCAAACCAATGTGAATGAAAATTATTTAGCGAGAGTAGTATCTATATCAGAAAGTATTTTATTCATTATGATGCCTTTAGGTGCAATAATAGGGGGAGTTATCGCTCAATTATGGCAGGCTTCGATAGTAATATTAATCGCTGCTTTTACTTTCGCATGGATTAGTTTATTATTTATATCGAAGCGTAAGTTGAAAAACTTGCCATCAATAGTGAATAAGGAATGAAAAATATGACCGACATGAAACTAATGACAAAGGCACTATTAGACGAGAAAAACTTTCAAATTTTGAAGGTTACTTCAAAAGAACCGAAAACGACAAAAGAAATAGCAGCTTTATTGAAATTACCTACTAGTAATTTATACTATGCGATAAAAAAATTAATCGAAATAGACGCTTTAAGAGTGGTTGAAAAGAATACAATTGGAAATTTGATTGAACATAAATACAGTAGTCAACATTTATCAGACTTTAATTTGGATATAAACCATGAACAAGATACTTCTATATTTGAGAGTTATTTAAAATTATATTTAGTTTCGCAACAGAAGGCATTAAGTTTATTAAAATCCGATTTAGAAAACGAGCCAAAAGAAGATTCAGTCAAACTTATTTTAAAAGATGTAGAATTAACTAAGGAACAATGGACACAGTTCCAAACGCATATTGAAACTTTTATAAATCAATTAGAAAAAAATGAAGAAAATCCAAAAGATATGTATAGAATATCACTTGCAGCTTATAAACAATAAAAGAGGGATTGGAATAAACCCAAACCCTCTTTCAAATTCTTTTATTTCGCTTTCCAAAAATCGCCTTCTGGATTGCTGAGTTTTTCTATTTTCTGTTGCAGTGCTAATTTCTTCAACTCTTTTAATAACATTTTTTCTGGCCATTCATATATCGTTAATAACTCTTCAAATGTAACAAATTGCTGCTCTTTGATATAAGTCTCGAGTTTAGGCGGTAATTCTTTTTCGATAGGGGTTCCCATTAACTCATTAATAATATAAGTATAAATGTGATATGGATACAATCCCTCAACTTTTAAGCCTTCTTCAGTCACGTCTTCGTTAAAGAACACAAGGGAAGGTGCTTGATCAATTTCCATTTCACGCGCAATATGCAAATCAACTTTCAAACTGTCTTTGAGTTTGCCACTCTTTAAGTCTTCCTTGAATACTTCATATTCTAATCCCGCATTCTTAGCCGCAGTCTTGATCATTTCTTCAGTAATGATGTCTCGCTTGGGAATAATTTCATTCTGCATGAGATGAATGAAACGTTCTGCACGAGAACGGCCTTGTAATTCTGCTGCTTTATATGCCAAAGCGATATTATCATTTTCTGAACTGCTTTGTGCTTGACATTTTGTTAAAATCCGCAAAGATGGGTTTAAAATATGACGAATACGGATATATTGTTTATATTCAACCCTTAATTTTGACAAGATTGCTGAAAGTTTAAAGCAATCTTCATCAAAGGGATCGAAGAAAGAATAAATTTCAATTTTACTCACAGGTGAAAGATTGGTATCATCTTGTCTATTGTTACATATTAACTTTAATTCTTCAGACATCTAATTCACCTACAATTAATTTTCAGAATTAACCATATGATGGGCTGTCATCCGCAGTCTTTCATATAGGTATTCATCAACACCTGCAGGGAGCTCTGCATGTTGAATCGCTTTATTCATATTTTCTAACCAGGCGTCTCTTTCAAATGATGTGATTCTAAATTCCATATGTCGCATTTTCAGCATCGGGTGTCCGTGCTCTTCAGTGTATAAAGCAGGTCCGCCTAAAAACTGTGTTAAAAATTGTTTTTGCTTGCGACTTGTTTCAGCAAAGTCACCAGGAAAGAGATAGTTTATTCTTTCATCTTTTTCAACAAGAGAATAAAAGTAATCTATCATACTATATAATCGCTCTTTACCTATGACTTCATATGGATTTGGAGCCATAACATCACCCTGTTTCTTAAATATATATCTAATATAACATGAATTTTTACATTTTAAAGTAATACGACTTTTGATGTAGAGTATTATACATTATATGTGAATTTATTTACTTTTAGCTTCGAAAAAACGTTGAACTTTATTTTTTGGTACATAAGATTTAATATTGAATTCTTTTAAAATACTTTGAAATTTGGCCAAACCAGTTTCAGGATTTTCAACTTCAAATTCTAATTCATAATCTTCAATACCCAAATATTCGCTATGGTCGAGAACCAGTAGCCCTTCTTCGATTTTTGTTTCCATTCTATGGGTTGTCAGTGCCCCTAATACATGCAGTTTTTCCGTATCAATACCAGAATCCTTCAAGACTGAAAAGATATCTTCTGGTAATTGTTTTGAATGAATATGTTGTCCATGTTCTGGTACAATGTGCGTTTCGTTATTATATTCAGTCAATCCAATCTCTGCAGGTACTTTTAAAGTCATTTCATATTCTTTGCCGATTTGACGAATGCGTAAAGCCATTAATTGTTCAGCTAACTCAAAGTTCGGCGTATCAATATAAAAATTAGTTTGTGTAAATGGCTGCTGGCTATTAAAAAAAGCTTTTTTCAAAGCAGTATATTCCTCTTCAGATAAGAGTTGTTTGTATTCGATTTCTTGATTAATCGCCATAATATCACCCCTTTGCTTGTATATTATGGAGGATTTTTTCATTGAATGAAAGCAATTCAAATTCCATATAAATAGATGAAGCGTTTAGGTTATGTAACGGACTCAATACATATGTTAAAATAATGAAGAATAACACAAGGAGGAACACAGGTATGCGAATTTATGTGAATGAAATCAAGGTGAAAGACGATGGCATCTATTGCTATACTGATAAATCTACAGAAGGTTTAACGGAAGCAGGACAAATGCTTGTGGATAGTGACAATTATGGGTTTGCCTACATATTAGATGATGGACAATCCTATTCTTATCTTATCTTTGTGAAAGAAACATGGTCGATGCTCCATGAAAATAAGGGTAAAGCAATATATATCAATGATGATTTAAAATTAGAAATGTTTGATCAAGAATTAGACTATATTCTAAGTAATATTAAAGGCAACTCAAATTACGGTAAAGACTTTGTAGCGGAAGTTGAGGAAGCATTTGAGTTGGAGTGAAGCGGAGTGAATCACTATGAATCAATGGGATCGATTTTTAACCCCTTATAGACAAGCAGTGGATGAATTAAAGATAAAATTAAAAGGCTTGCGTAAAATATACGATTTGGAACAAGATGCATCACCGATTGAATTTGTGACAGGTCGTGTCAAACCTTTGACGAGCATTATTGAAAAGGCCACAGAAAGAGGCATTCCATTTGATCGCTTGCATGAAGAAATGTATGATATTGCAGGTTTAAGAATCATGTGCCAATTTGTGGATGATATTGAAATTGTGGTTAATTTATTACGTCAAAGAAAAGATTTTAAAGTTATCGAAGAAAGAGATTACATCAATAATACGAAAGAGAGCGGTTATCGCTCTTATCATGTAATCATAGAATATCCAATCGAAACATTAGATGGACAAAGTAAAATTTTAGCGGAGATACAAATTCGTACTTTAGCTATGAATTTCTGGGCGACGATTGAACACACTTTACGTTACAAATATGATGGGGACTATCCTCCAGAAATTCAAAAGCGCTTAGAGAATGCGGCTGAAGCAGCTTTTTCATTAGATGAAGAAATGTCTGAGATTAAAGATGAAATACAAGAAGCGCAACGTTATTATTCGAAAAAAAGGGCGAAAAAACATAATCAAGAGTGAGGTGCAGCATGCGATATAATATTGTGTCAAAGGGAGATCATAAATCCAACAGCATAAAAGAAAATATGGAAGCACAAATACAGCACACAGATATGATAAAGGATACGGAAACACCTGAAATAGTAATTTCTGTCGGTGGAGATGGTACGTTACTAGAGGCGTTTCATAAATATAGTTATCGATTAGCAGAAACTGCATTTGTGGGGGTACATACCGGACATTTAGGCTTCTATGCTGATTGGCTGCCGCACGAATCTGATAAATTGATTGAAGAAATTATCGATGGGGATTATGAAGTGATTAAATATCCTTTGATTGATATCACTGTAAACTATAACGATGAAAAGAATCCTTCACACCATATTGCTTTAAATGAGGCAACGATGAAAACCGAGGATAACACAACATTAGTTGCAGATGTGAGTTTAAGAGGAAAGCATTTTGAACGCTTCAGAGGAGATGGTTTATGTATATCGACGCCTTCAGGTTCAACCGCTTATAATAAAGCACTCGGAGGCGCATTAATCCATCCGTCATTGCGTGCGATTCAATTAACAGAGATTGCTTCTATTAATAATCGTGTCTTCCGGACAGTAGGGTCGCCATTAGTATTGCCGGCGCATCACTATTGTTTGATTACACCAGTAGATCAAAGAACGATTATGACGTCAATCGATCATGTTACAACTAAGCATCATAACGTGAAAAGCATTGAATATAAAGTAGCGAAAGAAGAAATTCGTTTTGCACGCTTCAGACCTTTCCCGTTCTGGAAACGTGTACACGATTCGTTCATTTCTGATGGACGCGATGACTAATGCAATTTCAATATAACATTGCTTCACCCATTGTCTTGAAAACTTTTTTACAAGAAAATCAATATTCTAAGAAGATGATAAGTGCCATTAAACGTGATGGCGCTTTACTTGTGAATGAGCAACCTGTCACTGTCAGAAAGGCCATGGAAGCAGGGGATATTTTGATAGTAGAATTGCCTGCAGAATTCCCGAGTGTAAATTTGGAACCTTTCGAGCAGCCTTTAGATATCCTGTTTGAAGACTCGTATTTCATTGCTGTGTCCAAAGATAAACAGCAAAATTGCGCACCTTCTCGTGAGCATCCGCATGGCAGTTTAATAGAGCAGGTCATGGGATACTTAGCTTCTAAGCAATCTGACGAGACTTCACCAGATATTCCGCATATTGTGACACGTTTAGATCGTAATACAAGCGGTATTGTGTTATTTGCAAAGCATGGACATTTCCATCATATGATGTCCTATACTGCAATGAACAAGGTTTACCACTGTATTGCTGAAGGCAGAATAGAGGAAGCGGGCAATATTGTTGCACCTATCTTAAGAGCGTCAGACAGTATTATTAAACGTCAAGTCGGAGCTGCAGGAAAATACGCAGAAACGAGCTTTCAACCTATTCAAATCGCTAATGACTTTACTTTATGCAAGGTACAGCTGCATACAGGGCGCACCCATCAGATACGCGTCCATTTTCAATACATCGGCCATCCGCTTCTAGGCGACGACTTATACGATGGCCCGCGTTCTGATATTACCGGCCAGGCTTTAGCTTGCTGTTATCTAAGTTTTAAGCATCCCATCACTCATGAATATATCGAGTTGAAAGATGATGCGAAAAGGACAGAATTAGATAATCTTTTCCAACACTTAATACAACCAACTGAGATGTGAGGAGGGCACCAATTTGGCAAAAGATGACAATAAATTCATGGATGAGAAAGAAATATATAACAAGTCATTATTAGACCATCTCTTATTAAATAATGACATTGATCAATTCCGAGAAGAATTCTTATCCATGCATACGTATGAACAAAGTGAATATTTTGAAGACAGCGATAAAGAAATACATCAAAAAATGTATCACTTACTTTCACCAAAAGAAGTGGCAGACTTTTTTGATCAGTTAGAAATTGATGATGATGAATACGAAGAGATATTTGATCAAATGAAAGTCAGTTATGCAGCACATATTCTAGAAGACATGTCTTACGATAATGCTGTTGATATCATGAATCATCTCTCTAAACGCAAGATTGCAACATTACTTGCGATTATGGATAAAAACGATGCGAAAGAAATTAAAGCATTGATGCATTATGAAGAAGATACAGCCGGCGGTATTATGACTACGGAGTATATCTCCTTGAAGACGACTACGCCGGTTAAAGAAGGGTTATTGCTTGTAAAAGAACAAGCACCTGACGCCGAGACCATCTATGTCATTTTCGCAGTCAATGATGATAAACAACTCGTCGGCGTACTTTCGCTCAGAGATTTAATTGTTGCAGAAAATGATGATTATATAGAAGATATTATGAGCGAACGTGTAGTCAGCGTGAATGTTGCAGATGACCAAGAAGATGTTGCACAGACAATGCGTGACTATGATTTCATTGCCTTGCCAGTTGTCGATTACCAAGACCATTTACTAGGTATTATCACAATTGACGATATCTTAGATGTTATGGACGAAGAAGCGTTAGAAGACTACTCAGGTTTAGCCGGGGTTTCGGATATCGATTCCACAGATGACTCTATTGTAAGAACCGCCACTAAACGGCTTCCATGGTTGCTCATCTTGACATTTTTAGGTATGATTACTGCAACTATCTTAGGTTCATTCGAAGATACGTTAGAAAAAGTAGCGTTGTTGGCAGCCTTTATTCCGATTATCAGCGGTATGTCCGGGAACTCAGGGACACAATCACTTGCCGTTTCAGTACGTAATATCTCAACAGGAGAAATTGAGAATCAGAGTAAGTTTAAAATTACGTTGCGTGAAGCGGGAGCCGGGTTCCTCTCAGGTTTAGTATGTGCCATTGTGTTATTTACAATTATCATGGTGCTCTACCGTACACCGCTTCTCGGCCTTATTGTCGGCGGCAGTTTGACAATTGCCATGACAGTCGGTACGATTATGGGCTCAATTATTCCTCTGATAATGAATAAATTGAAAATTGACCCAGCTGTTGCCAGCGGTCCATTTATCACAACCATCAATGACATTGTCAGTATGTTAATTTATTTTGGTTTAGCAACATCATTTATGTCATATCTCACATAAGGAGGGACACATGGAGTTTGTATCACTCGTAATTGTTGTCATGGCGGCTTTCTTAACACCGATCATCGTCAACAGACTCAATATCAATTTTTTGCCGGTGGTCGTTGCCGAAATCCTCATGGGACTCGTTATCGGACAATCAGGCTTTCATTTAGTTGAAAGAGACAATGTATTAAATATTTTGTCGACATTAGGATTTATTTTCTTAATGTTCCTCAGCGGTTTAGAAATAGATTTCAATGCTTTCAAGAGCCAACCGACACAAAATAACAAGAAATCTAAGAATAAGAAGAAACAACCGAGCCATTTACAATTAGCTTTACTCGTTTTCGGTTTAATTATGGTAATATCAATTATCTTGGCTTATTTATTCAAATGGTTCGGCTTAATTGATGATGTGTTATTAATGGTAATCATCATTTCTACGATTTCTTTAGGTGTGGTTGTACCGACATTAAAAGAAATGAACATCATGCGTACGACAATCGGCCAATTCATCCTATTAACTGCGGTTCTAGCAGACTTATTCACGATGATACTATTAACCGTTTATGGCGCCTTGAATGGTAAAGGCGGCGCAACATTATGGTTGATCAGTATTTTGGTTATATTTACCGTTATTTTCTATTTCTTGGGGGGTATGTTCAAGAAAGCGCAATTCTTACGCAAATTAAATGATGGAACGACTCAAATAGGAGTACGTGCCTGCTTTGCTTTGATTATTTTATTAGTAGCATTAGCAGAAGGAGTAGGTGCTGAAAATATTCTAGGAGCATTCTTAGCAGGGGTTATTGTTTCCTTGCTTGGACCTGACGAAGATATGGTAGAGAAACTCGATTCATTCGGTTATGGTTTCTTCATTCCTATCTTCTTTATCATGGTAGGTGTGGATTTAAATATTCCTTCCTTGATAAAAGAACCGTCTATTCTCATCATTATTCCAATATTGATTGTCGCGTTCTTGATTTCAAAAATAATACCTGTATATGCGATTCGACCTTGGTTTGACCAGAAGACCACAATTTCTTCAGCGTTTCTTTTAACATCGACACTTTCCTTGGTAATCGCAGCAGCAAAAATTGCAGAACAATTAAAAACCATCACACCAGAAATTTCAGGTATTTTAATTTTAAGTGCTGTCATTACCTGTGTCTTTGTACCGATTGTCTTCAAGAAAACCTTCCCAATGCCGGAAGAAGCAACAAGACGTATTAATGTCAGCTTGATTGGTAAGAACCAATTAACTATCCCGATTGCTCAAAACTTGATGTCAGACTTATATGCCATCACGTTATACTATCGCAAAGATTTGAGTGATCAACGTCATCTTTCAAACGACATTACAACCGTTGAAATCGCAGACTATGACGAAGCGATGCTGGATAAATTGGGACTGTTCGACAGCGACATTGTAGTTTGCTCAACTAATGATGATGAAATCAACTATAATGTAGCGACGATGGCTAAAGAACATGGAGTCGGCCGTGTGATTTGCCGCTTTGAAGGAGGCGGAGAAACAGAAGCCGAGCTGCGCAATGAAGGCATCGAAATCTTCAGCAGCTTCTTGAGTAATAAAATATTACTTACCGGCCTGATCGAAACACCAAATATGCTGAATCTATTGAGCAACGTGGAAACTTCGTTGTACGAAATCCAAATGCTCAACTACAAATTCGACCATATCCAATTGCGTAACTTCCCATTTGACGGCGACATCATCTTCGTACGTATTGTGCGAGATAACGAATCCATCGTGCCGCACGGGGATACAACCTTACGTTATGGCGACCGCTTAATCGTCACAGGCTCTAAAGAATACGTAGACGAATTAAAACGCGATTTAGAATACTATTCATTAGGTTCCTAATTGGAAAAAGAAAGACTTGGAGAGAAGAGCGGGACAGAAATAATTTTAATCATTATTTCTGTCCCGCTTCTATTTTTTGCAATTCAGGCGCTTAAGTACGGAAGTTGTGCAGCGTCTATCAGAAATGATAAAATACTTTTATTGTCTACATACAGTAGGTTGTAAGCAGTGCTAGCAACTTAAAAATGTTATAATACATGTAATCATGAATTAATAATAATCAAATGAAGGAGCGTTTCCATGTTTAGTTTAGAAGGTAAAACTTATGTCATTATGGGAGTAGCAAACAAACGCAGTATTGGTTTCGGTGTTGCTAAAGTGTTAGATCAATTAGGAGCGAAACTGGTATTTACATACCGTAAAGAACGCAGTAAAAAACAATTAGAAAAATTATACGATCAATTAAACCAAGAACAACAACATATGTATCAAATCGATGTTCAAAGCGATGACGATGTGATTAACGGCTTTAAACAAATCGGCGAAGACATTGGTAATATTGATGGTGTTTATCATTCAATCGCCTTTTCAAATGTTGAAGACTTACGCAATCGTTTTTCAGAAACATCACGTGACGGTTTCTTATTAGCGCAAGACATCAGTTCTTATTCTTTAACTATTGTCTCTCGCGAAGCGAAAAAAATTATGCCTGAAGGCGGCAGTATCGTAGCTACAACATACATCGGCGGCGAACTTGCAATGCCGAACTATAATGTAATGGGCGTGGCAAAAGCCAGCTTAGAAGCTAATGTCCGCTACCTTGCATATGACTTAGGCCAAGAAAACATCCGCGTCAACTCTATTTCTGCGGGCCCAATTCGTACAGTCAGCGCCAAAGGTGTAGGCGACTTGAACATTATTTTAAAAGAAGTCGAAGAACGTGCGCCATTAAGACGCAATGTTGACCAAGAAGAAGTCGGTAAAACAGCAGCTTACTTATTAAGTGACTTATCAAGCGGCGTGACAGGCGAAAACATTCACGTTGATGCTGGTTTCCACGCAATTAAATAATAATTGATATCTATACAAGGAGTTAAGACATGAGTTTGTCTTAACTCCGTTTTTTTAATTGAGGAAAGATTTATAGTTTCGACCCTTTAGTTTTCTTTATATCGCTCTATCACATCACCTCCGCCCTCGCCGCATGCCACTCCCAATTTTTCTCTTCACCACACCTATTCAACACGTCAGGAAAAGTGTATGATATGTAACAGAGAAAATTTAATGATACATATTATAAAGTAGGTGACCTTAATGACAGGTAAAATTAATCAACAAAACAAATCCTATTCAAACAAAATCTTGACATCCTCCATGCTTGGATTCGGATTAGAGAATATGGATGTAATGTTCCTTGCATTTGCACTTTCCAGTATTATCAACGAATTCCATATCACTTCAGCAGAAGCCGGACTTATTTCGTCCATCACGAACTTCGGTATGCTTTTCGGCGGAGTGATTTTCGGTGTGCTAGCAGATAAATATGGTCGCATTCGGATATTTACTTATACGATCTTCCTATTTGCGATTGCCACAGCCTTACTTTCAATAGCACATAACATTTACATCGTCTACATTTTACGCTTCATCGCTGGAATGGGAGGCGGCGGTGAATTCGGTATCGGCATGGCATTAGTCGCAGAAGTATTCGCTATGAAGAAACTAGGGCGAGTATCCTCTGTCGTCGCAATTGGCGGTCAGGTTGGTGCCTTAACCGCAGCCTTGCTAGCTGCAGCCATTTTACCCTTATGGGGGTGGCGTGCACTCTTCTTAATCGGCGTGATACCTGTTATCTTAGCTTTCTATATCCGTCGCAACCTTGATGAAACAGATGCTTGGAAACAAACTAAAGCACAACATACATTAGAAAAGAAAAAGGGCAGTCCAATCGGTCTCCTGTTCAATACTAAACATCAAGCACACACAACTATCGCTCTAACCATCATGTCCAGTGTGCAAGTTGCGGGTTACTTCGGATTAATGAACTGGCTCCCCTCAATTTTACAGAAACAGCACGGGTTGAGCGTCTCCAATTCATCATTATGGACCATCAGCACCATCATCGGTATGAGTCTCGGCATGCTCTGCTTCGGACAAATACTCGATAAATTCGGAGCCAAAGTATCCTACAGCATATTCTTGATTGCCTCAGCAGCCTCAGTATTCCTGTACGTCTTTGCACAAAGCGCGGCAGCCTTATTAATCGGCGGCGCATTCGTAGGCTTCTTCGTAAACGGAATGTTTGCCGGCTACGGCGCAGTCATCAGCAGCTTCTACCCAACACATATCAGAAGCACCGCGAACAACGTTATCTTTAACGTCGGACGTGCAGTAGGAGGCTTATCGCCAATCGCAATCGGCTTCTTGATGGATCACTCAGGCATGACAGGAACCATGATCTTCCTCGCATGCTTGTATATGATTTCCCTTGCAATGCTACTTTCCTTGAAAAAAATTCCTTTACGTGGCAGACGTTACCTAGAAAAGGCATAATATAAAGCACTATACCCGCCCTGACGAAGGCGGCATGCAGAGCACATAACAAAAAGCGTTCCTACTTGTTTTGAGAGAGTAGGAACGCTTTTTAAGTATGCTTATTTAATCTTTTACATCACTTTGCGCTTTCATCATAATAGATTGACGGTATTTAAAGACATTACGTACCACAGTTTTAATAACTGCATATAAAGGAACAGCAATTAAAACCAGAACGAAGCCGCCTAAATTTCCTGCAGCTAAAATAACTACAATAATAGTAAGTGGGTGAATACTCAATGATTTACCCATAACGTTAGGTGTGATGACATTACCTTCTAATTGTTGTGCTACCAACGTAACCACACAAACCCAAATAAAAGCTGAAGGGCTTTGAATGATACCGATTATAGCAGCAGGCGCAAAGGACATCCATGGTCCTAAGAATGGAATCATATTAGCGACACCCGCAAAGAGTACGAGTAATAATGTATAATCTAACCCGATAATAGAATATCCGATATACAGAATTACACCTAAAATAAAGCTAACAGTTACTTGTCCTTGGATATATGATTGCAAAGTATGGTTTAAATCTTTCAATAAGTTTACTACAAATACTTTACGGTCTCCATTGAATAATTTAGCAATGGACGGAATAAATTTCTCATGGTCTTTCAACATATAGATTAAGAAGAAAGGAACCATAATCAACAAGAATAAAGTTGAAATGATTTGAGACACAATCGAAATAGAGTTAGTTAGAACATTCGTGACATTGTCACCAAATGATTTAACCACTTTATTCACACGGTCTGTAACATCACTAGGGAGTTTATCCATTTGATCTAAGGCATATTTAATCATTCCTTGTGCTTCTTGTTGTAAGTGCGGTGCTTGTTTAATTAAGTTGTTGATTTGATTCATAATCAATGGCGCTACTACTGTAACAGCAGCTGTAATAATACCAATCAAGACAACAAATATTATCGTAATGCTTCCCCAACGAGGGACGCGATGTTTTTCTAAGAATTTTTGCAGCGGTAAAAATACATAAAATAAGAAACCGCTCAAAATAAATGGCAACAGTACTGATTTAACAATGATGATAATCGGATTGAAAATAACATGCACTTCCATTATCAACTTAATCAGTACGAACAGAATAATCAGCATTATGCCTGTCCTGAACCATACTTTATTAAGCATTTATTAGATCCTCCTAAAGAAATAGACTTACGTTTAATTATATCCTATTTAATAACGTTCAAAAAGTAATATTTCAAAAAAACAAACCAGCCCAAAAGATTAAAGACTTCTCTTTGAGCTGGTTCTGATTTTATAATATTCATTCTAAATTAAACTTCTTTTAAATTTTTATTTAAAGGAACACTAGGTTCTGCACCTTGGTCATTATCTTCATCATCATTACGTTCCTCTTTAAAATGCGCTTTTTTCAATCGCTTAGGATAATCTTCAAGCCAGAAAGTCGCATTCGGTAGTTTCTTCGGATCTGGATGATAAATTGCATAATTCCCAGACCCCAAACGTTTCATCTGACTTTCATAATCACGTAATGCGTCTACAGCAGGGCGATGCAAAATCCAAATCGCTATAATATTCAACCACGCCATCATACCTACGCCTAAATCACCCATACTCCAGGCTACATCAGCTGTTTTAATTGAACCGTATACCGTAGCTCCAATTAAGACAATACGTGCGACGTTAATCCAGATGGTTGTAGTAAAGCGTGAACTATTTCTAGTCATATAAGCAATATTGGTTTCCGCGATATAGTAATACGCCAGAATTGTAGTAAAGGCAAAGAAGAATAACGCAATTGCAATAAAGTATGAACCGAAACCTGAGAAAGCTGGATCGAAGTGATAACTTCCGCCTTGTAAGGCTTTATCGATACCCGCTTGAGCATACATCGCTGTTCCAGAGTAATCTTTTGTGCCATCTGCAGATTGTACGAATATTCCGTTATCTTTGATCAGTTTCGGCAATCCGCCAGGCCCGACATCACCATTCGTTGTGTTGTAAGTTCCAGATATTAAGATAATTAATGCAGTCGCTGTACACACAAATAAAGTATCCACATATACTGAGAATGCTTGTACAAGTCCTTGCTTAGCCGGATGTGATACTTCAGCTGCAGCTGCTGCGTGCGGACCAGTACCTTGACCGGCTTCGTTAGAGTAAAGTCCCCGTTTTACCCCGATTTCAATCATAGCTCCGAAAATGCCCCCAAATGCTGCTTGCATTCCGAATGCTGATTTAAAAATAAGAGCGAATAAAGCAGGTACTGCTTGAATGTTTAAGATGATAATAAACACTGCCATCAAGATATAAATAATGGCCATGAACGGTACAACCGCAGTCGCTACATTCGCAATCCACTTTACACCGCCGAAAATAATTAAACCTAGTATAACTGCTAAGATAGTAGCAATAATCCAACTCGGCACTTTAAAGGCATTGTGCATAGAACTGGAAATCGCGTTAGATTGGACTCCGGGTAAAAGGAGACCTACGGAAATAACTGTTACTACTGCAAAGATGAGGCCGTATATTTTACCAACGCGCCCTTTAATTCCGTATTGAATGTAGTAGGCAGGGCCGCCTCGGTATTCACCTTTTTCTTCTCGTTTGAAAATCTGTCCCAAAGTAGATTCGATGAAAGCACTGCTTGCTCCTAAGAATGCAGTCACCCACATCCAAAATACAGCACCAGGACCACCGATAAAGATGGCTGTAGACACACCGACAATATTACCAGTTCCGACACGGCCGGCTAATGATAAGGCAATGGCCTGGAAACTGGATATCCCAGTCGGTGACTTTTCACCATGGAACATCAGTCGAATCATTTCTTTAAAATGCCTGACTTGGAAAAATTTCATCATCAATGAGAACAAAATACCAGTGATTAACAAACCATAAACAAGCGGTTTACTCCACACCACTTCATTAAACCAAGCTACAATACTTTCTAGCATAATGATTTCCCCCTTATAAAACCTTACAGAAAGCGTTTACATCCATCCCTAAAAATAAACGGTCACCTGTTCGATTTATTTGTAAGTGTTTCGACATGCAAGAGTAACAATTATTTTTCATAATTATACTGTGTAAATAAGTTCCGTGCAACAGTTTTAATAAAATTAATAAATAAATTAGAAAACTAAAACGTAGCAACTTAATCGGAATGAGGCTTAGAAACCAATATCTATCTAGCTTAACAACATATTGAAGAGAAAATTGTTATAATGAAGAATATATTGAATTGAGGAGAGATAGGATGACTGAATTTCAAACCGGCACAATCAATACCACAACGTTTCATAGTGATATTTTAGAACGTGATATCACCTTTTCAATTTATTTACCTGAAGATTATACGCCTCTATTTAAATATAAAGTGCTCTTTTGTTTTGATGGATTAGATTTTTTCAGATATGGACGTATTCATCGTGTTTATGAGAAGTTAAGAAAAGAGGACAAAATTGAACGTGCTATTATTATCGGCTTTCATTACAAAACTGTCGATTTGCGCAGAGAAGAATTTTCTCCGAATGGCAGCAAGGCGCCTTTAACAGTAAAAGCAATGGGGAAAGAAATTCTACCGTATATCGATCAGAATTTCCCGACTTACAAAGTAGCTAATGGCCGTATTTTATTGGGAGATAGTTTAGCAGGTTCTATTGCCTTAATGACTGCGCTTTCCTATCCGCGTTTATTCAGCCAAGTAGGGATGTTCAGTCCGATGTTTAATGAAGTAGTTGAAGTGTTGACAGACCGTTGTCAATTTATCGACCAATTAAATATTTGGCAAGCAGTGGGCAAAGAAGAGATTGATTTTGAATTGCCGACCACTGGCGAACGTGCAGACTTTTTAACACCGAATCGCGAACTGAACGACTTATTAAATCGCAAACAAATTACGCATCATTATGAGGAATTTGAGGGTACGCATCGTTGGAAGTACTGGAAAAACTTAATGGAACCTCTCTTAGTTTATTTTTTAGCAGAGTAAATTATTCAGTTAATTCTGTAAAATTATTGTTTTTGGTAACGATTTCATTAAATGTTTGCTATAATGGCATTATAGTTAAATTAAGGAGGAATTCAAATGATCTTAGGGTTAGCATTAATTCCATCAAAAACGTTCTGTGAAAAAATCGATGCATATCGTAAACGTTATGATGAACGTTATGCGCAAATTCCACCTCATATCACAATTAAAGATTCGTTTGAGGTAGAAGATGGGGATTTCGATAAAGTAAAAGAAGAAATTAAAGAGCGTGTGCAAGGTGTTAAACCGTTGCATATTCACGCAACTAAAGCGTCAAATTTTGCTCCGATCAACAATGTGATTTATTTCAAAGTTGAAAAAACACCAGAATTAGAAGAGTTGGACAATCGCTTTAATAATGGCGATTTTTACGGCAAACCAGAACACTCATTTGTTCCGCATTTTACAATTGCCCAAGGTTTAACTAGTCAAGAATTCGAAGATATTTTTGGACAAGTTGCACTTGCAGGTATCGATTATAAAGAAACAATCGATGCATTGACATTATTGCAATATGATGAAGATGCTGAAAAGTGGAAAGAAGTCGACACATTCAGCTTTGAATAATGAAAACAATCAATTTACTTTTTAAAGTAAAATTAAAAAGATTTAAAGTACGAGGCTAGGACATGGTGCAGAAATAATGGGTTTATAGTTGAGATGAGAATCGCAGTGAATGATTTCAAATCCTATGTCCCAACCTCATACTTTTATACATAAGCAACAGAGCCAAGGCATTAATTTGTCTTGGCTCTTATCTTTGCGTGTGATGAATTGAATTTTTATATTTTTATAGGGGAATAATAGGTGTTTGTTTAAGAAATAGGTTGATATTGGAGAGGTTAAGGCTGAATGTGTCGAGGCTCGCGATCGTTGCTTATACAGTTAGGGGCCAAAGTGTCGAGGCTCGCGATCGTTGCTTATACAGTTAGGGGCCAAAGTGTCGAGGCTCGCGATCGTTGCTTATACAGTTAGGGGCCAAAGTGTCGAGGCTCGCGATTGTCGCCTATACATTTAGGGGCCAAAGTGTCGAGGCTCGCAGATGTTGCCTATACAGTTAGGGGTCAAAGCCGCTAACACCTAGACACTTTTAGCTACCTCCTGCCCAATAAAGAAACGACCTGGAACAAATGATGTTCCAGGCCGCTCCCCATTACCTTATGAAGTAGACGACTGCCGTCTTAATTTAATGAAATAAATACCATAGAATATCGCTAAGAAGATGAAGACTCCAGCTGAGAAATAGAAAGTATTATTAACCGCACCTGTAAATTGGTACAACATACCACCGATTAACGGTCCTATCATCGCACCGAAACCTTGAATACTATTGAACACGCCCCAGGTTTCTTCTTGCTCATCTTTATGGATAAAGCTGGCCATGAAAGTATTCCAAGCAGGCAGCAAGAATCCATACATTAAGCCGATGAAGAGGGCAATTACCCAAACGATAAATATATTAGTAATTTTTGAAAGTCCGAATATACCGATTGTATAAAGGATAAATCCTGTAAAAATAGTTGAATACATAAAGACTTTCCCATGATTATCTATAATTTTAGATAAGAAGAGCATGGAAATCGCACAACCGATACCGCCGATAACTAGGGCTGCAGTATATTCAACGGTCGTTACTTTTACAATTTTAGTGGCGTAAATTGGTAAGATAGGCACCAGCGCGCTGATTGAAGCTCCTTGTAAAATAATACCCGGGAAAAGCACACCATTCTTCTTAGCAACTCCGGCAATTTGTTTTAATTGCTGGCCGACTTTACGCGTATTGTAATTGGTAAGACGTATTTTTACAAAATAGTATAGAATCCAAGCAATCAATACCATTAGTGACATCAAGAAAGTAAAAGATGTCGGATGAACTTTCATAATTAAGTTCATGCTGATCATTCCAAGTAGTAAACCGAATAACCAAGCAAAGTAAACATGCCCCATTTGTTTGCCGCGTGTTTCATCACGTACACTGGATAACATGATGACCCAAATCGGACTGGAAGCAATACCTAATAATATGGCACTGATAAAGATAATGAATGGATTAAACGGAAACCAGATGACTAAGAATAGGCTGCCGAACGCTAACAAAAACCCTAGAGTTAAGACAGGTTTAGCTCCAAAGCGTTTTAATAAGAATCCAATCACAAAATTGGTTGCTGCATCTGAGATATAGTGAACAGAAACTGCCGCAGAGGTAAGCCCTACCGCAACTGAAGACACAGTTGGAAGAATCGGCAAGTAACTTAGGACATACATCCCTCGGGCAAATTCTATTAAGAATAAGATGACGAGCATAATAATGAAATTTCTTTGGTAGTTCGCATTTTTGTAACTACTTGAGGAAGAGCTTTGCATACATAGGAACCTTTCCGTAAATTTCTTCGAATTGTGAAGAACGGTCTAGTAGATGCAGAAGATCTCGGCATAATTTATAAGTAGGGTATTTCACCTTTAAATCTGCCATTCTTTCTGTCATTTCAACCAATGCTTCTTCATTTTGAGTCAAATCAGTAATCAGTTGAATAGCTTCTTCAGTTGTGTCCGCAACTTCTCCGATACCTTTAGATTGGAAATAACATGCATTTTCTAATTCTTGTCCTGGTGCCGGATCTAAGAAAATCAAAGGGATTCTTCTAGCTAAAGCTTCTGAAATCGTAATGCCGCCTGGTTTTGTCACCATCAAATGAGAAGAGGCCATCCATTCGTTCATATGATGTGTATAACCTAAAATCAATACATTCGCATATTCTTTAAACTGTTGGCGCAATGAGCGTTTCAGTTCTTTATTGCGTCCGCAAATCATCACAACCTGAGTGTTAGGAGTGCGTTCGATAATATCAGAAATCATCGCTTCAAATCCTTTTGAAACTCCAAAAGCACCAGCAGACATTAAAATAGTAGGGCGCTCAGGATCAAGATGATGCTTATGCATCCAAGCGTGTGTATCGATTTCTTCATCAAATTGTTCAGAGATAGGAATTCCTGTAACTTTAATAATATTTTCTGGAATACCGATATCCATAAATTCCTGTTTTAAATCAGGTGTTGCTACATAATAACGAGAAGAGTGGGGCGTTACCCAGTTTTTATGTAATCTATAGTCTGTCATTACAGTAGCAATAGGGATATTCATATTGAATTGTTCTGTCAACACTGACATTACCGGCGTAGGGAACGTCAACAATATCAAATCTGGTTTTTCCTTTATCAGCAGATTAATAAGCTTATTTAAACCGTAGTATTTGTAAAAACATTTATCTACATCATCTGGGCGGCTATAATAAAACTGTTTGTAAGAATTTCTAAAATATTTAAAACTATTGATGTAATACTTTTTGCAAATAGAAGTTAAAATAGGATGTGCTTCCATAAATAAATCATGCTCAATCACAGAAAGATGCTTCAGATTCATTTCATTCAATTGGTTCACAACGCTATTGGTTACTTGCAAATGGCCGTTACCGAATGACCCTGTAATAATCAATATCTTCTTATCTTGAGTAACCATGTGAGTAGCCACCCTCCAGTTAGTTGAATTTATAGTTTTTTCCTATATGTCGTGAAGAAGAAAAGTGTATCGTCCCTCCACCGCTTGACTTGAGTTTAACGCAAATTTGCTTAACATTAAACCGTATTCGTATTAACATCATTGAATTATAACATTTATTAATATGAGATAAAAATATTTTCACATTGCCTTAACATTTAACGCGTGGAATTTAGAAGGTATTATTGTATCCTATTACCTACTTCAGCGGGATTCAAACTTACATAGAAGTAAGGACCGCCGATGGAAATTAATATAAGTAAAAAGAAAAAATCTGTACAATAGAATTAAACCTTAGTATATAGATTTATGAGAAAAAAATGTATAAAATAGTAGTATTGGGAAAAAAGGAGCGATCGATGTGAAAGCGAACGAATTGTTCGAAAAGATAAAATCGAAACAAGTGCTTGGCAGTTTAGATAGAGAAATTAATGATGTAACCACAGATTCTCGTACTGCAAAAGAAGGAAGTATCTTTGTAGCTACCAAAGGATATACAGTGGACAGCCACAAGTTCTGTCAGGATGTAGTGAATCAAGGATGCAAGTTGATTGTGGTAGAAAGTGAACAAGAAATTGAAGGAGACGTGACTCAAGTTATAGTTCCAAAAACGCGTCGTGTGGCCAGTTTAATTGTACATAAACTCTATGACTATCCGAGTGAACAACTTACAACTTATGGTGTCACAGGTACGAACGGTAAGACTTCTATTGCGACAATGATTCATCAAATTCATCGTAAATTAGGCAAAGGCAGTGCTTATTTAGGTACTAATGGCTTTCAAATTAATGAGAAAGTCACTAAAGGTGAAAATACAACACCTGAAACAGTCACATTAACAAAGAAAGTACACGAAGCGGTTGAGGCGGGCGCTGAAGCTATGACTTTAGAAGTATCCAGCCATGGACTTGCTTTAGGGCGCTTGAGCGGTGTAGAATTTGATGTTGCCATTTTTTCTAATTTGACTCAAGATCATTTAGATTTCCACGGTACCATGGAAGCATACGGTCATGCTAAATCTTTACTTTTCAGTCAACTGGGTGAAGATTTACGTAAAGAAAAATTCGCGGTAGTGAATGCAGATGATGATTTCTCAGAATATCTTACAAGTGTGACACCATATGAAGTATTTACATATGGGATTCATCGTCCAGCACAATTCAAAGCTGAGCGTATTCAAGAATCTCTGACAGGTGCGTCATTTGATTTTGTAACTCCAGACGGAACCTTCCATGTAGATTCTCCATATGTTGGAAAGTTCAATATTTCTAATATCATGGCAGCTATGACTGCGGTATGGGGTAAAGGCACTCCAATGCAAGAGATTGTTGACATTGTTCCTCAGTTAGAACCAGTAGAAGGACGATTAGAGGTATTGGATCCTAGCTTACCTATCGATTTGATTATCGACTATGCGCACACTACAGATGGTATCGAAAAATTAATCGATGCTGTTAAGCCGTTTGTAAAACAAAAATTAATCTTCCTAATTGGTATGGCGGGAGAAAGAGACCTTACGAAAACACCTGAAATGGGTAAACAAGCATGTCGAGCAGATTATGTGATTTTCACTCCGGACAATCCGGCTAATGATGATCCGAAGATGCTTACAGCTGAATTGGCTAAAGGTGCGACACATGATAATTACGTCGAGTATACAGATCGTGCTGAAGGTATCCGCCATGCTATCGATGTTGCTGAACCTGGAGATACTGTAGTATTAGCATCAAAAGGTCGCGAACCTTACCAAATTATGCCGGGTCATGTTAAAGTGCCACATCGCGATGATTTAATTGGGTTAGAAGCGGCTTACAAGAAATTCGGAGGTGGGCCTTCTGAAGATTAGAACACTTCAACAATTAGAAGGTGCCAAGGTTTATATCCACGAAATTGACAAGCATAGTATGGTAGCAATACCAGACCTGAATTGGTCCGCTGAACTAGATATGAAGGAGACTCCAGAAGATGTAGAAGATAATTTAATCATGTATCTTTTTAATATAATGGACGAAGATGAGGCAGAACGCCTTGCACAGACACTAACTTTAATGATATTTGAAAAGGAGACAAATAATGAGTATTAAGGATGAAATTGAATCCCGAAAAACCTTTGCGATTATTTCTCACCCCGATGCCGGTAAAACGACATTGACTGAGAAACTCTTGTTATTCGGCGGCGCCATTCGTGAAGCCGGGACAGTAAAAGGGAAAAAATCCGGGAAATTTGCAACCAGTGACTGGATGAAAGTTGAACAAGAACGTGGTATTTCTGTAACCAGTTCAGTAATGCAATTTGATTATGATGATTACAATATTAATATTTTAGATACACCAGGGCATGAGGACTTCTCTGAAGATACGTATCGTACTTTAATGGCGGTCGATAGTGCTGTAATGGTAATCGACTGCGCTAAAGGGATTGAACCACAAACTTTGAAACTGTTCAAAGTTTGTAAAATGCGCGGAATCCCGATTTTTACATTTATTAACAAATTGGATCGTGTCGGAAAAGAACCCTTTGAATTATTAGATGAAATTGAAGAGACGTTGAATATCAAAACTTATCCGATGAATTGGCCAGTCGGAATGGGTCAAAACTTCTTCGGAATTATTGATCGTGAACATCGTACTATCGAGCCATTCAGAGATGAAGAACATCTCTTACATTTAAATGAAGATTATGAACTAGAAGAAGAACACGAAATTACTAAAGATAGCACCTTTGAACAAGCTATCGATGAATTTATGTTAGTGGAAGAAGCTGGAGAAGAATTTGATAATGATATGTTATTAGCAGGAGAATTAACACCAGTATTCTTCGGTTCAGCCTTAGCTAATTTCGGTGTACAAAGTTTCTTGAATGCTTATGTTGATCATGCACCGATGCCGAATGGCCGTGTGACGAAAGAAGCGGAAGAAGTCAGCCCGTTTGCACCAGATTTCTCAGGATTTATTTTTAAAATCCAAGCTAATATGGACCCTAAACACCGTGACCGTATTGCCTTCATGCGTATTGTCAGCGGTGCGTTCGAACGTGGCATGGATGTGAAATTGCAGCGTACTAATAAGAAACAAAAGATTACCCGTTCTACATCCTTCATGGCCGACGACAAAGAAACCGTCAACCATGCAGTGGCTGGAGACATCATCGGTTTATATGACACTGGAAACTATCAAATCGGCGATACCTTAGTCGGGGGCAATCAAAAGTTCAGCTTTGAAGATTTACCGCAGTTTACGCCGGAACTCTTTATGAAAGTATCAGCTAAAAACGTTATGAAACAAAAACACTTCCATAAAGGTATTGAACAACTCGTTCAAGAAGGCGCGATTCAATATTACAAAACTTTGCATACGAACCAAATTATCTTAGGTGCAGTTGGACAATTGCAATTTGAGGTATTCGAACATCGTATGAAGAATGAATATAATGTTGACGTGATAATGGAACCAGTGGGACGTAAAATTGCACGTTGGGTAGAAAATGAAGAAGATATTCAAGATAAAATGAGTACATCACGCTCTATTTTAGTGCAAGATCGTTATGAGCAAAAAGTATTTTTATTTGAAAATGAATTTGCGACACGCTGGTTTGAAGAAAAATTCCCAGAAATTAAACTTTATAGTTTATTGTAAGACTTGCATAGGGTATAATAGTTTTAAATAATTGAATACCTATGACGTTATGTCAGAGGGGAGTAACTTAGATGGACAGGCTGCAGGCCTGCCGGTACATTTTATCGTCATTACGAAGTCAGACACTTCCGGTAAAATGGGATGTTATAAAAAGAGACATTCAAGTGAGACCTTTGCTATTTATTTAGCATAGGTCTCTTTTATTGTCCAAAAAAGCGGACATGAATACTTAGACGTTTGAGTGTTCTGTACGAACCATTTTATGAAATAAGGAGTTGTTATCTAATGGATCCGAGTTTAATTTTACCTTATTTGTGGGTACTGCTCGTATTAGTATTTTTAGAAGGCTTGTTAGCAGCAGATAACGCTGTAGTAATGGCTGTTATGGTCAGACATTTACCCCCTGAACAGAGAAAGAAAGCCTTGTTCTACGGCTTGCTAGGTGCATTTGTATTTCGTTTTGCTTCATTATTCTTAATCAGTTACTTAGTAAACTTCTGGTTTATTCAAGCAGCCGGCGCTTTTTATTTACTTTATATGTCAGCGCGGAATTTATATCAATTCTTCAAAGCCGACCAGCATGGACCTGAAAGTCCAGAAGCTGGGGATGATCACCACTTTGATCAACATGGCAATGAAAAGAAAGTGGGCCCGAAAGCGTTTTGGGGTACGGTAGCTAAAGTTGAATTCGCAGATATTGCCTTTGCGATAGATTCAATGTTAGCAGCCATGGCAATTGCATTCACATTAAAACCAGTAGGCATCCACTTCGGCGGTATGGACTTAGGACAGTTCTTAGTCATGTTTGCAGGTGGTATGATTGGTGTTATCTTAATGCGTTTCGCGGCAACTTGGTTTGTAGAATTATTGAATAAATATCCAGGCTTAGAAGGTGCAGCATTTGCAATCGTAGGCTGGGTAGGTATTAAATTAGTAGTATTAGTACTTGCACACCCACAAGTACAACTGATTCCAGAAAACTTCCCGCATACCATTTTATGGCAATGTATCTTCTGGGGCGTCATGATCGGCCTTGTAATAATTGGTTGGTTGACATCACTCCGTCATAATAAAAAAGCAGCGCAACATAAAGATAAATAATCCTTTAAATACTCTTTCTGATTCGCCTAATGGGTTGAATGAGAAAGAGTTTTTTATATTGCTAAAAATAAAGTCGAATTATTTGTATAAATAACAAGGATTTACAAGAAATTCATATAAAGTTATGGCATAATTAAGACATAGTTAGATTGTAGTGAAGGAGGCGTTAATATGGCAGATGACAAACATTCGAATGAAGAGAAAAAGCATAAGGATGGAAAACAAGTCATACCGAAACGTCATTATAAACGTAAGCGTCGTGCTTTCTTCCATAACGAAGAACGCGAAAAACGTGTACAGAAAGAACGAGAAGCTAAAGAACGAGAGAAAGAACGAGAAGCGAAACTTGCTAAGAACAACGAGGAACGTGTAAAGGACAATTTACGCAAAGCAAGAATTGAAAAGTTGACTCAAGAAGAAATTCAGCATCAACAACAAAAAGCACATGAAAATCAAGAAGGCGATGTATCTTCTGAAACATTACATAGTGTGCCGAGTGAAAACAAAAAAGATAAGTCAGAATTTGATACGGCAAATCAACCGAAGCAGCGTGATGAAGATAAGAAAGAAGCGGCAGTAGGTGGAGTGGCAGGCATACAATCTGAAAAAGCTTCTAAGAAAGAAGAAGACAATTCTATGGAAAAAGATAACAAAGATAGAGAAAAATCTAAATCCGATACAAAAGAAAAAGAAGACGTTACAGAAAAGCCAAGTCATCAAAATGCTAAACAAGATACACCTTCAACACATTCACCAGATACGCATAATAATTCGGCTGTCTCAGAATTTTTACGTCGTAATTGGGCAAAAATTGCGGTGGTTATAGGCGCAATTATTTTAGTGTTATTATTGTTCGCTATTTTTCATAACTTACACAATAGAGATGATAACTCTTCAGGACAAATTTCATCCTTTAATGGCGGAGACAAGAAACAAACTGCCATGATGAAAGCTGCTAAAGAAACCACACACTCAGTAGTGACGGTTGAAAATAAAGACAGTAATAAAAGTTCGGTAGAAAAAGAAGCACCCAAATCTGACGGAGAAATCGGCTCAGGTGTCGTCTACAAAAAAGTAGGCGACTCTATTTTTATATTGACAAATGCCCATGTAGTAGGCGACAAAGCGAATCAAAATATTTTATATGATGATAAAAAAAAAACAAACGGTAAAGTTATCGGTAAAGATAAATATTCCGATATTGCAGTCGTAAAAGCTAAAGTTGATAAGGATAGCAAAGTTAAACCGATTGCCATAGGTGATTCTAACCAACTTCAATTAGCTGAACCGATAATTACTGTAGGTAACCCCTTAGGCGCTGATTTTAAAGGCAGTGTGTCCAGCGGCATCATTTCCGGATTGAATAGAAATGTACCGGTTGATATAGACAAAGATGGCAATTACGATAATCTGACGAAAGCATTTCAAATTGATGCACCAGTCAATCCAGGTAATTCTGGCGGAGCTGTGGTAGATCAGAACGGTAAATTAGTTGGAATTGTTTCATTGAAAATTGATATGCAAGCAGTTGAAGGCATGGCCTTTGCAATTCCAGTCAATCATGCACTTGATTTAGCAAAACAACTAGAGAAACACGGTCACATTAATTATCCGAATACAGGTGTGCAAGTTTCTAATGTAAGTGATTTAAATGATGGAGAACGTCATCAAATGAAATTACCAGAAAGTGTAGAACAAGGCGCAGTAGTGCGCGCAGTAAAAGATCATTCTATTGCTGAAAAAGCTGGTTTGAAATCAGACGATGTTATAGTAGAATTAGGTGGTACAAAAATTGAAGATAGTTTGCGATATAGACAAGTCATTTTTGAACATAAAGATGATAAAAAATCCTTATCGGCAAAAATCTATAGAAATGGTAAACTTAAAGATATTGAGATTAAATTGAAGTAACGTTGAGGTGAAAAAAGTTGTCCATTTTTAATCAATTATTTAAAAGAACCAGCCCTCAACAAGGTATAGTAATGTATTACCTGTTTGCTATCGTTGCAGCTTTTTTAATGTTGAACTTGCCTTACGTGCACAAACCTGGCGTGCATGTGAATCCTATTGATACACTTTTTGTGGCAGTTTCAGGTATTAGCGTAACAGGGCTGACACCTATCTCGATTGTCGATACTTATACGACATTTGGACAGATTATCATATTGATTATCTTAAATATCGGCGGCGTTGGTGTCATGGCAATGGGTACAGTTTTATGGGTGATTCTCGGTAAACATATCGGCTTGCGTGAAAGACAACTGATCATGTTAGATAATAACCGCAACACGATGAGCGGTGCAGTTAAACTGATTATTGAAATTGTACGAGCTATTCTGCTGATTGAATTGGTCGGCGCACTCTTGCTAGCATTTTATTTTTACAGAGATTCCTCTGACATTCAATATTCATTGATGCAGGGATTCTTTGTAGCGATTTCATCAACGACGAATGCAGGTTTAGATATTACCGGCAATTCTCTCATTCCATATGCTGATGATTACTTTGTACAAACTATCGTCATGTTCTTAATCACTTTAGGATCAATTGGGTTTCCAGTGTTGCTTGAAGTCAAAGCTTATATTAAAAATAGAATTCCAAACTTCCGTTTTTCACTCTTCGCTAAGATTACAACGATTACTTATTTAGCCTTGTTTGCACTGGGCACGATTGTAATCTTGTTATTAGAAGCGAACCATGCCTTTCAAGGTTCAAGTTGGCACAAAGCATTGTTTTATGCGATGTTCCAGTCCACTACGACGAGAAGTGCAGGCTTAGAAACCATCGATATTACGCATTTTTCAGATGCAACCAATATTGTGATGGGCTTACTGATGTTTATTGGTTCTTCACCAAGCTCTGTAGGCGGCGGTATTCGTACAACGACCTTTGCGATTCTAATTTTATTTATACTTAATTTCAGAAATGAAACGAACAGCACAACTATAAAGGTGTTTAATCGTGAAATCCAACCTTCAGATATTCAAAAGACCTTTACAGTCTTTGGGGTGGCTACGATACTAACGTCTGTAGCAATCATTCTCACTTCAGCTTTTGAAGGGACTAAATTAACCTTCTTGCAAGTGTTCTTTGAAATCATGTCTGCCTTTGGTACATGCGGACTTTCTCTCGGTGCCTCGAGTGACGGTAATGATTTAACCAAAGTCATCTTGATGTTGCTGATGTTTATCGGTCGTGTCGGCCTCATATCCTTTATCATTATGATTGGTGGTCGAAAAGAACCCGTGATGTACCACTATCCTAAAGAGAAGATACAAATTGGATAATTACTTTTGAAAAATAAATACGTGATAGATTACAGGAGTTGAGACATTATCTTATGTTCGGCCCCTGTTTTTTTATGTTTAATATGAAGGGAAATCGCGTGGTAGTTTCAACCTCGCTTAGCTCCCATACAACATCTCCCTACCTATTTTTACGTCAAATAACACAAATCACACACAAGATGCCGAGACAATCTTTCTGTCCCGGCACCTTATTATTCATCGTTTACCAATCTTGCACATCTTGTCTTTCGCCTTTAAAGTTGCCGCTCTTCTGGTGTCTGGCTTGCAGTACTTTTTTGACATCTGCAATAGGAACGTCGCAGGCATGTAATAATACAAATAAATGATATAAGACATCTGCCGTTTCATTGGTCAATTCTTTATGGTCTGCTTTCATCGCTGCGATGACGACTTCGAAAGCTTCTTCGCCGAATTTTTTAGTTATTTTTTCAATACCTGAAGTCAGTAGATAATGAGTATAGGATTTTTCATCGTCACTTTGCGCACGTGCAGCCACAATTTCTTCCAGACTATCCACAAAGAACGGAATTTCGGTATTAAAGCAACTTGTAGACCCGGTATGGCAAGTAGGACCTGCTGGTGTGACCTTAATTAGCAAGGTATCTTGGTCGCAGTCTAAGCGTATATCTTCAACATATTGGTAATGTTTAGAGCTTTCACCTTTTTTCCATAAACGGGCTTTACTGCGTGAATAAAACCAGCATACTTTATCGCGCAAGGTAAGCTCATAAGCTTCTTCGTTCATATATCCGAGCATTAAGACTTGTTGTGTTTGATTATCTTGTAAGATTGCTGGAACTAATCCTTTAGAAAAATCTGGTTTTACAGCCATCTGACCTGCACTCCTTTTTCTTGTAAATAAGTTTTAACGGCACCAATAGTAGTTTCTTTATCATGAAAAATACTGGCAGCTAACCCCGCAGAGACGTCTGTTTCTTGAAAAAGATCTGCAAAATGCTGAGCATTGCCTCCGCCACCTGAAGCAATGACTGGGAGATTAACCGCTTCATTTATCTTTTTCAACAACTGATGATCGAATCCTTGTTTCACACCATCATAATCCATACTGGTTACCAACAATTCCCCAGCACCTAAAGCTTCTACTTGTCGCACCCAATCTAGGACTCGAATATCCGTGGGTTGTTTGCCGCCATGTGTATAACAAAACCAATCATTACGAGCATCTTCCCATTTAGCATCTACAGCGATACAAATGCACTGGGAACCGAATTTATCGCTTGCTTCTTTAATCAGGGAAGGTTGACGTAAAGCACTGGAATTTAGCGAAACTTTATCTGCACCGTGCTTTAGTAATATTGAAATATCGGCTGTAGAACTGATGCCGCCACCGATAGTCAAGGGAATAAATAATTTCGAAGCGGTTTCTTCAATGATATCCAGCATCATTTGGTGACCGTTCTCAGTTCGGGAAATATCGAGAAACACTAACTCATCTGCTAATTCTGCATTATAATAGGCTGCTAATTCCATAGGATCACCGATATCGCGTAGGCCTTTAAATTGTACGCCCTTCACGACACGACCGTCTTTTACATCGAGACAAGGAATAATGCGTTTCTTAATCACGTTAATCCCTCCCAAAAGCTTTCAGTATTAGCAGCTTTGCCGACAATAGCTGCTTGTACACCAGCTTGTTCTAATTGAGTTAAGTCTGCTTGGTTTCGGATCCCCCCTGAAGCAATCACAGGCAGAGGAGTCGAATTTACTAATTGAGCAGTCAATTCAAAGTTAGGACCTTGCAACTTGCCATCTTTCGAAATATCGGTATAAATAATGCCGCCGAGAGGAAGGTGGTTAATCTTTGCAACAAAATCAAATAAATTAATTCCAGTATTTTCTAACCAGCCGTTTACTTTAATTTCATCTACGAATGCATCTACAGAAATGTAAATACGTCCTGGATAGTGCTCTGCAGCAGCTTTTAACCATTCCACATCTTGAATGCCTTTCGTACCTACAATGATGTATTGCACACCTTTGCTGAAATAAGTTTCAATTGTTTCCAGCGAACGAATGCCTCCACCGACTTCGAAGGGTAAGTCGGTTAACCCGACTAATTGTTCAACATAGTCTGTCTCCATCGGTGTTTGTTGCTTGGCGGCAATTAAATCGATGACATGAATACGAGTCACACATTCAAACTGGCTGTAAAAGGACACTGCTTCTTCAGCTGTTCTGGTCATTGCTTCTTTCGAGGTATAATCGCCTTCAGTTAATCTGACACTGGTTGAATCAATAAGGTCGATTGCTGGCCAAATTTCAATCATCAATAAAACCGCCTTTCAATGCTTGATTTAATATTTCTAATCCATAATCTCCACTTTTTTCCGGATGAAATTGGATACCGATTTTATTTTGCGCTTGAACAATTGCTGTAATAGGCAGTCCGTAATCTGCTGTTGCTATAATTGGAGCTTCAGTTTGTACATAATATGAGTGTATGAAGTAAACATCTTGATTAAGCAGAGGATGTTCGCTTTCTAAATTATTCCATCCTAAATGCGGCACCGGATAAGTTGTTTTAATCGGTACTACTTTACCAGGTATAATACCTAAGCCGTTACTATCTCCTTCAGCACTGTGGTCGAACATCAACTGCATCCCTAAACATATACCGATAAACGGTTTGGAATTTTGCAATTCAATCAGTACCTTATCTAACCCTGACTGTTTCAATGCTTGCATTGCATCTTTAAAATGACCCACACCTGGCAATACAATATGAGAGCTTGAACGAATGACCTCAGAATCATCAGTTAAAACGGCTTCAAAACCTAAATGGTGAATAGCGCGTTCAATATTCTTAATATTGCCAAGGCCGTAGTCTACAATTGCAATCATTCAATCACACCTTTCGATGAAGGCACACCTTTGGATCCGTCGTCAGATAGAGCAATCTTTAAACTTCTTGCAAAGGCTTTGAATATTGCTTCAATTTCGTGATGTGTATTGCCACCTCGAATTAAATCGATGTGGGTAGTGAGACGTGCATTAATGACCAGACCGCGGAAAAATTCTTCAACTAATTCCGTATCAAAGGTACCTACTTTTTCCTTTGAGAATTGGGCATTAAAAGAAAGATAAGGTCGACCGCTGATATCAGTCACCACTCGTGCTAAGGTCTCGTCCATCGGGATATAGAATGAGCCATAACGTGTAAAGGATTGTTGATTTTTAATTGCTTCCAAGAGTAATTGTCCTAGAACAATCCCAACATCTTCGGTGGTATGGTGATCATCTACTTCATTGTCACCTTGCACTTCAATTTGACAACTGATTCCACTGTGAAAGCTGAATAAAGTCAGCATATGGTCTAAGAAGCCGACTCCTGTCTTAATTGAAGTTGTTTGTTCGCCTGATAAATCTATAGCTATTTGGATAGAAGTTTCTTTTGTTTCACGTTGTTTGCTGTAAATCAAATTGATCACTCCATTCTTTAACAATCGCTGATAATTGGTTGAGTTCTAGCTCGGTAGCAATAGAGTAGCGGACAGCTTCTGATAATAATGCTACTTCATAAAAACGAGGTTGGAAACCACGCGCCATTACGTATTCGCCTAAATCACGTGCATGAGTGCCGTAAGTGAATACAAAGTTCGCTTTCGAAGGTATAACAGTCATTTTATCGTCTGCATATTGAGTGAAAATATCTTGCAGTTTTCGACATAGGAAGCGTTGTTCTGCAAGCAAGTGTTCCACACGGGTATGATTTTTAAAGAGTGCCTCTGCTAAGCGTAAAGATAAGGTACTCATCGGATAGGGATGCGCCAAACGATTGAGTAATTGGATCGTCTCAGGTGTTGAAATGACGATGCCGATACGTAAGCCTGCCAGAGCAAAAGCTTTGCTGAGTGTCTTCATGATGATGAGATGGGATTCAAGCGGTATTTCGTTGGGTTGTCCAAACTCGATATAGGCTTCGTCTAAGACAAAATAGCTGCCTATACTTTTCAATTTGTCACTAATCGCTTTTAAAAAGTCAGCAGAATATTGAATGCCGGTCGGATTATGCGGAACGCTCATAATGAAAAAGGCAGGTCGGACTTCTTCAATGCGTGTCAAAATCGTTTCAAGAGAAAAACTGAAATCTGCTTTACATTCTACATATTCGATAGGGCGGTCGGTTTGTCGTGCAAACTCGGTATACATGACGAAATCCGGATTGAGCGCAAGCACAGGACCTTTAGGCAAAGCCAGCATACATTTTTGTATCCATTCATCGGAGCCGTTCGCTGCTAATACTTGATTAGTATTTAAATGGTAGAAGTCAGCGTAGGCTTTTAAGAAAGCTTCATATTGACCTTCTGGGTAGACTTTGAAATCAGAAGCGGCCACAATATCTGTAATTTCTGATGAGGTCAAAGCTGCTATAGGACTTTCATTCTGATTGATATTAATCATTTTCCTCCATCTCCTTATTTGTTCTGACACGAACAGAAGCTTCGTGTTGATATAATCCTTCGGTATGTGCAATTTCCATGGCTCCCGGCGCAAGTTTGTCGAAGGCGGTTTGGTCAAAGCTGATAACAGAATGACTGGTTAAGAAATCGTTGACGGTCAACCCATTAGTGAAGCGGGAGGTTTGATTGGTCGGCAGCACATGACTGGGACCAGCATTATAATCACCCAGCGCTTCTGGTGCATAAGAACCTAAGAACATCGCGCCGGCATATTTGATGTGAAAAAGATATCGTTCAGGATTTTGCGTTTGAATTGAAAGATGTTCTGGCGCAACGAAATTTGCAATCTCAATAATCTCATCATTATCTTTTGCTAGAATTGCGTAATGAAAATGTTTAATACTCGATTCAATAATCGCTTTACGCGGCGCATTCTGAATCGCTTCAGGTAATAGTGCTTCCACTTTTTCTAAAATCTTTTTACTAGTAGAAAGTAAAAAAGTACGGGCATGTTCATCATGTTCTGCTTGAGCCAGAATATCTTGGACGATAAATTCAGGTTTTGCTGTCTCGTCAGCAATAATCATAATTTCGCTAGGTCCAGCAATTTGATCAATGCCTACGTAGCCGTACAATAATTGTTTGGCAGTCGCTACAAATTGATTGCCGGGTCCAACTATTTTATCAACCTTTGGAATTGTTTCAGTCCCAAAAGCTAAAGCAGCAATACTTTGTGCGCCCCCAACTTGATAGACATGATGGACACCTGTAAGCTGACAGGCAGCTAAAATACTTGGATTGATGCCTTCTGGTTGCGGAGGTGTCACGACTACTATGTTTTCTACGCCCGCTACTTGAGCTAAGGTAGCTGTCATTAATACAGTCGAAGGGTAGGCAGCTTTCCCGCCAGGTACATAGATACCAACACTTTCTATAGGGTGATATATTTGGCTTGTATGTTCTCCGATGACATTCTCATGTTTTATCTTTTGTTGAAATGATTTTATGTTTTCATAACTTTCTTCTAAGGCTATGCGTAACTCAGGAGAGATTTGATCTAGACTTTTTTCAATAGTTGCAGCAGGTACTTCTAGCTGAGCAACTTCAACATGATCGAACCCCTGGTTATATTGAAATAAGGCCGCATCTTGATTCAGTTTTACATTTTGAATGATGGCTTGAACACTATCTAACAAGTCTTGGTTTGAAGCGGACGCTGTTTCGAATTGACGATAAAAATCTTGTTTATTGAGCATGAATAGAAACCCCCAGTTGCTGGATGAAATTCTCGATAGCTTGTGATTTACTGAAAAATGCGTGTTTATTAGTAATAAGACGTGCATTGATTTCACCAATGCGTTCTCGTTCCTCTAGTCCGTTTGATTTGAGCGTAGTCCCGGTTTGTACAATATCTACTATGGCATCTACCATATCCACTACAGCAGCCAGTTCAACAGAACCAGATAAGCGAATAATAGTAACATCTGTCCCTTTCTGATTAAAATAATCACGTGTGGTTTTCACAAAGGTCGTGGCTACACGCTGTATCTCTGTTGTCTGAGATTTAGCTGCTACTGAAAAATGACACTGACCAAAGGGAAGATCAAGATAATTATTAATATTGTGCTCAGGGCATTCTTTTAAAATATCGCTTCCAGTAATTCCGATATCTGCAATGCCTTCTTCTACATAGGTTGGGACATCTGAACCTTTGACTAAGATGAATTTGATGGAACCAACAGTAATTTGAAGTTTACGTTCTCGCTGATTCAATGCATCTGCCCAAGTAGCATTACCATTTTGTTCTAAAAATCGAATAAAGTCTTTCAACAATCTGCCTTTACTGAGTGCCACTGTTAACATTCAAACAACCTCCCAGTCTAATTTAATTCCAAAGCCGAACCCTTCAATTTCACCAGCATAATGGCCGCCTGACATCACAGGTTCAGACTGATTATTAGTGAACAACTGCATGAAACTACCGATATAGTAAGACTTTGGCGGCATGGTCGTAATATCTAAATGAATACTTTCAATACCGGCTCTTCTCAATTCCTCAGACCAACGTAAGAGCGACAAATAGGTTGGATGCTCATTTGGAATAAGAGACGGAATATAATCAAGCTGTACATGTGTAGGTTGATTTAATAAAGTTATCAATGGATGAGTTGGCGTTAAGCGTTGACTTAATTCAGAAATGTTGCGTTCGTTAATTAATTTTAAGATCTCAGGCGTTTGTTCTGATTGTGTTAAAAGTAAATCTAAGAGTTGATAATGACCGATAACAGCAAAGTCAACTGGTTGCTGCATCTCTTCACGCACAAATTGCAACATGTATTGGAAACTAGTGAGCATGTCTTCATAAGAAGGATTGAATACTTCAATACCTAAATTACTGTTGATATGCTCATTATTAGCAATAGGCCCTGCATACACAGCACGTTTGAAATTCAAATCATACGTTCGAGCATAATGTTGCAGCTGATCCGTCCAGTCATTTCTCAAAGCATAAAAATTTTGACCATTTTTCCAAATACTGCGTGTACTCATACTTTCTAAATCATCTTGAGTCAACTGCTGCCAATTCAAGCGTTCAATAAAATGTAAATCAATCACTGTATAACCGTGATTTTGGAAATACTTTAAGAATTGATATTCTAATGCTTTTCTCCTCAACACTTTATCTTGATACTCAATATAATCCATTGCCGTCCCACACTTTCGCTTTTATTCTCTACCGAACTAAAGTAAAAATAAATTAATGACGTAATCATAGCATGAAAGAAAGGCGATTTCAATAGAAAATTCTGAATATTAATAAAAATTAAAAGTGAGCTTAACATGCAAAAGTAAATAGCATATATATCTAGAAGTTGACTTTGTTGAAATTGAGGAGAGATAGAGTGAGTTAAAGTTGCGTATAGAAAAAGCGACTAAGGACTTTAATAGTCCTAGCCGCTCTATAGAAAATAAGTTAGCGTTTATTTTTTTAATGCTTCTAATAATAAGCGGTTCACTTCATCTTTTTTCTCGAAGAACAATGCATGTCCTGCACCTTCAACTTTTGAAAGTGTATAATCAGGTGCTTCTTTTTCAAGATACTCAGAGAATTCGATAGGGCAAACATGGTCCGCTGTGCCATGAATACCGTATACTGGTAAATCTAATGATTTAATTTCTTCACGCAAATCTTCATCTCTTAATGATTCAGCAAGTTTAACTGTACCGATTAAAGAAGAAGTTAAAGTCATTGCATTGAAATATTGTTTATATTCATCTGAAACTTCAATATCTGAATTAAAGAATGAATCTTCACCAAAGTCGCCGATTGCTTTAGGTTGATCATCATTAATTTGCTCGATTAAAGCTGTAACGTCTTCAGGTTTCAAGCCATATGGATAGCCGTCGCGTTGAACGAAACTAGGTCCAGCTGGTCCTAATAAGACCATTTTCTTCAAGTTCGAACTGTTATGTTTGACGCCGTATTTCAAGGCTAATGCTCCGCCGACTGAAAATCCTACAACGATAATATCTTTTAAGTTTAATTCATCTACAACTTTTTGAATGTCATCTGCAATAGTATCATAATCATAACCATCTGCTGCTCTGTCTGATAAACCGAAACCGCGATGGTCAATGCCGATATAACGATAGCCGTTCTCTACAACGAAATCTGCTTGATATTCAAACATTGTGTTATTTGCTGGCCAGCCGTGTAAGAACACCAATGGTTGACCTGAGCCGAAATCATCTACATTTAATGCAACTTCATCGCTTACTTGAATTCTATGTTTCATATATTATTGCCTCCATTCGTTTATTGTACAAAGATACTATACCCTTGCGTTACTTATGAGAAACTCAATCAATAGAGCATAGCAACTTCTTAGTATTATGTTAAAATATGAAAACAAGAAAACAAAATTATTAAAATATTATGTGAGAATTAATACACAGTTATTTAAAATGTGGGTTGTAAGTGAGGAGATATAATGAAAAAAGAAGATTTAAGAGTGATTAAAACTAAAAATAATATTGAAAGTGCATTTTTAACTCTTTTTTATCAAAAAGAAATAGATAAAATTTCTGTTAAAGAAATCACATCTGCAGCACAAATAGCGAGAAAGACATTTTATCTCCATTATATAGATAAATACGATTTGTTAGAAAAAATATTTATAAAAAGGTTAGAAGAACTAAGAGAAATTTGTCATACATTTAAAATTGTTAATTTAAATTTGATAGTAGATGAATGGTTAAAGTTTTTTTATCAAAACCAAAAGTTTTATCGCACATTATTTGGTGATTATCATTTTAAAAAGAGCCGCCAGCAATTAATTCAATTTTTCCAAGAAGTATTAACAGAAGTAGTCTCTGAAAAAATATGCCGACAGAAAGCCTTGGATTATCATATGACCTTGAGCTTTCTTGGTCATGGTATAATTGGAATGGTTGACGAGTATATAGAAAATAATGAAAAGAATAGGGATGCAATCAGAAAACATATTATGGCTTTATTGAATGCTTATAGAATTTAAGATAAGGAATAAGCTCTATAAAATAGTTACACATAAAACATAGTGAGCATTAATATTATTAAGAAACTAAGGAGGCGGACACCATGAAGATAACAGGAAAGCATTTACTTTTGCTAAAAAAATTAAATATTGAAGTATATAACAGGTTAAAAACAGAGTTTTTTGTTCCATTCAAATAGATTAGAAGGTAGCACATTTAGTAAAGAAGAAATCATGGAACTCACTAAAGAGAATAGAGTGATAGGCTCACATAAACTCAATGATATTATAGAGACTGCAAATTCAATAGAAGTATTTGATTTCATCGCAAAAATATATAATGAAAAATTATCGGAGAAATTATTCAAAGAATTTCATGGTATTTTACTAAACAATTCTTTGAGTATTTTTGATTGTAAACTTGCCGGAACTTATAGACCCATGCTGGCTAGATTAAGTAAGGTAGAATTAGAATTATCGAGCCCGGAAACAATACATTTCGACATGGAACTATTATTGCAAGAATATAATGAAGTTAAGATGGACACTAGAAAAATTGCTGAGTTTCACAGTAAATTTGAAAAGATCCATCCATTCCATGATGGAAATGGCAGAGTAGGGCGCTTTATTATCCTAAAACAATGTTTAGATAACAACGTAGATTTAATAGTTGTGCACAGTGAATATGAAAAAGAGTATAAAGATGCGCTTTACATTGCTCAAACTGGCAATGGTATTGATGCATTAGTCAATATCTTTGAAAAATCTCAAAGAAGATTTGAGAAGACTATTAGGAAATGTTGAAGAATCTAGATATATAATTGATTAGAAAGCATATGTCCTTGACGTGTCTACAGTGTGTCTTTTTTATAAAAAAAGAATGGAATTTTAGACACATTGTGCCTAAAATTTTTTAGGCGATTCTAATGGATTCCAAGTAAGAAAAGTTATAAAAATTAAAAAACAGCTGTAAAGCCTTATGTATCAAGGGATAGAGGGCAAAATAAAAAATAGTTAGAATCAGTCATAACAACGGATTCTAACTATTTCTAAGTCATTTACGGAAACGGAGGGATTCGAACCCTCGCGCCGCTCTCGCGACCTACACCCTTAGCAGGGGCGCCTCTTCAGCCAACTTGAGTACGTTTCCAATGGCTCCACAGGTAGGACTCGAACCTACGACCGATCGGTTAACAGCCGATAGCTCTACCACTGAGCTACTGTGGATTAATCTGATTTATTCAAGCACAAGTACTATTATATCAATCACTTTAAAATTTTCAAGAGAAAATAACGAAAAATATGCGGAATATTTACACCAAATTAATATCAATATCCCGCATATTAACTTACTACTATAAATTTTAATTGCAGCTATGATTTGTTAGATTGATTGATAACCAGGTATTTGCAAAGTGTTTCATAAACATCTAGTGAGGGTTTGGAATAGTCGATTGGTTTCTCAGTATTCCACTTGATAGTTTTAACGCGCTTATTAATGAGATGTTCGTAATAAATGGCATTTTTATATTGATGATTGATAGTGCGGGATGTAACGGGCGCAGTAATAGATTGGCCATCAATAAAATTAATTTGGGTTTCTTTTGTACCTATTGCTTTAATATCTTTTACATATTCAATGTTTATCCAAATATTTGATGGTGAACTGATAGATTGAGTAGAAAATAAGATGATTGAAATAATAGGTGAGAGTAAGATAGGGGGCTTGCTTTTGATATCTGTTAATCTGATCGTATCTGATCTTAAAATTGAAAATTTTGAGCCGTAGAACTTGCATGATTTTTCGAGGGATTTCCTCGGAGAAATTTTTAAAATACGCGGTTCTTTTTCGTAAGATAAAATTTGGGTGAGGGGATAAGGTTCTCCTTCCATGATAATGGGCATAATAGCGATGTCGTTACGTTTGAAGATATAATGTTCTTCCATAGTCATGTCCTGTACTGTTCCTCCTATTAAGTTGTTTGAAGTTAAAATATTTATTAATCAAAACCTACAATTATTGTATACTATGGCGTGAAAAAGTCAATAGAAACTTTAGTGCTAATATTACACTTTTTATTTTTAAAAAATCAGAATATTCATTGATTTCAAAATAAATACACTGTATACTCGTAGTTACATAAAAAAGAGAAAGGCAGTGATTACTATGAATCACAATATCAATGTAAAAAATGGGACGTTGCAGGCATTTGTTGCTAATGTGAATGATTTGGGGGTTGAACTTGTTATCGATCAAGCTTTGCGTAATGTGCGAAAGGAAAAATTAACTGAGTTGATTGATCAAGCATTAGTTAATAAAGATGAAGAGGCATTTAATCGCTATACAGCAGAATATAATCAATTGGAGGATGTTTTAATTGGATAATTCGACATCGTGTTCCTGGGTAAAATAAAGGACTATTCATTGTTACTGATAATGAATAGTCCTTTGTTATGTTATTAAGACATCAATCTAATTAGTTCTTCACGCGGAATATCTCCAAAGTAATGATATAAATCATATTCAGAAAGTGCTTCTTCAATGCTTTCGAAATTATGCAAGCTGCCGATTAACGCTTCTTCTAAGTCGGATACATCACCGACACCAAAGAAATCTCCGAAAATTTTAGCGTGTTCAATACGTCCTTTTTTAACATGCAACTTAATTTGCACAAATCCTTTTTCAAATTTTTCCTCACGTTCGAAATTATATTTAGGGTTCTTACCATAATTCCAATTCCATGTACGATATTTTTCATCGCTTAACGCTTCGATATTTTTCCAATCGTCATCAGTTAATTTATATTCTTCAACTTCATGCTCGCCAAAGATATGTTTCAAAATAATTTGTTTAAACGTTTCAATATCCAGTGGTTCCTCTAGAAACTCAGAAATATTGGCAACACGTTTTCTTACGGACTTGATACCTTTAGATTTAATTTTAGCAGGATTAACACGTAATGCGTTTTGGACTTCGTTTAAATCACTGTCGAGCATTAAAGTACCGTGACTGAACATACGGTTTTTCACTTTTACCATAGCGTTTCCAGATATCTTAGCTGGTCCGACTTGAATATCGTTTCTTCCAGTCATTTCAGCATCTACTCCTAAGCTGTTTAGCGCTTGCACGATAGGCTGTGTAAATTTTTTGAAGTTATGGAAACTATTGCCGTCATCATCTGTGATAAAACTGAAGTTCAGATTACCGAAGTCGTGATAAACAGCGCCACCACCTGAAATTCGTCGGACTACATCTATATTATGTTCCTCAACATATTGTTGATTGACTTCTTCAATCGTATTTTGATTCTTGCCGATAATAATGGATGGGCGATTAATATAGAATAAGAAGTAATCATTATCTTGAGGAAGATATTTCAATACATATTCTTCCATTGCTAAATTAAGTTTGGGGTCTGTAATATTGTTGTTGCTTACAAATTTCATGCCTATTCTCTCCTTTAAGCTTACTTTTCCTTAACACTTTATTTATCTCTTATTTTGAACTAAAATGCCAATAAAATAGTTGGGATTTCACAATTAAGTTAGAATTTAGTATAATTATAACGCTTTCATATGATATTTGTTTATTTAGAGCACAAATTTTAGTACAATATAATTTAGTATAATTCGAGGAGGACCTGTAATGACTGTTGCAGAAGTAGGAGATATTGTAGAATTTTATGATGGACTTAGAGGTCGTGTTGAAAAAATTAATGATAATTCAGTAATTGTAGATTTAACAATTATGAAGAATTTCGAAGAATTGGATTTACCGGAAAAAACGGTAATTAACCATAAACGTTATAAGATAGTTGATCAAGAAGGTTAAAGAATAATGAAAACAAATACAAAAGCTTTATTGTGGTTTATTATTAGTTTTATAATTTTCCACATTATTTTATTTATCATGTGGGGAGAACGACAGGAATATTGGTATTTGTATACTGGCATCATGTTATTTGCCGGTATCAGTTACGTATTCTACCAACGTGATATTGCATCGAAACGTCTATTACCATCTATTGGTATTGGTATTATTACCGCAGTTGCTTTAATTATTGTGCAGCTGATTATGTCTTTAATAAGTCAAGAAGTGTCATACACTACTTTGATTAAAGATTTAACACGTTCAGGCGTATATTTTAAATGGCAGATTTTAGTGACTTTATTATTCGTCATTCCATGTCATGAGTTATATATGCGTACGGTACTGCAAAAACAATTACTGAACTTGAAGTTGCCTGCTTGGGCGGCAATTCTCATTACTGCTTTATGTTCAGCTTCATTGTTTTTCTATTTTGACCAAATTTGGTTATGCGTCTTTATCTTTATTGCTCAAGCTATCTTATCAATCAGTTATTTCTATACACGTCGCATTATTACAACTTCGATTGCTCAAATTGCGGCTGTAGTATTATTATTGATTTTCCATGGTTAAATACACGAGGGGCTGGGACATGATTTTTGTCCCAGCCCTTTCTTGCGCTTTATTCATTTAATAAGTAGAACGTTGTAAAATTTCAAAATGCGAGATTTTAGAAATGTTTACCACATATTCTGCAGGTTCAGTTACATGAAGCACGCCTTCATCAGTTTCTTCATTAATGCCTTCAACTGAAATTTCAGCTTGATTGTCCATGTATAAGATCAAATATTTACTTGGAAATGATTTTAAATACGAAAGAATAGTTGTTTTATTCAAATAAATCTCTCCTTAATGAAATGTAATGTTTCCATTTTTATCTGCAGGTTTGAAAAGTATAGTGAAAATGGCGCTGATGACTGCAATGACATGGGGTATCCCTGTCCAACAAAATAGCAGGAAGAGAATGCCTAAACCGGTTTGTCCTGCATAAAATTTGTGGATACCGAAGCCACCTAAGAAAATGGCCAGTGCAATATAAATGACTTTGTTTACTTCCATTAGCAAACGCTCCTTTTATGTGATATCTCTACATATACATTATGTAATAATTAGAGAAATATTTCCAATTTAGCTACTTATCCAATCATATCAAATCTATTTTGTTAAACTAGAAGGCACTTTTAAGAGTTAGAGTTGCTTTTTGAAGCTTAGGTAGATGCACTTTTTTCCAAAAGAAGAGGAATTATTGTTAAACTAGAAGTGATTAAAAGAAAAAGAGGGGACATTATGATACGACAAGCAAAACCTGAAGATAAACGTGAAATTGCTGAATTGTCTTATATTATTTGGGAAGATATGGAATTGCCGATTGTTCAACAATTTACTAAAGCGCAAGTGGTTTCTTGGTTAGAACAAGTTATTACGAAGACGCCTTACAGAACTTATTATGGTAATGTATTGGTTTATGAAGTTGAGGGAAAGATAGCTGGAATTATTGTTATATATAAAGGCGAAGAGGAAATGGATTTAGAAGCGAATTGGTTGAAATTGGATTTACCTGAGGAAGCACGCAAAATGGGGACGCCTTTACCTTTAAAGGAAGCGGAAGATGGAGAATTATACATTGAAACAGTAGCCGTATTTCCCGAATATAGGGGTAAAGGTATTGCAACACAGCTTATGCATTATGTGATTGAAGGGCATCGAGATCAGAAAATCAGCTTAAGCTGTGATTATGAAAATATTGGAGCTTATCATCTCTACCAACGATTAGGTTTTGAAACTGAGGGAACCGTTGATTTGTATGGTCACTTGTATCGTCATATGGTAATAGAAAAAAACGCCGAACAATAAATGTTCAGCGTTTTTAGCAAGATATATTTAAATGCCGCCTAACAATGCACTGATATAAATACCTAATGCATAAAGTAAACCGAATACTGTATTGGTTTTACCTGTGGCACCCATCGCCGGCATCATTTCTGCAGGTGTATCATTTTTCTTGAAGCGACGGATTGCTTTGACTGGGAATGGGAAGGATAGCAACGCGAGCAAGTAAAAGATTGAACCGCCTGGCACGAAAAAGGCTGTGTAGACTACCCATACGTACGCAATGATGTACATGAGTGCCATGAAGCGGATGGAATTTTTTTTGCCTAATAAAATAGGTAAGGTTTTACGTCCGCTTTGCTGGTCTTTCACACGGTCGCGAATGTTATTAGCCATATTAATCAAGCCGATAGTAATAATAATCGGAACACTTATCCAGACTGCATAACCTTGCAGATTATCAGTTTGAATAAAGAATGAAATCAAGATAATAATCAGACCCATAAACACGCCGGCAAATAATTCGCCAAATGGTGTCCAAGAAATCGGGAACGGCCCGCCAGTATAGAGATACCCTACTGCCATACAAACAATTCCAATCGGTATCAATAAGAAAGATGTTTGTGAAGCGATAAAAAGACCGAGCAGACCGGCAATCACATAAAAGGCAAGCGCCAAGTTCATGACCAGTTTTGGACTCATGCCATTACGGACAATCGCGCCACCGATTCCGACTGATGTATGATCGTCGAGTCCTTTCTTGAAGTCGTAATACTCGTTGAACATATTTGTAGCAGCTTGAATTAATAAGCAAGCCAGCAACATAGCTATAAATAAACTTAGTTTTAAATGATCTTCACTGCCTAATAAGAAAAGTTTTGCAGTGGCTGTCCCTACAAGCACAGGTACGACTGAAGCTGTTAATGTATGCGGACGCATCAAATGCCAGTATTTTCTAACAGTAGAATATTGTTGATATTGATTTGACATTTCTTCTCCTTCTTAATCTTTAGAATAACAAATTTCAGAGTGCGGCTGATAAATGAATAACATGCATTCTGATTAACAAATTAATTTTAAGCAATGAAAGTAGAAAGGTCAACTTTTGTAAAGATTTTAACTTATTAAAATGCAAATCAAAGTACAGTGAAACGTAAAAAATGATACAATGAGATAATGTGAATAATTTGAATGACGAAAGAAGTGAGATAGATGACTGTAAGTGTTAAGGATGATCAAATTCTCGACGCTGTTTATGAAAACTCGGAAAAATGGGTTTCAGTTGAGATTAAAATTGACCAGCCGACAGATCCGATAATGCTTTTTCAGATGACTGAGGGACAAGCAAAAGATCGTTTTTATTTTAGAGACAACTCAGGGAAAACAGCCTTTTTCGGATATAATGCACTATTAAAATTGAAAAATAATCATGAAAATAAACAATCTATTTTTCGAGAATGGGAGAAATATAAAGAAGAAATTGCACTCATCCATCCGGATACGTCTCATCATCATCTGAAAGTTTGCGGAGGTTTCCAATTTTCAACGCATAAATCAGGAGATGAATGGCGTCAGTTCGGATTGAATCACTTTGTCTTGCCAAAGGTGCTGATTACAATGGAAGGAAATCACACCTACTTAACGTATACAGTACCGAGAGATGAATTTAACATAGAAGATTTAAAGGCGCTCTCAGAAAAAATAATAAGTACTGAGGTACAGCCTACTACACCTAATGGAGAAATCAAACGTTGTGAAGATATTTATAAAGACGAGTGGCTGAATATTGTTCAAGAAGCCATAGAGACAATGAACGAGGACGAAAAAATTGTCTTAGCGCGTCGTCGTATGATTCAGTTCAATAAAGATATCGATATTGCTTATGTATTAGAAAATGCTTTGAAAAGCGAATCGAACAGTTATATCTTTGTCATCGAATCTGAGCAATCTGTTTTCTTTTCACAAACACCTGAGCAACTGATGGAAGTAGACAATCAAGTATTATCTACTAAGGCAGTGGCAGGAACGATTAAACGCACCAATGATGAGGAAGAAGACAAACAGCATTTGAATGCCTTTTTACAAGATAAGAAGAACTTGCATGAGCATCGCTTTGTTGTTCAAAGTATCTTAGATGATATTGAACCATATGTTGATGATGTAGATTATAACCAACATCCGAAAATCTTGAAAAATGACCATCTGTATCATTTATATACGGAAATTTCCGGAACACTTAAAAATAAAACGTATATCGGCTTATTAGACCGCTTGCATCCAACGCCAGCACTTGGAGGCTATCCGAAAGAAAAAGCGGTAGACTTTATCGAGCAAAGAGAGTTCGGTACGCGCGGCTTGTATGGTGCACCTGTAGGTTATATTGATATGGAAGATAATTGTCAATTTATTGTGGCAATACGTTCAATGCTGATTAAACAAAATCAAGCAACATTATTTGCTGGCTGTGGAATTATTAAGCAATCAGAACCGGAAAGTGAACTTGCGGAAACGACTTTGAAATTCACGCCGATGATGAATGCTTTAGGAGTCGAAAATCATGGATAATCATCAAACTTTATTAACAAAACAAGTGTTTACAATGGCATCAGAAATGTATGCATATGGAGTGAGAGAGGCTGTCATCAGTCCAGGTTCACGCTCTACACCGCTTGCTTTAGCCTTTGAAGCGCATCCGGGTATTCAAACATGGATTCATCCGGATGAACGTAGCGCTTCTTTCTTTGCGCTCGGCTTAATCAAAGGCAGTAACCGTCCAGTTGCTATTTTATGTACTTCTGGAACTGCAGCTACTAATTATACGTCTGCAGTAGCGGAAAGTGACATCAGTAACTTGCCGCTTCTCGTCCTTACCAGCGATAGACCGCACGAGTTGCGAGGTATCGGAGCACCGCAAACGCTCAACCAAGTCAACATGTTCCAGAATTTCGTACGTCATCAATTCGACATGCCGCTCGCTGATGATTCTGACGGTGCCGTAGAAGTAGTCAAATATCAAATGCAGATTGCAAGTCAATTCTTCCAAGGGCCGCAAAGAGGTCCAGTGCATTTGAATCTACCATTCAGAGAACCGTTGACACCTGATTTCGAAATGACAGATTTATTAACTACAGATGAAAAAGAAATACCTAACTATCAAAAAACAGCCTCTATTGATAAAATTCTGCCTATCTTGAAGCAGAAGAAAGGACTCATTATCGTTGGAGACATGCAGCATCAAGATGCACGAGAATTATTGCCGTTTGCCACGGTACATGATTTGCCTATCTTGGCAGGACCATTAAGCGGCTTGCGCCAATCTGAACATCCGAATGTGATTTCAACTTATGATCTGCTCTTTCGTTCAGGACTTGATCCTGAAGTCGACTTTGTAATCAGAGTAGGCAAACCAGTGTTATCTAAGAAATTAAATCAATGGCTGAAAGCTTCTAATGCTTATCAGATTTTAGTTCAAAATAGTGCCTTGCCAGACGCCTTTCCGGTACCTTCAGACATTACTTTCGAGATGTCTGCAAATGACTTTTTCCGCTCTTTAGGAGAAGTTCCCGTTATTTATCGTCGTGCTTGGTTGACGAAATGGCAGAAAATGAATTATCAAGCTGTGGCTGAGGTGGAAAGCTACGTGAACCATGCTACAGATGAAGCAGCAAACGTGGGCGTGCTCTTAGAAAAACTCACTGAAGAGGATACTTTATTTGTCAGCAACAGTATGCCGATTCGAGATATTGACAATTTATTCGTCAAAGGTAAAATGCAGATTTATGCTAATAGGGGTGCGAACGGTATCGATGGGGTTATCTCCACCGCACTCGGCATGGCCGTTCATAAAAAGGTAACCTTGCTGATCGGAGACTTGGCTTTTTATCATGATATGAATGGTCTGTTGATGGCTAAATTAAATGATATTCATATCAATATTGTATTGTTGAACAACGATGGCGGAGGTATCTTCTCTTACCTGCCTCAAAAGCAATCAGCTGCACAATATTTCGAACGATTATTTGGCACACCGACACATCTAGAATTCAAACATGCCGCACATCTGTATGACTTCGGTTATCAACACTTAGAAACCGTGGAAGACTTTAAATACACAACACTTTCTCAGCTGGATTCGTATATTTATGAAATCCGTACCGATCGTGAAGATAATTTGCAACAACATCAAATTCTATACAAGAAATTGAGTGAAATCGTCAATGCTTAACTATCAATTTTATAAAAGTACCGCTGCAAATCAGAACAATCAGTTACTTGTCATGCTGCACGGCTTTATCAGCGACGCTTCGACCTTCGATGCACATATTGAAAGGTTGCGTTCGCACGTTTCTATTTTAACAATAGAATTACCGGGACACGGAGGAGACCAAAGTCCAGACACCGAAACATGGGACTTCTCCTTTATTCAACGCGAATTGGACACAGTGCTGCAGCACTATCGCAAGTACCACATCACGTTACACGGCTACTCAATGGGAGGCCGTACCGCGTTGTATTATGCCCTTCACGGGAAAATAAAACCAGAGGGGCTGATACTCGAGAGTGCCTCTCCTGGTATTCAAGACAACGCTTCACGCACTGAGCGGATACAAGTAGATGAAGCACGCGCAAAAGTCTTAGAAATTGCGGGCATAGAATTATTTGTCAACGATTGGGAGAAACTGCCGTTGTTTGCCAGTCAAGCTGAAATAATGACTGCAACGCAAAGAGCGCGTATTCGTAATATGCGGTTGGCTCAAAATCCTGAACGGTTGGCCAAAGCATTACGAGACTACGGAACAGGCAATATGCCGAATCTGTGGCCTGAATTATCTGCACTGACAATGCCGGTTTGCTTGATAGTAGGGGAACGCGATGAGAAATTTGTGAGCATTGCAGATAAGATGGAAGCGGTTATACCGCGGTGTGAAGTACATGAGGTAGAAGAAGCGGGACACACTGTTCACGTGGAAGATGCCGAACAATTTGCTATAATAGTATTAGGTTTTTTAAATAAGGAGGATCATAATGACTAGACAGTGGGAAACACTTAAAGAATATGAAGAGATAAAATATGAATTTTTTGAAGGTATCGCTAAAATTACGATTAACCGTCCAGAAGTGCGTAATGCATTCACACCTAAAACAGTTCAAGAAATGATGGATGCTTTTTCACGTGCGCGTGATGATCAAAATATTTCAACTATCATTTTAACAGGTGAAGGCGACTTAGCATTCTGTTCAGGCGGAGACCAAAAAGTTCGTGGTCACGGCGGTTACGTTGGCGATGACCAAATTCCTCGTTTAAACGTTCTTGATTTACAACGTTTAATCCGTGTGATTCCTAAACCAGTAGTTGCAATGGTTAAAGGTTATGCAATCGGCGGCGGTAACGTCTTACAAGTCGTATGTGACTTGACAATCGCTGCAGACAACGCCAAATTCGGTCAAACAGGTCCTAAAGTAGGTTCATTCGATGCAGGTTACGGTTCAGGTTATTTAGCACGCATCGTCGGACATAAAAAAGCACGTGAAATCTGGTATTTATGCCGTCAATACGATGCACAACAAGCTTTAGACATGGGAATGGCTAACACAGTTGTACCTTTAGATCGTATTGAAGATGAAACAGTACAATGGTGTAAAGAAATGATGCAACATTCTCCAACGGCATTACGTTTCTTGAAAGCAGCTATGAACGCTGACACAGACGGTTTAGCTGGCTTGCAACAAATGGCTGGAGATGCTACATTACTTTACTACACTACTGATGAAGCAAAAGAAGGTCGCGATGCGTTTAAAGAAAAACGTAAACCTGACTTTGATCAATTCCCTAAATTCCCTTAATAATTTAAGCGGTATATATACAATAGTAAGATAAGATCGAGCGGAAAGCGGGACGGAAGTAATAGTGATTTCACTTATTTCATCGTCCTATTCTGGCAAAATTAACGAGAATAGAAAATGCCTTAGAGATAGGCATTTTCTGTTCGGATAGTTACTTACAGTTCAGGAGAGGAGCTAGGACATTTATTTGTTCTAGCTCCTCTCTTGTGGTTATGGCTAGTTGTTGGAGCAAAAGTGTCGAGGCACGGCTTGGTCGCCTATACAGATTAGGGCGAAAGTGTCTAGGCGCGGCTTGGTCGCCTATACAGATTAGGACGAAAGTGTCTAGGCGAGGATCGGTTGCCTATACAGATTAGGGCGAAAGTGTCTAGGCGCGGGACGGCTGCCTATACAGTTTGAGGCGAAAGTGTCTAGGCGCGGGACGGCTGCCTATACAGATTAGGGCGAAAGTGTTTAGGCACGGTTTGGTCGCTTATACAGTTTGAGACAAAAGTCTAGCATAAATAGTTTTTTGAATTAATTGCGAATTATGACATAAGTTGAAAATAATAAATTGGAATAATGAGGTATAATATAAGTGATAATAAATATAAACTTGAAGGCGCAGGTGACGCTGAGATGAAAAAAATGTTTATTAAACATGAAACCCTATCTTGTATTTTATTGATTGTTGCTTATGTAGTAATTAATTCATATTGTATACAAAACTTCGGCTTGGCAGACTATCGTAGCACGTTAATCAACACCTTGATTTCTATCTTTTTAATTTGGCTCATTATTAAATTAGGTAGAGTTCGTTATTATGGCCTTGTAAAAGTGCATGCACCGAAAAAGTATTTATATTTTATTCCATTGATACTAATAGCTACTGTAAATTTGTGGGGCGGTCTGAAAATCAACTTTACTGTTGGAGAAACCTTATTTTTTATCTTAACCATGATTAATGTCGGTTTTATTGAAGAACTAATTTTCAGAGGATTTTTATTTAAAATGATGGCAAAAGATAATTTGAAAATGGCGATTATGGTCAGTGCTGTAACTTTCGGAATTGGGCACATTATTAATTTGTTAAATGGCAGCGATTTGATTCCTACCTTGTTACAGATTTTTTATGCTGTTGCCTTAGGATATTTATTTGTGATTATTTTTTATAAAAGTAAATCTTTGGTGCCTTGTATTGTTACGCATATTCTAATTAATGTATTATCTATTTTTAATGCGAATACTAATAATACTTCGTACTTAATACCATTATTTATCATCATTGTTTCTGTATGCTATGCACTTTATATTAATAAAAAAGTAAAAGTGGCATAGAAATTGTCAGTATATTAATAAAAAAATAAGAGTTGGGCAGCGAATCGTTTGAGATTTGCTGCTTTTTTAAACTTTGTAAAAGTTAAAGCTTATTTCATATGATACTAGTTATTATATTGTTAAAGAAGTGTACTTTTATATTTTTCTTATAATAAGGTAGAACTTAACTATCTGTTAATGCAATTTATTAAATAAACGAAAAAATAGCTTAATTTAAACAAATTATAAAAAGCACTATTGAAATTACTTTTAAAACAAAAGTATTCTATTGACATTCATTGAAAAATTGAATATATTTAAAAGGAGGTGGAATATATTGGCTAATAAGCAGAACCAGAAGTTTGATCAAGATTTATGCTTTCTTTTCTATATTACAACTAAAGAAATTGTTAACCGTTTTAATAAATATTTAAAGCAGTATAACATCAGCTTTCCTAATTATATTGTTCTATCTTACATAAAAGAAGATGAAGAGATATATGTGAAAACGTTATGTGACAAATTATTTTTAGATTCAGGGACAATTAGCCCGATTGTTAAAAGATTAGAAAAGAAAAATTTGATTAAAAGAAAAAGATTACCTGAAGATGAACGTAAAGTAGTATTGAGTTTGACAAAAGAGGGTTTAGCCCTCAAAGATGAGTTTGCAGATATTTCTACGCACGTAGTTGATCAGTTGAATTTAGAAAATGATGAAAAAGAAAATTATTACAATATGATGCAACGTTTTGTAGATAAAAATTTAGCTGAACATTAATATTAATCTGGATTACTAAAATTTAATAGCTAAAAGAAGGGGTAATATGAACAACTCAGAGTATAATAAAACATTCAACGATAGTATGGTCCTTTTGAAACCAAAAAAGTGAGACAGTACTTATAAAAAGATACTATCTCACTTTTTTATTAGTCTATATTATTATGCAAATAATTTTCTAAACGATCCATTCCTTCTTTAATTGTTTCTAAATCGTAAGCATAGGAAATACGTACATGACCTTTGCCTGAGTCTGTAAATGAAGAGCCTGGAACCATCGCAATATGTGCTTTCTCTAAAGCATCTATACAAAATTGATAATCATCCTCGATATCAAATGGGGCTAAGCTAGGGAAAATATAAAATGCACCTTCAGGTTCGGCATCTAGGGCAAATCCCATATCTAACAATCGTGATTTTAAATAAGCAAGGCGTTCCTTATAAGCTTCATTCATTTTTTTAGGTGCATCAATGCCATCGGTCAATGCCGTAATACAAGCAATTTGAGCAGGGACATTTGCACAAATAGTATTATAAGCGTGCATAAAGGTTAATTTTTCAATTAAATATTCAGGACCTATTAAAAAACCTATGCGAATACCCGTTGCAGAATGAGATTTACTTAATCCGCTGATTAGAAGTAATTGATTGCGTATTTCTTTGAATTCGGCTAAAGAAGTATGTTGGCCTTTGAAAGTATTTTCAGCATAAATTTCATCACTCAAGATAAAAATTTGATGTTGTTTTAATTCTTCCGCAAGCGCCGCCGCTTCATCATGTGTCAATATCACTCCAGTAGGATTTGTCGGATAATTAAGCATAATTGCTTTAGTTTTAGGAGTAATATTAGCTCTAATCGCTTCAGGTGTTATTTTAAAACCGGTTTGTGTGGTATCTACATAGACCGGCTGGCCTCCTAGTGTTTCAATCAATGGTATATAACCTGCATAGATAGGGCTTGGAAGGATAATTTCATCACCAGGTTCTAAAATGCTTCTTAAAGCAGTATCTATGGCTTCACTCGCCCCGTTAGTGATAATAATTTCTTCTTCATTATAATCAACTTGGTAACGTTGGTTAAAATAATTGCGGACAGCTGTTCTCGTTTCCATTAATCCTTTATTATGCGAATAACTTGTTTGATCATCTTGAATCGCTTTAATATATGCGTCTTTTACAACCTCTGGCATTGGAAAATCAGGCTGTCCAATAGTGAGATTGACACAATCAGGGATATTTTTAATGCGACTTGAGAATTGACGTATACTTGGCGCTCGTAAAAATTTAGAATTGTTGTTTAAAGATAGTTCCACTGTATTACACCTCTATTATTAACTTCGATATGTATATAAATTTCATCTTATCATATTTAATAGGCAGAAATCGAATAGATATCTGAAAATAAGCAATCCTTAAGAAAAAGAGAATCTCTATTTATTTTTCTTCTATATAAAAACAGACCGAGACAATGGTTGATGTCTCAGCCTGCATACCCAATTAAGGTTTGAATTTAGAAGGAGATTTTAAATTAATAACTGGATTGGTCCACTTGGCTATAAAGTTTGAAGATAAAATATAAACAATAATAGCAGACGTTGCGAATAGATAGATATAAGTTAAGATTGAAATCGGATCTTTGAATGGATATAAATCAAATCCGCGAATAATACCAATAGCAATACCATGTAAAAGATATACATACATCGTACGTTGACCTATATAAGTATAGAAATGTTTTTTAGATGACATTAAATTCATAAATGAAAACATCGTTATACAAATTATAAAGTACAGTAATAGTCTTTTTAGTGGACTGAATAAGCTTTTACCATCTAAAGAGCTATAAGGCGAGCTTCCCAGCAACCAATCAGGATTAATTGGATGTAAAGTATAGATGACATAAAACGCGATTAAAATTGTAATTGAAATAGGCAACCAGCGTTTGTTCCGTAAAATCATAGTCTGGTGCTTATTCATGAGATAACCCAGATAAAAAATAGGGAAGAACACTATGGTTCTAGAATAACTCATGTAACCATCTATGTTTGAAGAAAATCCAGCGAACATTGCGACTAAAATAGCAATCGGCATCACATAATAAGGTTTATAATTTTTAACAATAACTAAAATCACATGGAACATAAAGAGTGTTAATAGAAACCATAATGCAAATACAGGATTAAATGGGTCTAACTGCAAGTCGCTGCTTTTTCCCGTCAGATAATAATAAACTGAAAAGAAGCAGAAGAAACAAATATAGGGCACCAACAGCTTTTTAGCTACTTTTTCTAAGTGGCCAGGTTTACCGGCATTTTTTGAAAAATAGCCTGAAATAAAAAGAAATGAAGGCATATGAAAGCTATAAATCAACAAATAAAGCGATCCCATAAATTTATGTCCTTCTACATAGGGATTAATTAAATGTCCAAGAACTACAAGATAAATGAGAAACGCACGTGCATTATCAAAGAAATAATCACGATGTTCTAGTGTCTTGTGCATAACGATATGTATCTCCTTTGGATAATTAGGATAACCCTAACGTATTACAGATATATACATAAATGCAAGGTAAACAACTTCTTGACATTTAGTGTTGTATATTTTGTTAATAAATTTTATAATATAATCAATACAGTAAGTGGGGTAGACAGCTATGTATAAACAACTCGAACAACAAATAACTGTTACGCATAACGATTTAATAATAGTAAATAAACGATTTGGACAACGTGCTAATTTAACTATAGAACAAATAGATTTATTAAGAATGCTTAATGAATATCATCGGTTATCACAATATGATTTAACGATGAAAGTAGGAAAAGAACAGTCGATTGTTTCGCGCTGGATAAAAAAATTAGTGCAATTAGGCTATGTAATCAGCCATCAATCGCATCAAGATTTACGTTGCAAGGAATTAGAAGTTACAGATAAATCTCGTATTTTAATTAACCAGATTAATGAAGCGCGTCAAGAATTAATAGAAGCACGATGTGAAAGGCTCTCTGAAACAGATGTCAAGCAACTGCATGATTTACTAGTAAAATTAAATAAAAAGAGTTTCGTTATTTAATGGAAGTCAAGCTTTGTTCAATAAGATTGCAAAGCTTGACTATTTTTTTATGAAAAAGAGAGCTAAGACATTCAATTATGTCCTAGCTCCACTTTATAAAGCTTATTAGCCTTTATAATTATCAATATCGAAATATTTACCTGATTCACCAATAGAATCATACATTTGTTTCATACGTGTTGCATTGTGACTTGCCCAGTTAATATCAGTAGCATATTGATGGTTACCTGGTGAACTTGGGTTCCAACGCATGCGATATAATGTATTTTGTCCTTGATTGATATACGCATCTTTAATGAATTGAGCACCACCGATAATCGCTTTGCTTACAGAGTCCCAACCATAATTTTGAGCTGTTTTAAAGCCGCCGCGTACAGCGTCTGTATCAATCGCTCCAATACCAAACATATTATAGTATTTAGTACTGCTGTTAGTCACAATCTTTCCAGCACTATTTACAACGCCACCATTAGCAAGCATTGAAGTACCATTACCAGTTTCTAAAAGGGCATGAGAGATTAAATATATTTCATTAATATCATATTTTTGCGCAGCTTGTGCAAATGCAGCGCCTTGTCCTTCTAAAATACCTTTACCTTTTAAGAGTTGGTTAACACTATTTGTTGAAAGCTTTTGAGCTTTATCTAAGCGCAAGAATTGATATTTTTGAGTTGCATCTTCAGTAATCGTTTTTGGATCCATAGCAGTTTTCACTTCATCCTTAGTAGCATTTGCCCAAATACCAGGTGTGCGTTGGATTTGAGGAGGCCAAGGTGAATTTGATTGTGTATTTGCTGCTTGGTTTAACGTATATGGCGATGTAGATATTCTTGTAAATGTATCACGCACATCTGCTGCTTTAATCCAAATTGTTTTTCCGTTTGCTAATACACCATGGTACCAAGTAATACCATTTACAAGTTGTTTTTCATAAACTGAAATGATGTTACCGTATTGGTCTTTTAGTGAACCTAGAACTTTACCGTTTGGTGTGCTGTAAGAAGTTCCATTTGCATTAGCGATAATATAATCATGTTTGTAAGCTGTTGCAGGTTGAGCTTTAGTTTGAGTTGCAGCTTTCTGTGTTGTTGCTTGGGATTGTACTAAGTCTTTTTCACTAATCCAACCTGTTTTGCCGTTAATTGTTCCATAAACGTAAGTTACTCCGTTAACTACTTTACGCTTAGAAGCTTGAAAGGCACCTTTAGCTTGTTTTAATGAATCGATTTGTTGTTTTTGAGTACCCCAAGGCATTGTATAAAGACCGTTGTTACCTGATTTAACATTATACTTTGTTGAAACTGGTGTAGCATTACTTTGATTTACAACTTTAACATCTTTAGCGTTAACCCAACCAAGTGGCGTTGCCAATCCATTGTTTTGTAATAAATAATATAACGTTCCATCTTGGTTGCGTTCTCTTAAAATATCGTACGTATAGCCTAAATATTTAGCTGCATTTGCACCCTTAGCATCATAAACAGAAGCGCGTAATCCATATTGATTAGATACAAATTGGCCTAATTTATTTACCACTACAGTTTGATTAAGCTTAGAAGCTGCTTTAGTTGCTGGTTTCGTTGAAACTTTAGTTGTTGCCTGAACTGCTGGTTTTGTTGTAGTAGCAGCCTTAGCAGTAGGTTGAACTGCTTTTTTCACTGAATTGATCACTTTAGTGATGGGTTTAGCTACCGCTTTAGTTGCTGTTGTTTTAGCAACTGGTTTAGCAGCTGTTTTAGTATTAACAGTCGTTTTAGCTGCCGGTTTAGCAGTGGCTTTAGCAACAGGTTGAGTTGCCTTTTTCGTTACAGTTGTTGTTTTTGCTGGTGTAGCAGATTTCACAGCTGTTTTTGTTACAGTTTTAGTTGGTGTAGCAGTTTTGGTAACTGGTTTTGCAACAGTTGTTTTCTTAGTTGTTGAAGGTGTCGTTGTATTCGCTGCTTTGACTCCAGTTTTTGGCTGATTTACAGTTTTTACTGCAGTTTTCGGTGCAGTATATTTTGTAAGTTTCGCACTGTCCACCCAAGCATTTTTACCATTTACAGCACCGTAGACGTAAGTTGAAGTACCGACTTCTGTTTGCTTCTGAGCTTTAAATTGCTGTGCGCCAGATCCTGTTACTGAACCGATAGATTGGCGCTCAGAGCCCCAAGGAGTGTGATACAGTTTAGTGCCTGGTTGAACTGAGTATGTTGTTGTATTTGTTGTTACAGGCTTTCCTACACGATAGTTAATATCGCCAGTTTGTACCCACCCAACATTTTTGTTTTGGTTATAATCTGTAATTAAATAGAATGATTTATCGCCTAATAATGCTTTTTTAGTTAAGCGGTAAGTTCTGTCATTAATCGCAGAATTTTGCACACCAGCTTTATCGTATACAGTTGTATAAACACCGTGATTATTTGCAGCAACACGACCAATTGAATCAACAGGAATTACTTTTAATTGTGAATTCGTCGGTGTTGTTGAATTATTAGGTGCAGTTGGTTTTTTAGATGTATTTGTATTTGGATGAGCAGGGGTATTGGCAGAAGTGCCCCAAGGTGCTACTTTATTCTCTTTAATTAAATATTTTTCATTAATTAAATCGTATAATTGATCGTAACTATAATTATGCGCTAGTAAGTAACCATGCGGGTCAGAATGATCAGTGCCGCCTAGGTATCTTGATATAGCGTCATGTGTCCAAACTGTTCCTTGACCATCATATTCAGCGCTATCAGGTTTCAAGCCATAATATTGCAAGTTTGTTGCTGCATAATCAGCATAATTGTTCATTTGACGTGCAAAACCGTCATAAGAATGTTCATGAACAAGTTCAATATGAATAAAACGTTGGTTGCCGGCAGGTCCAGCGCCCCATGCAAGATAATCAGTATCTGCAGTTTCTACAATACGGTTTCCGTCAATGAAACCATGTACAAAGGCATTTTGCCAATTATTTTTCATATAATTAATTTCGCCATTAATATTTGAAGTTTCATTAGCTGTATCATGAATAACGATACCTTCAGGTTTGCCATAGCGATAATTATATTTTGGAAGATATGGTGAAAAATCTTGCTCATAAGTTGGTGCTTTAAAATTATTTTTACGAATATAATCATTAATAGACGAATTTACAGTCGGTTTATACTTCGGTAAAGATGAAGTTGCTTGCGTTGCAGCATAAGTTGCAGGGGCAACCGAACGTGCTGCAGTTGCAGTTGTTGCTTTAGCAGGTTGAACTGCTAGTTTTTGAGCAGTAGCTGTTGCTGGTTTTTTCGCTTGAGTTGCAGCTGGTTTTGGATTGCTAGCCGTTGTTTTTGCTGTTTGAGCAGTAGCCGGCTTTACATTGCTAGTTGCAGCCTTCGCTGTTTGAGCAGCAGGTTGAACTGCTAGTTTTTGAGCAGTAGCTGTTGCTGGTTTTTTCGCTTGAGTTGCAGCTGGTTTTGGATTGCTAGCTGTTGTTTTCGCAGCTTGAGCAATAGCCGGTTTGACATTGTTAGTTGTAGATTTCGCTGTTTGAGCAGCGGGTTGAGCTGCAGTCGTTTTTGTCACTTGAGCGGCAGCTGGTTTTGGATTGTTAGCAGTTGTTTTCGCTGTTTGAGTAGCAGGCTGCACTGCTTGTTTTTGAGCAGCAGGTTGAGCTGCAAAAGAACGTACAGCAAACTTAGGTGTCACTTTATTTTCTGCTTCTACTGTATTATCAGTTTTTTTATTTTGAACAACTTCGTTTTCGTTGTTAAGTTGATTATCTTGTTTAACTGCTGCAGATTGAGTTTGTTGCTCATCTTGTTTGGCTGCTTCAGGTTGAGATGTCACTACATTTTGATTCGGTTGTGATTGTGTTTTTGTTGTATCAGCATTTTGATTTGTTTGGTTTTGCACATTAATACTTTCTGCTTTCGGTTGATTTTGTTGAACAGCAGTTGGTTGTTGTGCAGTTTTAGCAACTTTTTCACCTGGATTTTCTTGTACTTCAGAATTTGTTGAAGAAGTGTCTTGAACTTGTGCTTGAGCTTGTGGTGAATTTTGTTCTGTTTCTTGTTGTCCTTCTTGAGTAGGGGTAGAAACAGTGTTACTTTCATTTAAATTCGCTTCATTCGTTTGAGAACCAGTTGGATTCTGTGTTTCAGCAGTATCATTACTGTTTTCTGTATTTGAAGATAATTCCTCAAGTTTTGAATCATAACTTAAATTTTGCGGGCTGGTTAGAGGTTGAACTTGCGCAGGATCTTTATATGCTTGTGTACCTGCAACCTTGTTGTCATTATTCTCTGTTTGACCTTGAATATTATTTGTTAGATTAGTCGGTTGTTGTGTCTGATCAGCAGTACGATTGCCTTTTGAGTTTGTATCAGTTCCAGTAGAACTTTCAGCAAAAGCTTGATGCGTAGTGATTGCAGTTCCTGCAATAGTGAGTGCAATGATAGCGGGTGCTTTGTAATGAAACTTTTTAGACATGAAACTACTCCTTTTTTAACTACATATTATTTGAATATATTACAGTCTGTAGACAAACGTTTCGAGTTGTATTTTCTGTGCTCGAATAAGTTTGCAAATTCAAATACCTAGTATAGGCGTGGTGTAACGTCAGAAAATATATAACGTGAATAGAAGTGAAGGTGAACAGTATGTAAACAGACTCTCCAAGATATATATCCAAATTAAGAGAACTTAACCATTTAATTATAGTTAACTGAATGGATATAACTTCTTGTTATCACTTTGTAATATATCATTTTCATACAGTATAATACTTCTTAAGTCGTAGGTTAGCCTTTTTAATCGATTTGTAACCAAACCTTAATATCGCTAAATGAATTATAAGAAATTGAGATTATATTTTTGCAACCGATACTATTAATTCACTTAAAAAAAGACTGGGCATAAAATAACATGCCTCAGTCTAAACGTTAATTATTCAAATTTCTTTTTGCATTTCAATATGTTCAATTTCTTCTTCTAAAAAAATAGCTCCGTGAGGTTGATAGCCTAAAGATTCATAAAAAGGTTGTGCTTGGATTTGACCGTTTAATATGGCTTTCTTAAACCCATTATTTTTAGCTTGCTGCTCAATAAATTGCATTAACTGGCGCCCGATGCCATGTTTTCGGAAAGGCTTAGCTACAACTACACGTTCAATTTTAGCCATGTCATGGTAGGGACGATAGCGTGCAGCGGCAATAGGGGAACCATTATCATCATACCCAATGATATGAGTGGACTCATCTTCAAATTGATCAAATTCATTTTCTTGCGGTACATGTTGTTCATCTACAAATACTTTTTTTCTAAGTTCGAAGCAGTCATTTAATTCTTTTTTACTTTGTGCAATCTTAAACATTATTATCATCCTTTATAATTTGAAAGGTACTTCAAAGTTTCTTTAAGAATATAGAAAAATCGCTATAAATGCACTAGATTCGATACATTTATAGCGAAGTATTTATTGAGCGTATTTTCTTACGATTGCAGTATATTGCCAGAATATACGCATTTGAGCGATATTCCAATTGTTCATTCCCATTGTAAACCCAGATGGTTTGAAAATATTAACGTCTGTGACTTCCAAAGCTGCTGCAATAAGATATTGAATAGGAACACTGATTTTTTGCATTGTCTCAGTTACACCATTTTCATCATAGACCCAAGAAAATGGGAGTTCTGATTGGAAAATATCTACGCGATCGAAGATTTCAGGTAGTGCAACAATATAACATGCGCCATCGATAAATGGATTTTCTACACTATCTTTATAGTAAAGTAAGAGGGCTTCATAGTTCTCACGGTGCTGATGATTAACGTAGAAAAATTCATTGCGAAAATGGGCCATATCCTTGCTGTGTATAATCTGTTGTTCTAATACACCGAACATCCCGTTAATATTATTAAGTTTTTCATATGTTTTTCGTGGCATCTCATTCTCTCCCTTCTATAATTAATAATACCCTTGATTAGAAGGCGTTTGCTGTGCATTATTCATATCGGTTTGTGGATTACCTTGTTGAGTTTGATCCGGTACTTGTTGTTGGTCTTGATTATAGCCATTAGGATCTTGTTGGTTATAAGAATCCTGCTGCTGATTAGGATCTTCTTGATTTTGCTGTTCATCATTTTGATCTTGATTTTCACCTTGATCGACGTCTTTGTCATTTTTGCCTTTAGAAGTATCATGTTGATTTTTACGTAACAGACTTTCATCTATTTCGGTTAATGGTACTAGTTCGCCATATTGATCAATAACGCGTTGGTTTAAGAATTCATCAGTATCTTTAATTTTAGGCAAACCTAAGTCTCCACGCAATAAATTAGAGAATTTTTTGATACTCTTAATATCTGGATTGTAATAATAAATACCATTCAACATATCATTATCGCCATCTAATTGATCTGTCTTAATTTTAAGATCTGCTGGCAGATATGTACTTATTAAACTTTGAATATCTTTATTAGATAGGTCGTGTTTTGAATTCTTGCCTACAATTTCTACTAAATTGTTTAATTTATTAACAGAATCAAGTTTTTGGGCCTTTTTGAAGAGTATTTTAATCAAATCCATTTGTCTTTGGCCACGTTTTAAATCAGAATCATGATATCTTGTTCTAGCTACTGCTAAAGCTTGGTCACCGTTCAATTTATGGTAGCCTTTTTTAACTTTAGTACGTCCATCATCATTAGTGTTAGGCTCGTTTAAGTCATATGGTACATCGTAGTAGATACCGCCTAACTCGTCTACAGCTTGCACAAAAGCATCCATATCTATGCGGACATAATAATCTACTGGCACGTTCAGTGTACCTTCCACTGCATCCATTGCAGCTACTGGACCGCCGTATGCATGGGCGTGTGTAATTTTATCATAATATCCGACTTTAGGAATATAGCTGATAGTGTCACGTGGAATACTTAACATTCTTACTTGGTTTTTATCTGGATTAAGAGTGGATAGAATCATTGCGTCAGTTCTAGAATGTTCAGTTGATTGACCATTTTCTCGTCTTCCTTTATTATCATCGATTCCTAGAAATAAGATAGAAACAGGATCTTTAGCCGGATTAACTTTGCCATTTCTTAAATTGGACGTTCTGTCAGTATTTTCCCCGCTAAAAGAAGTATCGATTGCATGTTGTGATGTTCTTAAGAGAATCACCGCAAATACAATAGGAATAATGACCAGGACAAGCGAGAGTAGAATCAAAAAATATTTGAAGACTTTATTCATTATTTTTACTCCTGGTTTATTAGAATGTGCAGCAACTACAATAGAATTCACTTAGTAACTGCTTTGAAATTTGTACATTATAACCATATATTCTAATACGATGATGGTCAAATTACAAACTTATAATACACCTTATTATTTCATAAACTCTTATAATACTAAAGAGAATCGCGATTTTAATTTTAATATTTACATTAGTTTTACATTTGAGTGATATTAATACGACAGAATAGTTTTATATGTAGATGAAGTAATAGATTTCTAACAGATCATTCTATGATTCAATAATGATTTAATTTAACTGATAAGATATAATAGTATTGTTAAAACTCCGATACTTAATGGATAGAAAATAAACGGAAACAGTCTGGAAGGAGAATACAAATGAGAATTAAATGGGAAAATAAACTTGAAGAAAGTTTAGTTTCAGATTTTTATAATAACCAAGATGAAACATCACGTGCTGAAGGATTTGAGGAGACGCTGGCGTTTGGCACAGCCGGTATTCGCGGCTTATTAGGCCTAGGACCAGGACGTTTAAATGCGTTTACAGTACGCAAAGTAGCAGCTGGATTAGCTAAATACTTAAATGAACATAAACCAGGTTCGAAAGTAGTGATTCATTTCGATACTCGCTTTTTATCAGAAGAATTTGCGCACGAAATTGCAGCTATATTGTCTCAATATGACTTGCAAGCAGTAGTAGGAAAACATTATAACTCGACGCCAGAGCTTTCTTTTGCAGTGAGATATTTAGAAGCAGATGCGGGTGTAATGATTACTGCGAGCCATAACCCTAAAGAGTATAACGGAATTAAAGTGTATGGTGCAGATGGAGGGCAATTATTGCCTGAAGCATCAGAAATGCTGAGCGAATATATTAATCAAATTGAAGATCCATTGGAATTAGAAGGCGGAAACTTTGAAGAAGGATTAAGCAAAGGTCTTATTACATATCTGAATCCACAAGTAAGCGATGCTTATCGCAAGGCGGTGGAATCACTTGTTCAAAGTATACCATCACAGCAAGATAAAATTGTGCTGACAAGTTTACACGGTACAAGTCTTCCTTTACTTTCAGATATCCTTGATGATTTGGGATATCACAATTATGTAATAGAAGAAGAGCAATCTCGTCCAGATGGTAGCTTCCCAACAGTAGCGTATGCTAATCCAGAAGAAGAACAAGCTTTCGATTATAGTTTGCGCCTAGCTGAAAAAGAGAATGCGCAACTTGTGTTGGCTACTGATCCTGATGCCGATCGTTTTGGTATGATTGAACGTTACGCGGACGGAAGCTACCGTTATTTTAATGGAAATGAAATTGGATTGTTATTATTGAAGTTGCGCTATGACAATATTAAAGAGCAAAGTGAAAATCAATCTTTATATATGGTGAAATCAATCGTAAGTAGTGCAGCGAGTGATCGATTAGCACAAGCATTAGAAATAGAAAACCATACAGTTTTAACAGGCTTTAAGTATATTTCTGAAATATTGCAGAAAAAAGAAAATTTTAATGAAACATTAGTCTTAGGATATGAAGAAAGTCATGGTTATTTGGCTGCTCCATTTTCAAGAGATAAAGATGCTATACAAATGATTCCATTAGTTGTAAAATATAAAAATCAATTGACAAAAATGGGAAAGAATTTCCAAGATTTGTTAAATGAAATTTATAACATTACTGGTACGTTTAAAGACTGTACGATTTCTCCAAAATTTGAGGGACAAGCTGGACGTCAAAAAATGAATGACTTACTTGAGAATTTCCGAGTTAATACTCCTGATGAAATTTGCGGATTAAAAGTCAAACGAGTTGAAGATTATCAAACTGAATTAATTACAGATATTGAGAATGAGGAAAAAAGTGCTACGGTACTGCCAAAAGCAAATCTGATCCGATTTATTTTTGAAGAAGGATTTATCGCATTGCGTCCTTCAGGAACCGAGCCGAAAATAAAAGTTTACTTCTCTTTAAATGTAGGGGACTTAACTCAGGTGATAGATGAATTTAGATCAACTTATTTGTCTAAATGAGTCTAGTTGGCGAAGAATGACTATTATATAGAAAAATACCAGTACTCAAAGAGGATAAAATGAAAAGAAATATAAAAATAATTTCACTATTTATAATTGCTGTCGTTATTTTAGTAGCTGCTATGTTATTTGTTCTAAATCGAAGAGATTATAATCGACACACTGACTTAAGCGAAAAGAAAATTACAGGCCATGTTGCTAAGGAAGATGTGGATTACAAAACAGTTGAGAATAAAGACATACCTGTTTATAAGAATATTGATAAGTATCTAAAAAAATCTAAATATAATGGCTCTATTGCAATTTACTATAAAGGAAAAGTTATGTTGAACAAGGGGTACGGCTTCCAAGATTTTGCAAGTGGAAAAAAATCTTCTCCTAATACTATGTATCTCATTGGTTCTGCTCAGAAATTTGCTACAGGTCTGATGTTGAAAAAATTAGAAACTGAAGGAAAAGTTAATATCAATGATCCGATTACAAAATATCTGCCGTGGTTTAAAACAAGTAAACCTCTTTATTTAAAAGACTTTATGTTACATAGAAGCGGTTTGAAAAAATATGTAGCAACAGGACAAGTTCATGATATAGATGGAGCATCCAGATGGTTGCAAAAACAAGGTATACAGCCGGGTATGTATCATAAACATATGTATAATGACGGTAACTATATTGTATTGGCCCGTGTAATTGAAGTCGTTACCAAAGAACCTTATGCAAAATATTTTAATGATAATTTTGCCAAGCCTTATGAATTAGAACGTACAGCATTTTATAATGATTCAACCTTCACTCCATATATGGCTCAAGGGTATAATGAAATGAAAGCCTTTCAAAAGCCTAAGTTTTTAGATCAATACTATGGTGCTGGTAATTTATACATGGCTCCAAAAGATTTAGCAAGATTAGTCATTGATTTACAACAGTATAAAATCTTCCCTGAAAAAGTGACTAATCCATTACTTTATGATGTTAAAACTAATGAGTATCCAGGTGACTATCGTTACGGTTTCTATTCCGACGGCCCTGCAAACAGAATTAATGGTGTTTTCTTCGGACAAACCGTTACATCTTACTTTAATAAAGATTATGTAGTAGTGATGGCAACCAATTACCAAAAATCTAGAACCGAAAATGAAAAATTACTTTTCCATATATATAAAAATATGTTGCATCAACAACCTTTCCTATTTAAAAAAGCTAAACCTTTACCACCACAATAGGAATGTTTTAAATTAATTAGACGTTCGAAAAGGAGAACAATATAATGTTTTCCTTTTCGACGTCTTTTTTTCATGAAAGAAACATTTAAAATATATCTGCAACAAAAATAAGTGAAAGTATTGTTTTACGATGTAGGTCTACACTATTTTTCAAAATTCCCTTAATAATCCCTTTACATTCGGGTAAATAATTACTAAACGAGGAGGAATTGATATGAAGACAAAAATGTTATCATTACTGCTTGCATCAGGCGTTGTTTTAGCAGCTTGCGGACAAGGCGGTTCAGGTGATGAAGGCAAGAAATCAGACAACGACAGCAACAAAACTGAGCAAAAACAATCAGGTGACACATCAAGTACTTCTGAAACAGGAAAAAATAGTAAAACAATCAAATTAAGTGACATTAAAACAACACCAGAAGAGGCAGTAAAAACTGCTAAAAAAGAATATGATGGTGAAGTAAAAGAAATATCATTTGAAAAAGAACAAGGTAAATGGGCATATAAAGTTGATCTACAAAAACAAGGTGAAGAAGCTGAAGTCGTTATTAATCAAAAAGATGGCAAGTTGATGCACAAGTCTACTGAAAAAGAAGACGACTATGATAAAAATAAATCATTCGAATATAAAGACTTCAAGCCATATAAAGAAATTATCAAAAAAGCACAAAACGATTTTGATGGCGATATTAATGAATGGTCATTATCAAAAGACGATGACCAAGGAAAATTCGTATATGATTTAGATTTACAAAAAGGTAATAACAAACACGAATTCAGCTACGATGCTAAAAATGGAAAACTGTTATCAAACGAAAAAGATAATTAATGACTAAATCTTAAAGAAAGCTGCTTAGGAGCAATCCTAGGCAGCTTTTTTAATGTTTAAAAGGGAAAATGGAGACGAAAAATAAAGCGCTGTCAATTTCTCTGGCGATTATGTAACTTATTTGTCAAAATTCGTTGCTAACTAGATTATTTTTTGAAATTTGAATTGACTATATCATGGGAAAAAGTTACATTATTATTGTGAACAAAAACGAACATTAACGAACAAATAAAATGCTGCGATTTTAATTTTATAGTTGAGGTAAGTTCGTTTTCGTTGATCTACAAATAATAACTAATTACACCATGAGGGGGAAACATCATGAGTAACAAAGAAGAAAATATGATGATTGGTTTCACGATTGTTGCAATAGCAGGAGATGCACGTCGTGAGGTAATGGCAGCTTTAGCAGCAGCTAAAGACAATGACTTTGAACAAGCACGCCAGCATATTGTAGAAGCCAATAATTTTATTACTGAAGCTCATAAAGAACAAACACAAATGTTAGCTAAAGAAGCCGCAGGAGAAGCATCTGATATTAGTTTTATCATGGTACATGGTCAAGACCATTTGATGACAACAATGGCTTTACGTGATGCAGCAAATTATATGATCGATCTTTATGAACAACTCCATGATTTAAAACATTAATGAGCAGGTGACAGCATGAATAAAATAATCAAAATGATCGAAAAAATGAAACCATTTTTTGAAAAGGTTGCTTCTAACCCTTATTTAGCAGCAATCCGTGATGGTTTCGTAGCATTAATGCCCGTCGTACTTTTTTCATCTTTATTTATCCTAGTAGCATATGTACCAAATGTTTGGGGTTTCCATTGGCCTAAACATATTGAAGATATCATTATGAAAGTTTATAACTTTACAATGGGTATGTTAGCCGTCTTCATGGCTGGTACAGTTACTAAGTCTTTAACAGATAACCGAAATTTGAAATTACCGAAAACGAACCAAATCAATGTGATTTCAACTTTCGTTGCAGCAGAATCTTCTTTATTAATTTTAGCTGTAAAACCTATTAAAGATGGTATCAGCATTGATTTGTTAGGTACTAAAGGATTAATCGCAGCATTCTTAGTAGCATTTATCGTACCTAATATCTATAAATTCTGCATTGGCAGAAATATAACTATTAAGATGCCGCCTCAAGTTCCAGGTAACATTGCGCAAGCATTTAAAGACATGATTCCATTTGCATTCTCAGTAACATTCTTCTGGATTGTAGACATCGTTGTAAGAGCATTATCAAAAGGTAATACAGCAGAATTAGTGACTAACTTGTTATCTCCATTATTCAGAGCAGCTAACGGATACTTAGGATTTGCTATTATCTTTGGTTTCATGGCATTCTTCTGGTTTATCGGAGTGCATGGTCCATCGGTTGTCGGACCAGCTGTTATTGCGATTATGTACAATAACCAAGTTGAAAACTTACGTTTATTCAGAGCAGGAGAACATGCGCATTATGCGTTGACTCAGTCTACACAAGATTTTGTAGCACTTATTGGTGGTACAGGGGCAACATTACTTGTTCCTTACATGTTTATATTACTATGTAAATCACCTGAATTAAAAGCCGTGGGTAAAGCATCGTTTATACCGACAACCTTTGCGGTTAATGAACCATTATTATTCGGTGCTCCTATTATTTTAAACCCAGTATTCATGATTCCATTCATTATCACGCCGATATTAAACTCATGGATTTTAAAATTCTTTGTTGATAATTTAGGAATGAACGGCTTTATGCATTTCTTACCATGGCCTACACCGGGTCCGATCGGTATCTATATGGCTTCTAACTTCTCAACACTGTCATTATTATTAATCGCAATTATCTTAGTATTAGACTTCTCAATCTGGTTCCCATTTGTCAAAGCTTATGACAAATTGAAATTAGATGAAGAACGAGAACTTGAATTAGCTAAAGCAAGTGGTGTTGCAACTGCTGCGGCTGGTGGTGCTGCAACAACAGCTCCAGTAGAAGTAGAAGAGAATACACCAGATTTCAACTCTCGTGAACATACAAATGTCTTAGTAGTATGTGCTGGCGGTGGTACAAGCGGTATTTTAGCGAACAGCTTAAATAAATATGCCAAAGATAATGATATTCCATTAGAAGCAACAGCACGTGCTTACGGTCAAGATATGGATCTGATCAAAGATATGGATATCGTTATCTTAGCTCCTCAAATGGACGCAATGAAAGATGAAATGAGAAAATACACTGATCAATATGGTGCTGTATTAGTACCGACAACTGGTAAACAATACATTGGCTTGACTCGCGATGGAGAAGGCGCAATGAAATTGATTTTTGAAAAAATTAACGAAAATAAATAAAATTTAATTTAAAGTAACACACAACAGCCTCTTGTTGCATTTCACACGACAACACGAATCAGCATAAGCGGCAAGGGGCTCCATTTGTGTGTATAAGTAAAGTATTAATATTGAAGATTTTAATACAATCAAAAGGAGAGCTAATAATGAGTAAATTACCTAAAGACTTTGTGTTAGGTGCTGCAACTGCTGCATATCAAGTTGAAGGTTCTAGTACTGTTGATGGTAAAGGACGTATTTTGTGGGATGGATTTTTAGAAAAACAAGGACGTTTTTCTCCTGATCCTGCAAGTGATTTCTACAATCGTTACGAGGAAGATATTCGCTTAGCTTCAGAATACGGCATTAAAGGTATCCGCATTTCAATTGCTTGGTCAAGAATTATACCTGATGGTACAGGCGAAGTTAATCCTAAAGGTATTGAATATTACAGAAATGTATTTGAAACTTGTCACAAGTATGGCGTTGAACCATACGTTACATTGCATCATTTCGATACACCAGAACCGCTTTTTGAAAAAGGAGATTGGTTGAATAAAGAACAGTTGGATGCATTTGAACGCTTTGCTGAACTTGTATTCGATGAATATCATGATATTGTTACACATTGGATGACAATCAACGAACCGATTGCATATGTTCAAGGCCAATATATTACAGGTGCCTTCCCTCCAGGTGAACAATACAACACATTAAAATGTCTTCAAGCTCAACATAATCAAATCGTTGCACATAGTCGTGTTGTGAATTTATTTAAATCTAAAGGTTACGAAGGAGAAATTGGTTTAATTCATGCGTTAACTCAATTCTACAGTATTGATAATCAACCATTAAATCAAATTGCTGCCTATAAGCACGATATCTTTATGAACGGATTTATGTTAGATGGTACTTTCTTAGGTTATTACACTCCGGAAAAATTAACAGTAGTACGAGAAATTTTAGGTGAAGAGTTTGCAGAATTAGATATCCGCGAAGAAGAATTAGAAGAAATGCGTAAAGCGGCATCTCAACTTGATTTCTTAGGTATCAATTATTATCAAAGTAACTGGATTAAATATCATAATCAAGATAGCTATATCCATCATAATGGTACTGGTGAAAAAGGAACTTCAGTCTTCCGCGTTAAAGGTATCGGAGAAGTCGTTAAAAATGAAGCAATTCCTACAAATGACTGGGATTGGTATATCTATCCTCAAGGACTATACGATATAATGTCACGCGTTAAAAACGACTATCCGAATTACAAAAAAATCTATGTCACTGAAAATGGCTTAGGTTATAAAGATGTTTTAGAAGAAAATGGTGAAGTCCATGATGAAGAACGTATTGATTATATCCGTCAACATATTGAAGCTATTGAAAAAGCTTATGTAGATGGTGTAAATGTCAAAGGTTATTTCGTTTGGTCATTACAAGATATGTTCAGCTGGTCAAATGGTTATAATAAACGTTATGGTTTATTCTATATTGATTTTGAAACTCAAAAACGTTATATCAAAGATAGTGCAAAATGGTACAAAGAACTATCTGAAGATATTTACGGAAAATAAATTTGAGCAGGGAGCAGCCCAAGTAAAATACGAGCGGGGACAAATAAATGTCTCTGCTCGTATTTTTATACTTTCGTCAAACAATTAAAATAATAACAATGTTAAATACAATCCAATCAAAGTAGCAAATAAGACAGGGATTGTAATAATCACTCCCGTTTTAAAATAAACACCCCAAGAAATTTTCATACCTTTTTGACTTAATACATGTAACCAAAGTAAAGTCGCTAATGATCCGATAGGGGTCATCTTAGGGCCTAAGTCTGCACCGATAACATTTGCGTAAATAAGTGCTTCTTTGATTAAGCCATGTGCTGCCGATTGGTTGATTGCTATGGCATCAATCATGACAGTAGGTAAATTATTCATAACTGCAGATAAGAAAGCAGAAACAAATCCCATACTCATAATACTTGCGAAGAGACCATAGTGGGTGAAGTTATCGATAAAGCTAGCTAATAAACCAGTAATCCCCGCATTTTTTAAACCGAAAACTACAAGATACATACCGATAGAGAAAATAACAATATTCCATGGGGCACCTTTCAGCACTTTGCGTGTATTAACAGCTGGTGACATTTTCGCTAAGCCGAGAAAAATAAGCGCAATAATTCCAGCAATTAATGAAACAGGTATGCCAAAGAATTCACTTGCAAAATAGCCTATTAATAAAAACAAAATAACTAGCCACGAAATTTTAAAAAGGCGGGAATCTTTAATAGCCTTCTGTGGCAGCTCTAAATTTGAAACATCCACATGTCTAGGAATACTTCTTCTGAAATAAAGATATAAAATGAAGATGCTGGAAAGAAGTGAAAAGATATTCGGTAAAACCATATGTAAAGAGTAGTTTGTAAAATTAATATTGAAATAATCCGCAGAAACAATATTTACCAAGTTACTCACAATTAAAGGCAACGAAGTCGTGTCGGCGATAAATCCGCAAGCAATTATAAAAGGAAAGATGAATTTCTTATTAAAATTAAGGTGTCTGACCATTGCAAGCACAATAGGGGTAAGAATCAATGCTGCACCATCATTTGCAAATAGAGCAGCAATAAGAGCACCTAATAGTATGATATAGATAAACATACGGTTGCCGCTTCCTTTAGCAGCATGTACCATATGTATAGCAGCCCATTCAAAGAATCCGATATTATCTAGAATCAGCGAAATAATAATCAAGGCTACAAATGTCAGCGTAGCATTCCAGACAATTTGAGCTACTTGACCTGCGTCATGTAGAGAAACTACACCAGTAAGAAGTGCTAATAAAGCACCTATGGATGCGGTAATACCTATATCTAAACCTTTCGGCTGCCAGATGATGAAAATAAGTGTTAAAAGAAAAATAATAATTGCAATAATAGCCATCATAAGAGAATCCTTTTTTCTTTATCAGATTTATTTTTACATACATTATGATAGCACTCGATAAACCCCTTGTACATACAGAAGAGAAGGGGAATGCGATCACAGTGGTTAAAGCTATTTCAGGTTCACTACGAGAAAAAGAGCTCGAACATTTTCATGTTCAAGCCCTTGAAAGATCTTTAGGAAGTTAAATTATTTAACGGGTGTAGCAGTTTCATCTAATACTTTATTTAAACCTTCGATATTTGCTTTACCTTCAGTACGGAACCATTCTTGAACAGCTGCATCGCCTTCAGCAAAGTGATCAGTAGCACCTCTCCAAGTTGCACGTCCGCAAAGTACACCATTAAACGTAGAACCAGCTTCTTTAGCAAAGTATAATGTTTTTTGGAATAAATCTGCAGATACTCCAGCACTTAAGTAGATGTAAGGTAAGTTTGTTGAAGCAGCTTGTTCTTTGAAAGCTTGAGCAGCTTCTTCTTTAGTGAATAATACTTTTTCTCCAAATCCTTCAACATAGTTCATATTTACAGGTACTTCAACTTTTAATACATCTACATTGAATCGAGGTTCAGAGTATTTTTTCATTGCTTCGTTAACTTTATGTGCTTTAACTTTTGCAAATTCTTCAGAACCGCTGTCAGAGTTGTTCGCATCATATGATACTAATTCTAAGAAAAGAGGTAGACCTTCAGCTACACATTCGCTACCTACGCGTTCAACAAAAGTTTCTTTTTGGTCATTAATAGCTTTGTCTTCATCAATATCTACATACACTAATAATTTAACAGCATCTGCGCCTGCTTCTTTCAAGCGTTTCACAGACCATACGTTTAATAAATCAGGAAGACGTCCTGGTTCAGATGCATCATAACCAGTTTTTTCGTAAGCAAGTAATAAACCAGCGTTTTTAGCACGTACTTTAGTTGCTGGTAAGCCATATTCAGGGTCAAGTAAGATACTTGAAGCATAAGGAGTTAATTCTTCAGAAACATGAACTTTAAATTGTTCTAAGTCTTCAGTTTTAGCATCTTCGCCTAATAAGCGTTTTAATGCACCGCGTTGGTCGATTGCTAATGCAGCAATGTAATTTTTGTCATTTAATAAAGGTTTGATGGATTTTGTCATGAGGTTTTTGCCACCTTTTCAATAATTATTTGATTACTAAATTTATTAAAATTATCTAAATCTACATGTCCAGTTCTTGCTTCTAATGCGTTCGCCATTCCAGCAGCCATTGCAAATTTCGCCGCTGATTCAAAGCTTTCATTTTTAGAAAGACCGTAGCTGAAGCCGGCTAAACTGCTATCACCTGAACCTACGGGATTGACAGCAACAATTTTAGGAATATCAATATTGTATACTTCTTCTTTGATGCGCAATAATGCACCATTCTTACCTAATGATAATAAAATATAAGGAATATGAGCCAAGCTATCATCTAATAATTGATTAGCTAGATTGATAGAATCTGAACTTGTGATTGCTTTGATTTCTTCATCATTTGGTTTAATCAGGAGAGGAGGGCAATGTTTTGAATGCGTTACTGTATAATTCAATACCTGTCCAGAAGTATCTAGACATACAGGAATATCCTGAGCATGTGCTATTTCCAATAATTTAATGTAATAATCTTCAGGAAAGCCTTTTGGCAAGCTCCCCGAAATAGTTACTAAGTTATAGTTAGATACTATAGTATTAAAATGTTCTAAAAATCTTGTTTGAATTTCTTCAGGTTGTAATGCACCGCTTTCTAAAATTTCAGTTTGACTGCCTTCGCTGTTGATAGCGATACAAAGTCTAGTAGAAGCGGGGGAAACAGTGAAATCATGTTTGATATGTGTTTCATCCAAATTGTGTGTTAGCCATTCCCCGAATTTTCCGCCGATAATGCCTGTGCACGTAACGGGCAGGCCTAATTCAGAGGCTACACGTGCGACATTAATTCCTTTGCCGCCAGCTGATTTAAAATCTTCGGTAGCACGTTGAACAGTGTTGATCTCGAAATCCTTAATTGGATAGTTGATGTCGATTGCAGGATTTAATGTTACAGTTAATAATTTGAAAGTCATTAGTCGTGATATTCTCCGTTATCCCATTTTTTTAAGTATCCATCGAACATTTCATGTGAATAATGAACATCTTCTGGTTTTAATGTGTCATTCATCACTTTAATAAGTGCCTCTTTTTCAGGTGTTGGTTCATATTCAGTTTCAGCAAATGTGTCTACGATGTTTTTAATAAGATCTACACCAGTTACCATGCCGCCTGCAGCAATAATGTTGCAGTTATATTCGCTTTTAGCTAAACGAGCGCTTGTTGCGTCACGAACAAGGGCAACACGAGTTCCAGGTACTTTATCAGCACTAGCTGAAATACCTACGCCAGTACCGCATAATGCAACCCCGAAGTCTACATCTCCGTTAGCAACAAGTTCGCCGACACGAGTACCGTAAATAGGGTAGTGCGTACGAACATAGTCATAAGTACCAACGTCAATGACTTCGTGTCCGTTATTTTTTAAATAAGTAGCAACTTCTGCTTTAATATTAGTTACAATATGGTCACAACCAATAGCTATTTTCATAATCTTAATATCCTCCTATTAACATAAAGAATTCAACATATCAATTCTGATTTGGTGGCGTCCAGCGTCATATCCAGCTTTTAAGAATGCTTTCACGCAGTTTAAGGCATTTAATTTACCGACAACTTCGCTGCCTAAAACGATAACGTTTGTATTATTGTGTCTATGCGTCATTTTTGCTGATTGTTCGTCGGAAACAGTAGCTGCAATAATATTTTTTTGTTTATTAGCAAGAATAAACGGTGCGATACCATACTTATCAATAATTATTGCTTTTGTACCTTCATGTTCTTGAACATATCGAGTAACCTCAAAAGTAATCTCATCAATTGTTTCTGCTGAACTATTTGCTGATAAATCCTCGATTTCGTAATCTGCATCAGCTAGTGATTTTAAAATAAAATCTTTTAATTCTTGTGATTGTGCATCACTATGAATAACAATAGACATAGTAAATCCTCCTGTTCGAAATTGTTTGGTTTTGTTCTTATTTAGAATATACACCTTGCCATGAAATCTGTCAATTTAGTAGAAGAAGATTTATGAATGAGTATTTATATAATGGGGGTTTTAGCTGATTTCAAGGAGATAATTTCATAAATTAGACATAAAAAAACGCACATGAAAAATGTGCGTTTTTGTTTAGAGATTATTTATATGATTTCAGTGAGCTTACTGTAATAATCTTTTACTTTATAGGATACTTCATTATCGGTAATAATTGCAGTCAAATCTTTAATTTTATAAAAAGGAGTGAAAGCTCTCGTATTGAACTTCGAACTGTCAGAAACTAGATATTTTTCCGTAGAGTGATTTAAAATGAGTTCATTTACGTTTCCTTCTTCTTCATTAGCAGTCGTAGCTTCGTCATCTATAATACCGTTGACGCCGATGAATGCTTTATCGATATGAACTTGTTTCAACATCGTGTTAGCTAATTGCCCAATAAACGATCCTGTTTTCTTTCTGTAGCGACCGCCTATTAAAACCACATCCATATGCTTTATATCTTTGTATTGCTCAAAGATATATAGAGAATTCGTAATGATATGGAGCTTTAATTCTTTAATAAAAGGAAATATCGCTTCATTGGTAGTTCCTGAACCGATAAATACAGTATCCTCGTCGTGAATTAAACGACCTGCTTTTTCAGCAATAACACGCTTATTTTCACTGTTTAATTGTTGTTTTTCTTCGTTTGCCAATTCATCATAAAAAGTCGATTTTTCCACAGCTCCGCCATGTACGCGAACTAATAATGCTTTCTGTTCTAGTTCCTTTAAATCTCTACGAATCGTCATGGGAACTACTTGCATTTCTTCTGATAATTTTTTTACCGATACACTCTTGGATTGCTTTAATTTATTAAGGATAAATTGGTGGCGTTCTTCTTTTAAATTCATCATTTTCACAACCTGCATCTTTATTTCTTAATTTATGGTTATTATAGCATATAGAATTATGCTGCTCTTATTAGAATTCTATATTATTATTTGGCATATGATAAAGCCTCAAAAAACATTGTGATAAATTGGGATTTATCGACTGAAAGAACTACCGTTGCATTAGTCGTCGCCTCATCAAAATTAACAACAGTTTCTCCCTTTGTATATGTTCCTGTCAATTCAATTTTTACATTAGCGTCTGCTACTGAAAACATTTCAGGATAGAGTAAATATAAAATGGTATAAGCATCATATACAGCGATGCCATCACCAAATTGGTCGCCACGATAATGGTTGAACATGTGATAAAGCATGTGAGAAGTTTGGTTTATTTCTTGTAATTTATTAATCGCTTCGTAAGTTAGACTTGCACCTCTCGCAACATCCAATCCAACCATCGTAATAGGGATATGTGAGTTGAAGACAATATCTGCTGCTTCTGGGTCGCAATAAATATTGAACTCAGCAGCTGGAGTAACATTACCTCTGCCTGCACTGCCACCCATCAATACGATTTCTTTGATTTGGCGAGATACTTCTGGATAAGTTCTCAATAATAAAGCGATATTTGTAAGCGGTCCGATAGGGACAAGGGTAATAGGTTCATCGGAGTCGAGCAGTGCCTCTTTCATAGCTTGTACTGCATTATCTGAAGTTAGTAAATCATAATCAGCTTGCGAAAATTCAAAACCTGCCATTCCTGTTTCACCGTGTACATGTTCAGCGTCTACAGGTTGATTAATAAGCGGTGTTGCAACTCCTTGGTGAATAGGGACGTTGCTGTTAAAGAATGCTTTTAATTGTAAAGCATTGCTAGTAGTCTTATGGATATTTACATTGCCGTGCACAGTTGTAATCATTTTTAAATCTAAGTCAGGGTGAGTGAGGGCAATGCTGATGGCTGCCGCATCGTCAATTCCTGGATCTGTATCTATCATAATTGGGATAGCCATTTTATCGTTTCCTCCTTCAAATGAATTAATTCACCTTATATTGTATGTAAAAAAAGCCGGTGGGGCAAATGCCTCACCAGCTTAGTGTGTTCACTTGAATATAATTACTTATATTACATATGTGCACTATGTCCGCCGACCATTACCCAATAAGAACCGATTACAGTTACAAGAGTAATGATAATGGCGAAGATGACTTTGAATGTTTGAGCTTGTCCATCTTTACCTTCAGTTAAATGCATGAACATTAATAACTGAACTGCAGCTTGGATAAAAGCGAATCCAAAGATAATTGTAATTTTAGCATTGAGTGTCAATGATGTGTAAAGAGTTACGAAAACTGCGAGTAGTGTCAAAACAATAGAAGCTATAAAGCCGACTGTATGTTTTACGATTGTATTCATCCGCTATACACCATCCCTATCATATAGACTGCAGTAAAGATGAAAATCCATACAACATCTAAAAAGTGCCAATATAAACTTACGATAAATAATTTTGGAGCATTATGTTCATTAAGTCCACGTGTTGCCACTTGGATTAATAAGCAAATGATCCAGACGATACCTAACGATACGTGGGCACCGTGAGTTCCTAACAAGATGAAGAAACTTGACCAGTAAGAACCGATTTGCGGTGTTACACCTTCAGATACATAGTGTGCAAATTCGAAGATTTCTAATCCAACGAAGACTGCACCAAGTGCAACTGTGATGATCATCCAAATCATCATTAATTTTTGTTTTTCTTTTCTCATATAGTAAATTGCGATACCGCATGTATATGAACTGATTAATAATGCGAATGTCATCAATAATACTAAAGGAAGTTCAAACAAATCAGTTGTTAATTTGTCTGCGTAATCACCGGCATGTTGCATAATAAGCAACGTTGCAAATAGAGTACCGAATAAAGAGAATTCAGCTGTTAGGAAGATCCAGAAGCCAAACTTGTTCAAATTACCTTCATGCGAACGCGCATCAATAGTCTTTGTATCATGCATGACTTGCAGCCTCCCTTTCTTTTTCACGAGCCTCACGAAGTTTCGCTTCAGTAGCAGCTACTTCAGAAGCTGGAATGTAGTAACCGTGATCTTCTTGGAAGCTTCGGTAAATCATGCAGCCGAATACACCGATTAAGCAGATGATTGCTGGAATGATTGTATCGAAAGTCAAGAAGAATCCGCCGATTGTCATGAAGATACCCATGAAGAAACCAACTGGTGTGTTGTTCGGCATATGAATATCTTTATAGTTATGATTGTCTAAATAATGACGACCTTGTTTTTTCATGTCTACAAATGTGTCTAAATCATCCCAATCAGGAGTGATAGCAAAGTTGTAAACAGGAGGTACAGATGAAGCAGTACTCCATTCTAAAGTACGGCCAAGACCCCAAGAGTCACCTGAAGCGATTCTTGGTGATTTAAGGTGACTGTAGATAATGTTAGCAACTAAGAATAATACACTTGCTGCCATCATTAATGCACCGATTGTTGAAATGACGTTTAACATGAACCAACCGTCTGAAGGCATGTAAGTGTATAAACGACGTGGCATACCATCTAATCCAAGAATGAATTGAGGCATGAAACATACGTTGAAACCAATTACAAATAACCAGAAGAATGGTTTGTTCAAACGTTCATTCAATTTGTAACCCATCATCTTAGGATACCAGAAGATAAGTGCTGCGAAACAAGCGAATACAACACCACATACCAATGTGTAGTGGAAGTGGGCAACTAAGAAATACGTATTATGGTATTGATAGTCAGTAGACGCCATTGCAAGCATTACACCAGTAACCCCACCGATAGTGAATGTTGGGATAAATGCTAATGAGAATAGCATTGGTGATTCGAAACTGATTCGACCTTGATATAAAGTGGCTAACCAGTTAAAGATTTTAACTCCGGTAGGCACAGCGATTAACATTGTTGAGATTGAGAAGAATGAGTTGATTAACGCACCATTACCCATTGTGAAGAAATGGTGGACCCAAACTAAGAAACTCAAGAATGAAATAGCAGCTGTTGCCCAAATCATACTTTTATGTCCGAATAAGTGTTTACGTGCGAATGTCGGAATAATATCTGAGAAGATACCGAATGCTGGAAGGACAACGATATATACTTCAGGGTGCCCCCATACCCAGAAGAAGTTCGCCCATAACATCGGCATACCGCCATTTGCGACTGTAAAGAATTGAGTACCGAAAATACGGTCAATTGTCATAAGCGCTAAAGTAACTGTGAATACTGGGAAAACCAAGATTACGATTAAAGCAGTGATAAATGTTGTCACTGTGAACATTGGCATTTCCATAAATTTCATAGTTGGTGATTTACATCTTAAGATTGTTACAAAGAAGTTAATACCAGTCATTAACGTACCGATACCTGAGATTTGAATCGCAAGTAAGTAGTAGTTAACCCCAGGACCAGGACTGAATTCACCAGCAAGTGGTGCATAGTTTGTCCAACCTGCAGCAGGTGAACCACCGACGATAAATGAAAGGTTGAATAATAACATTGCGCCTGCGAACAACCAGAAACTGATGTTGTTCATTACAGGGAAGGCAACATCACGTGCGCCGATTTGCAATGGAATTACTGCGTTCCATAATCCGAAGATGAAAGGCATTGCCATGAAGATGATCATGATAACACCATGTGTTGTGAAAATTTCGTTGTAGTGGTTTGCTTCCAAGAACGTATTGTTTGGAATTGTTAATTGAGTACGCATTAATAGTGCATCAATACCACCGCGGACGAACATTAAGATTGCACAAAGCAAGTACATGATACCGATTTTTTTATGATCGACAGTTGTAAACCATTCTTTGTACAGATATTTCCACAATTTAAAGTATGTGATTACTGCGATGACACCAATAACTAGGAAAGGAGCACCGATTTGCGCCATTGTAATCATCCAGTTACCGTGAACGAGTAATTCATTCCATGGGAAATTCATTAATGTTCACCTCCATCATTTTTCTTTTCTAGCTCAGAAGCTTTTTTGTCTTTAGAGTTTTTGTGAGCTTTTTCCATTTCGTCCATATTATGAGATTCTTCTTTCTTGAACTCATTATCATATGGTTTGTCGTTTGGCAGGATCATTTCTTTCATGCCGTGACGGTTGTACATAACGTTTGTAATTTGTGCTTTACGTGCTGGATATTTTGCATCTGGTTTGCTTAAAACGCCTTCTTTTTGATCATAGAAGTTTGGATCTTTCGGTGTGAAGTGGAAACGTTTGTAAGCATAGAAGATGTATTCAGGATCGGCAGCTGGATCAACAAACGCCATATGCGTACCGCTGAATGTCAACTCTTGGTTTTTAGTTGTAGGTAAAAGTTGTTTATCGAAAGTATCTTGTTTAAGAACTTCTTTTTTCTTAGCTTTATCTACCCATTTATTAAACTCTGAGTTGTTGACAACGTGAACAGGGAAAGTTTGACGAGCGAAGCCTTCACCGTTGAAGTTTGAGTTACGACCTCGGTATGTACCTTCTTTGTCACCTTCTAAAGTCCATTCCATTGTCATAGCTGTCATAGCATATTTTTGACCGCCAAGTTGTGGAATCCAGAAACTTGTCATAGTATCCATAGATTGCAATTTGAATACTACTGGACGATCTTTTGGAATCGTTAAGTGATTCACTGTTTCAATCTTTTGCTCTGGATAAGCAAAGAACCATTTGAAACCTGCACTAGTTGCATAAACAACGACTGGGTCTTTGTCGCTAGCAGGCGGTTTTTCGTAATCATACAATGTTTTGACAGTTGGAATTGCCAAAGCAAGTAAGATAATGAATGGTACGATAAACCAAATAGTTTCTAACAATGTGCTGTGATGTATTTTGCCTGATTCAGTGGTATTTGAATAACGGTATTTATAAGAAAATACAGCAAACAATACAAACACAACCGCAACAATAACAAGCATAAAGATGATTGAATAAATAATCAGCCATTTCAAACTGCTTGCCATTGGCCCTTTTGGGTTAAGTACTTCCATATTTTGACAACCGCTGAGTAAAATCAACGAGCCAAATAGTAGAAGCAAAGACTTGATTTTTGACACTTTATTGACCTCCTAATACTACAATTGTAGGGCTTAACAATAATTTTAAGATATTACGTGATATTTACAAGTGGGTGGAGGAAAATTTTTTCGAAAAAATTAAAGAAAGCCCAACAGACACTAGGACTGACGGGCTTTCACAGATTTGTTAAAATTATGTGTCCATTTTGTGAATACTGACATAAATTACATTCCACACTAAAATAGGCGCTGTAGTTGAGAACGCTTATCAATTAAGGGGTTGAAAGCGGTAGCACCTAATTTAAAAATAAACACATTGTTATTAAATTTTATTTCGAATCATTTGACTTCTATGTAACGTTCGGAAATTTCTTTCGCACCATCCGAGTCAATGACTTGATATTCAACTTTATACTTACCAATTTTATTAGTATTGACGTTTCCGTTAACTTTAATTTGGTCAGTTAAATCTCCATCTTCTTTATCATAAGCACTGACCCCGTTTAACAGGTTATAGCTTTCACCTTTTTGAATGATTGCATCTTCAACGCCTTTTAATTCAGGTACAGAGTTGTCAGTTGCTTCAGCATTTAAGTTAGGTGTTACAAGAGTTGCTGAAACGCCTAAAGCTGATAAAGACTGTAATAATTTGTGCATTTTATCGACCTCCGAATTCAATGGCTTACTAACGAGTGAGTTTATATTTATACTATAACGATTTCTTTATCAAGTCACATCATACTATGGACCTAATATTTAGAACACTTACAATATTAAATGATAATTATGAAAATTGGATTAAAAACGCGTAAAAATTTGATCTATTGCTGAATTGTGAACAAAAATAGACGTTAAGAAAGGGGACAAAAGTAACTAAATGAGAAATGGTGTTTAAAAAAAGGATAAGTGTATATAAAAATTAATAGAAACGTGTCTAAATTAGTTATAATTTTTGACTATTGTGTGAACTCAAGATTTAAATGTTTATATATCGTGAAAAGCGTATTATGATTGGAATTGAGTCGAAGAGGGAGTGAAGTTAAATGTTAACTGAACAAGAAAAAGATATTATTAAACAAACAGTACCAGTATTACAAGACAAAGGTGTGGAAATTACGTCATTCTTCTATAATAGAATGTTTAATGAACACCCTGAACTTCGTAATATGTTTAACCAAACTAACCAGAAAAAAGGTTTGCAATCTACAGCTTTAGCACAAACTGTATTAGCTGCCGCAGCAAATATAGAAAATTTAGGCGCTATTATGCCTGTAGTAAGAGAAATTGCATATAAACACTGTGCATTGCAAGTACCGCCAGCTGGTTATGAAATCGTCGGCGAAAATTTAATTGCTGCAATTATGGAAGTCTTGGGATTAGAAGAAGATGATCCTGTAATTAAAGCTTGGACAAATGCCTATTGGGAAATTGCAAATGTATTTATAGATGTTGAAAAACAAATGTATGCAGATATGTTATGGGATGGTTTCCAACCATTTAAAATTACTAATATTGAAAATGTTGCTTCTGATATCAAAGCATTTACAGTTTCATCTGAAAAATATGATTTGAGTCAATTTATTCCAGGTCAATATATTACAGTAGATGTTTCTAGTGATAAATTACCTTACAGAGCTAAACGCCACTATTCTATCGTGGGTGGAGACGAAGATACTTTAACATTTGCAGTAAAACGTGATGTAACTAAAGACAATGAAGGTGAAGTCTCTACAATCTTACACGATGAATACAGTGTTGGTGATGATTTAAATTTAACAGCTCCAGTTGGTGCATTCAGATTGCATGAAACAGATAAATCTCAATTATTCCTTGGTTCTGGTATCGGTGTGACACCGTTAGTATCTATGTTCGAAGCAGCGGTACAAGGTGATTCATCAAGTGTCCAATTCATTCAAAACACTCGTAATATTTCAGATGTGCCATTTGCTGAACGTTTAGCAAACTTTGCTGCTGAATATGATAATGCCAGCTACACATTGCATGATAGAGAAGCAGATGGATATATTACTAAAGAAGATTTGAAACCATATGTTTCAGATGATACACAAATTTATATTTGCGGTGGTATCCACTTCTTGAAATCAATCGTAAATGAATTGTATGAAATGGGTGTAGATAAATCACGTATCCACTTCGAAACATTCATCCCACGTTTGAGTGTAGAAGTTTAATAAAGATAGCAAAATAAATAATTTTATAATAAATGCTAGCAGACAAGTCTTATGGATAGGCTTGTCTGCTTTTCTTTATAATTTTTAATTGCTACTATTAGAATTAAAAGAGAGGGGATGTTTAAAAATGGATGAAACAAATCAATTATTAAAAACTTTAACGGATGTAAATGGTATAGCTGGACATGAAATGCAAGTTAAGGAAACAATGCGTGAGTATCTGAATCCTGTATCTGATGAGCTGGTTGAAGATAACTTAGGTGGCATTTTTGGTAAAAAGAATGCTGCAAAAGGTGATAAAACGTTGATGGTGGCTGGTCACTTAGACGAAGTCGGGTTTATGGTAACAGATATTGATGAAAATGGATTTATTAAGTTTGCGGCAGCTGGCGGGTGGTGGAGCCAAGTAATGCTTTCTCAAAAAGTAACTTTGACGACAGAAGACGGCAGTGAAATCAGAGGAGTTATTGGTTCGAAACCGCCACATGTTTTAGCGCCTGAGGAACGTAAAAATGCGATGGACATAAAAAATATGTTTATTGATATTGGAGTAGCTTCAAAGGAAGAAGCGGAAAAATTAGGAATCGCATTAGGTGATATGATTACACCTTATTCTGAGTTTGAAGTTATGAGCGATGAAAACTATTTGCTAGCCAAAGCTTTCGATAATCGATTCGGATGCGCACTTTCAGTTGATGTATTAAGAAACTTGAAAGACGAAGACATCAACGTCAACTTGGTTGCAGGTGCGACAGTTCAAGAAGAGGTAGGATTACGCGGGGCTAAAGTAGCAGCACATAAAATCAAACCAGATTTGGCTATTGCAGTGGATGTAGGCATTGCTTACGATACACCAGGGATGAAAGGTGGCGCTGAACAATCTGAATTAGGCAAAGGGCCATTGATTATCTTTATGGATGCAACAATTATTGCTCACGTTGGTTTACGCAGACATATTAAAAAGGTAGCTGAAGAAAAAGGTATTGAAGTACAATGGGGAACTACCCAAGGCGGTGGTACAGATGCCGGCAGTATTCATTTAGTAGATGATGGTATCCCTTCAATTGTAATTGGTGTGCCATTAAGATATATGCATTCCAATGTTTCAATTATGCATAAACAAGATTATTTGAATGCCGTTAAGCTTGTTACTGAAGTTGTCAAATCTTTAGATAATGATGCAGTAGAAAATATAAAATGGTGATTTATTGAATATCAGGAGGTGGAACAAAATGGTGTTCCGCCTCCTTTTTTATTCAACAAAAAAATCGGAATGTCCCTCAAACATTCCGATCCACTATAACCCTTACTTATTATTGGATGCTACGACGCATTTTTTCAGCTAACAATGTATTGTTTAATACCATTGTAATCGTCATAGGGCCTACTCCTCCAGGAACAGGTGTAATAGCGCCTGCAATTTCTTTAACATCTTCGTATTCGACATCACCCTTTAATTTTCCATTTTCATCAGGTGTATTACCGACATCGATAACAACTGCGCCTTCTTTTACATCATCTTTAGTTACAAGTCCAGGTTTACCCACAGCGCTGACAATAATATCCGCATCTTTAAGATGTTTGCTCATATCTTTTGAATGAGAATGCAAGATTGTGACAGTAGCATTTTGCTGGATTAATAATTTAGAGACAGGTTGGCCTACAATGTGACTGCGTCCGATTACTACAGCATCTTTACCATCTAAATCAATATCCGCATTTTTTAGCAATTCCATAATACCAAGTGGCGTACAAGGAACGAAAGTCTGTTCATCAATATATAATTTACCGATGTTTTGCGGATGGAAGCCATCTACATCTTTCTCAGGATTAATGGCTTCAAGTACTTTTTGTTCGCTCACTTGAGATGGAAGCGGTACTTGAACAAGAATGCCGCTGACAGAATCATCATTATTTAAACGGTCAAGTTCGTTTAATACTTCTTCTTCAGTAGCTGTTTCTTCTAAATGTACGATTTCTGAAATCATACCGATTTTTTCAGCAGCTTTCTTTTTAGATTTTACATAGCTTAAACTCGCCCCATTATTGCCCACTAGAATTACAGAAAGTTTCGGCGTATAGCCCTTTTCTTTTAACGCTTCGACTTGATCTTGTAATCCTTGACGATAGTCCTTGGCAATTTGTTTGCCATCTAAAATTTTTGCAACCATGTGTAAATTCCTCCTAAATAATTTTCGAACTTTAACATAGAATTAAAAGTGTAAATTAACGAATTTACGTATAATTACGTAATTTTCTTTAAAAAATCTCTCGAAAGTTCGATTTTTGATTGAAAAAGCATGACCTGATTTGTTATGCTATATCTGTAATATACAACTTACTTGATTAAAATTTCAAATAATTGAAAGGGTGTTCAATTTGAAAGTGGCAGTTATTATGGGCAGTTCTTCTGATTGGGATATGATGTCAGAAAGTTGCCAGATGTTGGACCAATTTGGAATCCCGTACGATAAAAAAGTAGTATCCGCACATCGTACGCCTAAGTTAATGTTCGACTTTGCGACAGAAGCCAGATTAAATGGATATGATGTTATTATTGCCGGAGCAGGCGGAGCGGCACATTTACCAGGTATGGTTGCTTCTATGACGACATTGCCTGTTATTGGAGTTCCGATTGAATCAAAGAGTTTAAAAGGATTAGATTCTTTACTATCGATTGTTCAGATGCCAGGCGGTATTCCAGTTGCTACAACAGCAATCGGAAAAGCAGGTGCTAAAAATGCAGGTATCTTGGCAGCACGTATTTTAAGCATCCAAAGTGATGAAGTACGTCAGAAATTAGATGAATATCAACAATCATTAGTAGATAAAGTAGGAGAGATGCAAAGTGAACTTCAATAAATTAAAGTTCGGTGCAACTATAGGCATTATCGGCGGCGGCCAATTAGGCAAAATGATGGCGCAATCTGCTCAGAAAATGGGCTTTAAGGTGATTGTACTAGATCCTGACCCTGATGCGCCTTGTCAGTACGTAGCGCATGATTTCATTAATGCAGCATATGATGATATGGAAGCTTTAAGACAATTAGGAGAAGCTTCTGATGTCATTACTTATGAATTTGAAAATATCGCTGCAGACCAATTGCAAACATTAACTGAAGAATTCAATGTACCTCAAGGTTATCAAGCGATTCACTTACTTCAAGATCGTTTGACTGAAAAACAAACATTAGAATCAGCTGGCACTAAGATTGTTCCTTATGCACAGTTGACACGTCCTTCTGATTTAGAGGAAACTGCAGAAAAATTAGGCTATCCATTTATGGTTAAAACACGTTTCGGCGGCTATGACGGCAAAGGTCAAATTTTAGTGAGAAATGAACAAGATATGGATGAAGCAAAAGAGCTTGTTGAAAAACAAGAGTGTGTGGCTGAGCAGTTCCTTGATTTATACAAAGAAGTTTCACTCACAGTGACTATCGGAAATGGTGGTCAAATCTGTTATTTCCCGCTTCAAGAAAACGAACACCGCAACCAAGTACTTTTTAAAACAATCGTTCCAGCTCGTTCTGACAAAGAAGCAGAAGCAAGAGCTGAAGTAGACAAGATTACAGAAAAGGTTCATTTCGTCGGTACCTTTACAGTAGAGTTCTTTATTGATAAGAACAATCATCTTTACGTGAATGAAATTGCACCGCGTCCACATAATTCAGGACATTATTCAATTGAAGCTTGTGATTATTCACAATTCGACACACATATATTAGGTGTGACTGGCCAAAAACTGCCAGAAAGTATTGAAATCTTAAAACCAGCAGTCATGATGAACTTGCTAGGAAAAGATTTAGATTTATTAGAAGACGAATTTGGTGACCATCCTGAATGGCACGTACACATTTATGGTAAAGCAGCTAGAAAACCAGCTAGAAAAATGGGGCATATGACAGTATTGACAGATAATATTGATCAAACAGAGCAAGAAATGTTGGCAACCTTTAAAGGAGGAAACAAGTAATGTCATTATTATATGAAGGAAAAGCAAAACGTATTTTTTCAACAGATGAAGACGGCGTATTACGCGTAGAATACAAAGATGAAGTGACAGCAGGAAATGGTGCGAAGAAAGATCACATTGACGGCAAAGGCAGACTTAACAATCAAATCACTTCAATCATTTTTGAATATCTTAAAAAACACGGTATTCAAAGCCACTTTATAGAACAAACATCCGAAACTGAACAACTTGTACGTTCAGTAGAAATTATTCCTTTAGAAGTTGTTGTACGCAACATCGCAGCAGGTTCAATTACAAGACGTTTAGGTTTCGAAAAAGGACATGAATTCGAAACACCGCTCGTTGAATTCTTCTATAAAAATGATGACTTGAATGATCCGCTTATTACAGATGACCACGTCAAATTATTAAACATTGCAAATGAAGAAGAAATTGCAAAATTGAAAAAAATGGCATTAGAAATTAACAAAGCATTAGTTGAAATGTTAGATAGCATCAACCTTCGTCTCGTTGATTTCAAAATCGAATTCGGCCGTACAAAAGATGGCGATATTTTATTAGCAGATGAGATTTCTCCAGATACTTGCCGTATTTGGGAAAAAGACAGCGATACAAACTTTGATAAAGATGTATACCGTGAAGATCGCGGTTCAATTATAGACACATACCAAACTTTCTTAAATAAATTGGAGGCACTTAAATAATGAAAACAATCGAATTGCACATCACATTACAACCGCAAGTATTAGATACACAAGGACAAGCACTTAACCGTGCCGTACATGATTTAGGTTATAACCAAGTCAATGACATTCGTGTAGGTAAATTATTGTATTTTACAGTAGATGAAGCAACAGATGAAGCAGTGCATAACATTGTAAATACTTTAAGTGAGAAATTATTTGCGAATACAGTAATTGAAGAATACAACTACAAAGTAGTCGAAGATGATGAAAAGGAGAATGCATAATGAAATTCGCAGTATTAGTATTTCCTGGCTCTAACTGTGATAGAGATATGTTGAATGCAGCATTGAAAACAGGCGCAGAGGCAGAATATGTAGATTACCGCGAAACTTCATTAGAAGGCTTCGACGGTGTATTGATTCCTGGCGGTTTCTCATTCGGAGATTACTTACGTTCAGGTGCAATGGCAAGTGTAGCGCCAATTATTTCGGAAGTAAAACGCTTTGCTGCAGAAGGTAAACCAGTATTAGGTGTTTGTAACGGTTTCCAAGTCTTAACAGAGGTAGGATTACTTCCAGGTGCTTTATTGCATAACGAGACACATTTATTTGTCAGTCGTAACGAAGCATTGAAAGTAGTGAATAACCGTACACCGTTTACACGTGAATATGCTGAGAATGAAACAGTTATTTACCCAGTGGCGCACGGTAAAGGCAACTACTACTGTACAGAAGAAATGTATAAAGCATTAGAAGCAAATAATCAAATCATCTTAAAATACACTGACAATCCGAACGGTTCTTACGATGATATCGCAGGTATTGTAAATGAACAAGGCAATGTGTGCGGTATGATGCCGCACCCTGAACGTGCATTGGAATCTATTTTAGGAACTGAAGACGGCGTGAAATTATTTGAGTCAATGGTAAATAGTTGGAGGGAACAAAATGCCTAAGTTTATTGAACCGAGTATCGAAGAAATCAAAGCTGAGAAGATTTACAGCGACATGGGATTAACTGACGCAGAGTATGATAAAGTGGTTGATATTTTAGGAAGAGAACCGAACTTTACTGAAATTGGAATTTTCTCTGTAATGTGGAGTGAGCACTGTTCATATAAACATTCTAAACCTTTCTTGAAACAGTTCCCGACAACAAGCGAACACGTATTAATGGGACCTGGTGAAGGTGCAGGAGTGGTAGATATCGGCGATGACCAAGCAGTGGTATTCAAAGTCGAATCACATAACCACCCATCAGCGATTGAACCTTACCAAGGCGCTGCAACAGGTGTCGGCGGTATCATCCGTGACATCGTATCTATCGGAGCGCGTCCAATCAATTTACTCAATAGTTTACGTTTCGGTGAATTAAACGAAATTCAAAACCGTACTTTAACACGCGGTGTTGTTGCTGGTATTGGTGGTTATGGCAACTGTATCGGAATTCCGACCACAGCTGGAGAAATTGAATTTGACGAACGTTATGATGGCAATCCTTTAGTCAATGCAATGTGTGTGGGTATTATTGACCACGATATGATTCAAAAAGGTACTGCTAAAGGTGTCGGCAACTCTGTGATTTATGTCGGTTTGAAAACAGGACGCGACGGTATTCATGGTGCGACTTTTGCATCTGAAGAATTAAGCGAAGAAAGTGAAAGCAAACGACCTTCTGTACAAATCGGTGACCCATTCGTTGGTAAAAAACTAATGGAAGCGACACTTGAAGCTATTACTTTTCCTGAGTTAGTCGGTATCCAAGATATGGGTGCTGCTGGTTTAACATCTTCATCATCTGAAATGGCAGCGAAAGGCGGCAGCGGTATGCATATGCGCTTAGATCAAGTGCCTGTGCGTGAAGAAGGTATTTCACCATATGAAATGATGCTTTCAGAAACTCAAGAACGTATGTTGTTAGTAGTTGAAAAAGGAACAGAACAAAAATTCTTAGACTTATTCGATAAACACGAACTAGACAGTGCAGTCATCGGAGAAGTAACAGATACAGATCGTTTCGTTCTTACTTATGACGACGAAGTATATGCTGACATTCCTGTGGAACCATTAGCAGATGAAGCGCCTGTATATATTTTAGAAGGTGAAGAAAAAGAATATAACACTTCTAAAAATGATTACAGCAATGTAGATGTAAATGATGTATTCAAGAAATTATTAGCGCATCCAACTATTGCGTCTAAACGTTACTTATACGAACAATATGATCAACAAGTCGGCGCAAACACAATCGTAAAACCAGGTTTGCAAGCGTCAGTAGTACGTGTGGAAGGTACTAACAAAGCCATCGCTTCTACAATTGACGGAGAAGCACGTTATGTATATAACCAACCGTATGAAGGCGGCAAAATGGTGGTAGCAGAAGCTTACCGCAACTTGATTGCAGTAGGGGCAACACCACTTGCTATGACTGACTGCTTGAACTATGGTTCTCCTGAGAAAAAAGAAATCTATCAACAATTGATTGATTCTACAAAAGGTATGGCAGAAGCGTGTGAAGTACTTAAAACACCAGTTGTATCTGGTAACGTTTCTTTATACAACGAAACAAAAGGCACTTCAATTTTCCCAACACCAGTAGTAGGAATGGTCGGCTTAATTGAAGATATTGATTACTTAAACGATTTCCAACCGCATGCTGGAGATAAATTATATGTTGTAGGTGAAACACGTAACGATTTCGGCGGCAGCCAACTTGAAAAATTATTGTATGGCAAAGTCAATCATGAATCAGAAGCCTTAGATTTATCTGAAGAAGTAGCAAAAGGCGAAGCAATTAAAAAAGCAATCAGAGACGGCAAAGCTTCTCATGTACAAACTGTCGGTAAAGGCGGTTTATTGATTACACTTGCACGTTTCAGTGCTTACTACGGTTTAGGTGTAGATGTGAAATTAGATGTTACAGATGCACAATTATTCAGTGAATCTCAAGGGCGTTATATTGTGGCAGTGAAAGATGGACAAACTTTAGATATTCCGGACGCTCAAGAAATCGGAACAGTAACTGATAACAAGGAATTCAAAGTCACAAATGGTCAAACAACAGTAGAAGACAACGTGTCGACGTTAAACGAAATTTGGGAAGGAGCAATTCCTCAATGTATGACATCCGCGGATTAAATGAAGAATGTGGAGTCTTTGGAATATGGAATCATCCTCATGCAGCCACGCTGACTTACATGGCGCTGCATAGCTTGCAGCACCGTGGCCAAGAAGGTGCCGGCATTGTGTGTTCAAACGGCGAATCGCTGTTTGGCGCACGCGGTATGGGTTTGTTAACTGAAGCGATTTCAGATGCACAATTAGAATCATTGCAAGGTTATCAAAATGCAATCGGACATGTGCGTTATGCGACAACAGGAGCAAGCGAGATTGCCAACGTACAACCATTTTTATTCAAACATTCAAAAGGTGATTTAGGATTAGCCCACAATGGTAATTTGACGAATGCAGTTCAAATCCGCCATGCACTAGAATCTGAAGGCAGTGTGTTCCAAACAACGAGTGATTCAGAAGTACTTGCACATTTGTTGATCAGAGGGAAATCACCTAACATTAAAACCAATCAAAAAGCGGCATTAAATCAAGTTAAAGGTGCATTCAGCTGTGTCATGCTGAACACTGATCAATTAGCAGCAGTAAGAGATAATAACGGCGTGCGACCATTGATGTTAGGCGAAGTAGACGGCGCCTATTGTGTCGCAAGTGAAACTTGTGCGTTTCAAGCCATTGGTGCAACTTATATTCGAGACATCGAACCAGGTGAATTGATTACTTTCAGCGGCGAAAATGATATCGATTATGATTATTACTCAACCAATATCAATCACAATATGTGTTCTATGGAATATGTGTATTTTGCACGTCCCGATTCAGAATTCCATAAACATTCTATTTACAATGTGCGTAAAGCCTTAGGTAAAAAGCTTGCGAGTGAGATGGGAATTGAAGCGGATATTGTTATCGGTGTTCCTGATTCGTCATTGCAAGCAGCGAAAGGTTTTTCCGAATATACAGGCATTCCAAATGAACAAGGTTTATTGAAGAACCGTTATATCGGGCGTACCTTTATTACACCTGATCAAAGTGTTCGTGAAAAACAAGTACGAATGAAACATTCTCCAATCAGAGATGTCATTGAAGGCAAACGTGTGGTTGTCATTGATGACTCTATTGTGCGTGGTACAACAAGTAAGTATATTGTGAAAGCATTAAAATCAGCAGGAGCGAAAGAAGTACATATGGGTATTTCTTCTCCACCTCTCATCGATCCTTG